>NZ_DASWNM010000028.1:0-57922 GCF_036399255.1 Longimicrobium sp.
CGCTCCCCCGCTCACTCCTTCACTCCTTCACTCCTTCACTCCTTCACTCCTTCACTCCTTCACTCCTTCACCCCTTCACCCCTTCACCCCTTCACCCCTTCACCCCTTCACCCCTTCACCCCTTCACCCACCCCGCCTCCCCTCCACGCCCCCTGCGACGTAGATTCGTCGCAGCCGCGGCTCCGGCAGCACGCGGGACGACATCCAGAACCGAATCCGCCCAGCATGGGTCTTCGCAGAGCCCTGACGCAGAACCGGGCCTTTACCGACCCGGACGACGACGACCCGCGGATGCGGGGGCGCAGCTACGCCATTCCCTTCGTGCAGGTGTGGGAGACGGCGCACGAGATCGCCCGGGGCACGCCCGGGTGGACGATCGTCGGCAGTGACTGGAAGGCGGGGGAAATCGTCGCTGTGGCCACGGGGCTGTGGAAGTCCACGGACGACGTGTGGGTGCGGCTGTCGCTGGACCAGGACGGGCAGACGTGCGTGGAAATGACCTCCGCCAGCCGCGGCGAGCGCGGCGACCTGGGCACCAACGCCCGGCGGATTGCCCGGTTCTTGCGGACGCTGGACGCCCGCCTTTTGGAAAGCAGAAACGCAAACCGTTGAACCACCACCGGTTAGGATGCCTCTACAGGACGTCAGGAAGGCCCCGCCCAGGCTCGCCGACCGCGTGCCGGTGCTCCCCATCCGCAGCACCGTGGTGTACCCGTCCGGGGCCACCGCGCTGCAGATCGGCTACGCACCCAACGTCGAGGCGCTGAACGCGCACCCCGAGCCGGAGCTCATCGTGGCGATCGTGGCCACGCTGGACGAAAGCCAGGACATCCCGCCCCGCTCGCTTGAAAAGGTAGCCACGGCGGTGCGCGTGCTGGACCGGCTGAACCTGCCCGGCGGCACCATCCAGACCACGCTGCAGGGGCTCAAGCGCATTCACCTGGACGACGTGCGCTTCGAGGACGGCTACTACACCGCCCGCGCCCGCGCCGTCGAAGAGACGCCGCTTTCGCCCGAGGACGCCGAGCCGGTGGTGGAGCGCATTTTGACCACCGTGTCCGGGCTGGCCGCCAAGGTGGACCGCGTTCCCGACGAGGTGCCGCGCATCCTGCGGATGAACCTGGGCGACCCCGGCCGCTTCGCCGACCTGGCCTCCACGCTGTGCAACCTGAAGCTTCCCGACCGCGACGCCGTGCTGCAGCAGCTGGACGTGGCGAAGCGGCTGGACCTGGTGCTGGCGTCGCTGGAGCAGGCGTGGGAGCGGGCGCGCGAGGTGGAGGCGGTGGCGGGCGAAGAGAGCCCCGCCGCCGCCGAGGGGCAGCCCCGCAGCGGCCGCGACCGCACCTCCGAGGTGCGCCGCCGCATCCAGGCGCTGCAGGCCGAGCTGGGCGAGCTGGACCCGCTGGAGCGCGAGGCCGACGAGATGCTGCGCAAGCTGGAGATGGCGCGGCTCCCGCAGCGGGTGGCGGCCGCCGCCCGGCGCGAGGCCGAGCGTCTGCGCTCCAGCGCCACCACCGGGCCCGAGGCCACCGAGATCCGCGCCTGGCTGGACGCGCTCATCTCCATCCCCTGGACGCGCCGCGCGGGGGACGGAAAGATCGACCTGGACGCCGTGGAAGAGGCGTTCGCCCAGGAGCACCTGGGTATGGACGAGAGCAAGGAGCGGCTGCTGGAGGTGCTGGCCGTGGCGGCCCTGCGCGGCGACCTGCGCGGCCCCGCCCCCTGCATCGTGGGGCCGCCGGGGGTGGGCAAGCGCACGCTGGCGACCGCCATCGCGCGCGGGCTGGGCCGGCCGCTGGTGCGCCTGGAGCTGGGCGGCCGCGGCGAGGGGCAGCTGGTGGGCACGCGGCGCACGCGCACCGGGGCCCAGATCGGCAAGGTGATGCAGCTGATCGCCGACGCGGGGGTGCGCAACCCCGTCTTCCTGCTGGAGGAGCTGGACGAGCTGGGGCTGGGCAACGTGGAAGGCGACCCGGTCGAGGCGCTGGAGGAGATGCTGGACCCGGAGAACCGCGAAGAGTTCACCGACCGGTACCTGGACCTTCCCTTCGACCTGTCGGAGGTGTTCTTCGTGGGCGCGGCGGGCGACTTCTACCGCATTCCCCGCGACCTGCGCGACCACTTCATCGAGGTGCGCATCGCCGGCTACACGCCCGAGGAAAAGATCGTCATCGCCCGCGACTGGCTGTTCCCGCGCATCGTCAGGGAGCACGGGCTGGCGATGGAGGAGGTGCGGATCACGGACGAGACGCTGCTGTACCTGACCCGCGGCTACGCGCGCGACGCCGGCGTGGGCAACCTGCGCCGCTCGCTGGCCGCGGTGATGCGCCTGATCGCCCGCGAAAAGGCGGAGGGCACGGCCACCGGCTGGACGATCACGCAGGAGATGATCGAGAAGGTGCTGGGCTACCCCCGCTACTCCACCACGCCGGCCGAGGTGCGGCCGGAGGTGGGCGTGGTCACCGGCCTGGCGTGGACGGCCTCGGGCGGCGAGCTGATGTTCATCGAGGCGCTCAAGATGCCCGGCACCGGGCGGCTGGTGATCACCGGGCTGCTGGGCGACGTGATGCGCGAGTCGGTGAACGCGGCGTACAGCTACGTCCGCTCGCGCGCGGACGAGCTGGGGATCACCCGCGAGGTCTTTGGCGACAACGACATCCACGTGCACTTTCCCGTGGGCGCCACCCCCAAGGACGGCCCCTCGGCGGGCGCGGCGGTCACGCTGGCGCTGGCCTCGTCGCTGGCCGAGCGCCCCGTGCGGCACGACATGGCCATGACGGGCGAGGTCACGCTGCGCGGCAAGATCCTGGAGATCGGCGGGGTCAAGGAAAAGGTGCTGGCGGCGTACCGGGCGGGGATCCCGCACGTGGTGCTGCCGTCGGGCAACAAGCGCGACCTGCGCGACGTGCCCAGCGACGTGCGCGAGGGGATGCAGTTCCACTACGTGGACCGCATGGACCAGATCTTCGACCTGGCCATGCTGGGCGAGCCGCCCCAGCTGCGCGCCGCCCCCGAGGGCGAGGCGGCCCCGCTGCGCCGCGAGCCCGAGCGGCAGGCCGCGCGCGAGGCGGCGGACGGGCGCTGAGCCGCGGCCTGGATGGCGCCTGGCGAAGGCACGGGGGATGAAAACGGCACGGAGCCGGCGGAGAACGATCTTCCGCCGGCTCCGCGTTCGTTCCGCCCGTCGTATGAGGTGCGAAGCGCCGCAACGTGCGCGGACTCCGCCTGCCAACCTCCCGACGCACCAGATTGTGATTCCGAGGGAGCGCACGCCCGCCACCTTCCCTGGCCGCGGACCGGACGCGCGACCGAGGAATCTGCCTTCGGGTTGCTGGAGGCGTTTCGACGCGCCGCCCACCCGCGGCAACGTCCGGCGCGATCCGCCATCGGCATCGTGGGATGATCGTGTGGCCGCGAGTCGGCCCGGGCTGCCGCGTGAGAATCCGAGCACGCCGCGGCTGGCTTCCCCGGCCCCGCAACCTGCCGCCCGCGGCGAGCCCGGAGTGGGCGGGCCCCGGAATGACGGCCCTGGGTGATTGGAGAGTGTCCCACGCCCGTGTAATCGGGACGATGCAGGGGCGCCCGCCACGGTGAATGTGGGGGGACGGGACCGTCTCAAGAAAGGACGGGGGACGGCCACCCATGGTGACCGCCCCCCGTGGAATGTCGTCTGGTGTGCGAGGGATCAGGTGCCGGACCCGATCGTCCCTCCCCCGCGCTTGGTGGTGTCCGCCGGCGGCGGCGGCGGCGCGTCGTCGTGCACGGCGCCGGCGGGGCGCGCGGGCTGCGGCTCGGTGGTGGCGGGGCCGCAGGCGGCGGCAAACAGAAGGGCGGCAAAGAGGGTCTTGCGGAACATGGGTTGAGCTCCTGTACGGGGTTCTCGTCGCACCCCGGCATCGGTGCCGGAGGTTGCGGAGCCAAGGCTAATCGCCCCCCCGCACACCACCCGCACCGCCGCCGCACGCCGGCCGCACAACGAAGGGTGTTCGAAAAGAGTACAAAGTGTGCGCGTCCTGAATGGGAAGCGACCTGCGTTCTTCGTACGGGTGCAGCGATGCACCATTGCGCGGCAGGCATTCCCGGGAGACATCGCCGGCATCGGAAAAACCGCCCGCAACGGCGGCTTTCCGGCCGGGCCGAACGGATGCACCATTGCGCGACACCGCACCAAAAGGGTTAATTTGCGAGAGGAAACCGGGGATGCGCGGTACGCCCCCTCTGCTTTTTCATGGCTGCCGTGTATCTGAAGACGCTTGGGCATCCCGCCCTGTACCGGGCCGGCGGTTCGGCCGCCAAGGGCCTGCGGCGAAAGGACGTTGCGCTCCTCGTGTACCTGTGCGTCGAGGGTGCGGCGGTGCACGCGCGCGGGCGGCTGGCGTCGCTGCTGTGGGGCGAAAGTCCCGAGGAGCGCGCCCGCCACTCGCTGACGCAGGCACTGGGGCGGCTGACGCGTGCCCTGCCGCCGGGGGCGCTGGTGGTGGAAAAGGAAGTCGTGCGCACCGGGACGCCCCTGGAGTGCGACGCCGTGGTGCTGCTGCGGGGTGGATTGGAGCCGGGCGAGGTGGACGACGCCTTTTCGGTGTACGGAGGCCCGTTCCTGGAGGGGTTCGATCCCGGCGCGGGGGCCGAGGAGTTCATGGAGTGGGCGGACCGGCGCCGCGCCGAGCTGCGCAACGCGGCGCTGCGGCTGCTGGAGCGCGCGGGCGACGAGGCCGCCGCCGCGGGGCGCTGGGCGCGCGCGCTGCGGCTGGCCGAGCGGGGCGTGGAGATCGACCCCGTGTGGGAGCAGGGCCACCGCATGCTGATGCGCGCGCAGGCGGCCAGCGGCGAGCGCAACCGGGCCCTGCGGCACTACCAGGCGTTCGAGGCGTGGCTGGCCGAGGAGGTGGGCGCCGAGCCGGACCCGGAGACCCGCGCCCTGGCCGAGCTGCTGCGCGTCTCCGAGCCCGCCGACGCGCCTCCGCCGCCCGCGCCGCGGCCCTCCTCACCCGCGCCGCTCCCGGCTCCGCTCCCCGCGTTCACGTTCGAGCGCGAGCCGCGTCCGGCGCCGGAAGCCCTGCCGATCGCCGCGCCCACGCAGGAAGCGAAGCCAGAGAGGGAACCAGGGCCGGAACTCGGCCCGGAGCAGGAGGAGTCGGGTTGCGAGCCCGAGTCCGCGCCGGAGCCCACGCTGGAGGTGCGGCCGGAGCCCGGGCCGTCCCTCCCGCCGGGGACCGGAGAGCCGCGCCCGCCGTCCGCTCCCCTGCCGCGCCCCGCGTGGATCGGCGGCGGCGCACCGGAAGGGGCGCACATTCAGCCGCGGCGCTGGGACCTGGGCATGCGGTGGCACAGGCCCGCGGACGCGCACTGGCTGCCGGCGCCGCTGGGGATCACGCTGCTGGTCCTGGTGCTGATCGGCGCCGCCATCCGCGGCTGCATGCCCGACGCCCGCGCGGACACCCTCGCGGCCGGGCACGAGGAGAACGTGCGGCCGGGCGGCTCCGCGCCGGAGTACCTGGTATTCGGAAACACGCTGTACGCCAGGGCGCCCGCCCCGGATGGCCGGACGCGGTGGATCACCTACCCGGGCGGCGCGCTGGCGGTGGGCGACACCCTCGCCCTGCCCACGCACTGCCCCGCCCCCAGCGACGCGCCTCCGTAATACCCAGATCCTGACCCCGAAAAAGAATGATCGTACAGAGGAACAGAGTCAGACAGAGAAAGCGAGCTGAATGGTCATCTTGTTCCTCTGTCTGACTCTGTTCCTCTGTACCCTTCCGCAGTTTTCTTTTGCATGGCCTCGGCACACACGAAAGCGCCCCGCCAGGACGAACCCGGCGGGGCGCTTCGCATCACATCCATCAACCCCGGTCCAGCGTCAGTCGCCGAACGTGGGCTCGGGGTTCAGCCCCGGGTGCCCCGGCTCGCGCGCCGGCGCCGCGGCGGGCTTCGGCTTGCGCTTGAAGCCGCGCGCCACCCATCCCCCGAAGTCGTCGAAGTAGGTGTACGCCACCGGCACCACCACCAGCGTCAGCAGCGTCGAGGTGATCAGGCCGCCGATCACCGCGCGGGCCATCGGCGCCCGGAACCCGCCGCCCTCGCCCATCCCGATGGCGATGGGAAGCATGCCGAAGATCATCGCCATCGTCGTCATCACGATGGGGCGCAGGCGCACGCGCCCGGCCTCGACCAGCGCCGCCATCCGCTCGGTGCCCGCTTCCCGCCGCTCGTTGGCGTTGTCCACCAGCAGAATGGCGTTCTTGGTCACCAGTCCCATCAGCATGATCACGCCGATCATGCTCATCATGTTGAAGGTGTCGTCCGTCAGCAGCAGCGCCAGCAGCACGCCGATCAGCGACAGCGGCAGCGACAGCATGATGGCGAACGGCTGCGTGAAGCTCTCGAACTGGCTGGCCAGGATCAGGAAGATCAGGATGATGGCCAGCAGGATGGACTCCAGCACGAAGCCCATGGTCTCCTGCAGCTGCTCCGTCTCGCCGCCCAGCGTGACCGTGTAGCCGGCCGGCATCTGCATGTCCTCGAGCGCCGCCGTGATGGCCGTGGACGCCTCGGCGATGCTCAGCTCCGGCGTTACGCCCGCGCCCACCGAGCCCACGCGCTCCAGGTCCTGCCGGTCGATCTGCGCCGGGGCCACGCCCTCGGCCACGCGCGCCACCTGCCCCAGCGGCACCGTGGCCCCCCCCGACGTGGCGATCGGCAGGTTGGTGATGCTTTCCAGGGACGTGCGCCGCTCGGGCGCCAGCTGCACCACCACGTCGCGCTCCTCGCCCGTGGGGTCCTCCCACGTGGTCGCCGTCTGCCCCGCCAGCAGCGGGCGGACGGTACCCGACACCTGCCCCACGTCCAGCCCCAGCTCGTTGGCCAGGTCGCGGTTCACGTCGATGCGGAACTCCGGGCGCGGCGCGCCCAGCGAGGTCTGCACGTCCGCGATCCCCGGGATGGCCCGCATCCGCTCCGCCACCTGCTCGCTCAGGCGCGCCAGCTCCGTCACCTCGGGCCCGCGCAGGTTCACCTGCAGCGGCTGCGTGGGCCCGCCCAGCCCGCCCGCCTCGACCACCGCGATGGTGGCGCCGAAGAGGGAGGACAGCTTCTCACGCGCGTCCACCATCAGTTCCTGCTGCGACTTGTCGCGCTCGGCCGAGGGCACCAGGTCCACGTAGACGTTCCCCGCCGTCACCGTTCCCGTGACGCCCGCGCCCACCGTGGTGTAGGTAAAGTCCACCCCCGGCAGCGAGCGCAGCGCCTTGCCGATCTCGTCCGCCTTCTGCGCGCTGTACGCCAGCGACGAGCCCTCGGGCGTCTCGAAGCTCACGTTGAACGAGCTCTGGTCCTGCTCGGGCATGAACCCGCCGCCGATGAGCGGAAACAGCATGAAGGTGCCGAAGAACGCCGCCGCGGCCAGCCCCAGCGTGCTCTTGCGGTGCCCCAGGGCCCAGCCGATGATGCCGCGGTAGCGGTCCGCGCCCCGGTCAAACCAGCGGTTGAACCCCGCGATCGCCCGGCTGAGCGGGTTGCCGCCGCCGGCGGACGGATCGTGCGGGTCCACGCCCCACCACGCCGCCAGCATGGGCGTAAGGGTGAACGAGACGAACAGCGACACCAGCACCGCGAACGCCACCGTCATCCCGAACTGGTAGAAGAACCGGCCGATGATGCCGCCCATGAACGCCACCGGGACGAACACCGCCACGATGGAGAGCGTCGTCGCCATCACCGCCAGGAAGATCTCGGACGTTCCCCGCCGCGCCGCCGTGAAGTAGCCTTCGCCGTGCTCGCGGTGGCGCACGATGTTCTCGATGACCACGATGGCGTCGTCCACCAGGATGCCGATGGAGAGCGACAGCCCCATCAGCGTGAGCACGTTGAGGGTAAAGCCCAGCGCGTCCATCAGCATGAAGGCGCTGATCACCGACACCGGCAGCGCCAGCGAGGTGATGGCGGTGGCCTTCCAGTCGTTCAGAAAGAGCATCACCACGATCACCGTGAGCAGCGCGCCCAGCAGCAGCTCGTGGATCACGTCGTCCACCGACTGGCGGATGTTGATGGAGTTGTCGCGCACCATCGTCAGCTGCGCGCCCTGGGGGAGCGTGGCCTCGAGCTCCGCCACCGCCTCCTTGACCCCGTCCGCCACCTCCACCGTGTTGGCGCCCGACACCTTCAGCACGTCCAGCGACACGGCGCGGCGGTCGTCCACCAGCGCCAGCGAGCGCTCCTCCTCCGTGGCGTCCTCCACCCGCGCCACGTCGCTCAGCCGCACCGTCATCCCCCCGCGCGTGGCGACGATGACGTCGTTGAACTGCGCGGGATCGGTAATGCGGCCGGTGACGCGCACCAGCTGCTCGCCCGTCCCCCGCTCCACGCGGCCGGCGGGGACCTCCAGGTTCTGCCGCCCCAGCGCGCCCATGATGTCCTGCGCGCTCACCCCCACGGCCTGCATGCGCTCCGGCAGCAGGTTCACGCGGATCTCCCGCTCAAGCCCGCCGGCGATCTGCACCTGCCCCACGCCGCTCACCGACTCCAGCCGGCGGCGGATGGTCTCGTCCGCCAGCGTGGTCAGCTCCGGCACCGTCAGCGTGCCGGACGAAAGGGCCAGCGACAGGATGGGCTGCGCCGAGGGATCGAACTTCTGCACCACCGGCGCCTCGATCTCCGTCGGCAGGTCGCGGCGCACCTGGTCGATGCGGGCGCGGATGTCCTGCGCGGCCAGGTCGCCGTCGCGCTCCAGCTCGAACTCCACCACGACGGACGAGACGCCCTCCAGCGAGTTGGAGGTGATGCGGTCCACCCCCTCGGTGGTGTTGAACGCCTCTTCCAGCCGTCGCGTCACCTCGCGCTCGATGGTCTCGGGCGATGCGCCCGGGTAGACGGTCTGCACCGCCACCACGGGGATGTCGACGTCCGGGAACTCGTCGATGGGGAGCCGGCGAAAGCCGAAGATGCCCAGCACGATGAGCCCGAACATCATCATGGCCGTAAAGACGGGACGGCGCACGGCCACCCCGCTCAGCCCGCCGCCCGGCGCCTTGCGGGCTTCCTGCTCGGACCCGTCGCCGGGGCCGCGAACGTTGATCTCGGCCATCTCAGTCCTCCTTCGCGGGCGCGGCCGCAGGGGCCGCCGCGGCGGCCGTCTGCACCCGCACCTTCGATCCCGCGGGCACCATGCCCGGGGACACGATCACCTGCTCGCCCGCCTGCAGCCCGCTCTCGATGGCCACCACGCCCCGCGCGTCGTCGCGCGAGCCGGGCGTCACCGGGCGGCGGACGACGGAGTCGCCCTGCAGCACCAGCACGTGCTGGTCGGCGCCGGTGCCGCGCACGGCGGCGGACGGGACCACCAGCGCCTGCCGGCCGCCCGCCGTCACCACGCGGCCGCTGGCGAACATCCCCGCGATCAGCTGGCCCGGGTTGGGGAGGCGCAGCGTGACGCCCACCTGCCGGGTGGAGGCGTCGGCCACGGGGTCCACCCGCGCCACCGTCCCCGTAAAGGTCTGCCCGGGAAACGCCGTCAGGGTGAACTCGGCCGGCTGCCCGGGGCGCACCAGGTTGGCCTGGTCCACCGGCACCTGCCCGCGCAGCTCCAGGAACTGCGAGTTTACCACCGTCAGCAGCGTCTGGCCGGGGTTCACGGCCTCGCCCTCGTTCACCGTGCGCTCGCTCACCTGCCCGCCGAAGGGCGCGGTGACGGCGGTGCGGCCGGCCTGCTCGGCCGCGCCGGTGGAGGTGGACCGGGCCGCGGCCAGCTGCGCCTGCGCCGCCTGGAACTGCGCCTCGGCGGCGCGAAAGTCCAGCTCGCTCATGGCGCCGGCCTGGAACAGCGTCCGGGCCGACTCCAGCTGCCGCTGGGCCAGCGACAGCTGCGCCTGGGCCGCGGCGACGCCGCTGCGGGCGCCGGCGGCCTGGCTCTGGATCCCCGCCGCCTCGATGCGGGCCAGCACCTGGCCGGCACGCACGCCGCTGCCGCGGTCCACCGACAGCCCGCGCACCACGCCGGGCACCTGCGCCTTGACCTCCGCCGTGCGGAAGGGCTCCAGGCTCCCGGTAAGGGCCACGCCCGCCGCCAGCTCCGTCATGGCCGCCGCGGCCACGTCGTCGGGGGCCAGCACGGTCACCTTCTCCGGCGCCTTCGTCGTCTCCGCCGCCTCGCCCTCGCCCCCGCCGCAGGCGGCGGCGCCCAGCACCAGCAGGGCCGCGACCGCCGCCCGCAGGGGGCGGCGCGTGTCGCTGTATGCGTTCATCTCTTCTGATCTCCGGTCTTCAGGGCGTGGTCGTCGATGTAGCGGGCACCGGCGCGGTGGCCGGAACGGTCGTGCTGGGCGCCGGCGTCGGGGCCGGCACCGTCGGGTTCAGGATGGACGGCGTGGTGTCCAGCGGCTGCAGCGTGTCGAGCGCGCCCAGCACGGACGAGCCGCCGGTGGCGCGAAGGACGGAGGCGTCGGCGTTCAGGAAGTCCGCCACCGCCTGGGCCAGGTTGGTGCGCGCCTGCAGCAGCTCCAGCCGCGCCTGCGACACCTCCAGCTGCGTGGCCAGCCCCTGCTGGTAGCGCAGCACCGTCAAATCGTGCACCCGCTGCGCCGCCTGCACCGTGGTCTGCCGCGCGGCGATGGCGGTGCGGGCGCGCTCGCGCTCGGCGGTGGCCTGCGCGTACTGCAGCTGCACGCCCTCGCGCAGCTGCGCCAGCTGAATGCGCGCCTGCTCGGCCTGGATGCGCGCCTGCGCCAGCTGCGCCGCGCGCTGGCCGCCGTCGAACAGCGGCACCTGCACCGTGAGCCCCGCCGTCCAGTCCGTGCGCCACTCGCCGGCCAGGTCCACGGGGCTGCTGGGGTACAGCAGGCGGCCGTAGTTCATCGACAGCGACACGTTGGGGAGAAAGGCGCCGCGGGCAATGCGGATTCCCTGCTCGGCGATGGTCACCTGCCGCTCGGCCTGGGCGATGGACGCCCGCCGCGCCAGCGCCTCGGCCGCCACGACGGGACGGGCCAGCGCCTCGGCGGAGGGCACGTCCAGCGGGGTGGTGAGCACCACGGGCGCGTCCAGCGGCACGTCCACCAGCCGCTTCAGCTCCAGCAGCGACAGCTCGGCCGCGTTCTGCGCCTGCACCAGCTGCGGCCGCAGGTTGTCGCGCGACACCTCCGCCCGCAGCACTTCGAGCTCCGAGGCGCGGCCGGCCGAAAGCCGCAGCCGCTCCTGCTGCAGAAAGGCCTCGGCCTGCTCCAGCGCCTGCTGCGCGCCACGGGCCAGCTCCTGCGCCAGCAGCGCGTTGACGTAGGCGGAGCGCACCTGCAGCTCGATCTCGGCCGTCTGCTCCACCAGCCCCAGCCGGGCCACCTCGCGGAACTCGCGGGCAATGGCCTGCGCCGCGCCTGTGCGGCCGCCGGAGTACAGCAGCTGCGAGCCGCTGAGCGTGGCCTGGTACGCGTTGGCCTGCCCAAAGGGCAGGTTGCCGAACAATTGACCCAGCCCGCCCAGGCCCGCCAGCGGCGCGGTCCGCTCCAGGTAGGCCACCCGCTCCGCCAGCGGCGCCGTGCTGTCGGGCGCGAACCGCAGCGAGTCCGGCAGGGTGAACCCGCCGCCGCCGCTGAACGACGAGGCGAAGGTGCGCGTGTAGCCCACGTTGGCGTTCAATTGCGGCAGGGCGCCGGCGCGCGCCTCGCGCACCTGCGACTCCGCGATCTGCACCTGGCTGCGCGCCAGGCGAACTTCCTCGCTCTGCCCCAGCGCGCGCCCCACGGCGGCCTGCAGCGAGAGTGGAACGGTGTCTCCCCGCGCCGCGGACGCGGTCGCCGGCGCCTGCGCCGCCAGGGCGGCGGGAGCGGCGGACAGCGCCACGGCCAGGGTCCATCCCAGTCTGTTCATCATTCCTCCAGGGCGGTTCCCCGCCCATCCGTTCCGTAGTCGCCGGGCTCCGCATCCGGAGCCTCCGTTCGGGCCGCCACCCCTGCCCGCACCGCGTCGCGCAGCCGCACCCGGGGCGCCGAGGCCCCGGGGGGCGGCGCCCCCACCATCAGCAGCCACCGCGGCGCCTGTCCCGCCGCCGGCACCCTCACGCGGCCTCCGCGGCGCAGCACGCCCGCAGCGCATCGGCCGCGCAGCCGTGCATGCGCGAAAGCACCTGCAGCCGCCCGCGCACGCGCTCGTCGCGCGCCGCGGGGGTGGCCGTCCCCGCCGCCAGCAGCGCCTCGACCTGCGCCAGCCGCTCCATGCGGTGGCGAAGCAGCGTGCGCTCCAGGCCGGGGGCGATGCGGTAGAAGTCGCGGCGGTCGCCCATGTGGCTCACCCGCTCCACCACCCCGAACCCCTCCAGCTGCCGCGCGTTGGTGCTGACGCTGGCGCGGCTTACCCGCAGCCGCTCCGCGATCTCGTCGATGCTCATCTCGCGCGGCGACAGCAGCAGCAGCCCCAGCATCCGCCCGCCGGTGCGCGGCGCGCCGTCGCCTTCGAAAAAGCGGCCCACGCGCTCCACGAACACCTCGTCCGCGGGGTCCAGCCCCGTATCGTCCTCACGCATCATCCGCGTGCAATCCATTCAGAATCCGATTTGATCCGCGCGGGCGTCCGGGATCCCGCGCGTCCGCCGCCGGCGTCAGTCCTCGCGCCGGCCGCGCACCTGCCCCAGGAGGTCGCTCACCACCTGCTGCGCCCGCTCGTGGAACGCGATGGCGCTTTCAAAGCGCTGCCGCAGCACGGGCGAGCCGCCGTTCACGGTTTCGGCCCCCTGACGCAGCCGGCGCAGCATGGAGCCGATGCCCTGCACCGCGCGCTCCAGGGTGCGCTCGCCGGTGTCGGGCGAGATCTGGTAGTAGTCGCGGCGGTCGCCGGCGCGGGTCACCCGCTCGGCGATGCCCAGCTGCTCCAGGAGGCGTGCGTTGCTGCTCGCGCTTCCCTTGCTTACCCGCAGCTGCTCGGCGACGTCGTCCAGCGAGCACGGGGTCTCCTGCACCATCAGAAATCCGAAGAGCCGCCCCGCGATTCGCGGAGCCCCGTCCTCCTCGAACTGCCGTCCCATGCTCTCGATGAAGTCGATCGTCGTCGGGTCCATCATCCCTCTGCCGCAAGGTGGACCCAAGGATAGCGGCTCGGCGCCGTTCAGTCAATACTGAACGTACTGCATGGAGGATGTGAACGGGTGAACGGGTGAACGGGTGAAGGGGTGACACACCGGGCTCTCTGCCACGCGTCCCGCCACGGGCTAAAGCCCGCGGCTAGAAATGCCAGAAGCCCCGTCTCGGCTCGCATGCGCTCGCCGAACGGGGCTTCAACAACATGATTTCTCGACCAATCGTCCACCTGCCGCGGACCCGCCCCCCGAGCGGGTGAAGCCCCACCGGCGAGCCTAAGCGAGCCATTGGGTGGGGCTTATGGCCTTTCTAGCCGTGGGCTTTAGCCCATGGCCGACTCGCTTGCGCTCGCCGAACGGGGCTTCAACCGTTCGTAATCCTCCACCCACGCGCCACCCGTGACTTCCTGAGGGAGCGCCGCGCTACACCCTCCCGTACTCCAGACCCGGCGCGCGACCGAAGGACCTCGCCTGCATCACGACGGACCGTCCACCTCCCGCGGACCCGGCCCACCCGAGCGGGTGAAGCCCCACCGGCGAGCCCAGGCGAGCCAATGGGTGGGGCTTATGGCCTTTTTAGCCGTGGGTTTTTAACCCATGGCGCGGAGCCATGGTGGGGCCAAAACCGGCCGAGACGCCTCACACCTCCCTCGCCCCCTGCCCGTCCGCCTCCTCCTCCCACTCCTCCGCTGCCGCGGCCTCGGCCTGGCGGCGGCGGCGGGCGCCGAGGGCGGTCAGCAGCATCAGGCCACCGGCGAGGATGACGATCGCCAGCAGCACCAGCGGGTCGTAGCCCAGCAGCACGCCCGGCACCAGCAGCGCCGCGCCCGCGAAAAAGACGCGGACCTTCCAGTCCAGGAACGGGTCCGGCTCACGGCGGGTGCGGTCCACCATCAGGCGCGCTCCAGGAACCGCGCCACGCCCGCCTTCATGTCGTCCGTCATCCGCGCCACCACGTTCACGTCCGCGCCCGACCGCAGCGCCGCCTCGAAGCCCATTCCGTCCGCGTGGTACAGCAGCCGCTTGCTCAGCTGCACCGCCGACGGGCTGCGCTTGGCCAGCTCCTCCAGGAACACCGCGCACTGGCGGTCGAAGTCCGCGTCGGGCCAGGCGTGGTTGATCAGCCCCATCCGCTCCGCCTCGGCCGCCGCGACCGGCTGCGCGTGGACGACAAGCTCGAAGGCGCGCTTCTCGGACACGTTGCGGCGCAGGATGGCCATCACCATCGCCGGCACGAAGCCGATCTTCACCTCGGGATAGCCGAACTCCGCCGTCTCGGCCGCCAGGACGATGTCGCACGACGTCGCCAGCCCGCATCCCCCGGCCAGCGCCCGGCCGCGCACGCACGCCACGACGGGCTTGCGCATCCGCCGGGGAAGGAGGAAGAGCTCCGCCAGCTCGTCCACGTCCTCCAGGTTCTCCATCACCGACGACTCGGCGATCTTCCGCAGCGCCGACAGGTCGGCGCCCGAGCAGAAGTCCTTTCCCGCCCCCTCCAGCACCACCACGCGCACCGCGTCGTCCGCGTCCGCCTGGCGCAGCGCGGCCTTGAGCGCGGCGATGAGCTCCGCGTTCAGGGCGTTGCGCTTGTCGGGACGGTTCAGCACCAGCCGGCGGATGCCGCCCTCGTCGCGCGTGAGCAGCGATTCGGACGGCGCGGTCACGACCCCTGCGCCAGCGCGGCGACCTCGTCCGAGACGTCCACCTCCATCCGCAGGATGGCGGTGGAGAGCACCTTGCCCTGCGCGTCGGTCTTCAGGCTGACGGTGCCGCCGCCGCCCAGCGCGTTGTGCAGCAGGAAGTTGAGCGCCTCGAGGTTGGGGAGCTCGAACCGCTCCACGCCGCCGTGGACGATCCCCTCGAAGTGCTTCTTGACCCGCTCGGTGGTGAGCTGCTCCACCAGGACCGGGTAGAACTCGGGGCGCAGGGCAATCACGCCCACGTTGGCGGTGTCGCCCTTGTCGCCCGAGCGGGCGTGGGCCAGGTGCAGCAGCTGAAGTCGGGGCATGCGAGGCGGTGTTTCCGTCAGTCCGTGGGAGTCTTGGCCCTCGTGAACAGCATCACCAGCACCAGGACGATGGCGACGATGCCCAGGAAGTACGCGAAGTACAGCTGTCCGAAGAAGGCGAACACGAT
This sequence comes from Longimicrobium sp., assembly GCF_036399255.1. Classification (GTDB taxonomy): domain Bacteria; phylum Gemmatimonadota; class Gemmatimonadetes; order Longimicrobiales; family Longimicrobiaceae; genus Longimicrobium. The sequence continues at coordinate 15,191 of NZ_DASWNM010000028.1, forward strand.
CGCGACCAGCACCGCCGCGACGATCAGGATGATCTTCAGGGGGGATGCGCCTCGATTGTCCATTCGCGCCGGCTCCGTCCGAGGTGAAGAGTAGGTTTTGCCGGCACGCGGGTGCAAGGGGCAGGCCTTGGGTGAGGCAGAGGGTGAACGGGTGAACGGGTGAACGGGTGAACGGGTGAACGGGTGAACGGGTGAACGGGTGAACGGGTGAACGGGTGAACGGGTGAACGGGTGAACGGGTGAACGGGTGAACGTGCGCGTGTAGACGGAGGCGAGGGTGGAAAGCACGAAAAAGTACTGCGGTACGCGCAAGGGGTGGAGCCGACGACGAGGTGCATTCACGAAACAGAATGGAATGCTTGCCTATATAAGTGTCTTTAACTGATACAGGCAGCGGAATCGTGTCTCTTCCTTCGGTTTGACGAGCTACGAAAATCCGGACGCGCCTTCGATTGTAGCATTTCCGCCACATTGGTGGATGAGACACGGGATCTGGACTCCAGCACAATCCGCGGAATGGTGCTACCCGTGACCCATTATGGTGCAGGCTGAACCAGGATGGTGCAGGTGGGGATCTGCACCTCGACCGTTTATTTGCCTGGAATAGAACAACTTGAGGTCCGTAAAGGGGTGGGCACACGGGTTGCCTCTGCCTGTGTCACGGAACGGGCGCTCCCTATTGGACGCCGCGTTCTTCACCCCCCACTCCCCTGTTTGGAGGATCCACATGTTCCAACCCCGCATGGCAGCCGCCGCGCTGCTCGCACTGGGCCTGGCCGCGTGCTCGGACCAGCCCTCCGCACCCTCCGGCGAAGCGCGCCCCGAGCCCCTCGCGCTTCAGCAGCGGCAGGACGAGGTCGTTCCCGGCGAAATCCTGGTGAAGATGAAGGACGGCATCTCGCTGACCGAGCTCACGGGCCGCACCCCCGGCCTGCGCCTGGAGCGGCGGCTGGCGGAGCGCAGCCGCATCGCGGTGCTGGGCGTGGCGCGCGGCCAGGAGCGCGCCGAGGCGGCCCGCCTGTCGGCCGACCCGCGCGTGGAGTACGCCGAGCCCAACTACGTCCGCCGCATCAACGCCATCAATCCCGCGCTGTGGGCGTTCTACAACCCCGGCGGCCTGCAGGCGCAGTTCAACACGTCTCCCTACGGCTACCTGCCGTCCGGGTACACGTCCATCACCGACGCCGACCAGGACAACATCGAGGGGATCGCCGTCGGAGGCGCGCAGGTGGTCATCGGCAGCCTGGACACCGGCGCCGACACCGACCACCCGGAGATCGCGGCCAACCTGATCCTGGGCTGGGACTGGGCCAACGGCGACGCGCTGCCGGAGGACGACAACGGCCACGGCACGCACACCATCGGCACCATGGTGGGCGCCACCGTGGGCGTGGCCGGCGTGACGGGCGCGGGCACCAACGTAAAGGTGTACGTGCAGAAGGTGTGCACCGCGACCGGCAGCTGCCCCACGGCCAACATCGTGAACGCGATCTACGCCGCCGCGGACTACCCCGGCATGGTAGCCATGAACCTGAGCCTGAGCGGCCCCAGCATCTCCACGGCCGAGGTGAACGCCATCAACTACGCCGTGAACACCAAGGGCGTGCTGGTGATCGCCTCGGCGGGCAACGGCAACACCAGCACGGTGGGATGCCCGGCGTGCAACGTGAACTCCATCTCCGTCTCGGCCACCAACTGGCGTGACGCCCGCGCGTACTACTCGCAGTACGGCTCCGGGCTGGACATCTCGGCGCCCGGTGGCGAGCTGTACAGCAACACCACCAACGTCATGGGCATCTACAGCGCCTACCTGGCCGGCGGATACGCGTACCTGCAGGGCACGTCCATGGCCGCGCCGCAGGTCACGGGAGCCGCCGGCGTGGTGGCCTCCGTAACGGGCCTGACCGGCGCCTCGCTGCGTGCCCGGCTGCAGAACACGGCCGACGACAAGGGCGCGCTGGGCTACGATGTCGTCTTTGGCAACGGCCGGCTGAACGTGTACCGCGCCATCACCAACTCGACGCTGGCCTACCCGCTGTAACCGGTGGCTGGCTGATGGAACAACGGGGCTCCGCCACCCTCGGCGGAGCCCCGCTCCCGTTCCTGCCCCGTCACCCCTCCCCCGCGGTTTGGGGGATCGGCCGCCGCCGCGAGGAACAAGGGAAAGGCCCGGCCGGGGGAGAGGACCCGGCGGACAGCGAAAAGCTGGTAGGGAGAGGCGCGGGGTGACTACATTTGGATTCGCAGGTGCCGTTCATCCCGTCTGCTCCGTTGTTCCTCAACCATATGCCGGCATCATGATCCTGATTCTTTATACCACGCAGTATCGCGAGGGCGGAGAGAAGTTCGCGCGGGCGGCGCGGACGCTGGCGGACGACAAGCGCCGGCAGCATCCCGGCGCCACCGTCCGCGCCGTCGCGGTGGAGAGCAAGGCGGACGTGGTGGCGCAGTTCCGCGCGGCCCGGGAGGACGGGACGCCGATCGCCGAGCTGCACTTCATCGGGCACAGCGGGATGTACGGGCCCATGTTCCGCACGCGGGCCATCCCCGAGCAGTTCAGCCCGCACGAGTGGCGCACCCTGGACGTGCCCTTCGCGCCGGGCGCCAGCGCCTGGTTCCACGCCTGCCGCACCGCGCGGTGGTTCGCGCCCTTCTTCGCGCGAACCTTCGGGGTGCCCGCGTACGGCTACCACTGGTACACTACGGTGTCGCTGCGCCCGGACCGCTTTCGCTGGGAGCGGCTGGCCACGCGCCCCGATCCGCCGCTGTACGTGCTGGGCTGCCCCGGCCGCAAGTCGCACGGGGTGCTGGGCTCGCTCTCCAAGTACGCCACCGGCCGGGTGGAAGCCATGAAGCGCTTCGACCCCGCGCCGCCGGAGGGCGACCCCACCTACGACTCCGTGGCCGGCCTGTACGACGAGGTGTTCGAGGACATCACCGTGCGCCGGGACGAGTGGCGCTGGCTGAAGTCGCGGCTGCCGCGGGAGCCGGCGCGCGTTCTGGACGTGGGGTGCGGCAACGGCGCGCTTCTGCTGCAGATGCGGGGACGTCTGGCGCACGGCACCGGGGTGGACGCCTCGGCGGGGATGATCGAGCGGGCCCGAATGCGCGCGGCCGGGGCGCCCGACCTGGAGTTCGTCCGCATCGACGGCCCCGTGCTCCCCTTCCCCGACGCCTCGTTCGACGTGGTGACCTCGCTGCTCTCGTTCCGCTACCTGGACTGGGACCCGGTGATGAACGAGATCCGCCGCGTGCTGCGCCCCGGCGGCCGCGTGCTGATCGTGGACATGGTGACGGCGCCGGTGCGCTGGCGCGAGACGCCGCTGCTGCTGGCCAGCAAGGGGCGCGGCTACCTGCAGCGCTTTCGCGCCCGCGACTTCGCGCGGCGGCTGCGGCGGCTGGTGACGGACCCGCGCTGGCAGGCCATGCTGCGCTACAACCCCATCCGCGCCGAGCACGAGATGACCTGGTACCTGGAAAGCCGCTTTCCCGGGCGAAAGGTCGAAAAACTGAACGTGGGATGGAACGCGCGGGTGCTGGCCTTCGACAGCGGCCCGCTGCAGCCGGGGACCGTGGCGCCGCAGAGCTATCCGTGAAGCTGGCGGTCCTGGACTGGGGGATCGGCGGACTGGGGGTGTTCCGGCTGCTGGCGGCGCGGTACCCCGCCGTGCCCGTCGTCTATCTCTCCGACGCCGGCTTCACCCCGTACGGCAAGGTGCCGCGGCGTGCGCTGGCCGCGCGCGTGGACCACCTCGCTCGCCACCTGGCCCGCGCGCACGGCGCCGACCACGTGGTGCTCGCCTGCAACGCCGCCAGCACCGTGCTCCCCGACCTGGACGCGCCGCGCGACGGAGTAGCGGTGTGCGGCATCATCGCCCCCGCGCTCGCGGAGCTGGCGCGCAGGGCGCCCGCGCGCATCGGCGTGATCGGCGGGCGGCGCACGGTGCGCAACGGCGCGTACGGGCGCGCGCTGCGGGCCGCCGGCCACCACGTCCGCCAGCGGGTGGCGCAGCCGCTCTCCGCGCACGTCGAGGCCGGGCGCCTGGCCACCGAGGCGGTGCGCGGCGACGTAGCCTCCATCCTCGCGCCGCTGGGTGGCGTGGACGTGCTGGTGATGGCCTGCACGCATTATCCCGCGCTCGCCCCGCTGCTGCGCGAGCACTGCCCCCGCGCCGAGCTGTACGACCCCGCAAACGCCGCGCTCTCCCACGTGGCGCGCGAATGGCGCCTCGCCTCCGCGCCGTCGCCGGCGCCACCCGCGCATCGTTTCTTCACCACCGGCGACCCCGACGCCATGCGCCGTTCCGCGCGCCTTGCGTTCGGCCTGGAGCTGGACCGCATCGACCGTCTCCCCCTCTCCGGCGGCTGATACCGGATCCCGAACGCCCAACGCGTTTCCGACGAGCCCTCTCCCCCGCCGACTTCGCCGCTCGTTCCTCGCGGCGACCCCTCCCCCAACCCCGGGGGAGGGGTGCCGTTCCTCAACAATCGTGCATGCGAACAACCCCTCCCCCGCAGTTTGGGGGAGGGGTCGACCGCCGTCGCGAGGAACGAGCGAAAGGCCGGTCGGGGGAGAGGGCCCCGCGGGTCGGGAAAGCCCCGCCTCACCCCTTCACCCCTTCACCCCTTCACCGCATCACGAATGATAATTCGGCGCTTCGCGCGTGATCGTCACGTCATGCGGATGGCTCTCGCGCAGGCCCGCGCCGGTGATGCGCATGAACTGCGGCTCGCGGCGCAGCGTCTCGATGTCCGGTGCACCCAGGTACCCCATCCCGCTGCGCAGCCCGCCCGTCAGCTGGTACAGCGTGTCCGAAGCGGGGCCCTTGTACGGCACCCGCCCCTCGATCCCCTCGGGGACGAACTTGCGGGCGTCGCTCCCCTCCTGGAAGTAGCGGTCCGCCGAGCCCTCGCTCATGGCGCCCAGCGACCCCATCCCCCGCACGATCTTGAAGCGCCGGCCCTCCAGCAGAAAGCTCTCGCCCGGGCTCTCCTCCGTCCCCGCCAGCATCGACCCCATCATCACCGAGTGCGCGCCCGCCGCCAGCGCCTTGACGATGTCGCCGGAGTACTTGATGCCGCCGTCGGCGATCACCGGCACCCGCCCCGCGGCGCCCTCGACCGCGTCCAGCACCGCCGTAAGCTGCGGCACGCCGATCCCCGCCACCACGCGGGTGGTGCAGATGGAGCCCGGCCCCACCCCCACCTTTACCGCGTCCACCCCGCGCTCCACCAGCGCCTCGGCCGCCGACCTGGTGGCGATGTTGCCGCCGATGATCTGCGCGTCGGGAAACGCCTCGCGAATGCGCGACACCGCGTCCAGCACGCCCTCACTGTGCCCGTGGGCCGTGTCGACGATCAGCACGTCCACCCCCGCGTCCACCAGCGCCCGCGCGCGGTCCACGTCCTTCATGGACGCGCCCAGCGCCGCGCCCACCCGCAGGCGGCCGCGCTCGTCCTTGCAGGCGTTGGGGAACTGCTGGCGCTTGCGGATGTCCTTTACCGTCATCAGCCCGCGCAGCACCCCCTGCTCATCCACCACCGGCAGCTTTTCGATGCGGTGCTGGTGCAGGATGCGGCGCGCCTCCTCCATCGACGTGCCCACGGGCGCGGTGACCAGCCGGTCCTGCGGCGTCATCACCTCGTGCACGGGGCGCGAGCGGTCGGTTTCGAACTGCAGGTCGCGGTTGGTGATGATGCCCACCAGCAGCCCCTCGTCCACCACGGGAATGCCGCTGACGGCCGAGCGCTCCATCAGCCGCAGCACGTCGGCCAGCGTTTCGCGCGGGCCAATGGTGAACGGCGTGGCGATCATCCCGCTCTCCGACCGCTTTACCCGGTCCACCTCCTCGGCCTGCCGGTCGATGGACATGTTCTTGTGGATGATGCCGATCCCGCCCTCGCGCGCCATGGTGATCGCCATCCGGCTCTCGGTGACGGTGTCCATGGCGGCCGAGATCAGCGGAATGGCCAGCTCGATGCTGCGGGTGAGCATCGTGCGCAGGTCGGTCTGCCCGGGCAGCACCGCCGAGCGGCGCGGCACCAGCAGCACGTCGTCGAAGGTAAGGCCCTCGCCCACGAAGCGGGCCCCGGGCGCGTCCGGACGGTTCATCGTGCCTCCGTAATGCGGCGAGCCCGCCGGCCCTCGGCTCCCGGGCAGGGGAGGAGGTCGGCGGGCAACAGGGTCGTGCGTATGGTCTTCGGTCGTTCCATGGCGGAAGTTACGCCGTGGCCGCCACCCTGTCAACGCCGGGCGTCGCCGGCCTCCGCGCGGTCTTCGGGCGCCTCTTCGGGCTCCGGCTCGGGGGTCCACGCGCCGGCCACGAAGGCGCCCAGGTCGCCGCCGATCTGGTCGAACACGGGAAGCAGCGTCTGCACGGGGGCGCGCAGCAGGTCGGTAAAGAACTCCAGCACCCCCAGCACCTGCTCGCCGTGGCGCACGGGAAAGGCCACGGCGGCGTGCAGGCCGTCGGTGCGGGCGGCGGCGTGGTGGGGAAAGTTGGAGTCCTGCCCCACGTCCTCGATCCACAGCGTCTCGCCGGTGGTCCACACCTGGCCGGGCAGCCCCTCGCCGTACGCCAGCCGCATCTGCCGGGTCTCGGTGGCGAACACTGTGCCCTTGTGGATGCGGGCGGCCCACACGCACTGCGCCGCCACCGTGCCGTCGTCGGCCTCGGGGGCCCAGTACGCGCCCACCAGCCACCCCATGCTGTCGCCCACCGCCTCCAGCACGCGGGTGATGGCCTCGTCGCGCGACGAGGCGGTGCGCAGCACCTGGCGTACGGAACGGACCACCGGCAGGGACTCGTAAGGCATGATGCTGAGAACGGAGATGAAAGAGGAAACGGCCAGCCTTGCGGCATCCGCAACAATCTGGCCTTCCCGGCGCGTCCGCGCAAAGCCTCCGTCCCGTGATGCGGCGATGCACCCCGCGCACACACGCGGAACGGCCCTCCGCGGGGAGGGCCGTTCTGTTCTCGCGCGCAGAGATCCGGGTCGCTGACGGTTGAGCGCGGACAAAACCTGTCATTCTGAGGGAGGCGCCGCGCAGTGCTCTCCTCTCGCCCGGATGCATGGCGCCGACCGAAGAATCTTTGTCCGGAACGGCAGGATCTTTCCGTCACGATGTGTTCCCGGGCGATGCCCGGGAAAGGGTTCCGCGCGAGGGGAAGGAGATTCTTCGGTCGCGCCCACGGGCTCCGCGGTTTTCCCGGGAGCCCGGGGTGGGCGCTCCCTCAGAATGACAGGCGTTTCCCGGGACTTTGTTTGAACCAGACCTGACAAAACCTGTCATTCTGAGGGAGGCGCCGCCGAGTGCTCTCCCTTCGCCCGGGAGCGTGGCGCCGACCAAAGAATCTTTATCCGAAGCGGCAGGATCTTTCCGTCACGCGGGGTTCCCGGGCGGCGCCCGGGAAAGGGTTCAGCGCGAGGGGAAGGAGATTCTTCGGTCGCGCCAACGGGCTCCGCGGTTTTCCCGAGAGCCCGGGGTGGGCGCTTCCTCAGAATGACAGGTGTTTTCCCGGACTTGGTATCGAGGCGGCCCCGCGCGATCCCCTCCGATCGGCACTCACTCCTGGGCACTCGGCACTGGGCACTCCCCCCGCCCTACCCTACCGTCTGCTCCGTGTAGTAATCGTAGTAATACGCATACCGCCCGTACCCCGCGATCTTCTGGTCCGGGTCGTTCAGCACCGCGCCCACGATGCGCGCGCCCACGGCGCGCAGCTGCTGCATGGCGTAGACGGCGCTCTGGCGCTCCGTCTTGCCGGCGCGCACCACCACCAGCACCGCGTCGGCCTGCGCGCCCAGGATCTCGGCGTCGGCCGCGGCAAGGACGGGGGGCGTGTCGATGACGACCAGGTCGTACGCCGCGTTCAGCTCGCGCACCAGCCGGCCCATGGCCGCGCCGCCCAGCAGCTCCGACACGTGCGGCACCATCCGCCCCGCCGTGATCAGGTGCAGCCCCGGCACCGACGTCTGCCGCACCGCCTCGGAGATGGGCGCATCGTCCTCCAGCAGCTCGCTGAGCCCCGGCGTACGCGCCTGGCCGAAGAGCCCGTGCAGCCGCGGCCGGCGCAGGTCGCCGTCGATGATCACCACCCGCAGCCCCTGCTGCGCGAACGTGGTCGCCAGGTTGGCGCAGACCGTGGTCTTGCCCTCGCTGGCGGCGGCGCTGGTCACCATCAGCGTGCGCGGCGGCTGGCCTCCCTGGGAGAAAATCAGGTGCGTGCGCAGCTTGCGGTACGCCTGCGACCCGGCGGACTGCATCTCGCTCACCGTCACCAGCCCCGTCTCGGGCGGCGGTCCGCGGCGGGGAAGCAGCCGCCGCACGTCCAGCCTGCGCGCCGCCTGCATGGGCTCGCCCAGGCGCGGGATGACGGCGATCACCGGCACGCGCAGCATCGCCTCCGCATCTTCGCGGCGCACGATGGCGGTGTTCAGCCGGTCCAGCACCAGCGCGCCGCCCCCGCCGATCATCAACCCCACCAGCAGCGCGAACAGCAGCCGCCGCCTGGAGCCCGTCCCCACGGGCGTGCCGGGGACCAGCGCCCAGTCCACGATCTCCACCTGCCCCGCCTCGACCGCCTCGTCGATGCGCGCCTCCTGCTGCTGGCGGCGCATGTCGTCCACCATCTTCTGCAGCGTCTCCACCTCGCGCGACAGGCGCATCTCCTCGGCCTCGGCGTCGGGGAGGGCGCTGATGGCGGCGGCGTCGCTGGCCATCACCTGGTCCAGCACGCCGATCTGCGCGGCCAGCGCGTCGCTGCGCCCCTGCACCGCGCGCACCAGCCGGCCGCGGTAGGTGGAGATCAGCGAGTCCAGCCGCTGCACGTCGGGGTTGGTGTTGGCGCGCGACCAGCGGCCCGTGGTGGCGCTGTCGCGGGCGGTCTGGTACTGGATGAGCTGGTTGTACAGCGCCAGGATGCCGCTGTTCGACGCCACCTCCGGCGACGCGGCCAGGGCGGCGATCTGCTCGCTTCCCTCGCGCCCCCGGTCGCTGGACAGCTCGCGCGACATCTGGTCGTAGATGCTCTTTTCCGTGATCAGCGCCTGGCGCTGCAGGCGAAACTGCGTAAGCCCCTCTTCGGTGGTGCGGTAGCTTTCGCGCGGGCTGAACGAGCGCACGCCCTTGCGAAATGCGCTCAGCTGGTGCTGCGCCGTCAGCAGCAGCCGGTCGGTGCTGCGCAACTGCTCCTCGACGAACATGCGCCGGCGGCGGGACGTGGTCTGCGCCGAGCGCATGGACACGTCCTGGAACGCCGCGGCGGCGGCGTTGGCGGCGCGCTGCGCCAGGTGGGGGTCGTTCAGGGTGAACTGGATGTCCAGCACGTTCGTCATCTCGCGCTGCACCGGCACCATCGACCCGATCACCCACATCGCCGCGTCCTGCTCTTCCACCACCGTCATCCGCGCGATGCTCACGTCCGCCGGCCGCCGCGCAAAGGTCAGGCTGACGGTGCCCAGGTCCAGCGGCCGGCCGTACGGCGCCTGCGTCCGCACGCTTCCCAGCCGCCCCCGCACCCCGTTGGGCGCAAAGGCCAGGTGCAGCGTGTCGCCGGTGCGCGCGGCGGGCGAGACGCGCACGTCCGCCAGCTCCGCGTACGGAAAGCCCGTTCCCTGCGGCTGCAGGCGCAGGCCCAGCGAGTCGACGACCTGCTGCGCCACCGCGCGGCTGCGCAGCACCTGCACCTGGGAAAGGATGGGGTCCGTGTACCACCCCTGCAGCTGGTCCGACTGCCCCGTGCCGATCTCCCCCGCCAGCTCCTGCCGCGGGTTCACCAGCCGCACCGCGCTGCCGGCCGTAAAGCGCGGCGGCTCCTGGCTGATGCGGTACGCGGCGAAGCCCACCGAAACCAGCACGGCGGCCAGCACCAGCCACAGGTGGCGGCGCAGGGCGCCCAGGTACTCGCGCAGGGGAATGCCCTCGCCCGGCGCCGCCGTGGCGTCGGCCGCCTGCGGCTGCGAGTGCAGCAGCGGAAGCTGCGGGGTGCGGTGCCCCCCGTCGGGGTGCGGCGGGCGGGGCGTGGGAACGATGTCGGACAAGGGCACTGCCAGGAAGAGGGGTGGCGCGGGCGACCGGGCCCGCTACCCGGAAAGGCTGCTCAGGTACCAGTCCACCGTGCGCCGCAGCCCTTCGCGCATCCCCACGCGGGCCGTAAAGCCAAAGCGCTCGCGGGCGCGGCGGGTGTCCAGCGACCGGCGCGGCTGCCCGTCGGGCTGCGAGGGATCGAAGCCGATGCGCCCCTCGTACCCCACCAGCTGCGCGATGAGCCCGGCCAGCTCGGCGATGCGGATCTCGTTGCCGATCCCCACGTTGACGGGCTCGGCGCCGTCGTAGTGCTCGGCCGCCAGCACCAGCGCGCGGGCGGCGTCTTCCACGTACAGGAACTCGCGTGAGGCGTTCCCCGTCCCCCACACCGGCAGCTCCGCCAGCCCCCCGCGCCGCGCCTCGTCCATGCGGCGGATGAGCGCGGGGATCACGTGGCTGGTGCGCGGGTCGAAGTTGTCGCGCGGCCCGTACAGGTTGGTGGGAAGCACGTAGATGCCGTTCATCCCGTACTGCTGCCGGTACGCCTGCAGCTGCACCAGCAGCGCCTTCTTGGCGATGCCGTACGGGGCGTTGGTCTCTTCCGGGTACCCCGCCCACAGCTCCTCTTCGCGGAACGGGACGCGGGTGTACTTGGGATACGCGCAGACGGTCCCCACCTGGACGAACTTCTCGACCCCGGCCCGCCGCGCCTCCTCGATCATCATGGTGCCCATGATGGCGTTGGCGTAGAAGAAGCGGCCCGGGCTTTCGCGGTTGGCGCCGATGCCGCCCACCTCCGCCGCCAGGTGCATCACCAGCCCGGGGGTGGACTCGGCGTACAGCCGCTCCACGTCGGCCTGCCGGGTCAGGTCGTACTCCGCGCGGCGGGGGACGAACGGGTCGGCGCCCAGGGCGCGCAGCCGCTCCACCAGGTGCGAGCCCAGGAACCCGCCGCCGCCGGTCACCAGCACGCGGCGGCCCGCCCAGAACCGGGGCGAAGGCTCGCGCTCGGGGAATGCGGGGGGAACGGATGCCTCGGGGCCGTCGCTCGGGGTCATCGGCTCGGGAGTGGGGATGGGGTCCGTCAAGGGCTCACGGCGTTGCGGTACACGGCCAGCGTGTCGGCCACCATGCGGTCCAGGCTCAGCTCGCCGCGAATTCTTTGCTGCGCCGCGGCGCCGTAGCGCCCGCGCAGCGCCGGGTTGTCCAGCAGGCGGCGCAGCGCGGCGGCCAGGGCGTCCGGGTCTTCCGGGGGCACGGTGATCCCCGTCTCTCCGTCGCGCGAGACGAACGGGACGCCACTTTCGAGCCGCGTGTTTACGACCGGGGTGCCGGCGGCCATGGCCTCCAGCTGCACGATCCCGAACGCCTCGCTGCGGGCCACGGCCGGCAGCACGAACACGTCCGCCGCGTGGTACCACGGGGCCAGCTCCTGGACGGGCCCGGGAAACGCCACCCGGTCCCCGATTCCCAGCTCCGCGGCCAGCGCCTGCAGCGCGCCGCGCAGGGGCCCGTCGCCCAGAATCACCAACCGTCCTTCCACTGCTACCATCGCGCGTACAAGGTACTCAAACCCCTTGTAATACACCAGCCTACCCACACCCAGCACCAGTCTGGGGCCATACCGCGCGCGGATGTCCACCACGGCCTCCGCGTCCGCTCTCTCGAACTCCTCCGCGCGAATGCCGAAGGGGATGATCCGCACGCGGCCTCGGTGCTTTTGCAGCACGGGCGAGCTGCCGGCGTAGTCGGGCGAGGTGGCCAGGATGGCGTCCGCCCCGCGCAGGAATCTGTGCAGGATGGGCGAGAACACGGCGCCCAGCACGCGCTGGCGCACGATGTCGCTGTGGTAGGTGACCACCAGCGGCCCGCGCCGGCCGCTGGCCAGGTACGACAGCACGCCGGTGGGATTGGGATGATGAAAGTGCACCACGTCCGCGTTTGCCTCGCGGATGGCGCGCGCCATTCCCGGGTTGATGGACGCGGACGCCAGCGTCGCCGCCGTGCCGATGCGGGTCACGGGCACGCCGTCCACCGTCTCGCGTACCGTTTGCCGCGCATCGTTGGATACCAGCACCTGCACGTCCACCTCCGCCCGCAGCTCGCGGCAGAGGGTTTCCAGCGCGCTTTCCATCCCCCCGCGGTGCGGCGGATAGAACTTGCCGACGTGCAGCACGCGCAGCCGCCGGCTCATCGCCCATCCCCCAAAAGACAGGCCTCACACAGAGTCAACAGAGTCAGCAGAGTGGTGGCCGCACGTACTCTGTTGACTCTGCTGACTCTGTGTGAGGCCATCTTTTGCTGAATCATGCCAACACGCCATCGTAGATTTGCGCGATGGACCCCGCGTACGCCGCCAGCGTGAACCGCTCCGCCCGCCGCAGCACCGCATCCCGCGTCTCCGCACGATTTTCGGGGGATGCGAGGCGGTCGATCTCGTCCGCCAGCGCCTCCGCCCAGCCGTCCGCATCGTCTCGCGCGACGTAGCGGGCGGCGTCCCCGGCCACTTCGCGAAAGACGGTGAGGTCGGAGGCCAGGATCGGCGCGCCGCACGACATCGCCTCCACCAGCGGCAGGCCGAAACCCTCGCGCTCGGAGGGATAGACGACGAGGGAGGCGCGGCGGTAGACGGCGGCCAGCGTGGTTCGATCCAGGAAGGGAAGCTCCACGATGCGGTCGCTGATGCCGTGCTCGGTCGCGATCCGGCGCTGCTCCGGCTGCAGCGCGCCGCCCACGCGCACCAGCCGCGCGGCGGGGACCACGGGCGCCAGCTCCGCGAACGCCTTCAGCAGCAGGGGGATGCGCTTGCGTGCCACCGTGCTCCCCACGTGCAGCAGGTCTACGTGCCCCCCCGCCGGCCCCAGCAGCCGCACCGCCTCCGCGTCCGCCGCGGGATGGGGCCCGGCGGAAAAGTCGGGGTGCGCGGGAAGCGGAACGGTGGACACGCGCTCCGGCGGCAGCGCGCCATACGACAGCAGCTCGGCGTGCACGGCGTCGCTGTCGCACACCACGTGCGCCGCGCGCTGCAGGCCGGTGAGGAGCCGATTCGACATCGCGCGGAACCAGGCAGGGCGCGGGTCGGCGGCGGGGTCCAGCAGCGAGCGAAAGGCGTCCAGGTCGTGGCAGGTGACCACGGTGCGCTCGGCGGGAAGCGCGTGCACCAGGTGGGCGTAGCTGTGGTCCGCCACGTGGTACAGGTCGATGCCGCGCGCGTGCCGCCGCAGCCAGCGCGGATACGCCAGGTGCCGCGCGGCCAGCCGGTCCGCGTTCAGCCCCGCGCGCCCGGGGAGCACGCGGCGAAAGGCGCGCGGCATTTGCGGCCGCAGCAGCGCGGGCGCGAACCCCGGCGCGTGGGCGCGCAGCCCCGCGTCCAGCAGCTCGGCCGCCAGGTCCATGCTGGGCCACCCCTCGTCCGCGTAGTCGCACACCACGCCGACGGTCAGCGGGGGGTGCACGTGAACCAGGCCTGGCTGTTGATGAGCCCGCCCACCACCGGCAGCGGCGAAAAGCGCGTCTCGCGCAGGTGGAAGTCCCGCCGCAGCCGCGCCGCCAGCCGGCGCCAGTTGAAGCCCTTGTGGCCGTGGTAGCGGTTGGGGGTGCCGTCCGGGCGCCGCGTCTCGTAGACGGGGCGGTCGATGGAGGTCTCCGCGCCCGCGAAAACCATCCGCGCCAGCTCGCCCATCGTGTGCCGCTCGCGGTCCTGGTATCCGCTCACGCCCCGGAGGCCCGCCACCGCGCGCGCCGCCGTCTTCACCAGCAGCGCCGGACCCGTCTCGACCGGGACGCTGACGATCACCACGCCGTCCGCCGCCACCAGCCTGCGCATCTCGCCGATCACCCGCTCCACCGCGTCGGGCGTGCAGTGCTCCAGCACCTCCATGCACGTCACCACGCCGAACGATCCGTCCGGCAACGCCGGCACCTCATTCGTGTGGATGAAGCGCAGCCCCTGCATCCCCCCGAACCGCGTCTGCGCGTCGGCCACCAGCGCCGGATCGATCTCCGCGCCCACGGAGTGCGGAAACCGGTCGTGCACCAGCGCCAGGAACGTCCCGTCGCCGCAGCCGTAGTCCAGCAGCGGCCTGCCCGCGTACGGCTGCACCGCCCGCTGCGCCGCCGCGAACCGCCGCGCGTGGCTCCACCCGATCAGCCCCTTCCCGAAGAGCTGCTTTCGCGCGTACTCGCCGGAGCGCAGGGCGTCGCGTTCGTCTGCTGGCGTGTTCGAAGCTGGATCTTGCACTGGGGAATGGCTCAGGGGAGCTTCAAGTAAATTGCGGGATGACGATCCGTTCCTGGCCCTCGGCCAGGACTGTCATCCTGAGGCCCGGCCACACCGCACCTTCCGTTCGCGCCGCAGGTCGCAGGGCCGAAGGATCTACTCTCGGCCCCCTCGATCCCGGACGCGGCAGCCCGCACCGGTGCCGCGGATGCAGCAAACCCGGACAGAGCCGGATAGCCAACGCGCCTGGCTCTCCTGGCCGGGCAGACGAACGTAGCCGCCGGTCTGGAGCCCACCCACTGGTTACGAGCAACCCGAGAGTAGATTCCTCAGTCGGCGCCAGAGTATCCGGTCGGGCAGGTTCCGTGCGGCGCCTCCTTCGGAATGACAGAATCGCGAGGGCGATCCCGAGGATCGGCGCGCACGCGGAGCCCGCAGATGGTTACCAGCCACACGCGCGCTTGACTTCCTGAGGGAGCGCACCACGTGCAACCAGAAGCCACACAACCGGTTGCGCGCGACCGAAGGACCTCCTCTCCGACCGCGAGGGGCAAGATCTTCGCCCAACATCCAGCCCCACAATCCTGCCGGCGAGATCCTTCGGCCGGCGCCAAAGTACATCGTGCCAGCAGATTACGGAGCGGCGCCTCCCTCAGGAAATCAAGCGCGGTGGGATGTCAGGAAACACCTTCTCACGAAGGACGCGGTGAATCCGCGAGCAATTCATTAAAGAATTCCAGGTGCCGGCGTCCCACCGCGCGGAGCGAGAACTCGGCCTCCGCGCGGGCGAGACCGCGGGCGGAGAGGTCCGCGCGAAAGCCGGCACTCGCCAGCAGGCGGCCGATGGACTCCGTCCACGCGGGGACGTCGTCTTCGGGGACGATGAGGCCGGCGTCGGCGATGACGTGCGGGATCTCGCCGCTGGCGCTGCCGGCGACGGGGACGCCGCACGCCATGGCCTCCGTCAGCATGCGCCCCAGCTGCTCGCGCCACGCAGCCGTCGTGCGGCTGGGCGCGCAGAGCAGGTGCATCGCGTTCAGGTGCTCCGGCACGCGCGCGTGGTCCACCCCCGTCACGATGCGCACGCGGTCGCCGTGGCCCGCCGCCCACGCGCGCAGCTCCGCCTCCATCCGCCCGCCGCCGACGAACAGCGCGCGCCACGGCTCCGCGGCCGCGTCCAGCGCGCGCATCAGCGTATCCAGCCCCTTCTCGGGGACGAAGCGGCCCAGGTAGCCCACCACCGGCGGCCCCTCGTCCATCCACCCCAGCGAAGCCCGGACCCGTGCGCCGGCCGCGGGATCCGGGCGAAAGAGGTCCGTGTCCACGCCGGGCGCGATCACCCGGTGCGGACGGTCCGCGTAGCCGGGGCGGTCGTGCAGCGCGCCCTCCACCGTGTGGCCGAAGGCGATCCACCCCGCCGCGCGGCGCATGGCGTACCGCTCCGTCCAGCGGAAAGGGGGAGGATAGCGCTTCCGCAGGTTCTGGAAGGTGGCAAAGACGAGCTTCGACTCGCGCGGCGTCCACGTGGCCACCTGCGCACCCGCCAGGATGTACGGCTCTTCCCAGCAGTGCACCACGTCCCACCCGCGCCGCAGCAGCGCCCGCAGCTCGCCGCCGTACAGCATGGTGTGGATTCCGCCCGCCGCGCGCAGCGGCAGCGCCTCCACGCGTTCGCCCGGCTCGGGCCGCAGGGTGATCGGCCCCAGGTCGCCGGGAAAGCTGGCGGGCGCGGC
Source organism: Longimicrobium sp. (assembly GCF_036399255.1). Lineage (GTDB taxonomy): Bacteria > Gemmatimonadota > Gemmatimonadetes > Longimicrobiales > Longimicrobiaceae > Longimicrobium. The sequence goes on from NZ_DASWNM010000028.1 coordinate 31,173, forward strand.
GGCGGTCACCTCCCACTCCCCCGCCCCGGCCTCTGCAATCGCCCGGGCCAGCCGCCGGTTGGTGCCCACCACGTACGAGTGCCCCAGCGTCAGCAGCCGCCGCGGCCGGCTCACGGCGCGGCTCCGGGTCCGTGGTAGGGCGGCGAAACCTTGAGCGCGTACCAGGTGCGCAGCGTGGACCACCGCACCGGCCGCCGCTCCGCGCGCACCCGCGGCAGCGCATCCGCCACCCCGCGGACGATGCGCCGAAAGCCGCCGGGGTCTTCGCCGCCCCAGCCGCGGCGCATGGGAAAGTAGCGCAGCAGCCGCGGCCCCAGCATCCCCAGCGCGACGGGGAGCGGCTCGTTGAGCAGGCCCGAGAGCGCGTCGTTGCGCACCGTCTGGAACAGGAACTTGCGCGCGTCGCGCCCCGCCGGGTCCGACAGGTGCGCCATCGGCGCGCCGGGGAGGTAGACCACGTGCAGGCCGGCGTCCAGCAGCCGAAAGGTGAGCTCGCGCTCTTCGCCCATGATCCCCAGCATCTCGCGGTACCCGCCGGCCGCCACCAGCGCCTCCCGCCGCACCATGTGCGCGAACCCGATGAAGGTGTTCACCAGCGACGGCACCGTGGCCGCCGACGGCTGCGCGCCGGGGGGATACAGCCGCCCCTCCGCGTCCGCCTGGGCAAAGGCGATCGCGGCCACGGCGGGATCGCCGTCCAGCACCGCCAGCGCGTCGCGCACGGCCGCTTCCGAGAGCACCGCCGCGTCGTCGTCCAGGTACAGGATGTACGGCGTCCGCGCCGCCGCCGAGATGCGGTTGCGCCCCGCCGTGGGGCCGATGGACGTCTCCACGCGCAGCGTCGTCAGCCCCGGCGGCGCGTCGGCGCCCAGCGCCTCGTGCACCCACGCCTCCACCGGCGGATCGGAGCCGTCGTCCGCCACCAGCACGCGGTCGATGAACGCCTCCGCGTGCCGCAGCGAGCGCAGGCAGCGCAGCAGCGACGCACGCCGGTCGCGCGTGCAGATGCCTACGGTGAGCGGGCGCGGGCCGGCGGAAGGAGTCAGGGTCACCGGCGGCGGATGGAGAGAAGAGACACGGAAGCAGGATGACGGCGCGGCGTGCGCACCGGACCGGCGGATCGCCCCGCGGCGGACGCGCAGATGCCGGGGACGCCGCACACCGCCGGGCCGCCGGGTCCGCGAAGGCGGACTTTGCGATTTTCCAGCGGCGAATCCATTCGCTCCCGCGGGCGGACTTTCGCGAATTTCCCGCGGCGAACTCGTTCGCTCCCGCGGCCGGACGGGACGCGGCCGGCTCAAAATCGCACGCGTCCCGCTCACCGGGTGCACGATAGGGGGCCCGCGCCGCCGGGCGCAACCCGACGCGGGGTGTCAGACCCGCCCCGATGCGCGCGTTCTACGGGCGGAACGTACGTCTCACATCGCCTGTACCAACGTCCGCGCCGCCACGCCGCGCGGCCATCCCCGATCCCATCGAAAGCATCATGCGCATCCCAGCCATCTTCACCGTCCTCGCGGCCGTCCTGGCGCTGGGCGCCTGCGAGCGGGGCGGCACCGGCCTCGGCGACGGGGGCGAGTACCGCGCCGTGCTGGAGTCGCCCAACGGAGCCGAGGGCGCCGTCGCGCTGGAGCTTACCGGCCCCGGCGTGGAATCCATCGAGGCCGGGACGGGAACGCTGCACACGCAGCCCGCCTCGCCCACCAGCACCCGCGTGGTGCTGATCCAGGAGCCCGCCGGCCCCATCGAGTTCCGCGTGACCATGGCGGCCGGCCAGGCCCCGCCCGCCGTCCGCGTGGTGGAGGTGGTGGACGGAAGCGACCAGCCGCGGCCGTCGCTGGACGGCTACCGCGTCACCTTCAGCCGCTGAGGAGGGGGAGATGACGATACGCGGACGGGCGCTGCTGCTGGCGGCGGGCGCCATGGCGATGGGATTCGGCGGGGAGCCGGCGGCGGCGCAGGACATCGAGACCCTGGCGCGGGCGCGCGGCGTGACGCTCCCCGCCGGCTACTACGAGCGCGTGCGGCGGGACCCGGATTTCTTCGAGCTGCGGCGCGGGTGGAGGGACCGGGTCCCGGGCGGGGCGATGTCCATCCGGCAGGGCGGCGGCCAGGCGGCCATCCTGCCGGCCACGGGCGAGATGCGGATGGTGGTGGTGATGACGCTGTTCGCCGACTCGCCGGAGCCGCCGTTCAGCACCGACCTTACGCAGCAGGCGCTGTTCGGGCAGAACCCCACGGGCAGCCTGACGGACTTCTACCGCGAGATCAGCGGCGGCCGCGTCAGCCTTACGGGGAGCGTGCTCCCCTGGGTGCGCACCGGCGTGACGCGCGCCGCCGCCGTGGGCGCGTCCATGGGGCTGGGCGAAGACGCGCAGATCGGCGAGTACATGACGGACGCGCTGCGGCGCGTGGACGCCACCGTGAACTTTGGCCAGTACGACAACGACGGCCTCGACGGCGTGCCCAACAGCGGCGACGACGACGGCTACGTGGACGTGGTGGTGTTCCAGTACACGGACGTCGACGCGTCGTGCGGCGGGCCGGGCCCGTGGCCGCACCGCTCGGCCGTACGCGGGTGGACGGGGTCGGCGTTCCGCAGCGACGACCTGCGCCCCAATGGCCAGCCGGTGCTGGTGGACGACTACATCATGCAGAGCGCGGTGAGCTGCGACGGCACGCGGCAGGGCATTCCCACCATCGCGCACGAGACCGGGCACGCGTTCGGGCTGCCGGACTTCTACGACCCCGCGGGCGGCATTCTTCCCGGGCAGCGCCGCTGGGTGCTGGGGTGCTGGACGCTGATGGCGGCCGGCTCGTGGGGGTGCGGCGACGGCGCCAGCTTTGGCAAGGTGATGCGCCCGTCGCACATGGGCGCGTACGAAAAGCAGCGGCTGGGGTGGATCGTGGAGACGGACGCGGGGGCGGCGGTGAACCAGTTCTTCACCCTGCCGCCGGTGCAGGTCTCCGGCCGCTCGCTGCGCATTCCCCTGCGCGGCGCGGACGAGTACCTGCTGCTGGAGTACCGCCCCAACACCGGCTACGACTCGGGCCTTCCCGCCGGCGGGGTGCTCATCTACCACGTGGAGCCGTCGCGCCCCCTGCGCCCCTGCCCCACCTGCCCGCGCATCTACCGCGTGGGACTGGTCGAGGCGGACGGCAACGGCACGCTGCTGCGCAGCGCCACCGAGGGCGGCAACCGCGGCGAGGCGGGCGACGTGTTCACCGGCACCCACATCCTGTCCGACGCCACCACGCCGTCGCTGCGGCTGAACGCCGGCGGCCCGTCGAACCTGGCGCTCTCCATTACCGTGGCGGGCGGCCAGGCGCGCATCGGCGTGCTTCGCCGGCCGCTGCTGGGGGCCGCGCTGCTGCTGGGCCCCTACCTGGGCACCGCGCCCCCGCCCGAGGGCGAGCAGGCCGCCGTGGACGCATTCGGCAACCGCAACGGGCGCTACGACCTGGGCGACGTGCGGGCGTACCTGCGCAACGGCGGTCCGTCCGCGGATTGAAGCGTGGGGGCGGGTTCTTTCGGGTGAGGGAATAGGGAATAGGGAATAGGGAATAGGGAATAGGGAATAGGGAATAGGGAATAGGGAACAGGGAACAGGGAACAGCCGGCAACGGCGGGCCGGGTGCGGCTGCGGCTGACCCAGGTTCCCTGAGAGCGTGTTTAAGAATCCGACGCTGCACATCCAGGCAGATCTACCAGCGCTGTCGTTCCGAGGCCCGGCCACGCCGTAGCCTGCTTTCACACCAGAGGTTGCAGGGCCGAGGAATCCCCTGTCGGATTTGCTGGAGGGCAGACGCGGTAGCCCGTGCTTACCTTGTGGCTACGACACGGGCGGACAGGGCCAGTGCCGGAGCGGTGCGGCGGGGCACCAGCAGCAGACAGTAGATTTCTCAGTCGGCGCGCAGGATTTCGTGCGAGCCGATGGTGCGGTCTGGCGCCTCCTTCGAAATGACATCCGGGCGCGAGCGCAGGGATTCTTGAACACACTCTGGAGAGTGTTGCTAAACCTCGCCCTGCGATTGACTTCCTGAGGGAGGCGCTGCTACGCAACCTGCGGGTACGATGGACTTTGGCGCCGACTGAAGGATCTCGCCAGCAGAACCGGGCGGCCGGCTGCCGCGCCCGGAGGACAGTCCTTCGCGAAGGCGGACGAGATCCTTCGGTCGCGCGCAGGCGGTTGTGTGGCTTCTGGTTACGCGTGGTGCGCTCCCTCAGGAAGTCACCGCTCCGCTGTTAGCTTCAAGGCTTGGCAACACCCTCTGAGGAGCGGGTGGGGAGCTCACACGGAGTCAACGGAGCCGGGTTCGCTCCGCCTCGCTGACTTCATTGAGGCGGACAGGCAGGCAGTGCAGGACACGCGAAAGGCCGCGCCCATTCCTGGGCGCGGCCTTTCGTATCTGGCGGAACGTGCGAGCGGGTTAGCGCTCGGCCTGCTCCGTCTCCGGCTCGGCGGCGGGGGCCGACGCCGCGACGGGCGTATGGCCGCGGCCGTCGTCGCACACCAGGTCCACGACCTCTTCCAGCAGCTCCGCGTTCAGGCGCGGATAAAAGCTGCGCGCCCGCTCCTCGATCTCGAGGCGGGTAGAGCCGGGGCGCACGGCCCCACGGATGGTCTGCACGCGTGCCTCGCGAAGCGAGCGAGCCGTCTGCTCCGCGCGCCGTGCACGCGCCGCGGCCATCTCGGCGGCCAGATCAAGTTGCGACAATGCGATATCCCCGGAGAGTGAGTGTTCCCGTATGCTCCGGATAAGATAACACCTTCGCGGATTTTTCGCGCGGGTGCATCACACGCACGGCTAATCGCAAGGCCGTGGCTGGCGTGCGCACCCCCGGCGCCCACACGGCTCGACCTTGCGATCTCCCCCAGAAACCGGAGCGCGTTGGTGCCCGCTGCCGGCTCCGCCGCGTAAATCCTGGTCAGCGGTTAGTAGCAGACGCAGTCGTACCCGCCGTAGCAGTAGCCGCCTTCGAAGCCGCCCCTGATGCAAATATTGTTGCACCATGTGGGGCCGCAGGCGCGCTCCGCGCTTTTCTCTGCGGCCGGCGCCGCGGCTGCCTGGCTCGCGCCAAACGCGAGCGCCGCGACCATCGCGAGCCCGAACAATCCCCGTCCCACGACCGTGTTGCGAACGAGACGCATGCGTGCCTCCAGGAGAAAGTGGAGTTGTACCCCGGCAACGCCGGACCGGCAGAAGCTACGAACCAGGTACATATTCCGCCAGTACGCACGAAAAATCCTGCGGCCCGACTCACTAATCCCAGGGATTTCTTTGCGGAGCAGGATCGAATCCCTGTGTATGGCCGGATTCCAAATTCGCCCGTCATCTACCGCAGACTGGCCTGTTACGAATCTCCGCAGCAGAAAGATTTGCAAATAATCGGTCAGCAAGATACAGTACGCTTGGCCCGCACGGCAGCCTTCCCGGAAGCCTCCTCTCCCGCCCTACCTCCATGCTCTACGACGACCAGGCGACGGGGTTCGACGAGCGCGCGGGAGTGCCGGAAGAGGCGGCGCGGGCGGTGGCGGACGCGCTGGCGGAGATCGTGGGGCCGGTGAAGGGGCAGCGATGGCTCGAGGTGGGCGCGGGGACGGGGGCGCTGAGCCTGCCGCTGCTGCGCCTGCCCATCCGCTACACCGGCTTCGACCGCTCCGCCGCGATGCTGCAGGTGTTCCGCGAGCGGGTGGAGGCGGCGGGGCTCGCCGCGGAGTTGCACGTGGCGGATGGCGGCGAACGCTGGCCCGCGGAGGATGCGGGCACGGACGTGGTGTTCTCCGCCCGCGCGCTGCACCACCTGGATCCCGCCCACGCCGCGGCGGAGGTGCGCCGCGTGCTGCGCGCCCCAGGCGGATGGCTGGTGCTGGGGCGCGTGCGCAGGCCGCCGGACTCGGTCAAGTCCGTGCTGCGGCGGCAGATGCGGAGCATGCTGCAGGCGCAGGGCTTTGCGGGACGCAGCCACGACGCGCGCGCCGGGGCCGTGTTCGCCGCGCTGGAGCAGGCGGGCGGGCGCCGGATGGAGCCGCGCATCGCCGCCCGCTGGACGCACCCCCACCGCCCCGCCGACTCCCTGGCCGCGTGGGAGGGCAAGAGCGGCCTGGCCGGCATCGACGTTCCCGCGGAGGCCAAGGCGCGCGTGCTGGCGGACCTCCGCGCCTGGGCGCAGGCGGCGCTCGGCGACCTCGGCCAGCCGCGCGAGCAGGAAGAATCGTTCGAGCTGGACGCCATCCGCGTGGGGTGAGTCGCGTTCCCGCCGGGCCCTCTCCCCCGTCAGGCCTTTCGCTCAGGGGCCCTCCGCGGACGCAGATCGGCTTTCTCGACGCATCCGGGAGCATCCCCACATGTCGCGCCGGCTCACGACAGAGCCAATCCCGCTGTCCCCTGTAACCTGTCCCCTCATCCCCATCCCCCACACCGAATGCAGAACGAACTCCTGACCGCGCTGGGCCAGTCGCTGGTCACCGGCAGCCTGACGGACGAGGCGCTGCTGGCGCGCACCTCCGAGCACCCCCTGGTACAGATCCTCCCCGACGCCAACGTGGTCAAGGTGGGCGGGCAGAGCTTCATCGACCGCGGCCGCGCGGCGGTGTTCCCCCTGATCGACGAGATCTCGGCGAACCTGGGGCGGCACAAGATGATCATCGGCACGGGGGCGGGGACGCGCGCGCGACACGCCTACAGCGTGGGGATCGACCTGGGGATGCCCACGGGGGTGCTGAGCGTGCTGGGCACCTTCGTGAGCATGCAGAACGCGCGCATGCTGCACTACCTGCTGGCCAAGCACGGCATCCCCTTCATCGAGCCCGTGCAGTTTCCCCAGCTGCCGCTCTACCTGGCGGAGCGCGGCGCGGCCATCTTCTTCGGCATGCCGCCATACACCTTCTGGCAGAAGAACCCCGCCATCGGCCGCATCCCCCCGCACCGCACCGACACGGGGTGCTTTCTCATCAGCGAGGTGTTCGGCACGCGGTCCATGATCTACGTGAAGGACGAGGACGGGCTGTACACGGCGGACCCCAAGAAGGACCGCCACGCCAGGTTCATCCCCCGCATCAGCGTGAGCGAGCTCAAGGCGATGGACCTGGACGACGTGGTGGTGGAGCGCGCCGTGCTCGACATCATGCCCAACGCGGAAAACCGCCGCTCCATCCAGATCATCAACGGCCTCGTGCCCGGCAACCTGACCCGCGCGCTCGAGGGCGAGCCCGTCGGCACCATCATCACCGCGGACTGAACGACCATGAGCGATACCATTCTGGAGCCGCGGACGGGGCCGGACGACCGCCACCACGTGCAGTCGATGCTGATGCGCGAGAGCCTGCTGGACAAGCAGGTGATGGCGTCGACGGAGAGCGACGTGGTGCGCATGCTCCCCGACGTGCACGTGGTCAAGATCGGCGGCAGCTCGATCCTGGACCAGGGACGCGCGGTCACCTATCCCGTCGTGGACGTCCTGGCGCAGCTGCTCAAGGGCGGAAGCAAGCTGATCCTGGGGGTGGGCGGCGGGGTGCGCAGCCGCCACGTGTTCTCCATCGGCATCGACCTGGGGCTGCCGACGGGGGTGCTGGCGCAGGTGTCCGTGGCCGACGCGCTGGGGAACGCGCACATCCTGGGGACGCTGCTGTCGCCGTACGGCGTGGTGGCCATTCCGCCCGAGATCTTCGGGCACCTGCTGCCGCTGTTCATCCACAGCGCCCCGGGCGTCATCTTCAACGGCGTGCCGCCCTACTCGCTGTGGGAGCACCCGCCGGAGATCGGCCGCATTCCGCCCCACCGCACCGACGCGGGATGCCTGATCCTGGGCGAGTGCTTCGGCTGCAAGTCGGTCACGCTGGTCAAGGACGTGGACGGCCTCTACACCGAGGATCCCAAGGAGAACCCGTCGGCGTCGTTCATCGACTCCATTGGCGCCAACGAGTTGAAGAAGCGGCAGCTGAAGACCCTGCCCTTCGACGAGGTGCTGATGGACGTGCTGCTGAACGCGCGGCTGGTGCGCCAGTTCCAGGTGGTGAACGGGCGCGACCCGGACCGCATTGCCGCCGCGGTGCGCGGAGAGCATGCCGGCACCATCGTCTACGCCGACTGAGCCGGCCGTCCACGCGCACGGCCTGGCGAAAACATTCGCCGGGGGCGTGCGCGCGCTGGACGGCGTGGACCTGGACGTCCCCGCCGGCCAGCTGGTGGGGCTGATCGGGGGCAACGGATCGGGAAAGAGCACGCTGCTGCGCGTGCTCTTCGGCATCGTGCGGGCGGACGGGGGTACGGTGCGGGTGATGGGGACGGACCCGCGCCGCGATCCCGCCGCCGTGCGCGCGCGGGCCGCGTACGCCGGGCAGGAGGCGGCGCTGGACCCGGAGATGACGGGGTGGGAGACGCTGCGGCTGTTCCACGCGCTGCGCGGGCTGCCTGCGTCCGGGCGGGCGGCGTGCCTGGACGGGGTGGTGGATGGATACGGGCTGCGGCCGTTCGCGGACCGGCGCGTGGGCACCTGGTCCGGCGGGCAGCGGCAGCGGCTGCACCTGGCGCTGGAGGCCATCCACGCCCCGCCCCTGCTGCTGCTGGACGAGCCGACGTCGAACCTGGACCCCGAAGGCCGCCGCGACCTCTGGCGCCGCGCCGCCGCCTGGCGCGACGCGGGGAACACGCTGCTGATCGCCACGCACGACCTGGTGGAGGTGGCGGCGCACTGCGACCGCGCGCTGCTGCTGCACGGCGGCCGGCTGATCGCGGACGGCCCGCCGGCGGCGCTGGTGGCGGCGCACGGCCGCGCGCGGGCCGTCGTTACGCTGGAGCGCGAGCCGGGCGCGGAGGCCGGCGGCATCGGCCCCGCGCTGGCACGGCTGCCCGGCGTGGAGGGGGCCGTCGTCTCCGGCCGCACCGTCACGGTGTGGCGGGACGCGCCGGTGGAGGGGCTGGATCCCATCCTTGCGGTGCTTCAGGACCTGGGATATGGCCACGTGGCGTACGCGCGCCATGCGCCGGACCTGGCGGATGCGTATTTTCGCCTGACGGGACAGCCGTGGGCGGCGGATGATTCGCCTCCCCTTCCGCAGCGCGGCGGAGGAGGCGGGGGGGGTGGCGGCGGAGGCGGTGGACGAGGCGGTGGTGGCGGGCGCGGGAGGCGGGGGTGAGGGCGCGGCGAAGGGAGGCGGAGCGATCGGTCGGCGTGGTCGGGAGCGAGCCACGCGCCGTCCGGCTCCCGGAGCGAATGAATTCGCCGCGGGAAAGGCGCAAAGTCCGCCTGCGCGGACTCGGCGGCCCGGCGGTGTGCGGCGTCCCGCACGCATGCGCGTCCGCAACCGGGGGTTCGCGGCGGGGAGGCGGGGCGTGAGCGCGCGGCTCGCGATTGCGCGCGAGACGGCGCGGCGGGGGTGGCGCAAGTCGCTGCGGCGGCCGGTGCCGCTGGCGTTCAGCTTGGTGCAGCCGCTGTGGTGGATGCTGATCTTCGGCTTCCTCTTTCACCGCTACGACCTGGGGCCGGGCTACTTCCGCATCCCGTACCTGACGTTCGTGCTCCCCGGCATCTGTGCCATGACGGTGCTGTTCGGCGCGTCGCAGGCGGGGATCGACCTCGTGCGCGACCTGCAGACGGGGTTCGTGCAGCGGATGGTGCGGTCCACGGCGCATCCGGGGTGGATCCTGGCCGGCAAGCTGGCCGCGGACGTAAGCCGGCTGCTGGCGCAGGCGCTGGTGGTGGGTATGATCGGAAAGATGCTGGGCGCGCGGCTGTGGATCGACTGGGGCGCGGTGCTCGTCGGCGGCGTGGGCCTGGCGCTGTTCGCGGCGGCGTACGGAAGCCTGTCGTGCTGGATCGCGCTGCGGACGCGCGCGCCGGAGAGCATGGCGGTGTTCGTCCACGTGCTGAACATGCCGCTGCTCTTCACCAGCACGGCGCTGGTCCCGTCGCGGCAGATGCCCGGCTGGCTGGCCGCCGTGGCGCAGTGGAACCCGCTGACCCTGGTGTCGGACGCGCTGCGCCAAGCGCTGCTCTTCGGGCGGCTGGGAGAGACGTGGGGGATGCTGCTGCCGCTCGCGATCCTCGCGGCGCTGCTCTTTGCCCTCGCTCGCCACGCCATGGCCCGCGCGGCGGAGGATTGACTCGGCAGAGGCTGCAGGGCTGCAAGGGCTGCAAGGGCTGCAAGGGCTGCAAGGGCTGCAAGGGCGAATGAATTCGCTGCAACAACCACACGAAGCCCGCCTTCGCGGACTGGAGGATGTGGGGTTCGGGCGAGTGTCTGCCACGTAGCAGGAATCGATGTTCAACCTCCCCCAGGGGTTTTGGGGGAGGTGGGCGAGTAATGCGAGCCCGGAGGGGGCGTGCCCCTCGCGCAGAACCCCGTCGAAGCGGGATCGGATTCTCCCCTTTCTCCCGCTCCGCGGGGGAGAGGGGCCGGGGGAGAGGGGGCCCCGTCGGGCGCCAGTTCGATGTCCTTCGTCGAGCCGCAAAACCCGGCGGTGAACCCGGCAAGGGCGAATGAATTCGCTGCAACAACCACACGAAGCCCGCCTTCGCGGGCTGGCAGGGTTGAGCGAGAGAGCGGGTGTTGTGGACGTGGCGGGATTGGTGTTCGGCGTCGCCACGAGATGGCGGACCGTCGTTGCTTGAGAAGGTCACCAATGCCTGTCATTCCGAGGCCCGGCCGCGCCAGAATCATCCTCCGCACCGCAGGTCGCAGGGCCGAGGAATCTAGTGTCGGCCTGCTGGAGGGTAGTCGCGGCAGCCCCGCCCCGCACCCGCGGCAATGATGTAGTCCGACAGAGCCGCCGTCCGTGGTAGAGCACCACAAGGGCGAATGAATTCGCTGCTTCGCTGCAACAACCACACGGCGTGTGAGCCTACCCCGTCAGGAAGCAAGATGCAGGCGCGAGAAAGGTTTTCTAGCGACCGCACGCGCAACCTGGGCGGCCGTGACATGAAGTGTCACCGCCCTCCAGCAGGTCGGCAGTCGCCTCCGCAGTGGCGACCGCCCGCGCGCCCCTCTGGAGCCGGAAGGAACAGCCCCGCCGGTGGCCATTCCTCGGCGGGGCTGCATTGTCCCAGTTTGCTTAATTCTCGTTCTGACACGTCACGTCGCAGCTGAACATGGTTGGGACCGGACCAGTGGTAGTGGTCCAGGCGCCGCAGCCGCTGGAACCATCGCAGTAGACGTTCGCCGTACAGCCGGCCATCTCCGACGGGCAGTCCGAGGTGTAGTCGTATCCACGTACTGTTCCGCCCGGATGATCCGCGCGGTCGGTGGAGAAACTCTCCACACGCAGCGTGTCCAGGTTCAAGCGTAGTTTCTTCATCCAGATATCTCTTTTCCAAGGGGGTTGATAAGATGGCTGCCTTAGGAATGAATAGCGGCAAGCACGAACATTGTAAACTGTCTTCTTAGGAACGTGGGTGCCGGGGGGGGGGATCTGTTTTTTCGTGTCATCAGACGTGCCGACGGGGGAGAACTGCGGGGTCAGCCCGCCTCACCGCCATGCCCTGGCCGGGAGGGGCCCCGTCGGACGCCAGTTCGATGTCCTTCGTCGAGCCGCAAACCCGGCGGTGCCCCCGGCAAGGGCGTGGCGGGATCGGCGTTACCCGGTCCGCCTCCACGGGCGGAGCGTCAGGGGACGCCCATCATCCGCAGGACCCACGGGCCGGTGAGCGCCACCACCAGGCAGCCGCCCAGCATGATCACCAGCCCGGGAACCAGCAGGTCCCGCGCGCGCAGCCCCGCGCCAAAGGCCATGGCGTTGGGCGGCGTGCTGGTGACGAAAGGAACGCCCAGCGAGGCCGCCACCGCCACCAGCACGGCGGCGGAGGGCGCGCCGCTCACCGCCAGCGCCAGGGGCACCAGCAGCGTGGCCGTGCCGGTGTTGCTCATCAGCGCGGAAAGCAGCGCGCTCAGCAGGCACAGGCCCAGAATGCGCAGCGTGGGCGGCGCGGCGGCCAGCGGAAGCCGCTCCGCCATCCCGCGGATGAGACCCGAGTGGTCCAGCAGCGCGCCCAGGGCAATGCCGCCCGCGATCAGCACCAGCGTCGCCCAGTCGATGCGCAGCAGGTCGCCCGGACGCAGCAGGCCCAGCAGCAGCAGCACGGCGGCGGCACCGAGCGCCACCTGCCACGCGGGCACGCCGTGCACCGCCTCGGTAAGCCACAGCACGACGGTGGCGCCGAACACCGCCGCCAGCGTGCGCACCCGCCCGCGCGGGCCGTCCAGCGAGCCCGGCGGCAGCCGCACCTGCCCGGTGGGATTGAGCCACACCCGGACCAGGAAGAGGACCGCGACCAGCAGCGACAGCGTCAGCGGAACGCCGAACGCCATCCAGTGCACGAAGGTGATGTGCTGGTAGCGCTCCGCCGCCGCGATGGCGATGCCGTTGGGCCCGGAGCCGATGGGCGTGGCGATCCCAGCCACGTTGGCCGCCATGGCGATGGACAGCAGCAGCCCCCGGCGCAGCGAGCCGTCGGCCGGCTCCTGGTCCAGCACCGGGCGAAAGGCGCCCAGCATCAGCGCCGCGGCGGCGATGTTCGACATCCACATCGAGAGCGCCGCGGTGGCCAGCGCGGCCAGGGCGATGGTCCGCATGGCGCTGCCGTGCGACAGGCGCAGGGCGACCGCGGCCATCGAGCGGTCCACGCCGTGCCGCCCCGCCGCCGCGGCCAGCGCAAAGCCGCCGAAGAACAGCGCGAGCACGGGATCCACCGACCACGCCAGCACCCGCAGCGGCCCGAAGTCCTGGCCGAACGGCCGCAGCAGCAGCGGGGTCGCACCCCAGAGGACGATGGTGGGAACCCAGACGGGCACCCACTCGCTCAGCCAGAGCGCGACGCACAGGCCGCCGATGATCGCCGCCCGCGCCGGGGCGCCCCAGCCCAGCACCTCCGCCGCGGCGAAGAGCGCCGCCGAGGCCGCCGCCAGCACGCCCAGGCCGATGCGCCGGATCGCCCCGTCCTTTCGCGGCGAGTCCGTGTCCGGTGTAGAATCCAAAGGCTGAGTCGGCGAGTTCGGCTGCATCGGCTGGCGGACGCTCCCAGGACGGCACCACCACCGCGAGGCGCAGAGCGGCCCGCGAGTACAATGAGCAACATTGCCCAAGCCCGCACGCGGGTCAATCCAGAAACATCCTCACCAGCGTCGGCTTTTAGACGATGATCCAGGCCCGACCCATCCTGCTGCTGGCGGCCTTCGCGGCCCTTCTGGCGGGCGGCTGCAAGCCGAAGGAGGAAACTGCGGCGCAACGGCAGGGTGAGGAGATCCTCGTCTTTGCCGCGGCCAGCCTGCGCGAGGCGATGGAGGAGCTGGGCGCCGGCTTCGAGCGCGACACGGGCGTCCGCGTGGTGTTCAACTTCGCGGGGAGCAACGACCTGGCGCACCAGATCATGGCCACGCGCGGGCCCGACCTGTTCCTGAGCGCCAGCGCGGCGTGGATGGACACGGTGCAGAGCGCCGGCCGCGTGCTGCCGGGCTCGCGCCGCGACCTGCTGGCCAACGCGCTGGTGGTCGTGGGCAACGCGCGCGACACCTCGACGATGGCGGAGCCGTGCGCGCTGGCGGCGATGCCGTTCCGCAACCTGGCCATCGGCGACCCCGAGGCGGTGCCGGCGGGAACCTACGCGCGCACCTGGCTGCGGTCGGTGCGGTGCGGCGGAACGCCGCTGTGGGACGCGGTGCAGGGGCGCGTGGCCCCCGCGCCCGACGTGCGCGCGGCGCTGGGGCTGGTGCTGGCGGACCCGCGGGTCATCGGCATCGTCTACCGCACCGACCAGCTGGCGTTCGCGGACCGCACGCGCGTGCTGCACCAGGTGCGGGGCGGCCCGCCCATCCGCTTCGTCCTGGCGCGGCTCACGGAAAGCCGCGCGGCGGAGCCCGCCATGGCGTTCTACGCGTACCTGGTCGCCCAGCCGGGGGCGGAGGTGTTCCGCAGGCACGGCTTCGAGCCGCTTCCCGCGCCGTGAGCCACGCCGTGTGGGAGGTGCTGCGCAACACCCTGGCGTGGGCCGCGCTGGCCACGGCGCTGGTGATGGTGCCCGGAACACTGGTGGCGTACCTGCTGGCGCGCCGCGACTTCCGGGGCAAGCGCGTCGTATCCACCCTGTTCAGCCTTCCCCTGGTCCTGCCGCCCACGGCCGTGGGATACCTGCTGCTGAAGCTGTTCTCCTTCGACGGGCCGCTGGGGCGCGACACCATCGGCATCGACCTGGACGTGATTCTGAGCTGGAAGGCCGTCGTCGTCGCCTGCGCGGTGATGGCCACGCCGCTCGTCGTCCGCACGGCGCGGGTGAGCTTCGAAGGGGTGGACCCGCGCTACGAGGACATGGCGCGCACGCTGGGCCACGGCCGCGCCGCCACCTTCCTGCGCTACACCCTGCCGATGGCCCGCCGCGGGCTGATGGCGGCGCTCATCCTGGGCTTTACGCGCGCGGTGGGCGAGTTCGGCGCCACCATCATCCTGGCCGGCAACATCCCCGGCCGCACGCAGACGCTGGCGACCGCCATCTTCAGCGCGCAGCAGGCCGGCCGCGAATCCGAGGCCAACGTGCTGCTGGTCGTCGCCCTGCTCGCGGGGTTCGCCGCCGTGTACGCCAGCGAGGCGCTGGCGCAAAAGCAGGCCGCCGCCGCCACGGTGCGATGAGCGAAGAGATGCCGCTGCACGTGCGCGTGCGCCTGCCGCTGGACCGGTTCAGCCTGGACGTCGACTTCCGGACGACGCACCGGGTGACGGGCGTGTTCGGCGTTTCCGGCTCGGGAAAGACGACGCTGCTGGAGGCGGTGGCGGGCCTGCGCCGCGGCGCGCGCGGGGAGATCCGGCTGGGAGAAACGGCGTGGCTGGATACGGAGAAGCGGCTGTGGATCCCCCCGGAGCGGCGGCACATCGGCTACGTGCCGCAGGACAGCCTGCTCTTTCCGCACCTGGACGTGCTGGGCAACCTGCACGCCGGCCGGGCGCGGGCCCTGCGCGGCGGCAACCACGTGGAGCAAACGCTGGAGAACGTGGTCCGCGTCCTGGATCTCGCCCCCCTGCTCCGCCGCCCGGTGACCATGCTCTCCGGCGGCGAGCGGCAGCGGGTGGCGCTGGGGCGCGCGCTCTGCTCCGGGCCGCGCCTGCTGCTGCTGGACGAGCCGCTGGCGTCGCTCGACGCGGGGCTGCGCCGCAAAGTGCTCCCCTTTCTTCACCGCGTGCAGGCCGAGTTCTCGCTTCCCATCCTGCTGGTCTCGCACAACCCGGTCGAGGTGCAGGCGCTGTGCGAGGACCTGATCGTGCTGCGCGAAGGGCGCATCGTGGCGCGGGGCGAGCCGCGGGACGTGCTCACGCGGCCGGACGTGTTTCCGCTGGCGGAGCACGAGGGCTTCGAGAACATGCTCCCGGCCCGCGTCATCGAAAGCTCGGCCGAGACCAGCCGCGTGCGGCTGGGCCACGGCCCGGACGGCCCGGCGCTCACCGTGCCCCGCAGCGCCCTTCCCCCCGGCAGCCCCCTGCTGCTGAGCGTTCCCGCGGACGAGATCGTGCTGGCGCTGGAGCACCCCGCCGGCCTTTCCGCCCGCAACGCCGTCCCCGCCCGCGTGGAAAAGGTGCAGCGCGTGGGCCCCGTGTGCCTGGTGACCACGCGCGTGGCCACCGACGCCCCGCCCGTCGTGGCCGAGGTGACGGCGGACGCCAGCACCGAGCTGCACCTGGTCCCCGGCACCGTGCTCTACCTGCTCATCAAGACCACCGCCGTCACCCTGTACGAGGACGCCTCGGCAGGCACCCAGAGAGGGTGAGGTACATAGCGGCGCAGGCGCAGAGAGCCGTCCTCTGCGCCTGCGCCTTGAGCACTACGATCCCAGCAGGTACTTCGTGCGCACGTGTGCAAGCCACCGCTCCGTGTGGTGCGCAAGGAGAGCCGGATTGGGATTCGCCCCGACGGCGGCCGCAAGCGATGCGAGGGAGTACATGCGCTCGTGCCAGCCTAACGCGACGGAGGCACGGACGCACGCCTGGTCCGCCGAGGACACGACCCACACGGAGTCGCCCCGGGTCATACGGCCGTATGCGTGCGCGAACAGGTCGCGCTCGCCAGCGTCCATTCCCGCGGCATCCCCGTATGCCAGCGCAAAGGTGGCGCGCTCGAGCGCACTGACCGGATGCACGTTCCGGATCCGTGCCAGGTCCTGTTCGCTCACCGGCAGGTAGTCCGGGCGTCCGCGGTCTCCGCGTAGCGCCTCGTCACGGCACTCCTCCACCGTCTCAATGCACAGCCCACCGGAAACGGCGTTCCAGCACCGCGTCCGGACCGCCTCCATCACCACGTTCGTGTCCACCAGCACGACCGTGTCTTTCCGCGCGACTCCGTCCAGCAGCACGCGTTACCCCGGTAGCTCGTACGAGAGAGGGTAGCCGTGTGCGGCGCACACGTCCGCAAGCTCCGTCCGGGACAGGCCCAGCAGGCCGCCCGCGCGACGCATGGAGAGCCGTCCCGCCTCGACAGCGCCGGAAACCCGCTCGACGAAGCGGCGGCTGAACAGAAGCGGCATCTGCTGGGGACCGCCCCCCGCCGGTCGAGGCGCAGAACCCATCGACTGCACCTCTGCCTTCGGCATCAGCCCCAGGTTCACCAGCCGCCACCGCAGCGCAGGTATGCTGACCCGCAGTTGCGCGGCCGTGCGGCTCATCCACAACGGCAGGTCCTCCCCTCCACGCGCCGCCCAGCGGTCGGAGACGATGGGCGCAGGCATCAGCAGCACGGCCGCGAAGCTTTCGGCCATCTGCTCCACCCGGTTCCCCTTTACGGGCTTCACCTCCAGCGGCTCCACCCGCCGGGGCGGCATGGCGTCCCAGGTGAGCACGTGAAAGAGCTCGTGCGCCAGGTCAAAGGAGCGGCGGCCCTGCGACTCGCGCCGGTTTACCAGAATGGTGTGCAACCCCGGCAGCTGCGACGCCGCGCCCGAGATTCCTTCGGCAGCGTCCACGTACAGCACCAGCGCGCCAAGCCGCGTCTCGATGGCCTCCTCCAGCCGGTCCGCCGGCACATCCCCCAGTTCCCACTCCTTCCACAGCATCTCGGCGCTGGCGGCCGCGTCCTCGAAGGAGGACCAGGGGTACAGCTCCAGCTTATGGCCGAGGCGGCGTGGCTCGCTCCCCGCCTGCAGCCCGAGTTCACGGTAGGTGGCAATCCAGCGGCGGGCCTGCTCCTCGAACGCGGCAAGGACGGTTTCCTCTACCCCTCTCGCCCGAAAGCTGAACGCGCCTTCGCCAATCAGCTGAAAAGGGTCGAGAAAGAGATCGACCTCCACGTTCAGGGCCTCGGCCAGGCTGACCAGCTCCTGCGGCCCCACGCGCCGCTCCCCGGCTTCGATCGCGGCAAGCGTTTGGCGATCGCTGAAGCCGAGTTTCCGGGCGAGTTCCGCCTGCGTAAGGTTCCGAGCGTCGCGAAGCGCCTTGATACGGCGGCCAATCTGGTCCTGCTGCCTCTGCGTCGTCATGTCCGAATGATAATCTTGCATCAATCGTTATGCAAGACGGGCCGCGTACGGGAGGTCCAGTTCTGATGCACGTGTCCCGTGCCGATCGCCCGCCCATCCTTTCCGGTTGCACCATCGCCCGTGCGCCAACCGAAGAATCTGCCGGATGGGCGTGCGATCCCCGTCGGCTACGGCCGGGTTCTGCGCGAGGCCCCCCGCCCGTTCTGCGGATCGGTGTCATTCTGAGGGAGGCGCCCGCCCAGTCCTTTCCGAATGCACCACAGCCCGTGCGCCGACCGAAGAATCTGCCGGATGGGCGCACGATTCCGTCGGTTACGGCCGGGTTCGGCGCGAAGGGCCGCCCGTTTCCGACGGAGATTCTTCGGTCGCGCCAACAGGCTCTGTGGTTTTCCAGAGAGCCCAGGGTGGGCGCTTCCTCAGAATGATACCAGATTCTCGGCCCGATTGTGCATTCCCCCCCACAGGCCGTCTCATCCTCCAGACCAGATCCTGAAAAAGAATAATCGTACAGAGGAGCAGAGTCAGACAGAGAAAGCGAACTGAAACATCCTCCTCGTTCCTCTGTCTGACTCTGTTCCTCTGTACTCATGAAGTGTTGTTTTCCCGGATTCGGTATCACACGGAGGACACGGAGAAGACAAGAGGACCGGTTTCTCCTCCGTGCTCTTCCGTGCCTTTCCGTGTGAGACGGCAGTAGAAGTTTGGGTGCACAATGGACTGCGGGATTCGGTATGACACGTGTTTTCCCGGATCCGAGATGGTACCAGATCACCTGAACTGTCATTCTGGACACCGATCGGCCGGACGCGTTTTTCTCGTGGTTGCGGTTCGGATGACGAAGACCGCCCGGAGGCAGGGAGCCCCCGGGCGGTCGTCTTCAGTGCGTCGAAACGGTCAGTGGCGGTGTCCGCTGCCTTCGGGGCTGGACCCCGAGCCCGAGCCGTGGCCGCCGTGTGTGCCGTGGCCGCCCGTCCGCAGCCCCTGGCCGGGTGCCATGCCCGCGGTGGGAACGATCTCGATCACCTGCATCATCCCGCGCTCTTCGTGGCCCAGGATGTGGCAGTGCATCACGAACTCGCCGAACGCCGGCCCGCAGCTGGTGCAGATGCTGCCGTCCGGGTTGCGGAACGGCTCGTACCCCTGCCGGATGAGGGCGTATCCCGCCACGGTGCCGTTGTTCTGGGGTAGCGGAAGCACGTCCAGCCAGATGGGCGAACCCCGCTGCTGCGCCGCCGAGTCCAGCTGCGCGTACAGGGCGGCGTTGGGATCGTTGGGGTTCGGGTAGAAGACGTCGATCACCTGGAACGGATTGATGTGGATGTGGAACGGGTGGTTCACGTTGGTCTGGTTCATCACCTTCCACGTCTGCACCGAGTCCAGCACCATGGGCATGGAGTCGTTGGCCGCGTTGCGCGGGACGTACACCGAGTCCGAATCGAAC
Source organism: Longimicrobium sp. (assembly GCF_036399255.1). Classification (GTDB taxonomy): domain Bacteria; phylum Gemmatimonadota; class Gemmatimonadetes; order Longimicrobiales; family Longimicrobiaceae; genus Longimicrobium. Next base: position 50,064 of record NZ_DASWNM010000028.1, read on the forward strand.
TGCATGAACGGGTTCCGCGCCGTCCCCACGAAGAAGCGCGGAGGAGAGCCGCTGTTCCCGGTGGGCCTCCCGGTAGAGGCGAACACCACCACCGCCAGGTTCGCGGAGTCGGCCAGGATCTGCTGGGGGTTCAGGCTTCCGGGCAGGTTGGCCAGGAACGGCTGCAGCGGCGGCAGCGAGGCCGGCAGCGACGAGCCGTTGGGCGCCAGGGTGCTGTCCACGTATACGTAGAAGAGCGCGTTCGTCGCCGTGGCCCCCAGGGCGGCGTTCGCTCCGCGGCGGCCGCGGACCGTGGTGGGGTCCTGGTCGTCGCGCAGCCCGTCCTTGCGCGTCTCGTCGCCGGGCCGGTCGTGCCCCACCGAGGTGCCGCGCAGCAGGAACAGCCCACTGGTGCGGGGCGCCTGTACGAACACGTCCAGCCGGTTGCCGGGGGCCACCAGCACGCTGGTGTCGCGCGTGAGCACGCCCCCCGGCGCGTAGTTGGTGTCCGCGTAGGTCACCCCGTCGCGGGCCACGTCGTACATCGCCGGCTCCTCGCCGGGATCGTCGCGGAAGGCCACGCGGAACGCCGCCGTCTTGGTGACGTTCTCGTCCACCAGCCGCCACCGCTGCACCTCGCCCGGCCGCATCACGATCACCGGGGTGACCTTGCCGTTCACCAGGGTGAGCGGAACGCTGGTGTTCGCTCCCGGCGGCACGTCGATCAGGTTGGGAAGCGAGTCGATCTGCTGCATCGCGATCACCTTCTCCACCATCCCGTGCGCGTCGGCCAGCGAGTCCAGCGGCCCGCCGTCCACGACGATCGCCCCCGTCATCCCGTTCATCACCTGGATGGCCACCGACCCGTGCTTGTGCGGGTGGTACCAGTGCGTTCCCGGCGACTGGTTGGCGGGAATGCGGAAGCCGTACTCGTGGTCCTGGCCGGGGGGGATGAGCAGCAGCACGTCGTCGCCCACGGAGTCGGGCGTCACGTGCATGCCGTGGTAGTGGATGTTGGTCCAGTTGGCGCCGTGAAAGCAGTCCTCGAACTTGTCGATGGAGTCGGCGGCGGGGTAGTCCATGCACTCCGTGTTGGTGCCTTCCGGAAACATCCGGTTCTGCAGCACGATGTGGATGGAGTCGCCCGGGTACGCCCGCAGGGTGGGCGCGGGAAACCCGTACTTCGCCGAGTCGGTGTAGTCGACGCCGTTGGCGTTCATCACCTGGTAGGTCCGCAGCCGCATCGTCGACCCCTGCGGGGTGTCGGCCACGAACAGGTTCTGGAACGTGGCGCGCAGCGTCACGTCCAGGACGCGGTTCCGGGAGGTGATCTCCATGGGCTGGGTAAGCGTGTCGAGCGAGGCCGCCGGCGCCCCCGCCCCCAGGCCGCCGCCCGTTTCCGGGCCCGCCGAAGGAGCCGGTCCGGTTCCGGCGCACGCCGCCAGCAGCACGGCGCCGGCCACCAATGCCAGCAGCCGCGGCCGTGAGGGAGACCAAGGGGGAGCGGGACGCGTAGTCATGAAGCCTCCGAGGGGGAAACGTGGGGAACGACCCTGCGGATCCCTGGACTTCAGGATCCGGCTTGGCGCCGTGCTGCGCCGCTTCTCGTGGGCAGATCGGGAACCGTCGTCCCGAACGGGATGCGGTGCGGCGGGAAACGCGAAAAATGTCCCCCGCCGTCCGGCCGTCCAGAGCGTCCCGATGCAAGCTGTCCACGAAGCTTTAGGTATAATCGTCCAGCGCGCGCAGCACAAGAAAACAGTCTGTATCAGTTCGTTACGCTTGGGCTGACCGAGGGCGCACGGATCGGCGAATCGCATCGAACCGGCGCCCGGCGCGGCCTCTCTCCCCCGGCCCCTTTCTCCCGCTGCGGCGGGAGAAAGGGGAGAGTTCGATCCCGCACGTCCTTATCGTTCCGCAATATTCCGCCACCTTATCCGCCGGATTGTATTGTGCCAGTCCACCGGCTAACCTATCTTTATCGGACGCCTCTTGGCGAGCCGTCCTGCATCGGAACCCTTTGGGGCACGCAGAGAACAGAGTGGCGTTTCGTGCCGCCTTGCACCGAGATCCTTTACCAGGAGACCCCATGAAGAAGCTCCAGCTGGATGTAAACGCCTTGCGCGTCGAGCGATTCGAGGTGCAGCCGGAAGTTGCGGAGGAGGGGACGGTGGTCGCGAACGACCTCCTGGCCACGCTTCGGACCTGCAACTGTACTGGCGACACGTGCTACCCTCAATTCTCGTGTAATACGGGGAATCCTTGCAAAATCTGCGTTTACTAGCGAATCCGGGGGAATGGTACGGCGCATCATCCTGAGCGGGTCCGAGCCTCACCGTCAGGTTCGGGCCCGTGCCTGCTCGTACGGTGCGCGCAGGCTCCGATCAGGTGCGGTGTGGACTCCACGGTGCCGTAATTCCCCCGGTCGCGGACGCGCAGGTGCCTGGGACGCCGCATGCCGTCGGCGCGCCGTGTCCGGGCAGGCGGACTTTGTGTAGTTGTTGCATCGAGCAGCGAGTTCGGCCCGCCGCAACGCAAAAACAATCGGCCCTCCCCCGGAAATCCCGGAGGAGGGCCGGTCTTCATCCATCAAACGGCGGATCAGAGGATGTACTTGCGCAGGTCCTCGTCCTCCACGATGTCCTTCAGCCGGTCGCGGACGCGGTCGGGGTCGATGGTGATCTTCTTGTCCACCATGTCGGGAAGGTCGAACATCACGTCCTCCAGCAGCGTGGTGAGCACCGTGTGCAGCCGCCGCGCTCCGATGTTCTCCATCTTCACGTTCAGGTTGGCCGCCGTGCGGGCGATCTCGCGCACGCCCTCGCTGGTGAACTGCAGGTCCGCGCCGTCGGCCTCGGCCAGGGCGCGGTACTGCGTGACCAGCGCGTTCTTGGGCTCCTGCAGGATGCGGACGAAGTCGTCCTCCGTCAGCGTGGTGAGCTCCACCCGGATGGGAAAGCGGCCCTGCAGCTCGGGGATCAGGTCCGACGGCTTGCTGACGTGGAAGGCGCCCGCGGCGATGAACAGCATGTGGTCGGTGCGCACCATGCCGTACTTGGTCTGCACGGTGGAGCCTTCGACCACGGGGAGCAGGTCGCGCTGCACCCCTTCGCGCGACACGTCGGGGCCCGAGGAGCCGCTGCGCTCGCCGGCGATCTTGTCGATCTCGTCCAGGAAGATGATCCCCATCTCCTCGCAGCGGTCCAGCGCCTCGTTGATGACCTCGTCCATGTTGACGAGCTTGTCGAGCTCGTCCTGCACCAGGATGCGGCGCGCCTCGCCCACCGACACGCGGCGGCGCTTGGTGCGCTTGGGAAGCCACTCCTGCAGCATGTCCATGAAGTTGCCGTCCATGCCGCCGCCGCCGTCCATCCCGCCGCCCATCGGCACCATCATGTTCTCGATGGGCATGCTGTGGCTCACCTCCACCTCCACCTCGCGGTCCTCCAGCTTGCCGTCGCGCAGCAGCTGGCGGAACTTCTCACGGGTGCGCTCGCGCTTTTCGCGGGTGGCGGCGTCCTCCGTCACCGGCTCCGTCTGCCCGCCGGTGGGGCCGGCGAACCACACGCGCTGCGGCTCCTTGTCCTCGCCCTGCGCGGGGGGCCCGGTCTCCACGGGCGGAATCAGCAGGTCCAGCAGCCGCTCCTCGGCGCGCTGCTCGGCCTGCTCCTGCACCTCGTCCTCGCGCTCGGTGCGCACCATGTTCACCGCGACGTCCACCAGGTCGCGCACCATGGACTCCACGTCGCGGCCCACGTAGCCCACTTCCGTGAACTTGGAGGCTTCGACCTTGACGAACGGGGCGCCGGCCAGGCGGGCCAGGCGGCGGGCGATCTCCGTCTTCCCCACGCCCGTGGGGCCGATCATGATGATGTTGTTGGGGACGATCTCCTCGCGCAGCTCCTCGCTGACGCGCTGGCGGCGCCAGCGGTTGCGCAGCGCGATGGCCACGGCCTTCTTGGCCGCGTTCTGCCCCACGATGTACTTGTCGAGCTCGGCCACGATCTGCCGGGGCGTCATCTCGTCCAGCCAGAGCGGCTGCTCGGGAGTCTGTCCGTCCGCCGCCGCGGGGGCCGCTGCTTCCGTTTCGTTGGTCGCCATTGATTTTCAGACTTCCGGCGCGCGGGGGGCTGGATTTCCGTCCAGCTCCAGCACGGTGATGTTGGTGTTGGTGTAGATGCAGATCTCGCCCGCGATCTCCAGCCCGCGGCGGACGATCTCGGGCGCTTCGAGCGTCGAGTACTCCTTGAGCGCGCGCGCGGCCGCCAGGGCGTAGCTGCCCCCCGAGCCGATGGCGACGATGTCGTCGTCGGGGGCGATTACGTCGCCGGTGCCGCTGATCATGTACAGGTTTTCGCGGTCGGCCACGGCCAGCAGCGCCTCCAGGCGGCGCAGGTAGCGGTCGCTGCGCCAGTCCTTGGCCAGCTCCACGGCGGCCTTGGACAGGTTGCCGGGGTAGCGCTCCAGCTTTTCCTCGAACTTCTCGAACAGGGTGAACGCGTCGGCCACCGAGCCGGCGAACCCCGCGAGGATCTTGCCCTCGCGCAGCTTGCGCACCTTGGTGGCGCTGCTCTTGGCGACCACGTCGCCCATGGTGACCTGCCCGTCGCCGCCCAGCGCGACCTTGCCGTCGCGGCGGACCGCCAGGATGGTGGTGGCGTGGAAGGTGGTGATTGCCATGTATGACCGAAGTGCGAAAGTGCGAAAACGAAAGTGCGTTAGTGCGTTAGTGCGTTAGTGCGTTAGTGCGGGAGGTGGACTCGCTCCCGGTCCGGATCCCGTGCCGTCCGCCCGCAAGGGCGAATGAATTCGCTGCAACAACCACACGAAGTCCGCCTTCGCGGACAGGCGGCCCCGGTGTTCCGGAGCGTACGGTGCGCGCCCGGGCCTCGTCTTTACCGCAGGTGAAGCCCCGCGCCGTTTGCGGGGCTTTCCGCCGTTGTTGCGGCGAGTTCACTCGCTCCCGCGCACGGGGCTGACAAACTCGCGCCGCGCCAGCAGATACGCAAGCCGGAGCGCACAGAGGGCCGCCGCGACGCCTATCCCGTCTCCCCGCTTGTGGGAGAGGGTGCGGCTCTCAAGCCGCGGGTGAGGCCCCCGCGGACGCAGCCCGAAGTCAGCTCCGCGCGCCCACTCCCGCACTCCCGCACTCCCGCACTCCCGCACTCCCGCACTCCCGCACTCCCGCACTCACGCACTCCCGCACTCCCGCACTCACGCACTCCCGCACTCACGCACTCACGCACTCACGCACTCACGCACTCACGCACTCCCGCACTTCCCCCTACGCCCGCGGATGCGCCTGCCGGTACACGCGCTTCAGCCGCTCCTTGCTGGTGTGCGTGTAGATCTGCGTCGTCGAGAGGCTGGCGTGGCCCAGCAGCTCCTTCACCGCCAGCAGGTCCGCGCCGGCGTCCAGCATGTGGGTGGCAAAGGTGTGGCGGAGCGAGTGCGTGCTCAGCCCCGCCTCGCCCGCCACCTCGCGCAGGAACACCCCCACCACGTTCTGCACCTGCCGCACGCCCAGCCGCCGCCCCGTCTGCCCCACGAACACGGCGCGCGCGTCCGGCCGCGTCGCCTGCGCGATGATCCGCTCGCGCTGGTCGTAGTATCCCCGCAGCGCCCGCACCGCCATCCCGCCGATGGGCACGATGCGCTCCTTCCTTCCCTTTCCCAGCACCCGCAGCTGCTCGCTCACCAGGTCCACCGCGCTGGTGCTCAGCGACGCCAGCTCCGAGACGCGCAGGCCGGCGGAGTAGAACAGCTCCACGATGGCCAGGTTGCGCTGGGCGCGAAATCCGCCGGCCTGCGCGCGCATCATCGCCGTCTCGAACAGCTCCTGCATCTGCTCGCGGGTCAGGAACCCCGGCAGCGTGCGCTGCTTCTTGGGCGTCCGCACGGCGCGGGCGGGGTTGGCCTGCACCCGCTCTTCCACATGCAGGTAGCGGTAGAACGAGCGGATGGCGCTGAGCTTTCGTGCGATGCTCGTCCGCGCCAGGCCGCGGCGGGTGGCGCAGTCGCCCATCCAGGCGCGGATGGCCAGCCGGTCCACCCCGCCCCACGACCACTCGGGCGCGCCGTAGTAGCGGTCCAGGAACTCTTGGAACTCGCGCAGGTCGTCGCCGTAGGCGCGCACCGTCTGCGGGGACAGCTGCCGCTCGTGCGCCACGTAGCGCATGAACTCGTCCAGCTCGCCCCCGCGCTGCAGCTCGGCGGCCGCGCCCGCGTCGGTCACCGCGCGGCCGCGGCCATCACGCCGCCGGTCAGCCCGTGCGCCTCCATCCACGCCGCGAAGTCCGCCCGGCCGCGCTCCGCCAGCAGCGCGCGCTTCTCGTCCTTGTCCTTTACCCGCCGGTCCAGCGGGTCCAGCAGGCCGAAGTTGCTGTTCATGGGCGCAAAGTGCTTCGGGTCGCTCTCCCGCAGGTAGCGCATCAGCCCGCCCATCATCGTCGTCGGCGGGGGGACGACGGGGTCCAGGCCGCGGACGATGCGGTCCAGGTTCGCCGCCGCCAGGATTCCGACGGCGGTGGACTCCGTGTATCCCTCCACCCCCGTCACCTGGCCGGCGAACAGCAGCTCCGGCCGGTCGCGCAGCGAGCCGTGCTCCGACAGGCTGGCGGGAAAGTTCAGGTACGTGTTGCGGTGGATGGATCCCCAGCGCAGGAACTCCGCCTCCTGCAGCCCGGGGATCATCCGGAAGATGCGCTTCTGCTCGGGGATGCGCAGGCGCGTCTGGAATCCCACCAGGTTCCACAGGTTCCCCGCTCGGTCCTCCCGGCGCAGCTGCACCACGGCGTGCGCGCGCTTTCCGTCCCACTGCGGCACCTGCAGGCCCACGGGCTTCATGGGTCCGAAGCGCAGCGTCTCGGGGCCGCGGTGCGCCATCACCTCGATGGGCAGGCAGCCTTCGAAGTACGGCACGTTCTCCCAGTCGTGCCCCGCGTGCTCCTCGCCCGTCTTGAGCGCTTCGATGAAGGCCTCGTACTGCTCCTGCGTCATCGGCGCGTTCAGGTAGTCGCCCGCGGCCTCGTCGCCCTTGCCCCAGCGGCTGGCGAAGAAGAGCGTGTCCATGTCCAGCGAGTCGGCGCTGACGACGGGCGCGATGGCGTCGAAGAAGGCCAGCCCCTCGTCGCCCAGCGCGCCGCGGATGGCGGCGGAGAGCGCGTCGCTGGTCAGCGGCCCCGTGGCCACGATGGCGGGGCCGGCCGGCAGCTCCGTCACCTCTTCGCGCACCACGCGGATGCGGGAGTTCGACGCAATGGCGTCCGTCATCCGCTGCGCGAACTCGCCGCGGTCCACCGTCAGCGCGGTGCCGCCGGGGATGCGGCTTTCGCGGGCGCAGGCCAGCAGCAGCGAGCCGCCCACGCCCAGCGCGTCCATCTCCTGCTTGAGGAGGCCGTGCGCGTTGGAGGGGTCTTCGCTCTTGAAGGTGTTGGAGCAGACGATCTCGCCCAGCAGCTCCGTCTTGTGCGCATCGGTGCCGCGCACCGGGCGCATTTCGTACAGCGTGACGTCGTGCCCGCGCTCCGCCAGCTGCCACGCCGCCTCCGAGCCCGAAAGCCCGCCTCCAACCACCGTCACCTCGGCCATCTTCAACCTCGCTGTATGTAGAGCAACGACTTGTTGCGCCTGGACTTCGACCTGCACGTTCCGGGCACCTGCGCGACCCGCGGGCGCCCCCTCCGCTCGCCTAGGCTCGCACCTCCCCCAAAACTGCTGGGGGAGGTTGGATGCCGACGGACCGGTGGTTCGGCGACAGGCATCGGACTGCGCCCGCCGGGGTGCCCCTCCCCCGGCCCCTCCCCGTTCGTTCCTCACGGAGAGGGGAGAATTCGATCCCGCTCCGAAGCCCGTGGATCGCGTCACCCTCCCCCGCGTAG
>NZ_DASWNM010000029.1:0-9294 GCF_036399255.1 Longimicrobium sp.
GCACGGGCCTGCGGGGCGCTTCGGCAGGGCTGGGCGCGAGGGGCGGGCGCCCCCTCCGGGCTCGCATGACTCGCCCACCTCCCCCAAAACTGCTGGGGGAGGTTGGGGTCGGGGGCTGGCGGTGGGGCGCTTCGGCAGGGCCGGCGCGGGAGGGTGAGCCGCCCCCTCCCGGCCTCCCCCGCAAACAGCGGGGGAGGGTGGCGCGAGACGAAGGTTGGGGTGCGAGGTCGAAGTTCAACCTCCCCCGGCAGTTTCGGGGGAGGTGCGAGCCTAAGCGAGCGGAGGGGGCGCCCGCGGGTCGCGACACAGCAGGCCTCCCGGACGGACGCTCGACCCGGCACCGGGCATCAGGCACAATTGGACACTGGGCGCCAGGCACTTTCAGTTTCTCAGAGGACGCGGTCGCCTCTCACAAAGACCGCAGCGCAGAGCTCCAACCGTGCGTCCCGCCCCCGGGGCGCACCCCTGTCCCCCAACGTGGAGATCCTTCCATGAGCACCACCATCCCGCGCCCCCGCTGGCGCACCCTGCTGCTGGCGCTGTGCGTGGCCCTGTGCCCCGCGCTGGCCCACGCACAGTCCGGCTCCGTCCGCGGCACCGTGGCCGGACGCGACGGCGAGGCGCTGGCGGGGGCGCGCGTAAGCGTGTCCGGCACCCGCCTCAGCACCACCACCGACCCGATGGGCGTCTTTACCCTGCGCGCGGTGCCCGCGGGGCCGCACCAGCTGCGGGTGTCGCACATCGGCTTTCGCGAGACCGTCAGCCAAGTGACGGTGCGCGCCGGCGAAGAAAGCCTGGTCGCCATCCAGCTGGAGGACAAGCCGTTCGAGCTGGACGCCATGGTCGTCAGCGCGTCGCGCCAGAGCGAGCGCGTGACCGAGGCGCCGGCCACCATCACCCGCATTGGCACGGCGGAGCTGGACGCCACCATCGGGAACACCTTCGCCGGGGCGCTCAAGGAGGTGAAGGGGCTGGACTTCGTGCAGGTGGGGATGACGAGCGTGGGGATCAACGCCCGCGGCTTCAACTCGTCGTTCAACAACCGCATGCTGATGGTGGAGGACGGGCGGGTGATGGTGCTTCCCGAGAACGGCCTGCCCGTGGGCCAGTTCACCGCCACCCCCAAGGTGGACCTGGCCGGCATCGAGGTGCTGGTCGGGCCCGGCGCCGCGCTGTACGGCGCGGACGCCAGCAGCGGCGTCATCAGCCTGACCACCAAGGACCCGCGCGAGTTTCCGGGCCTGACGGTGGAGGTGACGGGCGGCAACCGCAGCTACCGCGACCTGCAGGCCCGCTACGCCGGCTTCAGCGGCAACTGGGGGTACAAGGTGAGTGGCGAGTACCAGGAGGCGGACGACTGGAGCAACCGCCTGACCCTGGTGGGCTCGTTTGCCCGCGCATACCGCGAAACCGACGTGCCGTCGGCCACCGCCATGCCCGAGGTGGGGCGTGAGGGGCGCGCGGGGCTGGACTGGAACGCCAGCGTGATGCGCGGCACCGGCGCCATCGTGCGCTACTTCGGCGACGGCAAGCTGGAGCTGAGCGGCGGCGCCAGCGTGACGGACGGCGTGGGCCAGACCAACGTGGGCCGCAACCAGCTGCGGAACTGGGGCTACAACTTCCAGCAGCTGCGCTTCAGCAACAGCCACTGGTTCGCCAACCTGTACCGCGCGCAGAGCCAGTCGGGCGACAGCTGGGCCACCAACCGCTACACGCAGGCGTACTATCCCAACCTGGCCCGCCCCGCCGAGAGCCGCCTGAGCGACGACGAGCTGGTGGCGGCCAGCGACTGGCCCAGCGACGGGCGCATGTACGCGGGCGAGCTGCAGTACAACTCGCGCCTGCCCTTCTTCCTGAACAGCGCGCTGGTGCTGGGCGGCAGCTACCGCCAGGACCGGGTGAGCAGCGACCAGCAGTGGCTCTCGGACCGGCTGACGGGCGACGAGATCTCCATCGCCACGTACGGCGCCTTTGGCCAGCTCACGGCGCCGGTGATGCCCTGGATGGACGTGGTGCTGGCGGGCCGCTACGACGCGCACGAGAACTACGACGCGCAGTTCAGCCCCAAGGCGGGCGTGGTGCTGCGCCCGGCGCAGGGCCACAACTTCCGCGTGACGTACAACCGCGCGTTCAAGTCGCCCACCATCCTGCAGACCAACTTCCACATCCCCGACTGGAACGCGGCCACGGTCATCTACGGCAACACCCGCGGCTTTACCGTCAAGAAGCCCGACGGCACCCTGGTGCGCCAGTACGACCCGCTCGAGCCGGAAGAGAACACCACCTGGGAGGTGGGCTACAAGGGCGTCATCGGCGATCGCGTGTTCGTGGACGTGGCCCACTACCGTAGCGAGTACCAGAACTTCATGAGCCCGCTGGCGGTGATCGGCGACCCCACCAACCTGGGGCTGGCCGGCCAGGGCGCCAACAACCCGGTGTGGGCGTACGACGCCGACGGCAACCGGCTGAACAACGGGGCGGGCGGCCCCGCGCTGGCGCTGACCTACTACAACCTGGGGCAGGCCAACCTGGTGGGCACCGACGCGGGGCTCAACGTGCTGGTCACGCCGCGGATCAACGTGCGCGGCACGCTGTCGCTCATCGAGATCAGCGACGTGGACGTCGAGGTGGGCCGCGAGGAGAGCACCGCGCTCAACTCGCCCGAGCTCAAGTGGACGCTGGGCGCCGGCTTCCAGGACTTTGGCCGGCTGACGGGCGGGCTTACGCTGCGCCACGTGGACGAGTACTACTTCCGCTCGGGCGCCAACCGCGGCTTCGTCCCCGGGTTCAGCACGGTGGACGCCAACCTGGGGTACCGGCTGGACCGCTTCAACACCATGGTCAGCCTGGGCGTGAGCAACCTGTTCACCTGCGGCGGCCGCTTTACCTACGCCGACACCGACGCCCTGTTCGCCGAGCCCACCGACGAGGAGCGTTCCTGCGGCTTTGGCGAAAAGCACACGGAGATGATCAACATGCCCGAGATCGGCACGATGATCTTCCTGGGGCTGAAGTACCAGACGCGGTAAGGCGGGTTCTGGCGCGCGGCGCCGGCGTGGAGGGTTCACGCCGGCGCCGTGTGGGGATAGGGGACAGGTTACAGCAGGAAGGGAATAGGGAATAGGTAATAGGTAATAGGTAATAGGGAATAGCGGGATTGATTGTGATCGTTGATGATACGGATGGGAGTGTCGGCGGCGGGTTTCGTCCGGGCGGGTGAACCCGCGGCCAGGAGGGCAGGAAGCCCCGCAAACCGCGCGGGGCTGCGCCTGCTGAGTAGATCGCGAAACACTCGTCCGCGAAGGCGGACATCGCGTTTTCCCAGCCGCGAATTCATTCGCCCGGCGGCCGGCGCGGGGCTTCAACCGCGGACACCGCACGGTCTGTCATTCCGAGGGAGCGCCGCATCCAACTGTCCGAATGCACAACCTCCGGCGCGCGACCGAGGAATCTACTGTCGGAATTCTCGTGGTCGGCCGGAGACGCGCGGAACCGGCGGCCGCAATTCGCGCAGGCGGACCTTGCGTTTCCAACTGCGAATTCATTCGCCCGGCGGCCGGCGCGAGGCTTCAACAGCAGACACACCGCACAATCTGTCATTCCGAGGGAGCGCCGCATCCAACCGTCCGAATGCACAACCTCTGGCGCGCGACCGAGGAATCTACTGTCGGAATTCTCGTGGTCGGCCGGAGACGCGCGGAACCGGCGGCCGCAATTCGCGAAGGCGGACATCCCGGTTTCCCAGCCGGGAATTCATTCGCCCGGCGGCCGGCGCGGGCTTCAACCGCGGACACCGCACGGTCTGTCATTCCGAGGGAGCGCCGCACCCAATCGTCCGAATGCACAATCTCCGGCGCGCTTCTCGTGGTCGACCGGCGGCGCACGGAACCGGCGGCTACAATCCGCGAAGGCGGATTTCGCGATGTTCCAGCGGTGAATTCATTCGCTCCTGGAGGCGGACTGCGCGATATTCCGATCGTCCATCATCAGTCGTCGGTGAATCGTTAGTCGTTGATTCTTATTCGAGAGGCGCCGCCCGAGCCCGCCACGTGGCTGAGTCTCGCGGCCCAGCACAAGGCCTCCATTCCGCGAAGGCGGAATTCGTGTGGTCGTTGCAGCGAATTCATTCGCCCTTGAAACCCAGCCGATGAACCACATCACCCGTACGCTGCTGCACCTGACGATGGCATTCACCCTCGCCGCCGGCGGCTGCGCACCCGCGGGGAGCGCGGAACCCGCGCCCGCGCCGTCCGCATCCGCCGCATCCTCCTTCGAGTGGGCCACGTACACCGGCCCGGAGGGAACGCGGCGCTACCGGCTGTTCATCCCCGCCGGCTACGAAACGTGGTTCCCGCCGCCGCTGGTGGTGATGCTGCACGGGTGCACGCAGGATCCCGACGACTTCGCCCGCGGCACGCGCTTCAACGCGCTGGCGGAGTCGGCGGGGGCCATCGTCGTCTACCCCGAGCAGACGGCGCAGCTGCATCCGCAGAAGTGCTGGACCTGGTACGATGCCGCCAACCAGCGCGCGGGATCGGGCGAGGCCGCCATCATCGCCGGGATCACGCGCGAGGTGATGGCGCGCTACGCCGTGGATCCGGCGCGCGTCTTCATCGGCGGAGTGAGCGCGGGGGGGATCATGGCCGTCAACACCGCCGCCTCGCATCCCGACCTGTACGCGGCCGTGGGCGTGCACAGCGGCGCCGCGTACGGCACCGCCACCGACCTGCCGGCGGCGCTCGCCGCCATGCGCAGCGGTCCCGCGAACCCCGACGCCCTGGTGGAGCCCGCGCGCGCCATTCTCCGGGCCTCCGGACGCGACTGGCTGCCGATGATCGTCTTTCACGGCGGCGCGGACGCGGTCGTCAACGTGGAGAACGGGCGTCGCCTGGCGTCGCAGTGGGCGGTGGCGGGCGGCGCCAAGGACTTTCTGCGCAGCGAGGAGCAGATCGGCGGGTTGACCGTGGTGAAGGACCGGTTTGGCCCGGCGACGGAGCTGTGGATCGTGCAGGGGCTGGGGCACGCGTGGTCCGGCGGATCGCCCGAGGGCACGTACACCGACCCGCGCGGCCCGGACGCCAGCCGCGAGATGCTGCGCTTCTTCCTCTCGCACCCGCGCCCGTAGATGCACCCGCTCCACTTTCCCCGCCACGCGGACCCGCTGCGCTTCTGGCGCCGCATTGCCCCGGATCGGGTGGCGCTGGTGGACCGCGCGCGGGGCGGGCGGCAGACGTACGCACAGCTGGACGCGGCGGCGGACCGCTGGGCCGGCGTCCTGCGCGCCCGCGGCATCGGGCGGGGCGGGATCGTGGCGGCGCTGGCGGGGAACCGGCGCGAGCTGGTGGAGCTGTTCTTTGCCTGCGGACGCATCGGCGCGGCGCTGCTGCCGCTCAACTGGCGCCTGTCCGCCGCCGAGCTGGCGCCGATCGTGGCCGATGCGCGGCCCGACCTGCTGATCGGCGAATTCCGATTTCGCGCGCAGGCCGAGGCCGCCTCCGCCGACGCCATCTGGATCGACCTGGACGACGAGGCGCCGCGCCTGCTGGCCGCCGGCTACGAAACGGTGGACGACGTGGAGGTGGATGCGGACGATCCGCTGCTCATCCTCTACACCTCCGGCAGCACGGGGAGGCCCAAGGGCGCGGTGCTTCCCCATCGGCAGATCCACTGGAACGCCGTGGCCACGACCACCGCGTGGGAGCTGACGGCGGACGACGTGGCGCCGGTAAGCACGCCGCTGTTCCACACGGGCGGATGGAACGTGTTCGCCACGCCGCTGTGGATTCGCGGCGGCACGGTGGTGCTGATGGACGGGTTCGACGCGGACGGGTTCCTGGCCGCGTTCGAGGAGGAGGGGTGCACCGTCGCCCTGACCGTCCCCACGCAGCTGATGATGCTGATGGAAAGCCCGCGCTGGGGCCGGCCCCTGCCGCGCCTGCGCCGCTTCGTATCCGGCGGGGCGCCGTGCCCGGCCAGCCTGGCGGCGCGGGTGCGGGAGGCGGGCTACACCTTTCGCGAGGGCTACGGACTGACGGAGTGCGGCCCCAACTGCTTCGCCATCAGCGACGACGAGGCGGTGCGGCGGCCGGGGTCCGTTGGGTGGCCGGTGCCGTTCCTGGAGATGCGGCTGGAGGCGGAGGACGGTTCCGAGGCGGCGGCCGGCCAGCCGGGCGAGCTGCTGCTGCGCGGGCCGCAGGTGTTCGCCGGTTACCTGCGGAACCCTGAGCAGACCGCGGCGGCGTTCACCGCGGACGGCTGGCTGCGCACCGGCGACCTGGCGATGCGCGACGCGGACGGCGCGTACCGCATCTGCGGGCGGCGCAAGGAGATGTACATCTCGGGCGGAGAGAACGTGTTTCCCGCGGAGGTCGAGGCGGCGCTCTGCGACTGCCCCGGCGTGGCGGAGGCCGTGGTCGTCGGCGTGCCGGACGAGAAGTGGGGCGAGGTGGGCCGCGCCTTCGTCGTCGCCCGCGCGGACGCGCCGCTGACGGAGGCGGAGGTGGCGGCGCACGCGCGCACGCGGCTGGCGGGGTACAAGGTGCCGAAGACGGTCTTCATCCTCCCCGAGATCCCGCGCCTGGGAAGCGGCAAGCCCGACCGCCGCGCGCTGGCGGCGATGGAACCCGCGGCCCCGGTTGGAGCGTAAGAGGTGCGCGCCGGCGGCCATCCGTCCCCGGCACTCGCTTCCCACTCCCCGCGTGCCGTGTCCCATCCCCGAAGATCCGTCCGCCCGCTGGTCGTCGCGGTGGCGCTGGTATGGCCGGTGGCCGCGCTGCTGATGCTGACCGCAGCCGGCCCGGCCAACTTCGACGCATCCGCCAGCCAGTACGGGATGAACTGGCCGGGGGATCTGCCGCGCATTCTGCAGCGCTCCGCCATCGAGACGGCGCTGCTCGTGGCGATCCTGCGCCCGTGGTCGTTCGCGCGCTCCGGCGGGCGGCTGGTGCTGGCGCTGGCCGTTTTCGTTCCATGGACGCTGCTCAGCCTGGTCGTGGGCATGCACGCGGGGCCCATCGCGGGCAGGCACGATCTGTGGCTGCTTCTCGTTTGCCTGGGACTCACGGGCGGGCTCGTGGCCCTCGGCGCCACCCGGCGCCGGGCGGGCCACGTGGCACAGGATGAGGCAGGAGCACATCGATGACCATCCACCGCGTTCCGTGGTTCCTCGCCGCCTGCGCGATCGTCCTCGCCGCCGCGCCTGCTTCGGCCCAGCCGGCCGCCGCATCCATGGCGTGGCGCACGGACGTGCCGTGCACCGCGGGGCGCAATCCCGCGCTTACGGTCGCGGACACGCCGCGTGCCGCCAGCCTTCCCGGCTGCGTCCGCGCGCACTGCATCGCGATGCCCGATGGGCGCCGCGTCTGCGCGTGCACGGGCGACACGACGATCGTGGTGCGGGTAGAGGCAGGCGGCCGGACGGTGCACGAGTGGCCGGCGGACTACAGCCTGTCGGGATCGGCCGAGTCGCTGCGGGCGATGCACGGCGACCTGGACGCGGACGGAAAGCCGGAGCTGATCGTGTCCGAGTGGATGGACATGAGCAACGGCCTGGGGATCCGCTTCTACCGCCTGTCCATCTTCAACGGCGCCGATCCCGCCCGCCCGCCGCTGCGGGTGAGCGTGGACGACTTCGCGCCGGACGGCTCGTTCGTGCGCCCGGCGGGCGGGGGCACCTGCTGGCTGCTGTCCACGCGCTGGACGGAGCTTCGCGATCCGCGGCGCGGCGCGGGAATGTACTTCACCGGCCAGTGGATGCGGTACCGGGACGGGCGCCTGGAGCAGGACCTGCAGCGCCGCATCGTCGTCCGGCGGCTGCTGAACAGCTTTCGCCGCGGCGGCGTGCGCGGCGAGCCGCTGGCGCACCTTCGCGACCGGCGGGCGGAGGCGTGGTATGGGCCCGTCGCCGTGCTTCCCCCGCTGGCGGGCACCCGCACGGGCACGGTCATGCGCGTGAAGGGCGATTCGGTGGACGTCGCCATCACCCCGCACCAGATCGAGGTCTTTCCCTACGTGGGTGCCCTGGGCTACGGCGACGACGACGGCAACACGGTCAGCGCGCTGCTGGTGGACGGCCCCACCGGGCGTCCCTGGCCGCGCGGCTACAACCCGGCGCCGGACTGGCTGCAGCGTGCCCCCGTGACCATCCGCACCTACCGCGACGAAGGCCGGGTCGTGCACCTGCTGGTCGTGGGCCCCGAACCCTCCGCCACCGGATCCAGATGAACGCCATCGCCACGCAGCAGCAGGCCAAGGGCTCCACGCTCCGCTCCACGCTGGCCTACGTCCGCAGCCTAGTGGGCGAAGACGGGACCGAGCGGGTGCTGGCGCGCGTGCCGGCGGAGGAGCGCGCCCGCATCGTGGCCGCCTCGCAGACGGACGAGGTGCCGCTGGAGCTGCTGCTGTCGCTGTGGCACGCGGTGGAGGCGGAGATCGGCGGGGAGCACCCGGACTGGCCGGAGCGGTCGGGCGGGTTTTCCATCGGCAACGCGGGGGTCGAGCACTACCGCGGCATCCTGCTCAAGAAGTCGCCCGCGGAGTTCCTGCTGCAGCGCGTTTCGCTGTTTCGCCTGTTCTACCAGCCGGGGAACATGGAGGTGGTGGAGGAGGAGGCGGGGCGCGCCGTGCTGCGGCTGGTGGGCTTCGACCCCAGTGAGCGCACCTTCTGCCGCCGCCAGACGGGCGGCTTGCTGCGCTCCATAGAGCTTGCCGGCGGCGTTGCCCCCGCCGTGCGCCACGTGCGCTGCTCGCTGGAGGGCGACGCCTTCTGCGAGTGGGAACTGCGCTGGACGCTCCCTTCCGAGGCCCATCCGCCGACGTAATCCCGACACCCTGAAAGATTGGTTTCATACCAGATTCTCGGCCCGATTGTGCATTTCCCACAGGCCGTCTCATCCTCAGACCAGATCCTGAAAAAGAATAATCGTACAGAGGAACAGAGTCAGACAGAGAAAGCGAGCCAGGAGATCATCCTGGTTCCTCTGTCTGACTCTGTTCCTCTGTACGCATGAAGGTGTTGTTTTCCCGGATTCGGCGTCACCCCGAGGACACGGAGAAGACAAGATGACCCGTTTCTCCTCCGTGCTCTCCGTGCCTTCCGTGTGAGACGGCAGTAGAAGTTTGGGTGCACAATGGACTGCGGGATTCGGTATCACGCAGAGGAAGCACCATAAGAACGAATCCTGTCAAGAGGCACGAAACCGGACGAACGGGCCCTCCGCGAGAAAGCGCAGTTTCTCGCGTTGCGTGAGCAGAAAAATCCCCTCTTCAACACTCCTGTTCTCGATTTGAAGCGCC
>NZ_DASWNM010000030.1:0-7198 GCF_036399255.1 Longimicrobium sp.
GGACCTCACTGCGTCGGCGAGGCGCCCCCTCCGGGCTCGCATTACTCGCCCACCTCCCCCAAAACTGCTGGGGAGGTTGGGGTGGGGCAGGGACTGGGGATCGGCGACATGGATTGAGCTGCGTCCGACGGCGCCCCCCTCCCCCGGCCCCACCCCCTTCGTTCCTCACGGAGAGGGGAGAATTCGATCGCGCTGCGGACGGGTCCGGGCTGCGTCCGCGGGCGCCCCCCTCCTCCCGGCCTCTCCCCCATAAACTGCATGGGGGAGAGGAGGATTCGATCCCGCTCCGGATAATCTGTCGGGCGCGTCACCCTCCCCCGCGCTGTTTGCGGGGGAGGGCCGGGGTGGAGGGCGCCCGCCGACGCAGCTCGACCCCCTTCGAACCACCCCCATCCCTGCCCCACCCCAACCTCCCCAGCAGTTTTGGGGGAGGTGGGCGAGTAATGCGAGCCCGGAGGGGGCGCCCGCCGGCGACGCAAAGAAGGGGCGGTCCCGCGCAGGAACCGCCCCTTCTTCTCGCCGCCGATCCAGCTTTTACGCCGTCGATCCGCCCAGTCGGCACCGGCCGAAGCCGGCGCCCGCGGATCAGGCCGCGCTGACGCCCAACAGCTTCTGCAGCTCTTCGGGCGAAAGCTCCTTGGAGGCGTGCTTGCCCATGCGGCGGCCGCGCGAGGCGCGCGCCTCCTTCTTGGACTCGGGCATGGTGACCGTGGTCACCTGCTCCTCGCCAAACTCGCCGGTGCTCTCGTCGGCAAAGACGCTGAAGCCGGGCACGTTCACCCGCGCGATGCGGTAGCCCAGCAGGTGCTCCACCGCCGCCACGTCGCCGATCTCGCCGCCCGACATGAAGGTCATGGCCACGCCCTTCTCACCCGCGCGCGCCGTGCGGCCCACCCGGTGCACGTAGCCCTCGGGATCCTTGGGCGCGTCGTAGTTGATGACGTGGCTGATGCCCTCGACGTCGATGCCGCGCTGCGCCACGTCGGTGGCCACCAGCACCTGCACCTCACCGGCGCGGAACGCCTCCAGCGCGCGCACGCGCTGGGTCATGTTCCGGTCGCTGTGCATGATCTCGACCTTGAGCCCCGCCCGCGCCACCGCCGAGCCAATGCGGTCGGCGCCGAACTTGGTGCGGCTGAACACCAGCGCCGTCGTGACCTCGGGCTGCTTGAGGATGCGCAGCAGCAAGTCGGTCTTCTTGCTGGTCTCCACGGGGTAGACGAACTGCTCCACGCCCTCGGCGGTGGTGACCTTGGGGGCCGCCTCGACCGTGACCGGGTCGCGCAGCATCTCGTACGCCAGCGACTTTACGGAGTTGGGCATGGTGGCGCTGAAGAACAGCGTCTGGCGCCCGGTGCGCCGGCAGCGGCGCAGGATCTGGTCGATCTGGGGCTTGAACCCCATGTCCAGCATGCGGTCGGCCTCGTCCAGGACGAGCACCTCGACGTTGGACAGGTCCAGGTTGCCGCGCTCCAGGTGGTCGTTCACCCGGCCGGGCGTGCCCACCAGGATCTCGACGCCGGCGCGCAGGTCGCGCATGTCGGCATCCACCTTGGTGCCGCCGTACACCAGGCCCACGAACAGCTCGCTGCCGCGGGCGTACTGGCGGGCGTTGTCGGCCACCTGGATGGCCAGCTCGCGGGTGGGGCACAGCACCAGGCAGCGCAGCCCCTCCATCCCGCGCAGGCGGTGCAGCGTGGGAAGGATGAACGCGGCCGTCTTGCCGGTGCCCGTGGGGGCCCGGCCCAGCACGTCGCGGCCTTCGAGGGCGGGGGGGATTGCCTGCTGCTGAATCGGCGTGGGCGTCTCGTAGCCCAGCTCGGTAACGTTACGCACCAGCTCCGGTGCGAGGTTCAACTCGGTGAATCGCATTCGTTTCCTTGAGTGTGTCTGCAGTGGCCCGGGCTCTTCACTTCCGGGTCCGATTGCATCGCGTGTGGTTTTCTGTTTTCGCGCTTTTTCACGTAAACCCCGTAATTTAACAGGAGTTGACGTTTTGCGCCATGTGTGGAGCTGCTTTTCGTCCACATCCCCCAACACCGGCATCGGCGGGGGCCCTCACCTGCGGCAATGGCGAATGAATTCGCTGCAACAACCACACGAAGTCCGCCTTCGCGGACAGGCGGGTGTGGGGCAGAGGCAAGTACCTGCCACGTTGCCGGTTGTGAGTAAGACGGCAATGAGTGGCCGTCAACACGGGATCGAATTCTCCCCTCTCCGTGAGGAACGAGCGGGGAGGGGCCGGGGGAGGGGCACCCCCGCGGGCGCAGTTCGATCCCGTTCGTCGAGCTGCTGGTCCCTGCCCTGCCCCAACCTCCCCCAGCAGTTTTGGGGGAGGTGGGCGAGTAATGCGAGCCCGGAGGGGGCGCCCGCGGGCCGCACCGGAGCCGGCCGCTCGATGAGATGCATCCCCCTCCCCATCCCACCCGGCGCACCCCGCCCGCCCTTGCTAAAAATCCCGCATCGGCGGCAAACTGGTGTGTCCACTCCCGGCCACGCTCCGCCCGCACCGCGCGGGCGCGGGGCCGGCACAATCGCCACGGCGGCAACCGCCCCCGTGGCCCATCGATGGAGGCTGCATGATCCCATCCCCCGCCCGGGCGCTGGCTCTGGCGCTGGCGGTGCTGGCCGCCGCGGCGCCCGCGGCCGCGCAGGGCGCATCGACCGTCGACATTCCCTTCGAGACGTACCGGCTGCAGAACGGCCTGCGCGTGGTGCTGGCGCCCGATCCCGCCACCCCCGTGGTGGCCGTGAACCTCTGGTACGACGTCGGCAGCCGCAACGAGCGGGAGGGGCGCACCGGGTTCGCCCACCTGTTCGAGCACATGATGTTCGAGGGAAGCGAGAACGCGCCTCAGGGCGAGCACTCGCGGCTGCTGCGCGCGGCCGGGGCGGGCAACCTGAACGCCAGCACCAACGAGGACCGCACCAACTACTACCAGGTGGTGCCGCCCAGCCGCATGAACCTGGCGCTGTGGCTGGAGGCGGACCGCATGCGCGCGCTCAACGTGACGAGCGAGCAGCTGGCAAACCAGCAGGAGATCGTAAAGGAAGAGCGCCGGCTGCGCATCGACAACGCCCCGTACGGCGCCTCGCTGCTCCTGTCCTCCACCGGCCCGTACGACCCGCAGGGGTGCTTTTCCTACGGGCACTCGGTCATCGGATCGATGGATGACCTGAACGCCGCGCGCATCGAGGACGTGCAGCAGTTCTTCCGTACCTACTACGCGCCCAACAACGCCACCCTCACCCTGGTGGGCGACTTCGAAGCCGCCGCGGCGCGGCGGCTGGTGCAGGAGTACTTCGGCACGATTCCGTCCGGCCCGGCGCCGCCCCCGGTGGAGTGCAACGAGCCGTTCCGCAACCTGCCCCGGCGCGACACCATCCGCGACGCCAACGCCACCCTGCCGGCCATCATGGCCACCTACGGCGCGGTGCCGCTGACCCACCCCGACAGCTACGCGCTGGAGCTGCTGGGCATCATCATGGGTGGCGGCACCAGCTCGCGCTTCAACCAGCGGCTGGTGAAGCAGGAGCGCGCCGCCTCGGTCGCCGTGCTCTTCCCCGACCTGCGCCGCGGCCCCGGGGTGGTGAAGGCCCTCGCCCGCGGCAACCAGGGGGTGGACGCCGGCCGGCTGGAGCAGCTGATCGACGAGGAGATCGCCCGCGTGGTGAGCGGCGGGGTGACGGACGCGGAGCTGCAGCGCGCCAAGAACCAGACGCGCGCCCGCTTCATCCGCTCCATGCAAACGGCCATGGGCAAAGCCGAGGCGCTGCAGCGGTACACGCTCTACTTCGGCGACCCGGCGACCATCCGCACGGCGATGGACCCCTACATGGCGGTGACCGCGGCAGACGTGCAGCGGGTGGCGCGGCAGTACCTGCGCCCCGAGAACCGCGCCGTCGTCATCACCCTTCCCGGCCGCGGCCAGTAAGGAGGCTTTCGATGAAGCAGACATTGATTCGACTGGCCGCGCCGGCGCTGCTGGCCGGCGTGCTTCCCGCCGTGGCGGCCGCGCAGGCCTCGCCGCCGCCCCCCATGGAGCAGCGCCCGGTGCGCTTTCCCACCTTCACCGAGTCGGAGCTCCCCAACGGGCTGCGGATTCTGGTGGTGGAAAACCACGCGTTGCCGGTCGCCAACCTGAACCTGTACGTCCGCTCCGGTTCGTCCTCGGACCCGGAGGACAAGCTGGGCGTGGCGGCCATGACCGCCGGGCTGCTGGACAAGGGGACCACCACCCGCACCGCCGTGCAGATCGCCGATACGGTGGAGGGTGTGGGCGGCTCCATCGTCGCGGACGTGGACCAGGACAACCTGACGGCCAGCGTGAACGTGCTGAGCGACCAGCTTCCCCTGGCCTTCGAGCTGCTGAGCGACGTGGTGCTGCGCCCCACCTTTCCCGCGGAGGAGCTGGAGACGGTGCGCGGGCAGCAGCTGGCCGCTCTGCGCGCCGCGCTGGGCAGCCCGGCCACGCTGGCGTCGCGGACGTTCGAGCGGCAGGCGTTCGGCACGGCGCACCCGTACGGCCGGCGCTCCGTTCCCGCGACGGTGTCGGCGATCACGCGCGACGACGTGGCGGCCTTTCACCGCGCGCACTTCGTCCCGCGCAACGCCATGCTGGTGGTTTCGGGCGACGTGACGCCGGCGCAGGCGCGGGAGATGGCCGGCCGCTTCTTCGGCCAGTGGTCGGGCGGCGCGGCGCCGGCGGACGCGTATCCCGCCCCGCCGGCGCGGGAGCGGGCCGAGATCTACCTGGTGCACCGCCCCGGCTCGGTGCAGTCGTCGCTGTTCGTGGGGCACCCCGGGCTCACGCCCGACAACCCGGACTACTACGCGGTCCAGGTGATGAACATGGTGCTGGGGCTGAGCGGCGACTCGCGGCTCGAAATGGTGCTGCGCGGCCAGCACGGCTGGACGTACGGCGCCCGCTCGCGCTTCAGCCGCCTGCTGGGCGGCGGCGCCTTTTCGGCCAGCACCGACGTGCGCGTGGCGGTAACCGACAGCGCGCTTTCGGAGCTGATGGTGCAGCTGCGCCGCATTCGCGCCGAGCCGGTGCCGCAGGAGGAGCTGGACCGGGCCAAGAGCTACCTGGTGGCCTCGTTCCCCGGCACCGTCGAGACGCCGGCGCAGGCGGCCTCCAGCCTGGCCGCCACGCGGCTGCTGGGGCTGCCGGCGGAGCACCTGACGCAGTACCCGCAGCGCGTGGCCGCCGTGACCGCGGCCGACGTGCGGCGCGTCGCCGGGCAGTACCTGCAGCCGGACCACGCGGTGCTCGTCGTCGTCGGCGACGCCACGCAGGTGCTGGGGCGCCTTCGCCCCATCGCGCCGGTGACGGTGTTCGACGTGGAGGGGCGTCCGGTGGATCCCGCGACGCTTCAGCCCGCCGGCGGGGGCTGAAGGAAGAAGGCCTGACAGGGAATAGGGAATAGGGAATTAGGGGACAGGGGACAGCCGGCAACGGCGGGCCGGATGCCGCTACTGCTGGTCAAGGTCCATCAGCCGGGGTCTGCGCGGCAGGTGGGGAACTCAGTCGGCGTCAGCGGAGTCGGGGGGGAAGCATCTCCGTCGCTCCGCTGGCCCGGTGGGAATCCGGACGTAGTGATGTTTGTGGATGGATGGACGAAAGCCCTCCCCCGGCGCGCGGGGGAGGGCTCTTCGTTCAACGGTCGTTCGACTCGACCGCCGGATCAGTGGGCGATGCCCCACCGGCGGTGGAAGTCCTCGTGGATGGCCCGGCACTCCTGCCGCACCTGCACCTGGTAGCGCAGGTCAAGCGGACGCTGCGCGGCGCGCTCGCGGCACTGGCGGTCGTGCGTGGCGTGAAAGGACCGGTGCGACGAATCGTACGAGCCGCTGTTGCGGTCGTCGTAGCGCGTGTTGGTCCGCGTGCTGGTGCCGCGCTCGTACGTGGTGCGCGTTTCCCAGCGGCGGTCGCGGTCGTCGTAGCGCTCCCATTCGCGCGAGCGGCTGTTGTAGCGGCAGTTGGCCGCGGTGTTGTGCGGGTTGCCGCGGCCCTGGCACCAGCCCGGCGGCACCCGCCGCTCGCTGCGGCGCTCAAAGCGCGGCTCGTCGCGCTGCTCGCGGCGGTCGCGGTCACGATCGCGATCGTCGTTCTTGTTCTTCTGCGCCACCGCGGGCGACGCGGAAAGCGCCGCGACCAGCGCAAAGGCGAGCGGAAGGTTGAACCGGGTGATGCTCATCTGTGTGGCTCCATGTTCGGTAGATGCTCCGAATCTCGGTACGCCAGACGAGCAACAGCGATGCCAAGTCACGAAATCGCAATCACATAAGCAACTGCTTGGGTTTTCTGGATTCTGATACGGTGTCACCGGCGCAACCGTCCTCGGGCGGGGACGGGGCCGTTCCCGCCCGCGGGACAGGTGCGGTTGGATGATGACGATGGAAACGCGCCGCGAAGAGGATGCGGACGGCTACGGCTGCTCGGGCGCCTGGACCGGCATGCGCGGACGCAGGCGCCGCGCGGGGACGAACCAGAGGAGCGCGCAGGCGGCGTACACCTCGCGCGCGAGCCCGGCAAAGGGCGGGATGGCCAGCAGCAGGAGGAACGCCGCCACGCCGGCGAGGGTGCGGCGGCGGTTGCGGCGCAGCGTCTGGGCGGCGGCGCGGCGCTCCATCAGCCCGGTGATGTCGCCGCGGCGCTCGCTGACCTCGGCCAGGCCGGTGGCGGCGGTGGCCTCGGCGGCGTTCAGGGCCAGGCGCGTCAGTTCGCGCCCCAGGCGCGACACCAGCGCCAGGACGCCGAAGACGGCCAGCAGCAGCAGGACGAGGGAGAGGAGTTCGCGGCTCACGCGTTCAAGTTTGTGCGATGGAGGGCGGGGGGCGCAAGGAGTGAACGGGTGAAGGGGTGAAGGGGTGATTGGAACCGCGTGGCGGATGCGAGCAGAGCGCGGAGGTGTGTCGGGCCGGGTTGCCGGTGTCAGGCGGGTCGAGGTGTCGAGCGGGGTGTGGTGTCGGGCGGGTGAACCCGCGGCTGGAAAAGCGGGAAGCCCCGCGAACGGCGCGGGGCTGCACCTGCTGAGCAGATCGCGCTGCACCCGTCCGCGAAGGCGGACATCGCGTTTTCCCAGCCGCGAATTCATTCGCCCGGCGGCCGGCGCGCGGAATGCACCTGCTGAGCACAGATCGCGCTGCACCCGTCCGCGAAGGCGGACTTCGCGTTTTCCCAACCGCGAATTC
>NZ_DASWNM010000031.1:0-6766 GCF_036399255.1 Longimicrobium sp.
CGACCGACAGCCTGATCGGCACTCCGCGCCGGCTCGCCGCGAAACTTGCGCGGACGGGCCGGCGCTCGCGCACGCAGACGCCACA
Source organism: Longimicrobium sp. (assembly GCF_036399255.1). Classification (GTDB taxonomy): domain Bacteria; phylum Gemmatimonadota; class Gemmatimonadetes; order Longimicrobiales; family Longimicrobiaceae; genus Longimicrobium. Next base: position 86 of record NZ_DASWNM010000031.1, read on the forward strand.
CTGTAGCGATAGATGCCCAAGCGCACCGACCTGCAGAGCATCCTCATCCTGGGCTCCGGGCCCATCGTCATCGGCCAGGCGGCCGAGTTCGACTACAGCGGCACGCAGGCCGTCCGCGCCCTTCGCGAAGAGGGGTACCGCGTGATCCTGGTCAACAGCAACCCGGCCACGATCATGACGGACCCCGACCTGGCCGACGCCACCTACATCGAGCCCATCACCCCCGAGTGGGTGGAACGGGTGATCGAAAAGGAAAAGCCCGACGCCATCCTTCCCACCATGGGCGGCCAGACGGCGCTGAACGTGGCGCTGCAGCTGTACGACGACGGCACGCTGCTCAAGCACGGCGTGGAGCTGATCGGCGCGGACGCGCGCGCCATCCGCATGGCCGAGGACCGCAGCGAGTTCGCGCAGGCCATGGAGCGCATCGGGCTGGCCGTGCCGCACGGCGGGTTCGCGAAGTCGCTGGACGAGGCGTTCGGCATCGTGGAAGACACGGGGTACCCGGCCATCATCCGCCCCAGCTTTACCCTGGGCGGCACGGGCGGCGGCATCGCCTACAACCGCGCGGAGTTCGAGGAGCAGGTGCGCCGCGGGCTGGACCTGAGCCCCGTGAAGGAAGTGCTCATCGACCGCTCGGTGATCGGGTGGAAGGAGTACGAGCTGGAGGTGATGCGCGACGGGGCCGACAACGTGGTCATCATCTGCTCCATCGAGAACGTGGACGCGATGGGGGTGCACACCGGCGACTCGGTCACCGTGGCGCCGGCGCAGACGCTGTCGGACGTGGAGTACCAGAAGATGCGCGACGCGGCCATCGCCATCATCCGCGAGATCGGGGTGGAGGCGGGCGGGTGCAACGTGCAGTTCGCGCTGAACCCCGCCAACGGCGAGATGCTGATCGTGGAGATGAACCCGCGCGTGTCGCGGTCCTCCGCGCTGGCGTCCAAGGCCACGGGGTACCCCATCGCCCGCATCGGGGCCAAGCTGGCCGTGGGATACACGCTGGACGAGCTGCCCAACGCCATCACCCAGAGCACGCCGGCGTCGTTCGAGCCGGTGCTGGACTACGTGGTGGTCAAGTTCCCCCGCTTCGCCTTCGAGAAGTTCCCCGCGGCCGACGCCACGCTGGGCGTGCAGATGAAGGCGGTGGGCGAGTCGATGGCCATCGGCCGCACCTTCAAAATGGCGTGGCAGAAGGCGATCCGCGCGCTCGAAGTCGGCCGCAGCGGGTGGGAGACGAGCACCCTCAAGGACGATCGGCTGGATGACGACAGCGACGAGACGCTGCGCCGCGCCCTGCGCCGTCCCACGCCGGAGCGCTACTACCAGCTCAAGCGTGCGCTGGAGGCCGGCTTCTCGGTGCAGGAGATCGCGGAGCTGACGTTCATCGACCCCTGGTTCATCGCGCAGCTGGAGCAGCTGGTGCAGGCGGAGCGGGGATACGCGGCGGCGGACGCGCCTGATCGCGACCACCTGCTGCGGATGAAGCGGCTGGGCTTCAGCGACGTGCAGCTGGCGCGCCTCCGCGGCGAAACGGAGGACGCGGTGCGCGAGCGGCGCTGGGGGATGCGGCTCCACCCCGTCTACAACCGCGTGGACACCTGCGCCGGCGAGTTTCCCGCGCTCACGCCGTACCTCTACAGCACCTACGGCGAAGAGAACGAGTCCGAGCGCTCGGAGCGGCGCAAGGTGGTCATCCTGGGCTCGGGACCCATCCGCATCGGGCAGGGGGTGGAGTTCGACTACTGCTGCGTGCAGGCCGCGCTGGCGCTGCGCGACGCGGGGTTCGAGACCATCATGGTCAATTCCAACCCCGAGACGAACTCCACGGACTTCGACGTCAGCGACAAGCTGTACTTCGAGCCGCTGACGCTGGAGGACGTCATCGAGATCGTCCGCCTGGAGGAGCCGGAGGGCGTCATCCTGCAGATGGGCGGCCAGACGCCGCTCAAGTTGGCGCAGCCGCTGGAAAGGCTGGGCGTAAAGATCCTGGGCACGCCGGTGGAGGCCATCGACCGCGCGGAAGACCGCGAGCGCTTCGAGGAGCTGGCGCGCAAGCTGGGCATCCGCCAGCCGCCCAACGGCCTGGCCACCAGCCTGGAGCAGGCGGCGGAGATCGCGGGGCGCGTCGGCTACCCGGTGCTCGTCCGTCCGTCGTACGTGCTGGGCGGGCGGGGGATGGTGATCGTGTACGACGAGCCGCAGCTGCGCCACTACTTCGAGACGGCCGTCGGCGTGAGCCACGACCGCCCCGTGCTGATCGACCGCTTTCTGGAAGACGCCTTCGAGGCGGACGTGGACGCGCTGTGCGACGGCAAGACGGTCGTCATCGCGGGCGTGATGCAGCACATCGAGGAGGCGGGGATCCACTCCGGCGACAGCGCGCAGGTGCTGCCGCCGTACCTGCTGGGCGACCGCGAGGTGGCCGAGATGCGCGAGCACACGCGCGCCTTTGCGCTGGAGCTGGGCGTGATCGGCCTGATCAACGTGCAGTACGCGGTGTTCCAGGGGCAGGTGTACGTGATCGAGGTGAACCCGCGCGCCTCGCGGACCGTCCCCTTCGTCAGCAAGGCCACGGGGGTGCAGATCGCCCGCATCGCCGCGCGGCTGATGGGGGGCGAGGCGCTGGCGAGCTTCAACCTGCCGGAGGAGATCCCGGTTGGCGGGGTGGCGGTCAAGGAGTCGGTGTTTCCCTTCAACAAGCTGGAGGGCGATACGCTGCTGGGCCCGGAGATGCGCAGCACGGGCGAGGCGATGGGCTTCGACGACAGCTTCGGGATGGCGTTCGCCAAGGCGCAGATCAGCGCGGGGATGGAGCTGCCCTCCAGCGGCAGCGTGGTGATCACGGTGAACGACCGCGACAAGCGCACGGTCACGCCCATCGCGCGGCGGCTGCACGACATGGGCTTCCGCATTGCGGCCACCAGCGGCACGGCGCGCTACCTGAAGGGGCGCGGCATTCCCTGCGACGTGATCTACAAGGTGAACGAGGGGCGGCCCAACATGGCCGACCACATCATCTCGGGCGACGTGGCGCTGCTCATCAACACGCCGCTGGGCAAGCAGAGCCAGTACGACGACTACAGCAGCCGGCGCGCGGCCATCGCCTACAAGGTGCCGTACATCACCACCATGTCCGCCGCCGAGGCCGCCGTCGACGCCATCAGCGCCCTGCGCAGCCGCACGCGCGAGGTCCGCAGCATCCAGGAGCGCACGGGGCACCTGGCGGGGGTGGCGGGGGTGGCGGGGGCGGCGGGGGCGGCGGGGGCGGCGGGGGCGGCGGGGGTGTCGGCGGGGTAGACGGGCGCGCGGCGAAATCGGCGCGAACGAGCCGCCACGGGCTAAAGCCCGCGGCTGGAAATGCCAGAAGCCCCGTCTCGGCGCCGCTGACGCGTCGCCGAACGGGGCTTCACCTGCTCGCGCGGGCAGCGCGCGGTGCGCAGCGCGAGATGCGGCATCTAGGCATAGGACTCGCCCGTTGCACGAGCGGTCCGCGCAGGCGGACATCACGTTTTCTCAGCCGCGAATTCATTCGCCGGGCGGGCGGACGGCACATCGCACGATCATACGCGAAATCCGCATTGTTGAGCGCGTTCCGCCTAAAGCCCGCGGCTAGAACGGCCATAAGCCCTGTCTCGTGCTGACGCGCTCTGCGAACAGGGCTTCACCTGCTCGCGTCGGCACGGGCCGGCGCGCCGTGGAGACCCGGTCGCCGAGGCACGTCCTCACCGATTGCACGGGTCCGTCCGCGCAGGCGGACATTACGTTTCCCCAGCCGCGAATTCATTCGCCCCCTCTCGGCCCGCTTGCGCTCGCCGAACGGGGGCTTTGCCGGCTCTGGTGCCTCGCGGCCGGGGCGCGTACGTTCGGCAAAGCTTCCCTCGCGGAATCCATCCCTCGGCGCGACATGGCACGCATCCTCATCCTTTTTGCGCATCCCGCGCTGGAAAAGTCGCGCGTGCACCGGCGGCTGCTGACGCGCGTTCCGGCGGACGTCACGGTGCACGACCTGTACGAGGCGTATCCCGACTTCGACGTGGACGTGGCGCGCGAGCAGGCGCTGCTGCTGGCGCACGACCTGGTCATCCTGCAGCACCCGTTCTTCTGGTACAGCACGCCGCCGCTCATCAAGCAGTGGGAAGACCTGGTGCTGGAGCACGGGTGGGCGTACGGGTCGCAGGGCACGCGGCTGCGCGGCAAGTGGATGATGAACCTCCTTACCGCCGGCGGGCGCGCGGCGGCGTACCAGCACGAGGGATACAACCGCTTTACCGTGCGCGAGCTGCTGGCGCCCATCGAGCAGACGGCGCGGCTGTGCGGCGTGCAGTACCTTCCGCCGTACGTCATCCACGGCACCCACCGCCTGGACGAGCCCCAGATCGAGCTCCAGGCGGACCTCTACGGCGCCTTCCTCGCCGCGCTGCGCGACGACGCGCTCGACCTGCACGCGCTGGCCCCGCTTTCGGCCGTGGACCCCGACAACCTTCCGCTCGCCGCCGCGCAGGGGGCCCCGTGACCGGGTTCCTGGAGCAGGCGTTCGTCTACCTGCTGGCCGCCGTGGTGGCCGTGCCGCTGGCGCGGCGGCTGGGGCTGGGCGCGGTGCTGGGCTACCTGCTGGCCGGTGTCGCCATCGGCCCCTTCGGCCTGCGGCTGCTGGGCACAGAGGGGCAGGACGTAATGCACGTGGCGGAGTTCGGCGTGGTGATGATGCTGTTCGTCATCGGGCTGGAGCTGCAGCCGTCGCTGCTGTGGCGGCTGCGCGCGCCGATCCTGGGGCTCGGCGGGCTGCAGGTGGCGGCGACCACGGCCGTCTTTGCGGGGATCGCGCTGGCGCTGGGGCTGGAGTGGCGCGCGGCGCTGGCCGTGGGGATGATCCTGTCCCTCTCGTCCACCGCCATGGTGCTTTCCACGCTGGCCGAGAAGGGGCTGATAAAGACGGAGGGCGGCCAGAGCGCCTTTTCCGTGCTCCTGTTCCAGGACATCGCCGTCATCCCCATGCTGGCGCTGTTCCCGCTGCTGGCGGTGTCGCACGCGGCCCCGGCCGCGGGTGGGGAGCACGCCGCGGCCGAGACGTGGGTGCAGGGGCTGCCCGCGTGGGCGCAGACGCTGGCGGTGCTGGGCGCGGTGGCGGCGGTGGTGATCGGGGGACGGTTCGTGGTGCGGCCGGTCTTCCGGACCATCGGGCGGCTGCGGATGCGGGAGATCTTTACCGCCGCCGCGCTGCTGCTGGTCGTGGGCATTGCCCTGCTGATGACACGCGTGGGGCTGAGCCCGGCGCTGGGGACGTTCCTGGCGGGGGTTGTGCTGGCCGAAAGCGAGTACCGGCACGAGCTGGAGAGCGACCTGGAGCCGTTCGAGGGGCTGCTGCTGGGGCTGTTCTTCATCGCCGTGGGCGCCACCATCGACTTTGCGCGCGTGGCGGCGGAGCCCATGACGATCACCGGGCTGGTGGCGGGGATCATCGCCGTAAAGCTGGTGCTGCTGCTGGCGCTGGCCCGCGCGTTCCGGCTGAGCCGCGAGCAGGGGCTGCTCTTTGGCTTCGCGCTGCCGCAGGTGGGCGAGTTCGCCTTCGTGCTGCTGTCGTTCGCGCAGCAGGAGGGCGTGCTGGGCACCGACGTCACGGGGCCGCTGGTGGCCGCGGTGGCGCTGTCGATGGCGGCCACGCCGCTGCTGATGCTGTTTAACGAGCGCGTCATCCAGCCGCGGATCGGCCCCCGCGCCGCCCCCGCGCGGGAGGCGGACGCGGTGGAGGAGGAGCATCCCGTGCTCATCGCGGGGTTCGGCGCGTTTGGCGCCACGGTGGGGCGGCTGCTGGCGGCCAACGGGGTGGGGACCACGGTGCTGGACGTCGACTCCGACCGGGTGGAACTGCTGCGGTCGCTGGGGCTGCGCGTGTACTACGGCGACGCCAGCCGCCACGACCTGCTGCGCGCGGCGGGTGCGGAGCGCGCGCGGCTGCTGGTGCTGGCGCTGGACACGCCGGAGCGCACGCGCGACCTGGTGAAGACGGCGCGCAAGCACTTTCCCCACCTCGTCATCCTGGCACGCGCCTTTGACTGGGCCGACGCGCACGACCTGATTGCGTCCGGCGTGACGCACGTGTACCGCGAGTCGCTGGACTCGTCGCTGCGCATGGGGCAGGACGCGCTGGGGATGCTGGGCTTTCGCGCGCACCAGGCCCACCGCGCCGCGCAAAAGTTCCGCCGGCACGATGAGGACGCCGTGCGCGAGCTGACGGAGAGCCGCGAGGACCGGTCGCGGTACATCAGCGTGGCCCGGCGCCGCATCACCGACCTGGAGCAGCTGCTGATGGCGGACCTGGAAGGCGCGGAGCTGGACCGCGACGCCGGCTGGGATCCCGAGACCCTGCGCGAAGAAGCGCGGCGCGGGGCCCCTCCCGCGCCGGCGCCGGCCGGCGACTGAGCGAACCGGCCAACAGAAGGTCCTCACACGGAGTCAGCAGAGTCAACAGAGTTTGCCCGGCGCGTCGAGCAAACTCTGTTGACTCTGCTGACTCTGTGTGAGGCTTCTTTTCTGAGAGGCTGTTATGAACCGATCTCCAGGAGCTTGTAAGCCTTGCGAAGCATCAAGCACGCGAAGGCGACATAATGCAATCCGGCGAGAGTCTCACTCAGGCGTTCGTAATCTTTCGCCAGCCGGCGGAATCGGCTCAGCCAT
>NZ_DASWNM010000032.1:0-37845 GCF_036399255.1 Longimicrobium sp.
GACGCCCTTGGGCCGGCCCGTGCTGCCCGAGGTGTAGATGAGATAGGCGAGATTCCGCGCCTCCACCCCGCTCGCGGGGTTCTCCGCTGGGGCGCGGTGGATCGCATCGACATCCCGATCCAGCACCACGACCGAGACGCCCGGCTGGTCGGGGAGGATGCCGCGCAGCGCCTGCTGCGTCACCAGGACGGGCGCTTCGGCGTCCGCCAGCGTGTTCTCCAGCCGCTCGGCGGGATAGTTGGGGTCCAGCGGCACGTACGCGCCGCCGGCCTTCAGCACCGCCAGCATCGACACCAGCAGGTCCAGCCCGCGCCGCAGGCAGATGCCCACGCGGACCTCCGGCCCCACGCCCAGCCCGCGCAGGTGGTGCGCAAGGCGGTTGGCCCGCCCGTTCAGCGCCGCATAGGTCAGCGAATCGTGCTCGTGGATCGCCGCGACGGCGTCGGGCGTGCGCGCGGCCTGCGCCTCGAACAGCTGGTGGATGCAGTGGTCCACCGGGTACGGGGCGTCCGTGCGGTTCCACTCGTCCACCACCCGCGCGCGCTCGGCGGCATCCACCAGCTCCAGCGCGGAGAGGGGGCGGTCGGCGTCGTCCGCCACCTGCTCCAGCACCCGCTCCAGGTGGCCCAGCATGCGCTGGACGGTGGCGCGGTCGAACAGGTCCGTGCTGTAGCCCAGCACCCCGCGAAAGCCGCTTTCGTCCGCGGCGATGGAGAGGGTAAGGTCGTACTTGGCGCTCTGCAGCTCCGCGTCCACGGGGTGGGTGCGCAGCCCCGGCAGCGCGCCGCCCGAACGCCCCGCGTTCTGCAGGATGAACATCACCTGGAACAGCGGGCTGTGGCTCAGGCTGCGCTCGGGCTGCAGCTCCGCCACCAGCCGCTCGAAGGGCACCTCCTGGTGCTCGTACGCGCCCAGCGTGGTCTCGCGTACGCGCCGCAGCACCTCGCGGAAGCCCGGATCACCGGAAAGGTCCGTCCGCAGGACCAGCGTGTTGACGAAGAAGCCGATCAGCTCCTCCACCTCGCGGCGGGTGCGCCCCGCGATCGGGCTGCCGACGACCACGTCCTCGCTTCCCGCGTACTTGCCGAGGAGCACCTGGAAGGCACCCAGCAGCACCATGTACAGCGTGGCGCCCTCGCGCCGGCCCAGCGCTTCGAGCCGCCGCAGCAGCGCGGGCGACAGCTCCACCGCCTCCTCCGCGCCGCGGTACGTCTGCACGGCGGGGCGCGGACGGTCCGTCGGCAGCTCCAGCAGCGCGGGCGCGCCGGAAAGCCGCCCCTTCCACCACGCCAGCCGCCGGTCCAGCGCGGCGCCCTGCAGGTGCTCGCGCTGCCAGGCGGCGTAGTCGGCGTACTGGACGGCGAGCCGCGGCAGGGCCGCCTCCGCCCCCTCCACCGCCGCGCCGTACAGGGCGGCAAGCTCGCGGAAGAGCACGTCCAGGCTCCACCCGTCGCTGACGATGTGGTGCATGCACAGCAGCAGCACGTGCTCGTCGTCCGCCAGCCGCAGCAGCGACGCGCGGAACAGCGGCCCGGCCGAGAGGTCGAAGTGGCGCGCGCCGTCCTCGATGGCGCGCCGGCGCACCTCCGCCTCGCGGGCGGCATCCTCCAGCCCCGACAGGTCCTCGACCGGCAGCGTGAACCCGCCGAACGGCGCGATCACCTGCACCGGGACGCCGCCGGCCTCGGTGAACGTGGTGCGCAGCGACTCGTGGCGGTGGATGATCCCGCCCAGCGCCTGCTCCAGCGCGGCCACGTCCAGCGGGCCGGAGACGCGCAGCGCCTGGGGGATGTTGTAGAACGCGCTCTCCGCCTCGAGCTGGTCCAGGAACCAGAGCCGCTCCTGCGCAAACGACAGCGGCAGCGGGCCCGTGCGCGCCGCCGCCACCACCGGCGGCAGGCGCGGCGCGTCGTCCCGCCGCAGCGCGTCCACGGCCGAGGCCAGCGCGGCCACCGTGGCGCCGTCGAACAGCGCGCGCAGCGGCAGCTCCACGCCAAACGCTTCGCGCACCCGCGCCACCACGCGCGTGGCCAGCAGCGAATGGCCGCCCAGGTCGAAGAAGCCGTCGTGAATGCCCACCCGCTCCACCTGCAGCACCTCGGCGAACACCGCGGCCAGCACCTCTTCCACCGGCGTGCGCGGCGCCACGTACGCGTCCACGGCCGGGCCAAAGTCCGGGGCCGGCAGCGCCTTGCGGTCCAGCTTCCCGTTCGGGGTCAGCGGCAGGGCCTCCATCACCACGAACGCCGCCGGCACCATGTACTCCGGCAGGCTCTGGCGCAGCGACGTGCGCAGCGCATCCACGTCCGCGGCGCCCGCGGCGTACGCAACCAGCCGCTTCTCGCCCCCGTCCTCGCGCGCGACGACGACGCAGTCCGCCGCGCCGGCGCGGCGGAGCGCCGCCTCGATCTCGCCCAGCTCGATGCGGAAGCCGCGCACCTTTACCTGGTCGTCGAAACGCCCCAGGTACTGCAGCACGCCCTCCGCCGTCCAGCGCACCTTGTCGCCCGTGCGGTACATCCGCGCGCCCGCGTCCGCCCCGAACGGATCGGGGACGAAGCGCTCCGCCGTCAGCGACGGGCGGCCCAGGTAGCCGCGTGCCACGCCCGCGCCGCCCAGGTACAGCTCGCCCGCCACGCCCACCGGCACCGGCCGCAGCGCCCCGTCCAGCACGTACGCCTGCGAGTTGTGGATCGCGCGGCCGATGTTCGCCTGCCCGCCCGGCCTGCGCAGCGTCCAGGTGCTGTACGTCGTGTCTTCCGACGGGCCGTACAGATCGTACACATGTTCGAGGGTGCCCAGCGCGTACAGGGCATCCACCACTTCCTGCTTCAGCGGCTCGCCTGCGAGATTGACCGTCCGCACGCCCGCCGGGATGCCGCCGCTCTTCAGCAGCGCGGCGATGGCGGAGGGCACGGTGTTGATCAGCCGCACTTCATCCCGCGCGGCGGACACGGGGAGCGCCAGCGCGTTGTCCACAATGACCACTCTTCCGCCGCGGCTCAGCGGGACGAACAGCTCGTAGATGGACAGGTCGAAGCAGATGGAGGTGGATGCCAGCACGCCATCCAGCTCATCCGCCGAGTAGACGCTCCACGCCCAGCCGAGGAGCGCGGCGGCGTTGCGGTGCTCGATGGCGACGCCCTTGGGGACGCCCGTGCTGCCCGAGGTGTAGATGAGGTACGCCAGGTTGCGCGGCGACGCTCCGCTGACGGGATTGTCCGCGGGCTCGATGGAGATCGCGTCGCGCGCGGCATCCAGGCGGATGACCTGCACGCCGTCGCGCTCCGGCAGCACGCCGCGCAGCTCGTCCTGCGTCAGCAGCACGGCGACGTCCGAATCCGCCAGCATGAACGCCAGGCGGTCGGCGGGATAAGCGGGATCGAGCCCGACGTACGTGCCGCCGGCCTTGAGCACGGCGAGGATGGAGACCACCATCTCCACCCCGCGCTCCAGGCAGATGCCCACGCGGACCTCGGGCTTCACCCCGCGGCGGACCAGGTGGTGCGCCAGCCGGTTGGCGCGCTCGTTCAGCTGCGCGTAGGTGAGCGACGCGTCTTCGTGCACCAGCGCGGTCGCGTCCGGCGTGCGCGCGGCCTGCGCCTGGAACAGCTGGTGAAGGCACGCGTCCGCGGGATATTCGGCCGCCGTGCGGTTCCACTCGCCCAGCACCACGGCGCGCTCCGCCTCCCCCAGCAGCTCCAGGGCGGAGAGGGGCACGTCGGCGTCCGCGGCGACCTGCTCCAGCACGCGCTCCAGGTGGCCCAGCATCCGGTGGATGGTGGCGGGCGCGAACAGGGCCGTGCTGTACTCCAGCACACCGTGGATTCCGCGCGCGTCCGCCTCAAGCGCCAGCGACAGGTCGAACTTGGCGACGGTGGCGTCGGCATCCACCGAATGCGCCCGCAGCCCGGGGAGGTCCAGGCGCGGCCCCTCGCCATTCTGCAGCGCGAACAGCACCTGGAAGAGCGGCGCGTAGCTCAGGCTGCGCTCCGGCTGCAGCTCGGCCACCAGGCGCTCGAAGGGCACGTCCTGGTGCTCGTACGCGCCCAGCGTGGCCGTCCGCACACGGCGCAGCACCTCGCGGAAGCCCGGATCGCCGGAGAGATCCGTCCGCAGCACCAGCGTGTTGACGAAAAAGCCGATCAGCTCCTCGGTCTCGCTGCGCGTGCGCCCCGCGATGGGGCTGCCCACCACCACGTCGTCGCTCCCGGCGTACTTGCCGAGGAGCACCTGGAAGGCGCCGAGGAGAACCATGTACAGCGTGGCGCCCTCGCGCCGGCCCAGCGCCTCCAGCCGCTGCAGCAGCGCGGGGGAAACGTGCACGGGGACGGTGGCGCCGCGGTACGCCTGCACGGCGGGGCGCGGATGGTCCGTGGGCAGCTCCAGCAGCGCGGGGGCGCCGCCCAGCTGCGCCTTCCACCACGCCAGCTGGCGCTCCAGCGCCTCGCCGCGCAGGTGCTCGCGCTGCCAGACGGCGTAGTCCGCGTACTGCACCGGCAGCTCCGCGGGCGTGGAGCCACCGTAGAGCGCTGACAGCTCGCGGAAGAGCACGCCCATGCTCCACCCGTCGCTGACGATGTGGTGCATGCACAGCAGCAGCACGTGCTCCTCGTCCGCCAGCCGCAGCAGCGACGCGCGAAAGAGCGGGCCGGCGGAAAGATCGAACGGCCGCGCCGCGTCCTCCGCCGCGCGCCGCCGGACTTCCGCGTCGCGCGCCGCATCGTCCAGCCCCGACAGGTCCTCCACCGGCAGCACGAACCCGCCGAACGGCGCAATGGCCTGCACCGGGACGCCGCCCGACACCGCGAACGTCGTCCGCAGCGACTCGTGGCGGCGGATGACCTCGCCCAGCGCGTGCTCCAGCGCGGCCACGTCCAGCGCACCGGAGAGACGCAGCGCCTGGGGGATGTTGTAGAACGCGCTGCGCGACTCCAGCTGGTCCAGGAACCACAGCCGCTCCTGCGCAAACGAGAGCGGCAGCGGCCCGCCGCGCTCCACCGGCACCACGGGCGGCAGCTGGGGCTGGCCGTCGCGGCGCACCGCCTCCACCCGCAAGGCCAGCTCGGCGACGCTCGGGCCCTCGAACACGGCGCGCAGCGGCAGCTCCACGCCCAGCGTCTCGCGGACGCGCGAGACCACGCGCGTGGCCAGCAGCGAGTGCCCGCCCAGGTCGAAGAAGTTGTCGCGCGCGCCCACGCGGTCCACGCGCAGCAGCTCGGCCAGGATCCCGGCCAGCACCTCTTCGCCCGGCGTGCGCGGCGCGACGTACGCCGCCTCGTCCGCGGCGTACCCGGGCGCGGGGAGCGCCTTGCGGTCCAGCTTGCCGTTCGCGGTCAGCGGGAGCGCGTCCAGCGCGACGAACGCGGCCGGGACCATGTAGTCCGGCAGCGTGCGGCGCAGGTGCGCGCGCAGGCCGGCGGCGTCCGCATCGCCCACCACGTACGCGGCCAGCCGCCGGTCGCCCGGCCGGTCCTCGCGCGCCACGACCACGCACTCGCGCACGGCCGGGTGCTGGCGCAGCACCGCCTCGATCTCGCCCAGCTCGATGCGGAAGCCGCGGACCTTTACCTGCTCGTCCAGGCGGCCCAGGTACTCCAGGAACGCAGTGCGTGAGTGCGTCAGTGCGGGAGTGCGGGAGTTCATGACCGCTGGATCCACTTCCGCACTCACGCACTCACGCACTAACGCACTTTCTTCCAGCCAGCGCACCCTGTCGCCCGTGCGGTACAGCCGCGCGCCGGGCCGCGCGCCGAAGGGATCGGGGAGAAAGCTGGCCGCCGTGAGGCCCGGCCGGTTCAGGTAGCCGCGCGCCACCTGCGCGCCGCCGATGAACAGCTCGCCCGGCACGCCGGCCGGCAGCGGCCGCAGCCCCGCGTCCAGCACGTAGACGCGGGTGTTGCGGATGGGCCCGCCGATGGAGGGCGCCCGCTCGCCCTCCGCCGCCACCCGGGCGGAGGTGGCGACGACGGTGCACTCGGTGGGCCCGTAGTTGTTGCTGAGGGCAAAGGGGAGCTCCGCGCCCGGCCGCGCCTGCAGCCGGTCGCCGCCGGTCAGCAGCCAGCGCAGCGAGGTCGTCCGCGGCCACGCCAGCGCCAGCAGCGGCTCCGCGACCGGCGTGGGGACGAAGGAGACGGTGACGGCGCGGCTCGCCAGCCAGTCGCGCAGGGCGGGCGGATCGGTGCGCACCTCCTCGGGCACCACCTCCACCGACGCGCCGCGCGAAAGGTAGGGCCACAGCTCCCACGCCGACGCGTCGAAGCCGGGGCTGGCCAGCTGCGTGGCGCGGTCCGCCGACGTGACCCCGAACGCGTGCGCGTGCCAGTCGCAGAGCGCGGCCAGGCCGGCGTGCTCCACCGCCACGCCCTTGGGCGTCCCCGTGCTGCCGGAGGTGTAGACCACGTACGCCACGCTGCGCGGCGCCGCATCCGTTCGGGGATTCTCCGCGCTCTCCGCCGCGATCTCGTCCCAGTCCCCATCCACCCGCACCACCCGCACGCCGTCCGCCAGCGCGGGGGGCGCCAGGCGGCTCTGCGTCAGCAGCACGGGCGCGGCGGAGTCGCGCATCATGAACTCCAGCCGCTCGGCCGGATACGCGGGGTCCAGCGCCACGTACGCCGCGCCCGTCTTCATCACCCCCAGCAGGGCGGTGACCAGGTCCGGGCCGCGCTCCAGGCACACGCCCACGCGCGTCTCCGGCCCCACGCCAGCGCCGATCAGGTGGTGCGCCAGGCGGTTGGCGCGCGCGTTCAGCTCGCCGTAGGCAAGGGACCGGCCGGCGGAGACGACGGCCACGGCATGCGGCGCGCGCTGCGCCTGCTCCTCCACCAGGCGGTGGACGCAGACGTCCGCGCGGAAGTCCGCGTCCGTGCGGTTCCATCCATCCACCACCTGCGCGCGCTCGTCCGGCGCCAGCAGGTCCAGCGCGCCGATGGGGCGGTCCGCGTCCTCCGCCACCTGCTCCAGCACGCGGTGCAGGTGTCCGATCATCCTCTGGATCGTGGCGCGGTCCCACAGGTCGGTGCTGTACTCCAGCACGCCGTGAATGCCGTCCGCGTCCGCCTGCACCAGCAGCGACAGGTCGAACTTGGTGGTCTGCGCCTCGGCATCCACCCAGTCCGTCCGCAGCCCGGGGAGCAGATCGCCGGCGGAGCGGTAGCCGGCCTGCAGCGCGAACATGGTCTGCACCAGCGGCGCGTGGCTCAGGCTGCGCTCGGGGTGCAGCTCCGCCACGAGGCGGTCGAACGGGACCTCCTGGTGCTCGAACGCGCCCAGCGTGGCCGTGCGCACCCGCCGCAGCACCTCGCCAAAGCCGGGGTTGCCGCCCAGGTCCGTCCGCAGCGCGATGGTGTTGACGAAAAAGCCGATCAGCGCCTCGACCTCGCCGCGCGTGCGGCCGGCCGTGGGGCCGCCCACCACCACGTCGTCGCTCCCCGCGTACTTGCCGAGAAGCACCTGGAAGGCAGACAGCAGCACCATGTACAGCGTGGCGCCCTCGCGGCGCCCCAGCGCCTGCAGCCGCTCCAGCAGCTCCGCCGGCAGCCGCACCGGCTCGGCGGCGCCGCGGAACGTCTGCACGGCGGGGCGCGGATGGTCCGTGGGCAGCTCCAGCAGCGACGGCGCGCCGGCCAGCCGCCGCTTCCAGTACGCCAGCTGCCGATCCAGCACTTCGCCCTGCAGGTGCCGGCGCTGCCACGCCGCGTAGTCCGCGTACTGCACCGCCAGCTCCGGCAGCGGCGCCCCGGCTCCCTTTACCGATGCGCCGTACAGGATGGACAGCTCGCGGAAGAGCACGCCCAGGCTCCACCCGTCGCTGACGACGTGGTGCATGCACAGCAGCAGCACGTGCTCGCCGCCCGCCAGGCGCAGCAGCGACGCGCGGAACAGCGGCCCGGCGGACAGGTCGAACGGCCGCGCCGCGTCCTCCGTGGCACGCCGCCGCACCTCCGCCTCGCGGGCCGCATCGTCCAGCGCCGAAAGATCTTCGACCGGCAGCGCGAATCCGGCGAAGGGCGCGATCACCTGCACCGGGACGCCGCCGGACGCGGTGAACGTCGTCCGCAGCGACTCGTGCCGGCGGATGATCTCGCCCAGCGCGTGCTCCAGCGCGGCGACGTCCAGCGCGCCGGAAAGGCGAAGCGCCTCGGGAAGGTTGTAGAAGCCGCTCCGGGCTTCCAGCTGGTCCAGGAACCACAGCCGCTCCTGCGCGAACGAGAGCGGCAGCGGGCCCTCCCGCTTCACCGGCACCACGGGCGACAGCGGCGGCAGGTCGTCGCGGCGCAGCGCGTCCACGGCCCGGGCCACGTGCGCCACGGTGGCGCCGTCGAACAGCGCGCGCAGCGGCAGCTCCACGCCCAGCGTCTCGCGGACGCGCGACACCACGCGCGTGGCCAGCAGCGAGTGCCCGCCCAGCGCGATGAACGTCTCGTGTACGCCCACGCGCTCCAGCCCCAGGACGGAGGCCAGGATCCCCGCCACCACCTCTTCCGTGGGCGTGCGCGGCGCGACGTACGCGCCCTCCGCACCCGCGAAGGCGGGCGCGGGGAGCGCCTTGCGGTCCAGCTTGCCGTTCGGCGTCAGCGGCAGCGCGCCCAGAAAGACGAACGCCGCCGGCACCATGTACTCGGGCAGCCCCTGCCGGAGCGCGGCGCGCAGCGCCTCCGCGTCCGCGTCGGCGCCGGCCACGTAGGCCACCAGCCGCGTCTCGCCCCCGTCCTCGCGGGCCACCACGGCGCAGTCGGCCACGCCGGCGCGCCGCAGCGCCGTCTCGATCTCGCCGAGCTCGATGCGGAAGCCGCGGACCTTTACCTGCCCGTCCAGGCGCCCCAGGTACTCCAGCGTTCCGTCCGGCAGCCAGCGCACCTTGTCGCCCGTGCGGTACAGCCGCGCGCCCGCGTCCGCCCCGAACGGATCGGGGACGAAGCGGCCCGCGGTGAGCGACGGGCGGCCCAGGTAGCCGCGCGCCACGCCCGCGCCCCCCAGGTACAGCTCGCCCGGCACGCCGATCGGCACCGGCCGCAGCGCCCCGTCCAGCACGTACGCCTGCGAGTTGTGGATCGCGCGCCCGATGTTCGCCCGGCCACCCGGCCTGCGCAGCGTCCACGTGCTGTACGTGGTGTCTTCCGACGGGCCGTACAGATCGTATACATGCCTGATGCCCTCTACCGCGTAGAGCGCATCGACCACTTCCTGCTTCAGCGGCTCGCCGGCCAGGTTCACCGTCCGCACGCCCGCCGGGATCCCGCCGCTCTTCAGCAGCGCGGCGATGGCGGAGGGGACGGTGTTGATCAGCCGCACTTCATCCCGCGCGGCGGACGCGGGGAGCGCCAGCGCGTTGTCCACAATGACCACTCTTCCGCCACGGCTCAGCGGGACGAAGAGCTCGTAGATGGACAGGTCGAAGCAGATGGAAGTCGAGGCCAGCACGCCATCCAGTTCATCCGCGGAGTACACGCTCCACGCCCAGCCCAGCAGCGCGGCGGCGTTGCGGTGCTCGATGGCGACGCCCTTGGGGATGCCCGTGCTTCCGGAGGTGTAGATGAGGTAGGCGAGATTGCGCGGCGCGGCGACGTTCGGGGGATCGTCCGCGCGCTCCGATGCGATCGCGTCCCGCGCGGCATCCAGGCGGATGACCCGCACGCCGTCGCGCTCCGGCAGCACGCCGCGCAGGCTGTCCTGCGTCAGCAGCACGGCGACGTCCGAAACCGCCAGCATGAACGCCAGGCGGTCGGCGGGATAGGCGGGATCGAGCCCGACGTACGTGCCGCCGGCCTTGAGCACGGCGAGGATGGAGACCACCATCTCCAGCCCGCGCTCCAGGCAGATGCCCACGCGGGTTTCCGGCCCCACGCCCAGCCCGCGCAGGTGGTGCGCAAGGCGGTTGGCGCGCTCGTTCAGCTGGGCGTAGGTGAGCGACGCGTCCTCGTGCACCAGCGCGGTCGCGCCCGGCGTGCGGGCGGCCTGCGCCTGGAACAGCTGGTGAAGGCACGCGTCCGCGGGATACGCGGCGGCGGTGCGGTTCCACTCGCCCACCACGATCTCGCGCTCCGCCTTGCCCAGCGGGTCCAGCGAGCCCAGCGGGCGCTCGGGATCGGCGGCGATCTGCCGCAGCAGGCGCGCAAAGTGGCCCAGCATGCGGTCCACCGCAGCGGCGTCGAACAGGCCGGCGTCGTAGTCGATTTGCGCGCGCAGGGGCGCTTCGCCGGTAACGAGCAGCGTCAGCGGAAAGCCCGGGTGCTCGCGCAGGCGAAAGCTGCGGCCCGGGGTTTCGCGCAGCGGCGCGTCGAAGGCGTACGGCTGGTAGTTGACGATGCTGTCGAAGAGCGCGGCGCCCTGCGGAAGCCCGCTCCACCGCGTAACGTCCGGCAGCGCCGCCTGCTCGTGCGCCCCGAAATCCGCCGTGCGTGCCGCGACCTCGACCAGCCAGTCGATGACGCGCGCGTCGCGGGGCAGCGGAATGCGGACGGGGATGGTGTTGATCAGCATTCCCACCATGTCGTCCGCGCCCGGCACGACGGAGTCGCGCCCGCCGCGCACCATGCCGAACACCGCCTCGGACGCGCCCGTGTAGCCGCCCAGCAGCAGCCCCCACGCCCCCTGCACCATCTTGTTGAGCCTGATGCCGCGCTCCGCCTTCACCCTGCGCAGCGCCGCGTCGGCCTCGGGCGAAAGCGTGAGCTCGCGCGTGCCGTACGGAAGCTCCGCATCCGGATCGCGCGGCGCCTGGCGAATGGAGCGCACCGGCTCGGGACCCTCGAGCCCGCGCAGCCGTTCCGTCCAGAACGCCTCGTCGCCCGCGGTGTCGCGGCCGCGCACCCACGCCACGTGATCGCGAAAGGGCGCCGGCGCGGGGAGGTCCGCGTCCACCCCGTCGTACGCCGCCAGCGCCTCGCGCAGCACGCGGGTGATGGAGCGCACGTCCAGCAGCACGTGGTGAAAGGTCCACACCAGCACGTGCGCGTCGTCCGCCATGCGGAACAGCGCCAGCCGCATGGGCGGCGCCACGCCCAGGTCGAAGCCGCGGACGCGGTCTTCCGCGATCCACCGCTCCAGCGCCGGCTCGCGCTCCGCCGGCGCCAGCGCGCCCAGGTCGCGGCGATGCAGGTGCACCGCGGCCGTCGCGGCCACCTCCTGCACCGGCTCCGCCACGCCGGTCCAGCGAAAGCGCGTGCGCAGGATGGCGTGCCGCCCCGCCACCGTCCGCCACGCCCGCTCCATGCGCTCCGCGTCCACCGGCTCGTCCAGCCGGCAGACCACCTGCTCCACGTTCACCCCCGACGCGGGCGCCAGCAGGTGCTGAAAGAGCATCCCGTGCTGCAGCGGCGTCAGCGGATACGCCTCCAGCGGCTCCCCGCCCGCGAAGCCGGGCTCCGCGGGGACGATCCGCTCCACCGGCACCCGGTCCAGGGACTCCTGCGTGTCGCTCTGCGAGCGTTCAGCGGCAGACGCGGAGGGCAGTGACATTCCAACACCGATGCTGAGGTTTGCCGCGGAAGGCGGTGCGGCGCGCCTTCCGGACCGATGCGGTCCCGCGCGGCGGCGCGGGGACCGGCGAAACGACAAGCCCAGCCTCGGGAATGCTGCTCCGGAGGCTCGGCGAACTCCTGGCGGTCCAGGACGCGCTGCGTGCGACGGGCGCTTCCGGGCGTCCGTGGAACAGCCAGCGGGCGCCCGGCGCAATGCAGCCAGAAACGGCGTAAAACACGACAGTGCCAGGCACGACGGCTCCCGGCGCCCCCCGCGAAACCCACAAAGCGCCGCCGGGACCCGCCCACGGAAACCGCATCCGGGGCAGAGCCTTTAGGGCCTAAGCATTAGGCGGCGCTAAACGTTAGCTGTTGACGGAGAATAAACCAGCGGGCGAATTCCGGCAAGTCGCCGGGCCCCTTCCCGACGCAAGTCGGCGGAGCGTACGAATACGCAATGTTGCACAATTGTTTGCGCACGATGTAAACGTTTCTCACCGCGTATCGGCCAGCGGAAATCATCCTGGAGAAATGCATTTGGATCAATTCGGCTGGGAATGCGTGACTGTTCTGTGGGTGGCTTTTTATGATCGGAGTGAAAGAGAAGATGGATCGGACCGCAAGGGACTGCGGGGCACTGCGGGGCTTTCCAGGGGCTTCCAGGGCTTCCAGGGGCTTCCAGGGCGAATGAATTCGCTGCAACAAACACACGAAGGCCGCCTTCGCGGACTGGCGGGCCGGGAGGCGGCGGAGCGTACGGTGCGCGCCCGGGCATCTCCGCGGCCGGCCACCGATCATCCGCCGTTGACCCATGCAAAGAAGCAGAGGAAGCGGAGGAGTTTTCTGCTCCCCTGCTTCCTCTGCGTGACGGATTGTATCTACCAGATTCTCGGTCCGAGTGTGCATTCTCCACAGGCCGTCTCATCCTCGTACCAGATCCTGAAAGAAGAATGATCGTACAGAGGAACAGAGTCAGACAGAGAACGCGAGCTGAAATATCAGCTTGGTTCCTCTGTCTGACTCTGTTCCTCTGTACTCATGAAGGTGTTGTTTTCCCGGGTTCGGGGGGCGGGACGGAGATGCCGTGCGCGCGGAGCTGGTCGCCCAGCGCGCGGAGGCGGGCGCGGACAGCCTCGCGGCCCTCCTCGCCGGTGCGGGCCTCGGCCACCGCCTCGGCCGCGCTCTCGAACAGCCGGCCCAGCCCGCGCAGCAGCGCCTCCGGACTCCCCGCCACCCGCTCTTCCGCCTGGCCCGTCAACGAGGCGAAGAGCTTCACGCCGGGACCGTGCTGCGGAGCGGCCAGTGGCTCCGCGGAGACTGCATCCTCCGCATCGCCCGCGGAACCGGCGTTCCGCATGGGATCCCGCGCATCCGCGGCACCGGCCGTCCCCGCTTCCCCGCCCTGCGGATGCCGCAGCGGCGCCACGCGGTCCAGCCACGACTCCACCCGCGACTGCGTCCCGCCGGCGAAGGCGTCGAGTTTCGCATCGAGGAACGCACGCCCCTCCTCGCGCGACACCTCGTAGGCCGCCACGGCGGCTGGATCCGCGTGCAGCACGCGCGTGGCGCCGGAGCGCAGCAGCAACGCGCCAGCACCGATGTCGGCGCCGTCGGGCACCAGGTAGAAGCGCCCGCCCGCCTCGTCGCGCCACAGGGTGGGGGGGACGCCGGTACCACCCTCCAGAGAGGGAACCGTGCTCATTCGACAGTGGGCTCCTGAAAGAGCCGCTCCTCACGGTGTGTACCCGGATCTGAGATCTCCACACCGCCTCGCCGGTTCCAGCCCGTGCCCCGGCATTCGGGGCACACGCGCCCGTTCAGCTCGCCCGTTCCCTCGCATTCCGAGCAGACGTGATACAGCGCCACCAGCCGCAGCCCCGGGTCGCGCGAAGCAATGAAGTAGCGGGCGAACAAAAAGGTGTCGCCCTTGAGTGTGGAGCTGACGTCCGCGGTATGGATGTCACCGAGCTGCGGGTGCTCCCAACCGTCTACACGAAAGAGCACACGCGGCTGCAGCTGCCCGAGCTGCGCCTCGGCGTTGGCGGAAAGCCACGCCGCGTCCACGGGGCCGCGGCTGAGGGTGCTGTGCATCGGGGGCTCGTGGAAGTCCCGGTTCAGCTCCTCGATGCGCTGTGACAGGCGCACATGGTCGGGCTCACGCCAGATCGCTTCCTCCACCTGGTGCTCGCGCGAGATGAACTCCCGGATGAACGACACTGCCTCGTCAATGCTCGCCATCTGCACTCCTGGGAGAAGAGAGTCCCGTCGCGCTTCCATGTCAGCGCGGCCAGCCGAGGTAGAGATCCGGCCCGATGAAGCGGATCAGCGGCGGATGCGCCGCGGTCCGGCCCCCGGGTGTCAGTTTGTACAGCTCTGCCGTATACGTGATCCGCTGGACGCGCTGGAACCCGGGATCCACCTTTGCCGCAAACGCCGCGATCTTGGTCGCGATGCTGGCCGCCGTCTCGGAAGGCATGGCAGCCGCGATCTGCGCCGCAATCACCGGATCATTGACGACCGTCCACTCCACGTCCACCGTCAGGTCAAAGTCGTCGGGCTTCACGAGCTTGATCAAGCGCCTGATCTCGTCCTCCACCTTCGACATGTCATCCTGGTTGAACTTGGCGCTGGTGGCGATCAGGTTGAGCGACGACTTGTAGCCGGATCCCAGGAAATCATCGGCGATGACGTGCGCCGCGTTCAGGTCGGCATTTGCCACCTGCCCCGGCGCCGTCGAGCGGTACCCGGTCCCGACTACCCCCGCGGCGGCCTTCCGCTTCAGCCCCGTCCCCTTTACCTGCTTCAGGACCTTGCTGCCGTCGAGGGTCACGTCGAAGTGCGCACCGCCATGGGTGTCGTACGAGAAGGTGTATCCACCCGTCCCGTTCGGCGCGAGCGCGGTGAGGTTCTTCGGCGCGTACAGGTTGTGGATGTCGTCCCCATGCGTCATGCGCATGATGAACTCGCGCAGCATTGTGTCCTCGGCGAACGAGCGGAGCGCGAAGTTCGTCGCCGTGTCCGTCAGCGCCGGGCCAGACTCCACAAAGGCGCCCTTGGAGTTGTGGATCGTCCCCTTGAAGGAGTCCAGGTACTCCCCGGCACTGCTCTCCGCCTTGGGCGGCACCGGCTTCTTTTTCGACTTCAGGTCGTCTACGGCGAGCTGCACCGCGGGGATTCCGATGTTCGCCTCCGCCCACTTCCCGAAGTCGTGCGGGCGCAGAGGCCGGCGCAACACCACTCCCCCGCTGTTCTTGCCATCCTTGGCGCGCATGGCGCCCAGGAGTGCTGCGTAGTCTGCGTAGTCCTCGCGTTTTCCCTTGGCCTCCTGCTCCTGCACCAGCTCGTCGATTCCCGCCTCAAGGTCAGCACGGGCGTCCGGCGCGGCCTGCGCCAGGGAAGTCTTGAAGCGCTCCTTGAGGTCCTGGTGCTCGACCGTGTCACCGAAAAGGACGAACAGATCCTCCAGGACCGGCTTGAGCGCGTTCTCCTTGGCTGTAACGGCCGCACCCGCGTCGGCGCCCCCCGCCTCCGCCGCGTTCACGTCCCGAACCACCTGCTCGGCCGTCCGGTCGGTTTCGGCGTTCAGCCTGCGCGCCGACGCGATCAGCGAAGCGGCCCGCTCCTGCGGGCTCTTGCCACCGGCCGGCGGAGACTTCGAGGAGAGCTCGTGCAGGCGGGCGTCCCACTCCTGCAGGCGCAGTTCCACGGCCCGGGGCTTGTCACTCGCCACCATGGGCGTCGCGGTCCTGCCTTCCACGTCCACCCATAGTTTGTGGTCCTCGCCGGCGGCGCTGAAAGGAACCACCTCGCCTACCTGATCGTCGCCGGCCGGCGCGGACTCCTTGCCCGGCGGCGGCTCCTTCTTTCCACCGATCCCCATGGCCGCCAGCAGCCCCCTGGCCTTGTCGGCCAGGAAGCCGATCACCGAGTCCAGGATGCCCTCGACCCACGCCTGCATCCCCTCGATGACGCCCTTGATCTTTTCGGGCAGCCCGCCCAGGCCCATGTAGTCGGCCAGGAAGTCGATCACGGGGGCGATCAGGCCGGCCAGGGCGCCCTCGACGGCGGCGGCCATGCCGCTGACGTTGCCGGCCACCACCTGCGCCATCCCGTTGACCACCGCCTCCACCAGGGTGAACAGGCGGGCGGCGTTCTCGAAGATCCAGCTGACGACCCGGTAGATGGCCTCGATGGCCTGCACGATGGCGCCCACCGGGTTCAGCATTCCCAGGATGCGCACCGACACCGCCTTCACCAGCCCCTCGACCAGGAACTGCACGCCGGCCTGGATGATCTGGTCGATGATCTGGCGCGGGTCCAGCTTTTCCTTCACCAGCTCGAAGATCCCCTCGGGCCCCTTCTCGATCAGCATGGAGACCATCTCCCACGCCTTTTCGATCAGGGCGATGTTCTTGTCGCCCAGGTGCTTGCCCAGGAGCCGCCGGATGCGGTCCCAGGTGATCCCCATCAGCTGCAGGATGAAGGTGAGGATCCCCTTGAGCGAAAAGTCGGTGGGCAGGGTGATCCCCGCCTTGGCCAGCCCGGCCGTGAGCCAGTCGAAGAAGCCGCCGGTCAGGTGGGTGCCGAACCGGTCGAAGAACTGGCTGAAGCCCTGCGCGATCCCCGCCAGCAGGTTGCCGGCGAAGCCCAGCGGGTCGGCGGCGATGTCGGCGGCGACGGACTGGATGCGGGAGATGAGCGACCAGAAGCGCGAGGGCTCGATCCCCACCAGGTCCAGCAGCCCGTCGATGATGAACTTGACGGGGTCGTCCAGGAACCGCCCGATGGCGCCGGCGATGCGCCCCAGCAGCCCGCCGGCCGCCTGCCGCAGCTCGTGGATCTTGCTGCGCGCCTCCTGCACGGCCGTGGCGGCGGCCGTGGTGAGCTCCTTGTTGAAGTTGTCGCGGGTTTCGCGAGCCTCGCTGGCCAGCCCGTCCAGCTGCTCGTCCATGGCCGCCATCTGCTCGGCGGCCCAGCCGTCCAGGCTGTCGGGAAGGGCGTCGAACACCTTCTTGATCTCGACACGGGCGTCGTCGATGATCTGCTCGCAGGCAAAGACGACGGTGTTGACGTCGCTGCTGATCTCGCGGATCAGGTCGCAGACGCCGTCGCCGAACGCCTTTTCGGCGCGGTCGTACTCCTTGACCACCCAGCCGGGGAGGCCGGTGACGTAGTCCACCACGCTGAGCACGGCGCCGCCCGCGCCGGAGTGGCGCTTGTCGATCCACTCCTTTACGCGGGCCAGCGCCTGGTCGAACTCCAGGGCGAGCGTCTTCTTGCCCTGCTCCCATTTTTCCATCGCCTTTTTGGGGAGCCCCCGGAGCTGGGTGCGCACGTCGGCCTGCGCCAGGGCAAAGATGTCGCGCGCCTCCTTGCCGGCGGCGGCGCGCATCTCTTCCTCGCTCCCCACCATCTCCTTCTTCTGCCCGCCCGTCCCGGTGACGGTCCGGTCGCGGGACTTCGCCAGGCGGGCCAGGGCGGCGGCCTGCAGCCCGGCCATCTCGCCCGAGGCGCGGTCCAGGGCGGCACGCTGCTCGGCCAGCGCCTCCTCGGGCCCCTTCTTCGCCACCTCCTGCAGCTCGCCCTGGGCCTCGCGCTGCTCCACGACGGGGTTGCCCGGCTGCTTTACCTCCAGGGCGGCGGGCGTGGTGAGCCCCGCTTCTTCCGCCTTCGCCGCGCTGGCCTCCACGTCCGCGTCCAGCGACACCTGCTCGGGAGGAACGGTGTCGGGGGCGGCCGCGGCGGCGCTGGCCACGGGCACCTCGGGCGCGGGCGGCGGGGGCTCCATCCCCTCGGCCACCTTTTCGGGCGTGCCGGCGGGCGGAGCGTCGATGGCGCCGTAGCTCCCCTCCACCCGCTGGGCGTCGCCCTGCACTGAGGCGCTCAGCTCGCTTCCGGCGGCGTCGGCGGCCTCCTGCGGCTTGGCCTCGACCAGCTCGTCCTCGTCGGGCGGACGCTTGGCGCGGATGGCCTCGTAGATCCGGTCGCAGAGCGCCTCGATCTCGGGGCTGGGCGGCTGGCGCAGCGAAAGGTCGGCGACCACGCCTTCCTGGGCGCGCGCGGCGGTCTGCTCCTCCGGCTCCTGCACGGCGCCGCGGGCGTCGGCCACCTCGGCGTCGGCGGGGGGAAGGTCGGCCGCGGCCTCGGCGTTCTGCTTTGCGTTGTCCTTGACCTCCGCGACGGCGGCCTTTTCGTCCGCGGCCAGGGTAAGCCGGGGCTCGGGCATCCGCATCTCGACGGACGGCCCCCCGCCGCCGGCCGGCGCGGGCTCCGGCGCCGAGGCAGCCTTCTCCTCGCCGGCGCCGCCCTTCTTCGTCTTGCCCTTGTCGTCCTTCTTTTTCTTCTTGTCCGCGGCTTTCGGCGCGGCCGCGGCGGGCGGCGCGGCGCTGGCGGGCGCCGGGGCCGGCGCGGGGGCGGGCCGCGGCGGAGGAGGTGCGGCGGGAGCGCCGGCGGCGGGGGCGCGGCGGATGACGCCGGAGCCGCCCTGCAGCACGTGCGTGGTCTCGTGCGCCATCAGCCCCAGGTCCTCGTCGCTGGCGCCGGGGCCCAGGTAGATGCCGCTGCCCACCGCGAACGCGCGGGCGCCCAGCGAGGCGGCGGTGGAGCGCGCGGCGGTGTCGCCGTGCACGCGCACCCCGCTGAGGTCCGCGCCCAGGCTGCCCTCCAGCGCGCCGCGGGTGCGGGGGCTCATGGGCGTGCCCGGCCCGTGCCCCGGGAGCGCGGCGGGCCCGGAAGGCGCGGGCGCGGACGATCCACCTTCCGGCGAGCGGCGGAGCGCGTCGGGGGCGGACGATGCGCTGGGCCGGGGCGCGCTGGAGCCGGCGAGGACGGCCGAGGCGACGGATTCCGCCTCGCGCTCCGCCGGATCGTTCACCCCGCCGACGACCACGCTGGTGGGGAGCGCCGGTGCGGACGCGGGGGATGGGGACGCGCCGAAGCCCTCCGCGGAGGGCGCGGGGGCGAAGGAGTCGGAGGAGGAGGCGGACGAATCCGGCGAGCGGCGGAGAAAGACGGGCACGCCCGCGGACGCGCCGGAGGACGGGCCCGAAGGCTCGGTTTCCGTGCGTGCACCGGGCGTCTGCTTGCGCTCCTTCTTTCCGCCGACCGCGACCGCTGTCACATCGCTCCCCCGGTTTGTCATCCCCGATCAGACCCGCGCGCCCGGCGGATCAGACATCCCCGAAACCGCATCTCCCGACGAACCACCGTGTCCTGGAATCACGGTGCATCCCGCTTACAAGGGCGAATGAATTCGCCCGTGCGGCCCAGGAACCCACTCTCCGCCTTACCCGTCACCTCGTCCGCACCGGCGTGTGTCCGCCGGCATCCTCCCGGGCGATTGAAATCGCGGCTGGGGAAACGCGATGTCGGCCTTCGCCGACGGGTTCCGGGCAGCGGAGGGCGCCGTGCGTGAATACGACCACAGGCCCATCCACCCCCGCCACGTCCACCAGCCCCGCCCTGACCTCCCAACCTTCCAATCCGCGAAGGCGGATTTCGTGTCTTTGTTTCAGCGAATTCATTCGCCGCGCGGCCCCGGCACCCAACTCTCCGCCTCACCCCGTCACCCCGTCACCGTCCGCACCGGCGTGTGTCCGCCGGCATCCTCCCGGGCGATTGAAAT
Organism: Longimicrobium sp.; assembly: GCF_036399255.1. GTDB lineage: Bacteria > Gemmatimonadota > Gemmatimonadetes > Longimicrobiales > Longimicrobiaceae > Longimicrobium. Next base: position 19,090 of record NZ_DASWNM010000032.1, read on the forward strand.
CGCGGCTGGGGAAACGCGATGTCGGCCTTCGCCGACGGGGTCCGGGAAGCGGAGAGCGCCGTGCGTGAATACGACCAGGGGACCCATCCACCCCCGCCACGCCCACCAGCCCCTCCCTGACCTCCCAACCTTCCAATCCGCGAAGGCGGATTTCGTGTGTTCGTTGCAGCGAATTCATTCGCCACGCGGCCCAGGCACCCAACTCTCCGCCTCACGCCGTCACCCCGTCACCCGTCCGCGACCGGCGGGTGTCCACCGGCATCCTCCCCTGGCGATTGAAATCGCGGCTGGGAAAACGCGATGTCGGCCTTCGCCGACGGGTTCCGGGAAGCGGAGGGCGCCGTGCGTGAATACGACCAGGAGGCCCATCCACCCCGCCACGCCCACCAGCCCCTCCCTCGCCTCCCAACCTTCCAATCCGCGAAGGCGGATTTCGTGTCTTTGTTGCAGCGAATTCATTCGCCCGTGCCGCCCATGCACCCAACTCTCCGCCTCACCCCTTCACCCCTTCACCCCTTCACCCCTTCACCCTTCACCACACCTCCTCCTTCTCCACCGGCACCACCACCACCGGCGTCGCCGGGGGGCTGGCGGCGAGCTCCTTGGGCTCGGCCACGACGACCTCCTCCGCCGGCGGCTTGAGAAAGGCGGGCATCCCGGCGGGGGCGGCCTTCTTCTCGTCCACCGCGGAGCGCAGGGCTTCCTTGCTCTTCAGCTCGTCGGGCCTCAGTACCCCCGCCATCCGTCCGCCTCCTGCGTGTCGAGGGTGCGCAGCCCCGCGGGGACGGTCTTGCCCAGCTTGCGGTACTCGCCGGCCAGCGCGGCTTCCACGTCGGGGACGGCGATGGGGCGCGCGGCGTGGCGGGCGCGGACGGCGGCCTCGAGCACGGCGTTGCGGATGTTGCCGCCGCCCACGTCGGCCATCGCGGCCAGCCGGTTGAGGTCGGCGGTGGCGATGGCGTGGTCCGCGCCCAGGTGCGCCTCCCACAGCGCGCGGCGCTCCTGCGGTCCGGGAAGGGGAAAGTCGACGATCACGTCCAGCCGCCGCGCGAACGCGGGGTCGAAGCGGCTGCGCGAGTTGCTGGTGAGAATGCAGATGCCGTCGTAGCTCTCGATGCGCTGCAGCAGGTAGTTGGTCTGCGCGTTGGCGAAGCGGTCGTTGGCCTCGCGCACCTCGGTGCGCTTGCCGAACATGGAATCGGCCTCGTCGAACAGCAGGACCACTTCCGACGCCTCGGCGCGGGCCAGCAGCAGGGCCAGGTTCTTTTCCGTCTCGCCGATGTACTTGCTGGTGACGCTGGCCAGGTCCACGCGATACAGCGGCAGCCCCAGCCGCGTGGCGATCCACCCGGCCGCCAGCGTCTTTCCCGTCCCCGAAGGACCCACGAACAGCGCGCGCACCCCCGGCGTGTAGCGCACGGAGGTGGAGATCCCCAGCCCGTCCGCCAGCCCGTCGCGCACCAGGCAGCGCAGCAGCAGGCGCTCCAGCTCCTCCCTCAGCTCCGGGCCCGTGACCAGCGCCTCGTCGGGCACCGCGGCGGGAAGCGGCTGCGCCAGCGCCTCCAGCCCCGTCCCCCCGCCGGAGCGCGAGGCGGCCACCACGTCCTCCAGCACCGGCGCCGTCCGCCCATGCACCGCGCCCACGTGCCGCGCCAGCCGGCCCAGGTGGGCGATCCGTCCGCTGGCATGGCGATGGCGCGTGGCGAGGGTGTCCGCCAGTTCCGCCTGCCCCGGCTCCGCCTCCGCCGATCCCGCGGACCGCGGTTCCGTCTGCCCGAGCGCCGCCTGCCCGAGTGCCGCCTGCCACAGCCGGCGCCGCTCGTCGGGCGGGGGGACGGAGAGGGTCCACGAGAGGGGAACGGCGCCGCCGGCCTCCACGCTGCCGTCCGGGCCGCAGAGCGCCAGCACCGGTCCGGAATAGCCGGGGATGGCGGGGAGGGCACGGCGCTCGCCGGGCGCCAGCTCCAGGCGAAAGACGGGGACCAGCCCGCGCAGCAGCAGCCAGGGGCCCAGCCCGGGCGCGGGCTCGCCCTCCACGAACGCCGCGCGGCACTCCAGGGCGGCGGCCACGGCGGCGGCGGCGGCGCGCGTCTCGGCCACGGCGCCGCTACGGATGACGAGGGCCCGCCCCGGCGCGGCGCGGAGCCCATCCGCGTGGCGGGCGGCCTGGTCCGTCAGCGTGGGAGGCAGCGGCACCGGCTCGTCCACGCCGATGGAGACGCCGGGGACGTGGCCGTCGCCCCCCGCCAGCGCCTGGCACAGGTGCAGGGGGACGGCAACGGCGCGCTCGGGGAGCGGGGCGCCCGCGTCCAGCACCTGCAGCACCCCGGCGCGCGCCGCGCTCCCCGACGCCAGCACGTCGATCGGCCGCATCCCCGATTCCGCCGCGGGGGCCAGGCAGGTGGCCAGCAGGGAGAGCGTGGGGCGCGAGCCGCCCAGCGGGCGCTGCAGGTGCGCCAGCGCGCGGCCGGCGAGCGCATCGTCCTCCACCGCGGCGGCCAGGGCCACGGCCAGCGCCTCCACCATCTCCAGGTCCAGCGCGGCGGCCAGGCGCACCAGGGGAAGGTCCGCGGGCGCGGGCCGGCGCAGGTAGCCGTGCAGCGCCGCCACCCATCCCCCGCCGCCGGGCGCCACGGCGCGCAGGTGCGCGTGCAGAAACGCCAGCTCCCCCTCCTCCGCCTGCCCGGCGCGCGGGCCCGCCCGCTCCGCCAGCGCCGCGAGCGCAAAGGCGCGCAGGGTCACCGGCGGCGGCGCCTCCGCCGGGCGGGCGGGCGGCTGGGCGGCGGGCGCGTCCAGGACGGCGGCGGCGGCTTCACGAAGCACGGGGGCGCTCTCCGAACAGGTAGTGGAACTGGACCACACGGCCCAGCCAGGGGACCCACCCGGGGTCCAGGTCCAGCCCGGCGCGGCGCACGCGCACGTCCGCGTCGCGCTGGTCGAAGACGAGGTCCACGTGCGTCCGCGTCGCCTCCACGCGGCCGGGACGCGCGACCAGCGTCCGCATCCCCATCCCCGCCCCGCGCCGGCACCACCGCCGCGCCGCCACGGACCACGCATCGCGCAGCAGGGCGAAGCCGCCGCGTGTCTCCGTTTTGGCCACTTTGACCACATCCACCAGGAACGGCTCCGCCCCGTCCGGCGCGTCCCCGCGCCACCAGGCCAGCGGCAGGCGGCCGCTCGCGTCGAACAGGGCGCGTCCCCCGTCCGCCGTCCGCCGCAGGACGCAGGGCCCGTCCGCCGTGATCCCCCGCGTCCACGCCGCGGGCGCGCACCACCCCTCCGCCGCCGGCTCGCGCCACAGCCCCTCCGCGCCGAACGCCGCCAGCACGGGATCGCCCGCGGGGACGCCGCAGCGCAGCGCGACGGTGCGCAGCAGCCAGTCGGACAGGCGCGCATCCGCCGTCCACGGGTGCGCCTCCATCATCCCGCCGATCCCCAGCCGCGTCAGCATCGGCACCACGAAGCCCAGGCCGCCGCCCACCGTCGGCTCCGGCACGTCCGCGAAGCGGGACCGGCGCTCCGCGGGCTTCGCATCCACCCGCGCCTCCGCCGCCTCCCCGTCCACCCGCTGCCGATCCGCCACGCCACGATCTGCATCGACGGAATCCACCGCCGCGACGTCTGCCGATTCCCTCCGCCGCGCGACGACCGCCTCCTCCGCCGCCGCATCCAGCGGTTTCGGGGGATGGGAATCCGCCGGCGCCGCCGGTTCGGCAAAACGCTCGGCTTCGGTGGATGAAGATCGATCGATCCCCATCCTCCGCACCGCCTCGGCATCCTCCGCCGGAGCGACGGGGGATGCGGATACGGACGGATCCCCATCCACCGCTGCGCGCCGTTGCGGAGCCGGTGATTCGGCGGGAGCGTCGGGGCGGACCAGGAGCGCGGGGGGCGCGACGAGGGCGGCGACGGCGCGGCGGGCGCGCGCGGGAAGGCGCGCGTCCAGCATGCGCGCGGGGACCTGTGCGGCGAGCGCGGAGGCGGCCAGCCACAGGGTGCGCGCGTCGTCCTCGCCCCACGCGCGGGCGCGCTCCGCCACCAGGGCGCGCCACGCGGCGGGAAGCGTGTCGTCCACCCCCTTGGCGGAGTGGCGGAGGAGGCGCGCGGGAGCGGCCGGCGCCGTCCATCCGCAGGCGCGGAGGAGCGCGGGACCGTCCTGCCAGCCCAGCGCGTCCAGCAGCGGCGCGGCCACGCCGTGCTCCACCAGCGCCGCCAGCACCGCCACCGGCGCGAACGCCCCCGCCGGCGTGTCCGCGGAGGAGGCGAGGACCGCCCGCAGCCCCTCCCCCACCCCGGCGTCCGCGCGCCAGCGCGGCACCGCGGCGCGCCAGAACCAGCCGCCGGGACGGCCGCCGCGCGCCAGCCGCACCGCCAGCGCCGCGTGCGCCTCCACCGCGTCGCGAAAGAAGACCGCGTCGGCGACGGCGGCCCCGGGATCGTCCCCGTGCACCGCCCGCGCGCCGAGATGGCGGAAGCGCTCCTCCAGCGCCAGGGCGAGGGCGGAGGGCGCACGGCCGGGGTGGATGCGCCCCACGTCCAGCCGGCGCACCAGCAGCAGGCGCCCGCCGTCGCCGCCGGCCAGGGACGCCGTGTGCAGCGCGTCCTCCAGCAGCAGCGCGCCGCGGCGCACCAGCTCCGGGCGCGGGGCCGCCAGGCGCACCCGCCGCACCCGCCGCGCGGGGGTGCTCACGTGCGGTGGTCGCGCACGACCCGCCGCCGCACGCCGTCCAGGATCTCGGCGCGGCGGTCGCGCACCGGCGCCTTGACCGTCACGGGCGCCAGCCGCTCGCGGTCGCCCAGCTGCACCCGCGTCCCCGGTGGCAGGGTGACCGTCCCGGGCGGGCCCTGCACCACCCGCACGATCGCCTGCCCGTTGACGATGTCCTCCACCACCCCGTGCACCTGGCGGTTCTGCGCGTCCTTCATCAGCACGTACATGCCGATGCGCACCCGCCGCAGGTCCACCGCCAGCGGCACCAGGCTCCCCACCCGCACCTCGGACTGCCGCGCCACGTCGGCCGCCACGATCTGGTTGACGGGCGCGTGGCTGGCCAGCAGCAGGCACGACCGCACGATGTCGTTCATGATCGCCACCGACTGCGGGTAGCGGGGGTTCACCCGCTGGAACAGCCAGTCCACCATGGACTGCATCTCGCGCCGGTCCAGGTACTCCAGCTCGCCCCAGCGCGGAAGGACGTACAGGCTGCGCATCTCGGCCACGTCGTCGTACTGGCTGAGCCGCTCGGCCCAGTCCAGGCGGATGGAGGGAAGCACCTCGCCGAACTTGGAGTACAGGCAGGTGGCCACCCGCAGCACGTCGTCCAGCTCGCGCGCGGCGCCGCGGTCCACGTCGGTGCGGCCGTGCGCCGCCTCGATCAGGTCGCCCAGCGACACCACCCGCTCGGCCTGCTCGCGCGCCCAGCGCCACCCCTGCTGGCCCAGCACCGCCAGGTCCAGCTCGGCCGCGCCGCGCCGCTGCTCCCACACGGCCGACTCCTGCGCCGCGTACCGCCGCCCCAGCGCGTCGGCGAAGCGGCCCACCCCGGGGGGCGGGGCGTACACCGGCGCCGGCGGCGCCAGCACCCCGGCGCGGCGCTTGGCCACGCCCAGAACGCCGTGCAGCATGTCGACCCGGTCCAGCGCGTCCAGCAGCCGCGGCACCTGCTGGAACCAGCGCACGGGCGCCTCGCGCAGTAGCTGCACCAGCCGCCGCAGCTCGGCGGGCGCCTCCTGCGCCGTGGCCAGGCACGCCGGCACCGCCGAATCGCGGAACGCCGGGTCCAGCGGGCGCACCGGGGCGTCGTCGGTGCCGTGCACCGCCCGCGGCCGGTGAAAGGCCAGAAAGGTCACGTGCTGCCTGAGGATGGCCAGCCGGCGCGCCTTGATGTCCTCGACGCGCTTGTTCTCCTCGTCCAGCAGCGCCTGGGTGACGGTGTAGTCGTGCCGGGCCTCGGCCAGCTCGCCCTCCACCGTCTTGAGGCGCGCCGCCAGCGCGTCGGAGAAGGTCCGCAGCTCGTTGAGCGTCGCGCGGCAGCGGTTCAGGGCGTCGCGGTACTGCTGCACCCGCCCCTCCACCGCGCGCAGGGCGGCGATGGTGGCGTCGAGCAGCTCCACGCCCACGCTGTAGAAGCGCGGCTCGTCGGCGTCGTCGGGGTCCGGCTCGTACAGGGTGTCCTGCTCCAGCCGGTAGCGGATCGCCCCCAGGGCGCGGGGCACCCGCCGGGCAATGCGCAGCGTGAGCGGGTTCCCGGGGCGCGTCACCTGGCGAACCTCGGGCTGGCCGTTCACCACGCTCACGAAGCCGGGGATGTTGATGTCGTCCAGCAGGATGTCCAGGTCCAGCAGCGACCGCAGCACCTCGTAGCGGGTGAGCAGGGTGTAGCTCTTGGCCTCGTTGGCGCGCGGCGTCTCCAGCCGCTCGCCCACGGTGACGGTGCGGAAGTTGTACGTTTCGCCCACGATCGGCTGCTTGCGCAGCACCTCGTCGTCCGTGGCCCCCGCGCGCGGCGCCAGCGGCCGGATGACGGGCGACGAGAACCCGCCCCCGCCGCCGTCGGCCATGAATTCCGCGTCCACCTCGCGCCGCGCCAGCGTGGCGAAGCCGCCGTCGTCGCGCGCCAGGTCCGCCCGCAGGTCCGTCTTTGGCGCCAGGGCCAGGTCGGCCGTGGCGCCCGCGGACAGGAACGCCGCCGTCGTGGCCGTCCGCGAGATGGGGGCGGTGCGCGACGCCTCGGCGGGGACGAAGTCGGCGTCGGGAAGGGTGGCCCGCATCTCCATCGTCTCGGCCGAGACGATCCCCGCCGCAAAGGTGCGCGCGGCGGCCAGGGGGTGGTCGCTCCCCGCCGCCAGCTCCACCGTGGAGGCGGTGCTGGACTGCGCGGGGGCGGCGCCCTGGCGCAGCCCGCTGGCGTCCAGGAACTCCACCAGCTTGTCGCGGACGGTGACGGCGCTTTCCTCGTTGATGATCTGCGCCAGCGCCGGCGAGGTGGCCAGCCGCGTGGCGCTGGTGGTGCCCAGCATGAGGCGCCGGAAGCGGTACACGTCGGACTGCACGCGCACGAAGCCGAAGTTCACCACGTCGTCGCAGCGCCGCACGGTGGCGTCCAGGTACTCCACGTACTTTTCGAGCCCCAGCTGGTCCAGCCTGGCCCGCTGGTCGGCGCGCATGGGGTAGCCCTGCAGCGCCTGCCGCAGGTTCTGCAGGGGGACGGCCACCCGCACGTCGCCCTGCAGCACCGTGCCGTAGTCGCCCTCGGGCGGGTTCACCGCCTTGGCGGGATCGGGAAAGGTCCACCCCAGCGGGGTGTACGAGCCCGGCGGCAGCACGTCGTCCACCCACACCTCCTGGATGCGGGGCACCTCGGTGCCGCCCCCCGCCGTGGCGGAGGGAAAGAGCACCCCGGTGGGGACGACCTCCAGGGGCGTGTTGGGGCTGCGCCACTCCAGGCGCACGTGCCCCTTGTCGTGCGCGCGCGGGCGATAGTCCAGGCGCAGGTCGTAGCGCCGGCGCGCGTCCAGCCGGATCTCGTGCTCCCTCTCCACCGGGTAGGTGGTGGCGGGGGCGGGGGGCGTGGCCGGGGCCGGCTCGGTGTCGATGACCTTTGCGCCGTCCAGGTACAGCTGCGCCGGGCCGCTGGTGGTGAGCACCAGGACGTAGTCCTCGCTGAACACCGGCATCACCTGCCCCACCCAGCGCGCCGACCACAGCGCCTGCCCCGGGCCCACCTCGGCCGCCGGACGGGCGTTCCACTCGAAGTCGACCACGGGGTCCACCCGCGACGAGTGCAGCTCGGTGCTGTTGGCGTCCTCGTAGTACTCGCCCGTGAGCCCGGTGCCGCGCGGGCGCGACAGGCGCGGGGCGGTGCCGGCGCGGTCCCACACGGCGCGGCCGCCGTGTACGTTGAACGCCATTCCGCGCACCACCTGCCCCTCGAGCCCCACGGCGGCGGCGGGCACCTCCAGCCGCACCCACCCGCCCTCGGGGGGAAGGGCGCCCATGCTCCACTTGCTGGGGGTCTTCGCCTGCCCCAGGGGGAACAGGTCGCTCCCCCAGTAGGCCCGGTGCTCCCAGGTGCCCCCGGCGTTCCACTGCAGCATCACCGCGCCCGGCGTCTTGTCGGCGTCCGGGTCCAGCCACACGTAGGCGAACAGCACGTCCCCCGCCGCCACGTTGAACACCGGCGGGACCGCGGGGTCGGGGGGCAGAAGAAAGCGCGCCTCGGCCTGGGCGAACCGGCTGCCGGCCTTTACCTCCAGCGCCCTGACGCCCGAGCGGGCCCGGGGCGGCGGCGCCTCCTCGCCCTCGTCCTCGGGGTCGGTGATCCAGGTGCCCCCGTTCGCCGTGCTTCCCCGCGGAAAGTCGTCGTCCATCCACACGCGGTCGGTGGAGTACGCCCGCCCCGCCAGGTCCCAGTTGGCCTTGCCGCCCACCACGGTGAAGCGCATCCCGCTCACCCACGCACCCTCGGCGCCCACGCGGTGCATGGGCACCTCCAGCCGCACCCAGGTCCCCGGCCCGGGAACGTCGCCCAGCCACACGTGGCCGCCGTCGTCCAGCACGGCGCCGGTCCGCGGGCCCCAGCGCACGCCCGCCCGCTCGTCCGGGATCTCGGCGTCGTCCTCGGGGCGCTCCTCCGACACGGGAAACGAGATCCCCAGCTCCCTGGGCGTGAACAGCGGGTCCAGGTACACGTAGGCGAAAACCGTGTCGCCCTCCCCGATGCGCCACGCGCTGGCCGCGGTAAGGAACTCGCTGGACCCGGCCGCGCCCGCGGCGGCCGAGGTGAGCCAGGTGTATGCCCCCGAGAAGGGGTTGGGGTTGAAGAGCGAGCTGCTCTTGACCCGGTCCGGGTCCTCTTCCGGCCGGGGAAAGCGCGGGCGCACGCCGGTGGCGCCGGCCACCAGCGCCTCGGCGCGGCGGCGCAGCTCCTCGCGGCGGCGCACGTACTCGTCCTCGCGCTCCTGGAACACGGTCAGCGCCTTGCCGAACTCGGGCGAGACCTCCTCGTCCTTGAGCAGCCGGGGGTGGTACACGTCGCCGGGCACGGGCACCAGCAGCCGCACCTGGTCCACCGGCACGGTGCGGTCGTACCGGCGCAGCGCGGCGCTGGCCTCGAAGGCGGCGTCCAGCTGCTCCAGGGGGATGGGGACGGCCTCCACCTGCCACCCGGGGGGAAAGATGCGCCCCGGCTGCTTGAGCTCGCCGATGGCCTGCCGGGGCAGGATCCCCGCGGGGGGCAGGTAGCGGACGGAGGTGAAGGGGTGCGGCTGCCCCCAGGGAAGCCCCGCGGCCTGCTCGGCGAACTGCTTGAGCCGCGCCTGCCACAGGAACGGCGTCCCCGTGCGCGACACCAGCGACCCGCGCGTGCGGGGCTTGCCCCCGCCGCGCACCACGGCGTGCGCGTCCACCCACACCGGCCGCGCGTTCTGCCCGAACCCGATCAGGGCGATGGGAACGCCCACCTCTTCCCACGGGTGGAACTGCCCCGGCGCGTACCCGGCCTCCAGGCGAAACACCACGTCCGCCAGCTGGTTGCGCCAGGTGGGGCTCGACGGGTCCGGAAAGAGCTTGATCTGCGGCCAGGGCCAGGCGTACAGCACCAGCCGGCACCCGTCCACGATGCGCCAGTCGGCAAAGGCGTCGGCCGCGGGGTCCTGCTCGCAGGGGTCGCGGGAGTCGCCCTCGCCCACCTCGTCGGCGACGATCGGCTGCAGCACCAGCACCATCGCGCGCGGCAGGGGGTAGCGCGTCCCGGCCGCCACCTCGTCCATCAGCTTCGACCACGGCCCCTTGAAGACGGGCGGCGACAGCGTGGGCGCCTCGAGGTAGTCCTTTTCCTCCTCTTCCTCCTCGTCGTCCCCGGCCAGCGCTGCCTGTGCGCGCGGCGCGGGGGCGGCGGAGGGGAGCGCGGGGAGGGCGGGAAGGCCGCGGCGTGCCTCGCCGCGCCGGCCCTCCGCCGTGAGCCGCAGCGAGGTCTCGCCGCCGTGCGGGAGCGGATCGCTGTCCTCGTCGGGGTTGGGCAGCGGGCCGGGGTTCTCGTCGTCCCCTCCGGCGGGGCCGGGGAGCGGATCGGCGTCCCCGCCGCCGGGCACGGGGGCGGGATCCCCGCCGCCCCCGCCGGACGGCGGCGCGCTGCCCCCGCCGCTGAAGGGGAGATAGACCCACAGGTCGTCCAGGGGAACGCGGACGGCGCGGGGGACCACCACGTCCTCGCCCTGGACGGTAAGGCCCAGCCCCGCGCTCACCAGCAGGCGCACGGGCTCGCCGGCCTGCGCCTCGACCGCCACCTGCAGGCCGTGGACGACGCCGTGCGAAAAGGTCTGGCCGGCCGTGGCCAGCCGTCCGGCGCGCCCCTCCTGCTCGCCGCGCAGGGCGGTGTCGCTCAGGGCGCGCCCGGCGAACAGGTTCAGCCGCCGGCGCCACCCCGCGTCGATGACCGGGGCGATCTCCGGGGCGGATTCGACGACCTGCTCGCCCTCGACGGGGTCGGTGATGGGGCGGACGTTCACTTCTCACCTCCGGCGTGCTTGCGGACGGCGGCGGCCAGCTGCCGCGGCGCCGTGCGGCTGCGCGAGAGCCCGGGCGCGGCCACCGCGCTCGCCAGCGAGGTGAGCGCGGCGCCGCGGGCGGTGCGGGCCAGGCCGTCCAGCTCGGCCGCCACGCCCGACGCGGCCAGGTTGGCGGCGAACAGGCGGCTGGCGACCAGCTCCGGCCGCGCCTTGCCCAGCCGGTCCAGCCCGGCGCCGAAGCCGCGGGTGGCGCGCAGCCGCCCCGCCTCGGCGTCGTCCATGGCCGCCAGCGTGGCGGCGGACAGCGTCGCCGGCGCGAGCGTCCCCGTGGTGCCCGCCGGCCTCGTCGTTCCCGTCGTCGTTCTCGTCGGACGCGTCGTCGTGCCCGTCGGCGCGGGCGTGGTGCCGGTGCGCTCGGGGGTGGTGATGATCGTCCTCGCGATCGTGGTCTCGAACCGCGGATCCACGGTGCCGGTGGTGCCGCCGGCCGTTTCGTCGGCGGGAAGGCGTGGATCGGCGGCGTCCCCCGTGTCCAGCGGAACGCCGCGCAGCGCGGACTTCAGGATGAGCACCGCCTGGTCCAGCTGCTTCTGCTCCAGCGCGTGCAGGGCCAGCGAGGCGGGGCGCCGGCAGGGCTCGGTGTCGCGCTCCCCGCCGGAGACGATGGCCGTGAGCATGGCCGACGCGTCGTCCAGGGCGCCGGCGTTCAGCGCCTGCAGCGCGGCCCCCATCATCTTTACGCAGCTGTCGGAAAGCGGCGCCGCGCCGGCGTCGGCCAGGAGGTCGTCCAGGAGCCCGAGCGCGTCGGCGAACTGCTTTCCGGCGATGGCCTCCAGCGCGGGGCGCACCGCCTCGCGGCAGCGGGCCATCTCGCGCGTGTCCGTGCGCACGATGCGCTGCAGGATGGCCTCCGCCTCCTGGACGTCGCGGCCGGCCAGGGCGTCGCGGGCCGCGCGGACGTGCTCCACGCACAGCCTGGCGGGGTCGGTGGGCTCCGGCTCCGGCGAGTCGGCCGGATCGGGCGCGGGATCCGGCTCGGGCGCGGGATCCACCGGCGGCAGCGGCCCCGGGCGAACCGGCGGCTGCGGGGCCGGCTCCGGCTCCATCGGCGGCAGGGGCTGGGGCGAGACGGGCGGCTGCGGAGCAGGCTGGGCGGGCTGGGCGTTGGGATCCAGCCGCTTGAGCGCGTCGGACAGGCTCTGCGCGGGCTGGCCCAGCACGTCCGCGCGCACCTGCAGGTTGCGGCGGCGGATGAACCACAGCATGTCGGTGCCCGTCAGCTGCTCGGCCCAGGTGGCCTGCCGGTCCTTGCCCTGCACGGCCGCGGCAAGGAGCGTGGGCGGGAGGGAGAGCGACTGCAGCGTCTGCAGCGGGGTGGCGCGGGCCATGGACCAGGGCGCCGCGGGCGGAAGCGGGCGGGTGATGGTGCCCAGCTCGTGCTTCAGCCGTCCCAGCTCGGAGCGGTGGACGGGGATCAGCACCAGCACCGCGGTGGAATCGAGCTCCTCGGCGCTGCGGGTAAGGTCGATGGGCGGCAGCAGCAGGCTTTCTTCCAGCAGCGCCGGCAGCTCGTCCATGGGGACGATGGAAAGGTCCACCTCCACCGTGGGCGGAAAGAAGGTCTGCGTCCACTCGGTGGGGCTCACCGACGCGCGGGGAAAGCGCCCGGCCGGCGGCAGCGCGCGAAAGTAGTCGGCCGCGGCGAAGTTCTGCCCCAGGTTGCCGCGCAGCTGCATCACCTCGCGCAGGTGGTGGTCGTACTGAAGCAGGTGCGCCTCGCGCAGGGCCCGCGGGGCGAAGCCCAGCCCCAGGATGTCGCCGTGGTCGGCGCCCACCTCGCGGCGCACCAGGTACGGGTCCACCCACTGCACCACCCCGCCGGCGATGGCCACCATGGCCAGCGGCAGCACGGGCGCGGCCAGCCCCTTGGAGGCGGCGCGGACGAAGATGTCGTACGCCACCTTGGCGCGCCGCTCGTCGTAGCTTCCCGCGCCCTCGTCGGGATAGGGGATCAGGGTGACCACCACGCCCTCGACGATGTCGCCGTCGTGCAGCGAGCGCTGGCCGTCGAGCGTGGTGGGATAGGTGGCGATGGGATTGGCCGAGAACTCCACCGGCCGCAGGGCCAGGATGAAGAGCCCGGTGCGGTTGCGGGCCGGCTCGCGGGGGATCTCGATGAGGCCGAAGGTCAGGTCCAGCCGCTGGATCTGCGGCAGGTCGGCCAGGTCCACCACCAGCTCGCCGGGCACCACCACCAGCTCGCCGGTGGCGGTGACGCCGTGGCCGGGCCCGATGGTCAGGCGGGTGGGGACGGCGTGGCGCTCGGCCATGAGCCCGTAGACCACGCCGGTGCCCCCGGCCTTGCCCAGGTCTGCCTGGCGCGTAAGGAAGTACTGCTGCTCGCGCACCAGGTCGCGCGCGGCCAGGAAGCGCCCGTCGAAGTAGAGCGGGCGGGTGCGCCGCTCGTCGAGCACCACGGACGAGCGAAGCTTGTCGATGGCTTCGCGGTTCAGGGGCTCGCGCGCCGGGCCCTGCGTGGATGTGAACGTCATCTCGGTTTCTCTCGCTCGCCAGGTCGTTCCGCCGCTCTCCGCCCGAAAGTCCCCGTTCGGGGCCGGTCTCCCTCATCTCGTCCCACTCTCCGCCGATCCTCCACGGCCGCCGGCCCTCACACCACCCCGGCCGCCGTGCCGTCGCAACCCTGCCCTCGCGGTGTGTATCCGCGTTTTTTTCGAGGGCACCCCATCCGCCCTGTCGCGCCGTGTCGATGCTCGATGCGGGCGGATGGCTCGCCGGATCGCGCATCAGGTGTGGGTTCCGCCAACCTCGCATCCACCCTCCGCCGCCGTGCCGTCGCCACCCTGCCTCACGGTGTGTATCCGCGTTTTCCGAAAGGCACCGTATCCGCTTTGTCCGCGCGGGAGCCGGACGATGGCTCCACCTGATGCGCATCTTTTCCGCGGTCTGCCCTCGGATGGATGCCGAGGGTGCGGCACCCTTCGGATCGATCATCCCGCCGTGTCGATGCTCGATGCGAGCGGATGGCTCGCCAGATCGCGCATCAAGAGTGGATTCCGCCAACCTCGCATCCACCCTCCGCCGCCGTGCCGTCGCAACCCTGCCTGACGGTGTGTATCCGCGTTTTCAGCAGGCACCGTATCCTCCCTGTGCGCACTGGAGCAGGACGATGGCTCCACCTGATGCGCGTCTTTTTCCACGGTCTGCCGTTCGGATGGATACCGAGGGTGCGGCACCCTGCGGATCGATCACCCCGCTGCGTCGATGCTCGATGCGCGCGGATGGCTCGCCAGATCGCGCATCAGGTGTGGATTCGGGCAACCCTGCATCCACCCTCCGCCGTCGTGCCGTCGCAACCCTGCCTCACGGTGTGTATCCGCGTTTTCCGGAAGGCACCGCATCCGCCCTGTCCGCGCGGGAGCCGGACGATGGCTCCACCTGATGCGCGTCTTTTCCACAGTCTGCCCCGCCCCTCGGCCGACGTGCGGGGGGCACACCCTATCCCGTGATCCACCGCGCCAGCGCGCCGGCGGAGTAGACGAAGCGGCGGGCCAGGTTGTTCACGCTGATCACGCGCTTGGTATCATCATGCAGGCGCTGGTTGTCGCTGGTGCGCGCGGGGACCACCAGGCGCGCCAGGAACACCTCCAGCCCGTCCTGGGTGATGGCGTGCTCGCGAAGCCGCCTGCTCCCCACGCGCGTCGAGAACTCGTTCCCCTCGCGCCAGGCGTCGAGGATGTCCTCGTGGATGGCGGCCCCGCGGCCGTCGGGCCCCGTTCCCGGCGGCAGCTCCGGCCATTGCGGCCCCGGGAGCGGGGGCGCCTGCAGTTGCTCGTCCCCATCCTCCGCCTTTTCCTCGCGGAGGAGGAGGGAGAGCTCGGCGCCGTCGCGCACCCGGGAGGCCGCCACCGCGTCCAGCGCGTCGAAGGGGCCGGAGGCGATGGCCGGCGTGTAGCCACGCTCGCAGGGGTGGAAGCGGAGAAAGACGTCCACCACGAACACGCCTTCCGGCCTTGCCTGCTCGTTGCCGTTGTAGTCGCGCGTCTTTCCCGGCGACGAATCCTGGGCGATCCCCGCCGCGACGGCGGCCGTCCATTCCCAGTAGGCGCCCGCGCGGTCCTCGGGGCGGCTGGCGCGCAGCCAGCGGCCCAGGCGGGTGCACACCGCGTCGGGCACCTCTACCAGGCGGCCCGCGGGGTCCAGCGCCACGCCGGGCTCCACCCGCACCTGCTCGCCTTCGCCCGCGTCGGGCCCCACGGCGGGCGGGCGCACCTGCACGCGCAGCCCCGCGATGGTGCCGGTGCCGTGCAGGTAGGCCAGGGCGCGGGCCAGGCGGCCCCGGTGGTAGCTCTGCTCCGCGGCAAAGTCTTCGGCCCCCAGCAGCGCCCCGTTGGCGTACGCCACCCGGTCCGGGCGCAGCAGCCGGTCAAGCAGCGGGTCCTTGATGTCGGTCGCCATCGGCGAAGTCCCTTTCGTCGTCATCTTTCCAAGCGCTCGTCCCTCACCGCACGCACTCACCCCGTCGTCCGTTCACCCCTGCCCCATCGTCCGCTCGCGCAGTCCCGGGGCGCCGTCCGGGCACCGTCCGGGGCGCCATCCGGGGCACCGTCCGGGGCGTCGTCCGGGCACCGTCCGGGGCACCGTCCGGGGCGATTGAAATCGCGGCTGGGGAAACGCCATGTCGGCCTTCGCCGACGGGTTCCGGGAAGCAGAGGGGCGCAGTGCGTTGAATACGACAAAGCACGACCCATCCACCCCGCCACGCCCACCAGCCCGCCCTGACCTCCCGATCTTCCAATCCGCGAAGGCGGATTTCGTGTGTTTGTTGCAGCGAATTCATTCGCCCGTGCAGCCCCGGCACCCAACTCACCCCTTCACCCCTTCACCCCTTCACCCCTTCATCCGTTCACCCGTCATCCCAACACCAGCCCACCCCCACCCGCCCCGCCAACCTCCTGCACCGGCGCGCTGCCGCCTTCCAGCCGCGGATCCAGGCTCACCGGGTGGAGAAGGAAGTCGCGCAGGCCCAGCTGGCTCCGCTCCACCCGCACCGGACCGGGCGCCGGGCGCGGGGTCAGGTACGTATCCACCCCCACCAGCGCCGCCAGCCCCACCACCAGCGGATGGCTGGCGGCCATCACCCGCGCCAGCACGTGCGCCGGCGCCTCGCGCTGCAGCACCCGGGCGATCAATCCCAGGTCCTGCGGCTCCACCTCCTGGTGGACCAGGACGGTGACCCGGTGCGCCAGCCGCTCGAAGAGGCGGTCCACCGCGGCCTCCTCCTCGTCCGTCACCGGCAGGTCCGCGCGGAAGAGGGCCAGGAACTCCTTGTTCTCTTCCTCGCCCAGGAACAGCGTGTCGCCCACGTAGCTGTTGCCGCTCACCGAGATGCCGCCCAGCAGCGGGTCCTCGTCGCCGCTGAGGTCGGCGCCCAGGATGGTGGCGAAGGTGCGGCGCAGGCGAAAATCCTCCACCACCACCACCTCGCCGCCCCGCACCGCGCCGCCGGTGGCCACGTCCAGCGCCAGCGCCAGCCCCCGCAGCGTTCCCCGCGACCGCGCCAGCTGGGGCGCGGCGGCCAGCATGGCGCGCCGCCGGTCCTCCGAGAGCGCGGGATCCAGCGCCAGCCCCACCCATCCCGCCAGCCACTCCAGCGACTCCGCCGGGGCCGTGCGCGCGTCCGTCAGCAGCCAGGCGCGGGCGACGCGGTCTTCCAGCGGGGTCAGGACGCTTTCGAAGATCCCCAGGAAGCGCTCCAGGAAGTCCGCCTGCGTGGCGGGTCCGGGCTGGTCCGCCTCGGGACCGACGACGCTCTCGCGGTACAGCTCGGGGAGGTAGTTCTCGGCGTAGCTGAAGCGCGACGCGTACGCCCGCACCGCCGCCACCTCGGGCCCGCTGCTGCCGCTTCCCTCCAGCTCCAGCCGCACCCACAGGAAGCGGCCCCGCAGCGCGCTCACCCGCAGGCCGCGCCGCTGCACCAGCGCCGTCCACAGCCCCGACGTCCCCCGCTCCGGCGTGCACGCCAGCAGCCCGCCATGAAAGGGCACTTCGGAGGGATACGGGAGCCACGCCCCCGCCGGCGTCCCGTCCCCGCGCGGCGCGCCGCCGAAGCGGTGGGGAAACCAGGCGTCCGCCCCTTCCGGCCGGCGCGGCTCGTCCGTGGCCGCCAGCCACACGGTGACGGACGCGCCGGGGGGGATGTGGGCCTCCAGGTACAGCCGGTGCCACGCCGTGCGCGCGTCGCGCGAGTCCAGCGGCGCCGCGCCCCGCGCCCGCCCCGTGCGGGCGTAGGAGGGGAACGAGAGCCGGTGCAGGGGCGCGAACCCCGTCTCGGCCGGGTAGTGCGGCGGCAGGGAAAGCCCGTGCGCGAACGGCTCCTGGCCGCGGTGCCCGCGCAGCGGATACAGGTCGCCCACGGGAAGCGCCTCTCCGGGCTCCGCCGCGTAGACCAGCGCCTCGGGCGAGCCGGGGTCCATCACCGCCAGCCGCTCTTCCGAGACCCAGGCCAGCGAGTAGGGGTGCACGCCGCCGTGCATGCGGATGGGCGCGGAGGGAACGCCCTCCGGGTCCAGCACCCGCGCCACCCCCCGCCCGTCGTCCGCCCAGGAGAGCACGGCGATCCGTCCGCCGGGCGACGATGCGATCCCCGCCGGCCGCTCGTCCGCGGGCACGTCCGCCGTGGGAAAGCGGGTCAGGCGGGGCGGATCGGGGTTCTCGCGCTCCGGGCGAAAGACGCCGGGCGCGTAGGGCGCATACGGCCGGTCCGCCCACAGCCCGCCGGTGAGCCGCGCCACCGCGCCCGTGTCCCCGTCCAGCGCCCAGACGCCGCCCCGCGGGTCCGCCGCCATCCGCCAGGGGGTGAAGTCCTGGAGCGCCACCACCTCCGCGCGCCGCCGGCCGCGCCGGTCGTACATGGCGATCCCCCAGGCGCCCGCGGCGTAGAGAACGCCGTCGTAGCCCAGCGCGATGTCGGTGGGTGCCGCGTCCCCCGGCGTAAAGGCGATCGGCACCTCGTCGTCGTCGGGGACGGCGCCGCCGGCCACGATGGCGCGCACGGCGGAGTGCTTGGAGGTTTCGTCGCGGGCCAGCCAGCGCGCCCAGGTGCCAAAGGCGTCGCGGGCGGCGGGGATGGACTGCAGCAGCGCCGCGGGGTCGCCCTCCGCCTCGCTGGGCGCGGGCGCCAGGCGGCGGCTGGCCAGGGACAGGCTGCGCCGGGATGCGTTCCACTGCACCCCGTCGCGCCCGTCCCAGTGGGCCGCCTCCGCCAGCATCCAGAACCGCTGCCCGTTCGCGTCGCGCATCGCTCCTCGCCCGTCCCCCGCTCAGAAGTTCGCGTTCACCAGCCCCCCAAGCCCCGCCAAGCCGTCATCCATCAAAGCACCAGCCCGTCCACAACCCGCGTGTGCCCGCTGGCCTCGCCCCCGGGCGATTGAAATCGCGGCTGGGGAAACGCGATGTCGGCCTTTGCCGACGGGTTCGGAGTAGCCGCGGGTGCCGAGGGTGAATACGACCAGGCACGACCCATTCACCCCCGCCACGCCCCACCAGCCCCGCCCTGACCTCCCAACCTTCCAATCCGCGAAGGCGGATTTCGTGTGTTCGTTGCAGCGAATTCATTCGCCCGTGCAGCCCCGGCACCCAACTCTCCGCCTCACCCCTTCACCCGCGCGTGCCCGCCGGCCTCGCCCCGGGCGATTGAAATCGCGGCTGGGGAAACGCGATGTCGGCCTTCGCCGACGGGTTCGGAGTGGCCGCGGGTGCCGAGGGTGAATACGACCAGGCACGACCCATCCACCCCCGCCACGCCCCACCAGCCCCGCCCTGACCTCCCAATCTTCCAATCCGCGAAGGCGGATTTCGTGTGCTCGTTGCAGCGAATTCATTCGCCCGTGCAGCCCCGGCACCCAACTCTCCGCCTCACCCCTTCACCCGCGTGTGCCCGCCGGCCTAGCCCCCGGGCGGTTGAAATCGCGGCTGGGGAAACGCGATGTCGGCCTTCGCCGACGGGTTCGGAGTGGCCGCGGGTGCCGAGGGTGAATACGACCAGACACCATCCATCCACCCCCGCCACGCCCCACCAGCCCCGCCCTGCCCTCCCAATCTTCCAATCCGCGAAGGCGGATTTCGTGTGCTCGTTGCAGCGAATTCATTCGCCCGTGCAGCCCCGGCACCCAACTCTCCGCCTCACCCCTTCACCCGCGTGTGCCCGCCGGCCTAGCCCCCGGGCGG
>NZ_DASWNM010000033.1:0-126629 GCF_036399255.1 Longimicrobium sp.
GGGTGACGCGCTCGACAGGTTGCCCGGAGCGGGATCGAATTCTCCCCTCTCCGTGAGGAACGAACGGGGAGGGGCCGGGGGAGGGGCACCCCGCGGACGCAGTTCGATGCAATTCGCCGAGCCTCCGCCTTTCGGCCACCCCAACCTCCCCCAGCAGTTTTGGGGGAGGTGGCGAGCCTGGGCGAGCCGGTGGGGGCGCCCGCCGCACGCGCCGAACCCCTCCGAAGCCACGCCCGAATTCTCCCCTCTCCGTGAGGAACGAACGGGGAGGGGCCGGGGGAGGGGCACCCCGCCAACCCCCGCGGCCCGAGGTCTGCCTCTGTTTGTAACGGGGACGTGAGAGGATGACGACGATGAGGAGATCGCGATGAAGCTGCTGGTGATTCGCCACGGCGTGGCCGAGGACCGCGACTCGTTCGCGGCCAGCGGGCAGCCTGACACCCAGCGCCCGCTGACGGACGAAGGCCGCAAGCGGATGCGCACCGCCGTCCGCGGGCTGCGGCGCATCATGCCCAGGCTGACGGTGCTGGCCAGCTCGCGGCTGGTGCGCGCCGCGCAGACGGCCGAGATCGTATCCAAGGCCTATGGGGGGATGGAGGTCATCACCCTGGAAGAGCTTTCGCCCGAGCGGCGGCCCGACGAGCTGCTGGGGTGGCTGCGCTCGCACCAGCTGGGCGACACCGTGGCGGTGGTGGGGCACGAGCCGCACCTGGGCTTTCTGGTGGGGTGGCTGCTGACGGGGCGCAACGACTCGTTCGTGGAGCTCAAGAAGGGGGGCGCCGTGCTCCTGGAGTTCGACGATCCCCCGTCCGGAGGGAACGCGGTGCTGGTGTGGGCGATCGCCCCGCGGCAGCTGCGCTGGCTGGCGGAAGGCGAATGAGCCTGCTGCAGCTGGGCGCCCACCGCGCCGCACGCCACCTGGCCCTGCGCTTTCTGGACGAGGCGCAGGCCGGCCGCGTGCGCCTGGACGACGCGGGCGACACCGAGGCGCTGCACGACTTTCGCGTGGGCCTGCGCCGCCTGCGCAGCACCGTCCGCGCGTACGCGGCGCAGCTGGAAGAGTCCATCGGCGGCAAGGACCGGCGGCGGCTCAAGGCGCTGGCGGCCGCCACCGGTGCCAGCCGTGACGGCGAGGTGATGATCGGCTGGATGGAGGCGCGCCGCGACGATCTGTCCGACGCGGAGCGGGCGGGGCTGGACTGGCTGCTGGAGCGGCTGCGCACGCGGCAGGAAAAGCTGGACCGTGACCTTCGCAAGGAGGTGGCGCACGACTTTGGCCGCGAGCGCAAGCGGCTGGCGCGGCGCCTGTCCACGTACCAGGCGCACGTCTCCGCCGCCGACCCGCGCGAAGCGCCGCAGATGGGCGCCGTCGCCGCGGACCTGGTGACCGCGCACGCGGAAGAGCTGCGGCAGAGGCTGGATGCATCCGGCTCCGTCGAGCAGCAGGAGCAGCTGCACGAGGGCCGCATCAGCGCCAAGCGGCTGCGGTACCTGCTGGAGCCGTTCGCGGACGAGCTGCCGGACGCCGCCTGGGCCGTCAAGCGCATCAAGCGGATGCAGGACACGCTGGGCGAGATGCACGACGCCCACGTGGCTGGCCAGCTGATCGCGTCGGAGCGCGCGGAGGCGGAGGCGATGGATCCGCGCCCCGATCCCGATCCGCTTCCCGGCCTGGACGCGCTGGCCGCGGCGGCAAAGGCGGAGACGGAGCGGCTGTTCGCGGAGGCGTCGGAGGCGTTCCTGGGGGGGCGCGCGGCGGAGCTGTTCGAGCGGGTGGACGCGGTGGCGGCGCAGATGCGGGGCGGCGGCGCGGACCGCGAGATCGAACGCAAGTACCTGCTGCGGCGCATGCCCGCGTTGCCCGAGGGCGCCGTGCGGACGGAGATTGCGCAGGGCTACCTTCCCGGCGAGCGGCTGCAGGAGCGCGTGCGCCGCGTGCGCCGCGCGGGCGAGCCGGCGCGCTACTACCGCACCGTCAAGCTGGGCTCCGGCCTCGCCCGCACCGAGGTGGAGGAAGAGGCGGACGAATCCACCTTCCGCCGCCTCTGGCCGCTGACGAAGGGCCGGCGCATCCGCAAGCTGCGCTTCAAGGTGCCGGACGGCGGCCTTACGTGGGAGATCGACCGCTTCCGCGGCCGCCGCCTGGTCCTCGCCGAGATCGAGCTTCCGTCGGAAGACCATGACGTGCAGATCCCCGACTGGCTGCGCGACGCCATCGACCGCGACGTCACGGGCGAGGATGAGTACGTGAACGTCAACCTGGCAAGCTGATCATCCGGCTCCGGTTAAGCAGTCTCACGCGGCAGTCGCGGAGAAAAGATCGAGGACGCGGAGAAAGCCTTCATCCGCGTCCTCATCCTTTTCCTCCGCGCCTCCGCGTGATGCTTTTCACCGACGCGAGGACCTCAGATTGACTTCAGGATCTGGCCGGCAGCACGAATGGGCTGGATCGAAACCCAGGTCTGGCCCTGTCGCTCATACCGGATCCGGAAAAACAACACCTTTATGGGTACAGAGGAACAGAGTCAGACAGAGGAGCCAAGATGATGTTTCAGCTCGCTTTCTCTGTCTGACTCTGTTCCTCTGTACGATCATTCTTTTCCAGGGTCTGGTATCAGGGATTGCTCTCTCGGCGCGCGAAGGAACAGAGAGAGGACGTGGACCTTTATCCGCGTCCTCGATCTTTTCCTCCGCATCCTCTGGTACGGAACCCGCGCCGGGCGCGGAGGTAGCACCGCGCGGCGTTCGTCATCCGCGAATCCACATCCTCCGAATCCGTTGTCGATGCGTATCTTGCGCGCCGTTCCGCTTGCCGCCGCGCTCGCCGCGTGCGCCTCCGCCGATCCCGCGGCCGCGCCGCCCGCCAGCCCGCCGCCGTCCGCCGTCGTGGCGCCGGCCGACGCCGCGTTCCCGGTGCCGGCGGGCGACACCACCGTCATCCGCGGCGTGCTGCCCAACGGGCTTGCCTACTACGTGCGCCGCAACGACGAGCCGCGCGACCGCGCCGAGCTGCGCCTGGTGGTGAACACCGGCTCCGTGCTGGAAGACGACGACCAGCGCGGGCTGGCGCACTTCCTGGAGCACATGGCCTTCAACGGCACGCGCCGCTTCGAAAAGCACCAGATCGTCGACTACCTGGAGCGCGTGGGCATGCGCTTTGGCCCCGACATCAACGCCTACACCAGCTTCGACGAGACCGTCTACATGCTGCAGCTGCCCACCGACAGTGCGGGCGTGGTAGAGACGGGGCTGCAGATCCTGCGCGACTGGGCCGACGGCATCAGCCTGGACGCGGAGGAGATCGAAAAGGAGCGCGGGGTGGTGATCGAGGAGTGGCGCCGCTCGCGGGGCGCCGGCGCGCGCATCAGCGACCGCCAGTTCCCCTTCCTGTTCGCCGGCTCGCGCTACGCCGAGCGCCTTCCCATCGGCGACCTGGAGACGCTGCGCACCTTTGCGCCCGAGACGCTGCGCCGCTTCTACGCGCGCTGGTACCGGCCGGAGCTGATGGCGGTGGTGGCCGTGGGCGCGTTCGACCCGCGCCAGATGGAGGAGCGCATCCGCCAGGAGTTCGGCGGCATCCCGGCCGCGCCCCGGACGGAGCGGCCGGAGACGGCGGTGCCCTTCCCCGACAGCACGCGCTACATGGTGACGGTGGACCCCGAGGTGCCGCGGGCGGAGGTGTCCATCAACTGGATGATGCCCGCGCACCCCGACACCACGCCGGAACAGCTGCGCCGCGCCATCGTGGACGGCATGTTCTCGGGGCTGCTGGGCGACCGGCTGCAGGACATCACGCTGAAGCCCGACGCGCCCTTCATCGACGTGGGATCGTACCAGGGCGGCTCGCTGCGCCCGGTGGAGACGCTGGTGCTGAACGCGGCGGTGGCGGAAGGCGGGGCGGAGCGGGGGCTGGGCGCGCTGGTGGCGGAGCTGGAGCGCGCGGCGCGCCACGGCTTTACCGCCGCCGAGCTGGAGCGCGAAAAGGCGGAGCTCCTGCGGATGTGGGAGCAGATCTACGCCGAGCGCGCGAAGACCAGCTCCGGTGCCTTCGCGGGGCAGTACGCCGACCACTTCCTTCGCGCCGGCCCGCTGCGGACGCTGGAGGACGAGTACGCCGTCAACCGCGCCGTCATCCCCACCGTCACGCTGGACGAGGTGAACGCCGCCGCCCGCCGCTACGCCGCCCTGCGCGACCGCGTGGTGCTGGTGAGCGGGCCCGAGCGCGCCGGCCTGGAGCGCCCCCGCGAGGCGCGGCTGGCCTTCGTCGCCGACTCCGTCGCGCGCTCGGAGCTGGCCGCGTGGACCGAGACCGTCTCCGACGCGCCGCTGCTGGCCCGCGTGCCGGCGCCGGGGCGCATCGTGGAGGAAGACTCCACCACCGAGGTGGGCGTGGTGCGCTGGACGCTCAGTAACGGCGCGCGGGTGGTGCTCAAGCCCACCGACTTCAAGGACGACGAGATCCTGTTCGCCGCCACCAGCCCCGGCGGCCTCTCGCTGCTGGCCGACAGCGCGTACCTGTACGGGCGCACGGCGGCGGCGGCGGTGCAGCTGGGCGGCGTGGGCGGCCTGTCGCTCACCGACCTGCAGAAGCGGCTGTCGGGGAAGGCCGCCTCCGTGGGCCCCAGCCTGGGCGACCTCTCGGAGGGGATGAGCGGCTACGCGGCGCCCCGCGACGTGGAGACGCTGTTCCAGCTCGTCCACCTGTACTTTACCCAGCCGCGGCGCGACACGACGGCGTGGGAGGCGTACCTGCAGCGTGGCCGCGAGTCGCTGCGCAACCGCGACGTCACGCCCGAGTCCGCCTTTGGCGACACGCTGACGGCCATCCTTACCCAGCGGCACCCGCGCACGCGCCCGTTCACCACCGCCACGTTCGACTCGCTGGACGTGGACCGCTCGCTGGCCATCTACCGCCAGCGCTTCGCCGACGCGGGCGACTTCACCTTCTACTTCGTGGGCCGCTTCACCCCGGATTCGCTGCGGCCGCTGGTGCAGACGTACCTGGCCAGCCTTCCCGGCACCGGCGCGAGAGAGACCTTTCGCGACGTCGGCATCCGCCCGCCCGCCGGCGTGGTGCGGCAGACCGTGCGGCGCGGCGTGGAGCCCAAGGCGCGCACGGTGCTGGTCTTTACCGGCCCCGCCCAGTTCTCGCGCCAGGCCTCGGCCGACATGAGCGCCCTGGGCGAGGCGCTGGAGATTCGCCTGCGCGAGAAGCTGCGCGAGGAGCTGGGCGGCACCTACACCGTGGGCGTGTCGGGCGGCGTGGCGCGCGACCCGTATCCGCGCTACCAGTTCAGCATCGACTTCGGCTCGGCGCCGGAGCGGGTGGACGAGCTGGTGCGGGTGGTGATGGCCGAGATCGACACCGTGCGCGCCGCGGGGGTGCCGCGCGACGTGGTCGACAAGGTGCGCGAGGCGTTTCGCCGCTCGCGCGAGACGGCGCTGCGCGAGAACGGGTGGTGGATGGGGCGGCTGATGGAGTACGACCGCCACGGCTGGGACGTGCGCCTGATCACCGAGAACCCCGTGGGCCCCGAGCTCTCGTCCGCGCGCATCCAGGCCGCCGCGCGCCTGTACCTGGACCCGTCGCGCCGCGTGCAGGTGTCGCTGGTGCCGGAGGCCGGCGCCGCGCCGGCGGGGGGACCGGCGAGCCCGCCGAGCCCGTAAGGACGCACCGGACTGCGCCCGCGGAGAGACCCTCCCCCGCTCGCCGAGGCTCGCACCCTCCCGCAAGCGGACGCAGTCCTGGGGGGATGCCGGGCCCGGGCGAGCGGAGGGGTCGCCCGCCGACGCAGCCCTCACCCTGCCGCAACGCGCTCGAATTCTCCCCTCTCCGTGAGGAACGAACGGGGAGGGGCCGGGGGAGGGGCACCCCGCGGGCGCCAGCTCGATTCAATTCGTTGAGCCGCGATCCCCGGCCGGAAGGAGCCGGGGGACGGGAACCCGCCCGTGCACCCAAATCCGCGCCGCGGTGTACAGGGGGGTGCGCCGGGCCTCCGCGGCTGGAGCGCAGCGAAGGGACACGCCCCAAATCCCACGGTCCTTTCCATCCGATTCCGGCATCCCGGACGCCCGCCGGCGCACCCGTCCAGCCACCCGCTACGTACACGCCAAAACGGAACACTGGCGCAGGGGCTGGGTAGGCATGTATCGTTCAGGAACCCCGATCAAGAGGTTGCTCATGCGACGCTCGTACGGACTGGCCGCCGCGGTAGTGGCCCTCGCGGTCCTCACGGCGGTGAAGCTGCGCGCGCAGCAGGACTGGTCGCCGCCGTCTCGTGAAATGCCCCAGATGCCCGCCTCGTCGCAGCTCGGCGGCGGCTGGCGCGGCTCGCTGGGCGCCTGGTTCCGCGGCGCCGACGAGGGGCTGGACGGCATTCGCGCCGTGGGCGAGGGCATGCCCCGCGACATGGGCGCCGCCCGCCCGCGCATGGTGCGCTTCATGGGCGGCTCGCGCCCCGTGGCCGCCTGGAGCGACCGCAACGGCGACGGCCGCGCCGACATGGTCGAGGTGTACCGCGGCGGCGCCCTGGCCTACCAGCTGATCGACGCCGACTACGACGGCAGCGCCAACGTTCTCCGCGTCTACGACGCATCCGGCGCGCTCGCGCGCGAAAACCGTTACTGAAAAGCACGCCTTGGTCCCGTCTACCGCAACCGAAGCCACGCTCGTCAACGACGCCGAGCTGCTGGACGCCTACCGCGCCACGGTCTGGACCGTGGACCTGGCGGCGGGCACGGCCGACGTGCGCCTGGGCGAGCCCGCCGACACGCAGCTGCGCCCGTCGGGCATCGTCACGGCGTACAACCCGGCCTCCATCGCCCGCACCCCCGACGAGAACCGCGCGGCGGACCAGGAGCTGCTTCGCCACGTCCGCTCGCTGGGGGTGCCCTTTCGCCGCACCATGGCCCGCGGAACGGCGCCCGGCGCCGACGAGTGGGAGGAGCCCGGCTTTCTGCTGCTGGGCGACGTGCGGCCGCTGCTGGTGGAGCTGGGGCTGGTCTTTGGCCAGAACGCGGTGGTCTGGGTCGACGCCACCGGCGCCGTGTCGCTGGTGTGCACCCGCGCCCGCTTCGCGGACCGCCTTCCCGGGCAGAAGATCGAGCTCTGATCCGTTCCGTGTAACCGCGGGCGCGCCGTCCCCAGCGGGCGGCCCGCCGCGCCCGCGCCCGAAGCATCCCAAGACAGACATGCTGGTCAAGAAGCGGATGACCCACGACCCCGTCGTGGTTTCGCCCCGCCATTCCCTCGCGGACGCCCTGCGGCTTACCCGCGAGCGCCGCATCCGCCACCTTCCGGTGGTGGACGAGGGGGAGCTGGTGGGGATGGTGTCGGACCGCGACGTGCGGACGGCCCTTCCCTCGCCCCTCACCGTCCCCGACGACGAGCGGATGGCGTTCCTGGAGCGCACCCCCGTCAGCGCGGTGATGCGCGCCGAGGTGGCCACCATCGGCCCGCTGGACACGGTCGAGGACGCGGCCAAGCTCATGCGCCGCCGCCGCATCGGCGCGCTGCCGGTGGTCGACGCGCACGGCGCCGTGCTGGGCATCCTTTCCGAGAGCGACGTGCTGGACGCGTTCGTCGAGATCCTGGGCCCCGCCAACGCCAGCTCCCGGCTGGAGATCGCCCTGGCGGACCGGGCGGGCGAGC
Organism: Longimicrobium sp.; assembly: GCF_036399255.1. GTDB lineage: Bacteria > Gemmatimonadota > Gemmatimonadetes > Longimicrobiales > Longimicrobiaceae > Longimicrobium. The sequence goes on from NZ_DASWNM010000033.1 coordinate 7,652, forward strand.
TGGCCAGGGCCATGCGCGTGATCGGCGAGGAGCGGGGCGTGAACGTCTGCTCGCTGATGGTGCCGCCGGGAACGCCGGGAGAGGCGCGGGTGGCCATCGTCCACGTGAACACCATCGACCCGCGCGAGACCATCGGCGCGCTGGAGGCGGCGGGGTTCGAGGTGGGGTGGCCCTCGCTCGAGACGGACCTGCGCGCCGGGGGCGCCGCGTGAGCCGGGTATCCAGCGCGCTGGTCTGGGACCCGGCCGTCACCGGCTACAAGTTCCGCCCCGACCACCCCTTCAACCCCCGCCGGCTGGAGCTGGCCGTCTCGCTGATCGAGGCGCTGGGCTTGATCGACGGAACGCAGGCGCGGGTGGTGGCGCCGCGCGTGGCCACCGACGCCGAGCTGCTGGCGGTGCACAGCCGCGAGTACCTGGACGCGGTGCGGCGCTTCAGCGGGGGCGCCGACCGCGCCGGCGCCATGCGCTACGGCCTGGGGACGGACGACACCCCCATCTTTCCGGGGATGCACGAGATCACGTCGCTGGTCGCCGGCGCCACCATCCGCGCGGCGGAGCTGGTGATGGGCGGCGAGGTGAAGCGCGCGTTCAGCATCTGCGGCGGGCTGCACCACGCGCACCGCGACCGGGCCAGCGGCTTCTGCGTGTACAGCGACCTGGCGGCGGCCATCGCGTGGATCCGGCGCGAGCACGGCGGCAAGGTGCTGTACATCGACTACGACGCCCACCACGGCGACGGCGTGCAGGGGATCTTCTACGAGGATCCCGACGTGATGACGCTCTCGCTGCACGAGTCCGGGCGATACCTGTTCCCCGGGACGGGGTTCGTGGACGAGCTGGGCGAGGGCGACGGCTACGGCTACTCGCTGAACGTGCCGCTGGAGGCGTTCACCGAGGACGACTCGTGGCTCGACATCCACCGCAGGCTGATCCCCGAGGTGATGGAGGCGTACCGCCCCGACGTCGTCGTCCTGCAGTCCGGCTGCGACGGCCACTCGCTGGACCCGCTGACCCACCTGCGCGCGTCGACCCGGCTGTTCGAGGAAACCACGCGGATCGTCTGCGAGGCGGCGGACGCGGTGTGCGGGGGACGCGTCATCGCCACGGGCGGGGGCGGATACGCCATCTGGGAGGTGGTGCCGCGCGCGTGGACGCTGGTGTGGGGCGTGCTGAGCGGGCAGCAGGTGCCCAACCACATCCCCCACGCCTGGCTGAACCGCTGGCAGGGCGAGGCGCCGGTGATGCTGCCGCCGTACGTCCGCGACGCCGAGGAGGACCACAAGCCGGTGCCGCGCCGCGAAGAGATCGAGGCGACCAACCGGCGCACGCTGGAATCGCTGCGGCGGCAGGCGCTGCCGCTCATCCGTGGCTGGGGACTGGGGTTCTGACGATGACGGTCGAGCCGCCCGCGCCGCCCGCCATGCCCATCCGGGGCCTGGCGCTACCCGCAACCCTCCGGGACAGGGAGGGACGTGTGTTCATGGTACGACCGTACAGGGCGGAAGACCGCCCGCTGCTGGATGCGTTCTACGACGCCTTTCAGCCCAAGCGCGCCGCGCAGGGGCTGCCGCCCGAGGGCCCGCAGCGCGTGGCGCGCTGGCTCGAGGGCGTGCTGGCCGGCGGCGACCACCTGATCGTGGAGGTGGAGGGAAAGCTGGTGGGCCACGCCATGCTGATGCCCACGGGGAAGCAGGGGGTGCGCGAGTACGCCATCTTTTTGGACGAGAGCGTGCGCGGCCGCGGGATGGGCACGCAGGTCAACCGCCTGTCGGCCGAGCTGGCGCGCACGCTTGACCTGGACCGCCTGTGGCTGTCGGTCGAGCCGCACAACCGCGCGGCGGTGCGCAGCTACCAGAAGGCCGGCTACCGCTTTCGCCCCGCCACCATGTACTCGCCCGAGTTCGAGATGGAGCTCGAGCTCGCACCCGGGGCTGCAGAGGCGTCGTAAGGCTTCGCAACAGCAGGTTGGGGTACAGAGGAACAGACAAAAGCCAGAGGAACAGAGGACCGCATTTCCTCTGCTCCTCTGGCTTTTCTCTGCTCCTCTGTACCCTTGCGCAGTTGATCTTTCGATCCTTACCACGTCAGCACGATCTTGCCGAAGCTGGCGTTCTCCTCCATCCGCTCGTGCGCCTTGCGGATGTCGGCCATGGGAAAGACCGAGTCGACCACGGGCCTGATGCGGGCCGACGAGATCAGCGGCAGCACCGCGTTGGAGAACTCGCGGGCCAGCGCGATCTTTTCTTCCAGCGGCCGGCTGCGCAGCACGGTGCCGAACAGGTGAATGCGGCGGCGCAGCAGCAGTCCCAGGTCCACCTGCACGTTTGCGCCCCCCGTCGTGCCGACGACGACCACGCGCCCCCGCAGCGCCACCACCCGCAGCGACGCCTCCAGCAGCTTGCCGCCCACCAGGTCCAGCACCGCGTGCACGCCGCTGCCGTAGGTGGCCTGGTTCACCGCCTCGGCCAGGTCCTCCTTGCCGGTGTCGATCGCGATCTCCAGCCCCATCTCCTGCGCCCGCTTCAGCTTGCCGGCCGTGCGCGACGTGCCGATCACCGTGGCGCCCGCCGCGCTGGCCAGCTGCAGCGCCGCGGTTCCCACGCCGCTTCCCACGGCCAGGATCAGCAGCCGCTCGCCCATGGTAAGGTCCAGCTGGCGAAAGAGCGCGTCGTAAGCGGTCAAAAACACCTCGGGGATGGCCGCCGCCTCTTCCCAGCTCAGGTTCTGGGGAATGCGGATGCCCTCGCGCTCGTGCACGACCACGTACTCCGCGTGCCCGCCGCCGCCCACGATCCCCATCACCCGGTTCCCCACCGCCCACAGGCCGGCGCCCTCGCCCACCGCGTCCACCTCGCCCGCGTACTCCAGGCCGGGGATGTCGGCCGGCGCGCCGGGGGGCGCGGGATAGCTGCCGCGGCGCTGCAGCAGGTCCGCGCGGTTCAGGGCGCTGGCGTGCACGCGTACGCGGATCTCGCCCGGGCCGGGCTGCGGCACCGGGCGGTCTTCCAGCGACAGCACCTCCGGCCCCCCCGGCTTGCCGATGACGACGGCGCGCATCAGCGGCCGCCCCCCGCCTGCGCCGCCGCCCGCGCGCGCAGGAACGCCTCGATCCCCCGCACGTGCGCGTCCGCCAGCCGCTCCACGAACGCCGGGTCGCGCAGCGCGGCCTCCTGCTCGGGGATGGGCATGAACAGCGACTCGGTGAGCGTGGCGGGAAACCAGGTGGGCCGCGCCAGCGCCAGGTTCTGCTGCCGCGCGCCGATGTCCGGAATGCGCGTCACGGCGACGATCTCCCGGTCCAGCTCCCGCGCCAGCGCGGCGGCGAACGGGTGGAAGTAATAGACGCTGGTGCCTTGGGCGCGGAACGGGTTGGCGCCCTCGCCGAATGCGTTGTTGTGCACCGAGATCAGCATCTCCGCGTCGCGGCTGACGGCCAGCGCCACGCGCGCGCGCAGCTCCTCACCGCTGTTGGTGCTGCTGACCAGCCCCTCGCGGCCGGTGCGGGTCAGGATGACCTCGGCCCCGGCGGCGCGCAGCTTTGCCGCCAGCGGCAGCGAGATGGCCAGGTTGGCGTCGCCCTCGTACAGCCCCGTGGGCCCCGTGGCGCCCGCGGGCGGGTGGCCGGGGTCGATGACGATGCGCCGCCCCCGCAGCGGGTTGGCGGGATCGATAGTCGGCGGGCGGCGGACGCGGACGGTCAGGTCGCCGTTGGCCTCGTACCACGCCTTGTATCCCCAGGCCCCGCCGGCCAGCGTGAGCGCGATCTGCGTTCCCCCCGCCACGGCCGTCTGCTCGGCCGCGCGGAACCAGCCGCCGAACCGCGTCGCGGGCGTCAGCGTACCGCCGTTGGCGCCGTACACGGTGATGGCGGCGCCGGTCTCCGAGGTCTCGACCAGGAAGGGCCGGCCGCCGGCGCGGATGCGCACGTTGAGCCCGTCCGCCGAGGCGGCGATGCCGGCGTTCACCGGCCCCGGCTGCGGCGCGGCGGAGGTGGTGTCGGCCAGCGTCAGGGCGGAGGCGTCGATCCAGGCGTCCGTCTCCCCGCCCAGCCGCACCCGGTACTGGTCGCCGCGCCGCTCGGCCACGGCCAGCCGCGCGCCGCGGGGAAAGAACCAGCGGTAGGTGCCGGTGGGGGTGGGGCGCGCGTAGATGGCGTCGGAGCCGGTCGCCAGCGTGTCCGCCCCGCCGGTGACGGTGCCCAGGCGCGGCGTGGCGTAGACGGCGTTGGTGGACGGGGCGTTGCCGCCGGTGCTTCCCGTGCCCGTGGACGGCGTGGCGTACGAGACGGACTGCGTGACCTCTTCGGCGCCCCGCTGCGCGCGCAGCCGCCAGGTGCCGTCCTGGGGCATGGGCAGGTAGGCGATGAAGGCGCCGTTGGGCGCCACGGGGACGGCCGTGCCGTTGATCTCCAGCGCCGCCTGCCCCGTGCCCACGGTGCCGTAGATGAAGGTGGAGTCCACGCGCGGGCGCGCCTGCCCCTGCGTGGGGTGCGTGACGCGGATGGCCAGCGCGCCGTTGACCGCCGGGATGGCCGGCAGCGCGGGGCTCACCGGCTGGTACACCAGGCGCTCGATGCGCCCCGTGCCCGCGCCGGCCCCCGTGCCGATGCGGAGGGTGTCCACGGGTGCGGGGCCGGTGGAAGGTCCGCTGGGGCCGCAGGCGGCGGCCAGCGTCAGCAGCGCAAGGGATGCGATCGTGCGATCCATCACAGGACTTTCAGGGACGGGTGAGAAAAGCGGGGAAGCCTGCGCTCCCCCGCGTCGCCAGCTCTCGCCCCTTCCCCATGCAAGCTGCGGGCAACTCCGTTTTCAGCGGATGAAATCCGCCCGTCCACGCAGTCACCCGCCCCGCCAGAGTGCGGTCCGTCCCCTCCGCCACCACCCCGAAACCTGTCATCCTGAGGCCCGGCCACGTCTGCCCCCATCCCCTCGCGCCGCGGGTTGCAGGGCCGAAGGATCTACTCTCGGCCGGCTCGAACGTGTTCGCGGCAGCCCCGCGCCGAACGCGCGGCCACGACGCGGCTGGACAAAAGGCTCCGGGTGATGCCACCGAACCGGGCCTCGTCGGACGAAGTGCCGTCCGCGGCCGTGGTGCGGGCTGCCGCGTCCGGCCTCCAGAAATCGGAGAGCAGATTCCTCGGCCCTGCGACCACAGCGCGAGCAGACGGTGTGGTGTGGGCGGGCCTCGGAATGACAGAATCGGTGCGGAGGGCGGGGCATGGGGACAACCTCAGAAGAGTTGTCATCCTGAGGCCCGGCCACGTCTGCCCATCCCCTCGCACCGCGGGTTGCAGGGCCGAAGGATCTACTCTCGGCCGGCTCGAACGTGTTCGCGGCAGCCCCGCACCGAACGCGCGGCCACGACACGGCCGGACAAAAGGCTCCGGGGGATACGACCGAACCGGGCCTCGTCGGGCGGACGTGCCATCCGCAGCCGTGGTGCGGGGCTGCCGCGTCCGGCCTCCAGGCACCCGAGAGCAGATTCCTCGGCCCTGCGACCAACAGCGCGAGCAGACGGTGTGGTGTGGGCGGGCCTCGGAATGACAGATCGGTGTGGAGGGCGAGTGCGGGCGGCAAGCCTCGGAAGGACACGCCCACACTCTCCCTCTGAGGCCTGTGTGGCCTCTGGGAGCCCATTCCGTTCCGGAGCCAGCCCCAGGCAAAACACCCTCCGCCTCGCAGGGAGACGGAGGGTGCGCGTCGCGCCGGAACGAAGCGGCTACTGCCCGGACTCGCTGTTCTGCGCGGGCGGCAGCGGCTGATGGTCTTCGGAGCGGCGGCCGGTGCCGGGGATGATGCCCCCGGTGGCCTCGCCCGCGTCGTCGCGGTCGTCGGGCGAGGGCGGCGAGGGCAGGTCGGCCAGCGGTCCCAGCAGCTCGCGGACGGCTTCCTGATCGGTGGACATGGGGGTAAACCTCCCCGAAAACGCGGTTGCACCGGCGGCCTGCACCAGCCCGTTCGGCTGATGTAGCGGAGTTTGTCCAACCTCAAAGCAAACACCGCGCCCGAACCCCGGACGCGGTGTCACAGACATCCTCCCGTGCGACCCCGCTACTGCGAGCCCGCCGCGTACCCCCCGTCGCCGCGCACCGCGTCGGCCACGCGGTCGTGCAGCGTGCGGCGAAGCGCCTGCATGCGGTTGGGGCCTTCTTCGTAGGTGCGGTTGGCCAGGAGCACCACCCAGGTGCCGCGCTCCGGGTCGATCCAGATGGAAGTGCCCGTGAACCCCGTGTGCCCGAACGACCGGTCCGACACCCGCGTCCCCGAGGCGCCCGTCCCCGGCGCGCCCGGCGTGTCCCATCCCAGCGCCCGCGTGCCGCTTCCCGGCTGCCGCTGCGTGAACGTCCGCACCGTGGACGAGCGGAAGATCTGCACTCCGTCCAGCTGCCCCCCGTTGGCCATCATCCGCGCGAAGCGCGCCAGGTCGTGCGCCGTGGAGAACAGCCCCGCATTGCCCGAGAGGCCGCCCAGCCGCCGCGAGATGGGGTCGTGCACCTTGCCACGGTACGCGTCGCCGCGGGTGCGCGAGGTGCCGGCGCAGCGCAGACACCCCTCGCCCATCACGTACGTGGTCGACAGCATGCCCAGCGGCTCGAAGACGCGGCGGTCCAGCAGGCGGTACAGCGGCTCGCCCGCGGCCCGCTCGGCCGCGGCGAACAGGATGATGAAGCCCACGTCCGAGTACTCCACCCGCATTCCCGGCGAGCTCTCCAGCGGCACGCGCATCAGCCGCAGCAGCGACTCTTCGGGCGTCGAGCCGCTGGCGTCGCTGCCGGCGGGAAGGCCGCTGGTGTGCGCGAGCAGGTGGCGGATGGTGACGCGGTCCTTGTTGTAGCCCGTGAACTCGGGCAGGTACGCCTGCACCGGGTCGTCCAGCGACATCCTGCCGTCCTCCACCAGCAGCATCACCGCCGTGGTGGTGCCCACCACCTTGCTGAGCGAGGCCAGGTCGTAGACGGTGCGGTCGGGGTCCACCTCCGCGCCGCCCGCGCCCACGCGCCCCATCCCCTGCTCCAGCACCACGTGTCCCCATCGGCCCACGGCCAGCGAAGCGCCGGGAAACGAGCCGCGGTTGATCTCGTCCCACACCGCCTCTTCGGCGCGCGTGAGGGCGGTGGAGCTCAGGCCGGCCTCGGCCGCCGACGACAGCGCGTGCTCCGGCAGGCGCCGCGCGGCCCCGGGGGGGTCGGTGGGGTCCGTGGGCGCGGCGTTGAGAATCGCCGCGAGACCCAGCATGACGGGCAAGTGCATGAGTACGACCTGCGTTGCCGTGATTGAGAACAACGAAACGAATTCGGAGTGGGAATAGCAGAGTAATGGAAGCCGCGTACCCTTGTCAAGAAACTCGACTTAGGCGTGTCATGTGAACACGGCCCCGGATGCAGATTGCACAGTCCCCATGCGGATTGCAACATCACCATGCACCACCGTCATAGGCGCCGGATCAATGTGCGACGTCATTGAGAAAAACTACAGATAACGCGATGCAAATAAATAAGATACGTTCGTTTTCGCGGGGCGCCGCCACACGTGGACCAGGCGCGAAATCCGCCTGCGCCAGCCGTGGAATCGAGGCGGGCCGCGCACGATGGGACCAGCGGGGCGGAAAGTAGATCCTGCGGCCGGCGCGGCGAGTCCGCGCGGGCGGATGGCCCCGCGTGACCGGCCGGGGCGAATGAATTCGCGGCTGGGAAAACGCGATGTCGGCCTTCGCCGACGGGTGTGCGCCGCACGGAGGCGGCGGTGTGCGGTGGAGGCCCACGTGGTTTGCGGGGTTTCCGGCGAGGCGGCGAGTTCACGCGCTCCCGCGCGCACGAAAACGGCCCCCGGAGGATGATCCTCCGGGGGCCGTCCGTCACGGGAGCAGTTGCAGGCTATTCCCTATTCCCTGTTCCCTATTCCCTGCAGTTCAGCGAGAAACGTGCAGCCTCGCCTCGCCCTCCACGCCGCGCGCGCCGGCGCCCGGCGTAAGCGGCAGCTCGGGAAAGCGAAGCCGCCCCTCGCTCATCGACGCGCCCCGCAGGGCGATGGAGAGCGCCTGGTCGATGGACTCCACCGGGTGCACCTCCATCTGCTCCAGGATGTCGGCCGGCAGGTCGTCCAGGTCCGCCTCGTTCTCCTTGGGCAGGATGATGGCGCGGATGCCGGCGCGGTGCGCGCCCAGCAGCTTCTCCTTCACCCCGCCGATCGGCAGCACGCGGCCGGTCAGCGTGACCTCGCCCGTCATGGCCACGTCGTTGCGCACCGGCGTGCCGCTGAGCGCGCTGACCAGCGCCGTGGTCATGGCCACTCCCGCGCTGGGGCCGTCCTTGGGAATGGCGCCCGCCGGCACGTGGATGTGCAGCTCCGACCCCCACGCCTTGCGCGGGTCGATGCCGTAGCGCGTGGCGTTGGCGCGTGCGTACGTCAGCGCCGCCCGGGCCGACTCCTTCATCACGTCGCCCAGCTGCCCCGTCAGCACCAGGTTGCCGAAGCCCGGCTGGGCCTGCTCCGGCTCGCCCGCCGCGGCGGCCACCGGCGCCCGCTGCTGCGCCGACACCTCGATGAACATGATGTCGCCGCCCATCGGCGTGTAGTACATCCCCGTGGCCACGCCCAGCAGGTCCTCGGCGCCGGCCCGCTCCGGGTGCACCCGCGTGCGGCCCAGGAAGTCCTTCACCGTGTCCAGCTCCACCGTCACGTGGTCGGTGCCGCCGGTGGCGATGCGGCGGGCGGCCTTGCGGGCCACCTTGCCCAGCTCGCGCTCCAGCTGCCGCACCCCCGCCTCGCGGGTGTACTCGCTGATCACGCTCACCAGCGCCGGCTCCGTCACCTCCAGCTCGCCCTCGTGCAGCCCGGCCTGCTCCGTCTGGCGGGGCAGCAGGTAGGTCTGGGCGATGTTCTTCTTCTCCATCTCGGTGTAGCCGCGGAACTCCACCGCCTCCATGCGGTCGTACAGCGGCGCCGGGATGTTCTGCGTGTAGTTGGCCGTGGCGATGAACAGCACCTCGCTCAGGTCGAACGGCACGCCCAGGTAGTGGTCGGTGAACTCGTGGTTCTGCGCCGGGTCGAGCACCTCCAGCAGGGCGCTGGACGGATCGCCCTGGTAGCTGACGCCCAGCTTGTCCACCTCGTCCAGCAGGATCACCGGGTTGCGGGCCTTGGCCTGCTTGAGCGCCTGCACGATGCGTCCGGGCATGGCGCCCACGTACGTGCGCCGGTGGCCGCGGACGTCGGCCTCGTCGCGCACGCCGCCCAGGGCAATGCGCACGTACTTGCGGCCCAGCGCGCGGGCGATGGACTTGGCGATGCTGGTCTTGCCCACCCCCGGAGGCCCGGCGAACAGAAGGATGGGCCCCTTGGCCGTCGCCTTGGCCTTGGCCTCGGCGATCTCCTTCTCAAGCACCTCGGGCGTGCGCTCCGCCTCGGTGTCCTCCAGCGCGTCGGCCTCGATGGCCGCGTCCTCCTTGACCTCGGCCTCGGCGCGGCGCGCGGCCAGCTGGCGGACGGCCAGGAACTCCAGCACGCGGTCCTTCACGTCCTCGAGGCCGTAGTGGTCCTCGTGCAGGATCTCCTCGGCGCTGGCCAGGTTCAGCGAGTCTTCCGTGCGCACGTTCCACGGCAGGTCCGCCATCCACTCCAGGTAGGTGCGGATGACCTGGTACTCGGCGCTCTGCGGGTTGGTGCGCTCCAGGCGCCCCAGCTCGCGGTCGGCCTCTTCACGGGCGCTCTCGGGGAGCTCCAGCGCGTCCAGCTTCTGGCGCAGCTCCTCCAGCTCGGCGCCCTCGTCCTCTTCGCCCAGCTCGCGCTGAATGGCCTTCATCTGCTCGCGCAGCAGCATCTCGCGCTGGCGCTCGCCCAGCTCTTCCTGCACCTGCTGCTGGATCTCTTCCTGCGCCTCCATCAGCGCCAGCTGGCGCTGCACGATCAGCAGCAGCGAGCGCAGCCGCTCCTCCACCGAAAGGCTTTCCAGCAGCTTCTGCTTGGCCTCGGAGCCCATCTCGACGTAGAACGCCACCAGGTCCGCGAACGGGCCCGGGTCGGTGACGCCCTCCATGATCTGCTGCAGCATCTCGGCCGGGATGCCGCGGCGGCGCCCCAGCTCGGCGGCGCGGTCGCGCAGCTCGCGGTACAGCGCCAGGAACGCCGGGTCCTCGGGGTTCACCGGGGCCAGCTCCGACATCTCGCGGACGTGGGCGGTAAGGCCCTTGCCCGGGGTGTTCACGTACTGCAGCGCCAGCGCGCGCGACTCGCCGTGAATCAGCAGCTGAACGCCGCCGCCGCCCTTCTGCACCTGGGCGATGCGCACGATGGTGCCCACCGTGTACAGGTTGTCGGGCTCTACCTCGTCCCGGTTCTCCCTCTGCGCGATCGCCAGCATGCGCCGGTCGCCCGCCAGCGCGGACTCCACGGCCTGCAGCGTACCCGGGCGCCCGGCCGAGATCGGCACGGCGGTCCCGGGAAAGATGACCGTCTCCCGCAGCGGGAGCACCGGCAGCATCGTCTTTTCGCTCATCGTGTCTCGCTTCTTCAATCGGTTGCGGCCGGCTGTGTGCCCGCCGCCTGCTGCCAACCCTTCTTCGCATCTTCCCTGCCGCGCCTCCATACCCCCGTTCCACCATTCCGTTGCACGCTAACTCCGCTTCTCATCTGGAGTTAACGTACTCCCGAGGGGTATCTGCCATTCCGGCCGTAGGTCGCGCGTGGGCGTGCCGCTTCGGCGCTCTACTGCCGCCATGGCACAAGCTTCGTCCAGCAGGGATGATGCAGCCGATGCATGATACACCCGGACCGCCCGTTCCGCCCGCTTCGTCGTGGCAGCGGACGCTTTCGACTCGGACCCCCTCCCGCGCAAACTGCGCGCGGAGAGGGGAGAGCAGAACGGTGCCCAGGCAGAAGGCGGGCACTGCCGCCCTCCTGGAGTGTGTTTTTACGACCCGGCCGCTTGACTTCCTGAGGGAGGCGCCGCGCCTCTATCTGCAGGTACGAAGGCACCTTGGCGCCGACCGAAGGACCTCGCCAGCAGAACGACGGGGCTGGTCCCGTGCCCTGATCTGGCCCCTGCGCCACCGAAACGAGGTCCTTCGGTCGCGCGCAGGTGGTTGTGTGAAATCGGGTTGCACGTGGTGCGCTCCCTCAGGAAGTCATTCGCTTCTTTGTGAGTTTGGGGGTTTGGCACACCCACCAGGAATTCGGGAATTTGAACACACTCACAAGCACAAAGACCTCGCTGTAGATCCCTGGCGGTGCGGGAACGCTCCAGGCAGCGTGGGCTGCGGACCCGGCCAGAAGGCCGCGCTTAGTGCGCCAATTTGAGACAAGCACGTCCCAAGCGGGACAATACCTCCCCGGGTTTTTCGCCGTAACGCCCGCTGCTGTTTTTCGCAAGCTCTGCACGCAAACCATTGATACAGGATGATTTGCGAAAGTGAAAACCTGATTTGTTGCGGTATTCGCCCGGTCCGGTTAGCGTTTCGTCACGCTCACTTGGGGCATTCAGGTGGATGCGCGGGTTCGCATCCAGATGCCTGCGGGAGAGCGGCCCTGGATGCGATGCATTCGACTCGCACCGATCCGTTCACGTAATTTCATGGGGAGACACACATGCACATCAGGAGATTTGCGCTCGGGCTGCTGCTGGGTGCGATGGCCTGCGACGAGTCGCCGGTCTCGCTGCCGGAGCCGGCCGGCGTGACGGTGGCCGCGGGCACCATGGCGCTGGCGGTGGGCGATGCGGCGCCGATCGCGGCACAGGTGGTGGACCAGGACGGACGGGTGATGCAGGGGCAGGCGGTGGTCTACAGCACCGACAACGCGTCGGTCGCCACGGTGGGAACGGACGGCATGGTGCGCGCGATGGCGCCGGGGACGGCGAACGTGACGGCCACGTCGGGCGCCGGCAAGGCCGCCGTAAAGGTGACGGTGACCGCGCAGGTGCTGCGCGTGGCCGTGGCGAACGACAGCGTCGGCCTGGTGGTGGGCGAAGCGGTGCCCATGGCGGCGCGGGTGCTGAACGCCGGCGGGCAGGTGGTGCAGGGCGCGGCGGTGGTGTTCAGGACCAGCAATGCGTCCGTGGCCACGGTGGACGTGGACGGGACGGTGCGCGCCGTGGGGCCGGGGATGGCTACGGTGACGGCGGTGTCGTCCGGCGCGAGCACGGCGTCCGTCAAGGTGACGGTGGCCCTGGACCCCCGCGGCGAGCTGCGGAGCCTGGAGGTGATGGCGGACTCGCTGATGGCGGACCGCCGCGCCGGGGTGCAGGCCGTGTCCGTGCGCGCGTTCAACGGGCTGGGCCAGGCGGTTTGCCCGACGCTCACCCTGCGGTCGTCCGATCGGACCGTGGCCGTGGCGCGGTCGGTGGGTGCGTGCCGCATCGAGGTCGAGCCGCTCTTCGCGGGCGAGACGACCATCACGGTCGCCTCCGGAGGCCACACGGACACGTTTCTCGTGCGCGTAACCAACTCGGGGCAGATTGCCTTCTTCTCCGCGCGGCCCGGCAGCGAGCAGCTCGTCGCGGGGGCTACCGTCAGCTACACGGTAAAGATGCTGGACCAGGCCAGCCAGCCGATCGCGAACCAGCGGGTGCATTTCGAGACGACGGTCGGCACCCTGTCCTCCAGCACCGTCACCACGGGCGAAGACGGCACCGCCACGGTGCAGTGGCAGATCCCCACGGATCTGCAGCCCTGGGGGCAAACCCACTCGATCTCGTTCCGCGCGTTGCTGCCCAACGGGGTGGCGGCCGGACGCACGGAAAACGTGTTCATCAACGGAGCGTCGCTGGTGCAGATGGTACTGTACCGCAACAGCGGAGCCGGCTTTACGCCGCTCGACGCGGCGGCCATCACCGCGCCGGCGTACTCCTACGTGACCGTGGGCACCAGCGGCGTGGATCAGTATGGCAACGTGCGCGTCGAGGACTTCACCTTCTCTCTGACGGGCACCTGGGGCGGGTGGAGCTGCGGCGGTGCCCAGGGAACCCGCGACGTCTCGGGAGTCGAGTACACCTGCTTCTACAGCTATCCCGGCTTCACGGCTACGCTGCGCGCCACCGCTCCGGACGGCCAGCACAGGAGCGTGCAGGTGACGTTCAACTGACCCGCGCGAAGGATCCCGGCGCGCGGCGGCCCTGCCCCGCGCGCCGGAGCCCCGACCACTCGAACCCGACCCATCATCTCATGAAACGAATCTCTGCCCTGATCGCCCTGCTGCTCGGTGCGCCGGGCGTGCTGCCGGCGCAGGCGGCCGTGCGCGTCACCCCGTCGCTGGGGGCGTTCCAGCCCATGCTGCCGGTGGTCTCGGTGGCGGACGGGCGCAACCCCGACGTGGAGCTGGAATCGGCCCCCGCCGTGGGGCTGGAGCTGGGGGTGGCACCCCGGCGCACGCCCTGGGTTCAGCTGTACGGCGGCCTCACGTACACCACGCCCCGCCTGTACCTGAGCGGCGCGATGGAAAGCCAGCCGGTCAACGGCACCTCCACCCGCGCCACCCTGCTCATCCCCACGGCGGGGGTGGTGCTCTCGCCCACGCTGCGGGGGGTGCCGGTGCGCCCCACGCTGCGCCTGGGTGCCGGCGTCAAGAGCTATACCTTCGACCTGGCGGAGCAGCGGGACCGGGTAACGGACCTTACCGGCGACGTGGGCCTGGGCTTCACCACCGGACGGCCCGGCCCGGTGTCGTTCACGGCCGAAGCGCGGTGGCTGCCCAGCCGCTTCGACGCGCGCAACCTGCCCATCCGCGCCACCGGCGGGCGCGGCCAGGACCAGAACGACTGGATGTTCCAGCTCGGGATGCGGCTGAACCCGTAGCCGCACGCGTGGCATCCATCCACCCGACCCAAACGGCCGGCCCGGCTCCGCGCCACGCGAAGCCGGGCCGGCCGTCCATCCGCCGACCGCTCCGCCGGCTACCAGCAGACGGCGGGGCAGCAGGAGCCGTTGCCGCCGCAGGTCACCCAGTCGGTCCGGCACTCCTGCGTGTGGCAGTCGATCTCGCTCCATCCGCAGCTGTGAAAGTTGGTGCCGCAGAGAAAGTCGGTCTCCTCGCTACGCGCCCGTACCGTGCCCCGCGGGCGCTCCGCCCCCGATTCCGCATCGAAGCTTTCCACGGCCAGCGCGTCGGGATCCAGCTTCAGCTTCTTCATGCAAGGCCTCCGGGAAGAAGGGGCGGCGGGGCCATGAGGCGCCCCGCGCGAGCCGCGAATGCGGCCTGAAGCAGAATACGCCGTGAAAGGAGGGCAAGTCCAGCACGGCGTTTGCACCGGTCCTTGCGGGGGCGCCGGGGCTTTCGCCGCCCCGCGTGCACCGCGTACCTTCGGTGTGCATCCTTTGTACAGACCCGAGCCAGCATCCGTGTCGAACTCGACGCCGCCCGAGCGCCCCTCCGCCGCCTCCGCCGCCCGCCGGGCCACGGACGATCCCAACGTGTTCACCATTCCCGCCGACGCGCTGCCGGCGGGGTTCGCGGAGCGGGTGCGGACCGGCGGCTTCGAGCCCGCCCCCACGCGGCCGGCGGCTACGGTGCTGATGGTGCGCGACTCGGCCGACGGGCCCGAGGTGCTGCTGCTGCGGCGCCACAAGCGCAGCGGGTTCGCGGCGGGCGCGTGGGTGTTTCCCGGCGGCGTGGTGGACGACGGAGACCGCGACCTTGCGCTGGTGGAGCGGATGGACGGCCCCACGCCCATGCAGTGGGCCGACCGCCTGGGCGTGACCGATCCCGCCGAGGCCGTGGCGTTCGTCAACGCCGCGGTGCGCGAGGGGTTCGAGGAAACCGGCATCCTGCTGGCCCGCGTGGCCGACGACGCCACCAACCCGGGCGGGCTCGAGACGCTGGACGTGGCGCGGCGGGCGCTGCTGGCGGAGGTGGTGGACATGCGCCAGGTGATCATCACCCGCCGGCTGCGCATCATGGGCGACGCCCTGCTGTACCTGGCGCACTGGATTACCCCCGAGCCGGAGCCGCGCCGCTACGACACGCGCTTCTTTCTCGCGCGCGTAAAGGCCGACGCCGTCTGCACGCCGCACGAGGCGGAGATGACGGAGAGCGTGTGGCTCACCGCCCGCGGCGCCGTGCACTTCTTCGAAAGCGGCTCGCTGAAGATGCTGCCCCCCACGGTGCACACCCTGCGGCGGCTGGCGGGGTACGGCTCGGTGGACGAGATCTTCGCCGCGCTGGCGGACGCGCCGGTGCCCGTCATCCTTCCCGTGATGCGCGTGCGCGAGGACGGCGTCGCCATCATCGTCCCCGGCGAAACGAGCGAGTAGACGCCGTCGCGCCCCGCCGAAGCGCACTCACCCGTTCACCCCTTCACCCCTTCACCCGCTCCGTCCCCATGCGCCTCCCCGCACGCCCCCTGCTCCTCGCCGCCGCCCTCGCCTGCGCCGCACCCGCCGCCGGCCAGCCCTCGACCCCTGAGCTCTTTCCCTACGGATCCTGGCCGACGATGGGGCTGATGGACCGCGCCGGCAACCTAGTGATCGAGCCCCGGTTCGAAGTGGTGGGGGACCCGTCCGAAGGGCTGGTGGTGGTGGGGCGCGGAGACCTTCAGGGGTACGCGGACCTGCGCGGCAACGTGGTGATGGAGCCGCGGTGGACCGCGGCCGGCCAGTTCCGCTCGGGCTACGCGTCAGTGCTGCGCGACACCCTGTCGGGCCTCATCGACCGCACGGGCCGGCTGGTGTTTCCCCTGGAGAAGCGCGACTACACCTTCCGCTTTTCGGAGGGGATGCTCCCCCTGCGCATGGGCGCGCGCATCGGCTACCTGGACGCGCGGCTCGACACGGTGATCCCCGCGCGCTTCGACGACGCAGACGAGTTCAAGGAGGGGCGGGCCGGCGTGGCGATCATCGGCCGCTGGGGGTTCATCGACACGCGGGGAGGGTGGGTGGTGACTCCGGCCTACGACCGGGTGTCGTGGTACCGCGACGGCATGGCCGCCGTGTACCTGGACGGCAAGTGCGGGTACGTGGACCACGCGGGGCGCATGGCCGTTCCCATCCGCTACGACGAGTGCTGGGAGTTCGGCGACGGGCTGGCCCCCGTGCGTGAGGGCCAGGGCGACTACGCGTGGATCGACCGCACCGGCCGGGTGGTGTTCACGGTCCCCGGCGCGCGCGACCCCGTCCACTTCAGCGAGGGGCTGGCCTCGGTGGAGCTGGAGGGAAAGTTCGGCTACATCGACACGCGCGGGCAGATCGCCATTCCCCCCGCGTGGGACTACTGGGCCGGCCCCTTCGAGGGCGGTCTGGCGCGGGTATCGCAGCGCCACCCCGAGCTCGGCAGCCGCCCCGTGGGCTACATCGACCGCACGGGGCGCTACGTGGCCCGCTGGTTCGACGACTGACGCCCGCCGTCACGCTTCTTGCGGCCCGTTGGGAGCCCAATTCCGCCGCGACGCACCACATCCTGAGAAACAGAAGACGCCGTACCCATGACCCAGCGCCCCACGACGCTCGGCGCCCTGCGCGCCTCCGGATACCGCCCGCGCTCCGTAAAGACGGAGATCCGCGAGAACCTGATCGCCCGGCTCAAGAGCGGCGAGACGGTGTTTCCCGGCATCGTGGGCTACGAGGACTCGGTGGTCCCCGCGCTGGCCAACGCCGTGCTGGCCCGCCACAACTTCATCCTGCTGGGGCTGCGCGGCCAGGCCAAGAGCCGCATCCTGCGCCAACTGGCCGGGCTGCTGGACGAAGCCATCCCCGTCCTGGCCGGCAGCGAGGTGAACGACGACCCGTTCGCGCCCATCAGCAAGCACGGCCGGCAGCTGGTCGAGGAGCACGGCGACGACGCGCCGATCGAGTGGGTGGGGCGCGACCGGCGCTACGTGGAGAAGCTGGCCACCCCCGACGTGACGGTGGCGGACCTGATCGGCGACATGGACCCGATCCGCGCGGCGCGGGGCGGCCACCTGCTCAGCGACGAGCTTACCATCAACTTCGGCCTGCTGCCGCGCGCCAACCGCGGGATCTTTGCCCTCAACGAGCTGCCGGACCTGTCGGGCAAGGTGCAGGTGGGGCTGTTCAACATCCTGCAGGAAGGCGACATCCAGATCAAGGGATTTCCCGTCCGCCTGCCGCTGGACGTCATGCTGGTCTTCAGCGCCAACCCCGAGGACTACACGGCGCGCGGCAAGATCATCACCCCGCTCAAGGACCGCATCGGCAGCGAGATCCTTACGCACTACCCGCGCACCCCCGAAGAGGGGATGCAGATCACCGCGCAGGAGGCGCTCACGCGGCGCGACGGGGAATCCATCCCCCTGGTGGTGCCGCCCTTCGTCGCCGAGCTGGTGGAGCGCGTGGCGTTCCTGGCGCGCGACGACAAGCGCATCGACCGGCGCAGCGGCGTGTCGCAGCGCATGCCCATCAGCGTCATGGAAACGGCCGTCAGCAACGCCGAGCGGCGCGCCATCGTGGCCGGCGAGCCGCGCATCCTCCCCCGCGTGGCCGACGTGTACGCGGCGCTCCCCTCCATCACCGGCAAGATGGAGCTGGAGTACGAGGGCGAGCTGCAGGGCGCCGAGGCCATCGCCCGCGACCTGATCGCCGCCGCCGCCCGCGAGGTGTTCGACCGCACCTGGGAGGTCGACATGCTCGACACCGTGGTCGAGCACTTCGACCGCGGCGGCGTGCTGCAGATTTCCGACGGCGCCTCGGCGGAGGCGTGCCTGCAGGGGCTGCGCGGCGTTCCGGGGCTGGTGGAGGCGCTGGAACAGGCGGGGATGTACGACGCGGACGACGCGGGGATGAGCGTGGCCGTGGCGGAGCTGCTGCTGGAGGGCCTTGCCGCGCACCGCAAGATCAGCCGGGCGGAGAGCGGCGCCTACCAGCGCGCGAAGCCCGAGCGTCCCAAGAAGGGCGGCAAGGGCGGCGGCTTCTCGTTCGGCGACGACATGTTCACCTGACGGACGGCACGACGACGGGGCCCCACGCGCGTCTCCGCGTGAGGCAAGTCCGGTATACGGGATCCTGAAAAAGAATGATCGTACAGAGGAACAGAGTCAGACAGAGGAAGCGAGATGAAACGTCATCCGGGCTCCTCTGTCTGACTCTGTTCCTCTGTACCCCAAAAGTGTTGTTTTCCCGAATCCGAAAGCGCTACCAGGCGCGGTCCAGCTCCAGGTGCTCCGCCGCGTCGGCCGCCAGCTGGCGCCAGTGCTTGCCGCGAATGCCCAGCGGATAGCGCTCGTAGCGCAGGCGGCCCGGATGGGGCGCCTGGCGAAAGTCGTAGACCGGCGCGGGGCGAAAGCGCTCGATTCGCACGGGCATGTCGCGCAGCACGCCGCCCTGGGTGTAGAAGCAGTCGTACATCCGCCGCTTCATGTCCTTTTCCTCCGCCGACAGCGGCACGTCCGTCACCGGCGCGCCGTCGAAGGGAAGAAAGCGGTTCACCACCTTGTCGCCGCCCTCGTTGTGGTACGAGGTGAACTCCATCAGCGCCGGAGCCGTGCTCCCCTCGCGCGCCAGCAGGGTGCACGCGGCGCGGGCGGCAAAGGCGGTGGCGTCGTGGTCGGTGTGTCCGCCCTCGTAGGGGTGGGTGATCACCACCTCCGGGCGCAGCTCGTCGAAAATCTCCATCAGCCGGCGCGTCACCGGCACCATGTTCAGCGACACCTCGCTGTCCATCACCTCCATCCGCCGGCACACGGACGCGTCCACCCCGGCCACCGCCAGCGCGCAGTGCACCTCGCGCAGCCGCTGGCCCGCGTACTCGTCCCAGTCGCGGAACTCCTGGCGCCCCCACTGGCGGCGGTAGCGCGGCGCCCCGTCGGTCACGTGCAGAATGGTGAGCGCGCCGTCCAGCCGCGGGAACATCCCGCCCACCCCGATGGTCTCGTCGTCCGGGTGCGCCGCCAAAATCAGCGTGCGCGGCGGGTCGCCCTCCCCGGCGGGAAGGGTAAAGCAGCGGGTGAGCCGCAGCACGCGCGGGTCCACCATGCGCGGCGCGGGGATCACATACTCGCAGGCAACTCGCGGGACGGTAAAAGGCATCTACGATTCCTGTAACGACTTGCGCACCACACAATCATGGCGCGGGACGTGCCGTTGCAGGAATCACACCGCTCTGACGCCATATGTAGTAGCAGTTTGCGGAGTGTCGAAGCAGACAGCGACAAACGCACAGTCTTCACGGCGGAGTCTTTCCGCCGTCCTGAACCCTTGCAGTGAACCGGCAGCCCATGTCTGCATCCGTTTCCATCCGCGCCGCGGCCGCGGGCGTGGCGGCGATCCTGGCCGCCGGCTGGGCCTTCGCCGGCCGCGCCCCCGCCCCGCTCGCGGCGCCGTCGCTTCTTCCCGCGGCCCACGCATCCGCGCCGCCGCGGGTGCGCGGCGGGCCCGTGGTCCCGGGGCTCGAGGTGCTGCTGCGCGACTCGCTGCACCTGGTGCGCGGCAGGCGCGTGGGGCTTATCACCAACCACACCGCCGTCACCCGCGAGGGCCGCAGCGCCATCGACCTGCTGCACGAGCACCCCGACGTGCGGCTGGTGGCGCTCTTTGGCCCCGAGCACGGCATCCGCGGCACCGTGGACGGCGGCGAGCGCATCGCCACGCAGCGCGACCCGCGCACGGGCGTCACCATTTACTCGCTGTACGGCGCCACCGAGCGCCCCACGCCCGCCATGCTGCGCAACGTCGACGTGCTGCTGTTCGACATGCAGGACATCGGCGCCCGGGCGTACACCTACGTGTGGACCATGACCATGGCGATGGAGGAGGCGGCGCGCGCCGGCATCCCCTTCATCGTCCTGGACCGGCCCAACCCCGTGACGGCGCGGGTGGAGGGGCCGCTGATGCAGTTCGAGATGCGCAGCCGCGGCCCGCTGATCACCGGCCACTTTCCCGTCCCCCTGCGCCACGGCTTTACCGCGGGCGAGCTGGCGCGCTACGTGAACGGCGAGTACCGGCTGGGCACGCGGCTCACCGTGGTCCCCGCCGAGGGGTGGCGGGGAAACGAGTGGTTCGACGAAACCGGGCTGCGGTGGATCAACCCGTCGCCCAACATCCGCACGCTCGACGCGGCGCTGGCGTTCAGCGGGCTGGTGATGCTGGAGACGACGAACCTCTCCATCGGCCGGGGGACGCCCACGCCGTTCGGCTACGTGGGCGCGCCGTACCTCGACAACGCTGAGCTGCTGCGGCGCGTGCGGGGCTACGGCCTGCCGGGGGTGCGGTTCGAGCTGGCGGAGTTCACCCCGCGCGGCACGGAGTGGATGCAGTTCCGCAACCAGCGCTGCCGCGCCGTGCGCCTGCGCATTACCGACCGCGACGTGTACCAGCCGGTGCTCACCGCGCTCGTCTTCCTCTCCGAGATCCAGAAGATGCACCCGCGCAGCCTGGGGATGGGCCCCATGCTGCAGATGCTGGGCAGCCGCTGGGCGCCCGACGCCGTGCGCCGCGGCGACGACCCGCGCGAGATCTTTCGCCGCTGGGAAACGGAGAACGCCGCCTGGAAGGAGCGCGTGGCGAAGTACCGGCTGTATCCGGCGGAGTAGGGTGCCCGGTCAGGGTCCTGTAAACGCAGGCCTCACACGGAGTCAACGGAGTCAGCGGAGTCTTCTCGTGCCGTTTCCTCCGCCTGCAGGCTCCAGTGCCTGATCCAGATACGAAAACATCGAGGGGTACAGAGGAGCAGACAAAAGCCGGAGGAACAGAGGAGGATCGATCGTCCTCTGTTCCTCTGGCTGTTCTCTGCCCCTCTGTACCCCTTCGCTTTTCCGGTCGTGTTCGCGGATCCGGATCAGCGGCGGAACTGCTCGTGGTATCGCGCCCACGCCTCCGCCACCGAGTCCCCCAGCCGCGCCTCGCGGACCATGGCGTCCGACAGGCCGAGCCCCGCCAGCTCCTCTTCGCGGGCCGCCCCCGCCAGCATGGCGGCGACCTGCTCGCGGAACCACCGGTTCTCGGCCGCGCTGGACCGGCGCTCCTCCCGCGACGCCCGGCCGCCCACGTACCCCTCCACGACCTCGCGCGCCCGGGACAGCCGCACCTCGTGGTCGATCCGCCGCTGCTCGTACCCGGCCCGGCTCTCCTCCGTCGGCATGGCGCCCATCCTCCGCTGAAGTCACCGGGACGGGGGCGCAAGAACCGCGCGCAGGGGATCGTACAGAACGCGACGAACCTTTGGCGCATTACCCGCGCCGCGGAACGCGCGGGCGGACGCCGGGTCAGGCCGGCGCGGCGGCGGAGAGCGGCGGATCGGCCTGCGCCTGGGCCGCGGCGGCGGGATCGCCGGGGAACAGGCGGGGCAGGGTAAGACGAAAGGTGCTTCCCTGGCCGGGGCGCGACTCCGCCTCCAGCCGCCCGCCCAGCAGCTCCGCCAGCCGGCGCGAGATGGGGAGCCCCAGGCCGGTGCCGCCCGCGTTGGCGTTGGGCAGCTGCACGAACTCCTCGAAGATGCGGTCCAGGTGCTCCCCCGCCACCCCCTGCCCCTGGTCCGCCACCTCCACCTGCACCCCGCCGTCCTCCAGCCCGCGCACCCGCACCTCCACCGGCCGCGACTCGCCGAACTTGATGGCGTTGCTCAGCAGGTTCAGCACGATCTGCCGCACCCGCCGCGGGTCGGTGAGCACCGGCCGCGGGTCGGCCTCCTCCACCATCCGCAGCGCGCTGCCCTTGTCCTCGGCCAGCGGCCGCACCGTGGCGAACAGGTCGCGCACCAGCTCGGGCACGGAGACCGCCTCGGCCTCCACCTCCAGCTTGCCGGCCTCCAGCTTGGACAGGTCCAGCACGTCGTTCACCAGGTCAAGCAGGTGGCGCGCGGCCCGCTGGGCGCGCTCCAGCCCCTTTTCCTGCGGCGGCAGCATGGCGCCGTACACGCCGGAAAGGATGAGGTCGTTGTAGCCCAGGATGGCGTTGATGGGGGTGCGCAGCTCGTGGCTCATGGCCGCGTAGAAGCGGCTGCGCGACGCGATGGCCGCCTCGCGCTCCTCCTCGGCCCGCCGGCGCGCGCTCACGTCGCTGAACGCCACCGCGAACCCGTCGCCCAGCGGCGCGGCCGAGATGCGGAACCACGCCGCGCGCCCGTCCTCGCCCTCGATGGCCACCTCGCGCTGCATGGGGGCGCGCGACCGCACCACCTCCACGTAGGCGTCGAAGAGCCCCAGCTCGCGGGTGCCGGGAAGCACCTCCAGAAGCCGCCGCCCGCGCAGCTGCGCCGCCGGCAGCTGCAGGATTCGCTCGGCGGCGGGGTTGACGTACACCCACTCGAAGTCCTGCACCTCGCCGTCGGCCCCCCACACGGCCCGCAGGATCATGAACCCGTCGGGCGAGGTCTCGTGCAGCACCCGGAAGCGCTCCTCGCTCTCGCGCAGCGCCGCCTCGGCCTCGCGCGCCTGCTGCTCGGCCGCGTGCACGCGCACCGCGTGGCGAAGCCCCTGCGCCAGCCGCTCCGGCGTAAAGGTGCCCTTGGCCACGAAGTCCGACGCGCCGGCCTTCATCAGCTCCACCGCCGTTTCCTGGTCGCCGCGGCCGGTCAGCATGATGATGGGCACCGTGAGCCCCTCGGCCCGCGCCGTGCGCAGCACCGACAGCCCGTCGCCGCCGGGAAGCTGGTAGTCCAGGAACACGCAGTGGTACCCGCCCGCCCGCATGGCCGCCAGCGCCGAGGGCGCGTCCCCCGCCTCGTCGCACTCCGAAGGCACCCCGGCGGCGCGCAGGGCGCGGCGAACCGCCATGCGGTCCACCTCGTCGTCGTCCACGACCAGGATGCGGTAGCGCTCGGGAAGGGCCACGTTCAGGGATACTCGACCAGCGTCCAGTACTTGTTGAGCGTCGCCATCGCCTCCACGAAGTTGGCGAAGGTGACGGGCTTGAGGATGTAGCCGGCCACGTTCAGGTTGTACGCGTCCACCCGGTCGCGCTCGTCGCCACTGGTGGTGAGCACCACCACCGGCGTGTGGCGCAGCTTTTCGTCCGCGCGCAGCTCGCGCAGGAACTCGATGCCGTTCATCCGCGGCATGTTCAGGTCCAGCAGCACCAAGCGGCGGTCCAGGGGAATCTCGCCCCCGCGCAGCGCCCCCAGCGCCTCCACGCCGTTCCCCGCCACCCACAGCGGGTTGCGGATGTTGTTCTTCTTGAACGCGCGCTGGACGTTCATCACGTCCACCTCGTCGTCCTCCACCAGGAGGATGTTCAGCATCTGCTCGCTCATCGTGGCGCCGCCTGGGCACGGGCTTCCCGGAGCGTCTGCGAAGCCGGAGGGTGCGCCCCGCCTTCCTCCGCCTTCGTCCGGACGGCCACGCCGCCCGCGCGCAAAAGGGGCGTGGACGCCGTAACCGCTGGATTGCGCCCGGGATACGGGTGGGGCCCCCCGGCGCAAATCCCGGACCCGCCTCCGCGCCCCGCCGCCTCCCTCCCCGGGCCGCCGCATCCGCGCCGCTCCGCACGGGACAGGCGCGGATCTCGCGGGCCGGCACGCCGGCCCCCGTTCGCGCCGCCGTAACAGGGAGCCGATCCGGAGCGCCGCTGCGGGGAACCAACCGCCGGTGAAGGGTACAACCGAAACCTGCGACACACATTTCACCGCACCGAACCGGACACGGCCGGCACGGCGAGCTAGGGAGCTTCGGAAGCAACGATGCACGTTTACCTTCGGGACGAGCCGGTCGACCTGGAGATGCGCGAGGTGGAGCCCGAGGGACTGCTCGCCGACGACGCCGCACTGATCCCGGTCGCCTTTTTCGCGGACGGCAACGAGAGCCCGTCGTTCCGGGCGTTTCTGCCGCCCGAGACCATCGTCATCCTGCACCAGGTCATCCGCGGCCCCGTAAAGCTGGGGCTGATGGCCGAGGAGCCCGAGGACCCGGCGCAGGAGATCCAGGCCATGGTGGGGCTCACCATCCCCATCGAGGCGCTGCCCCCCGGCATGGCCGCCGAGGCCGAAGAGGCCGAGCACGAGCCGGAGCCCTGGCAGACCGGCCCCACCGGCGAGTCGTGGCGCGGCGACGAAGCGGACGAGGACGACGACGAGCGTCCGCGCACGGTGATGCTGGCCTTTGCGCCGCTGGTGCGCATCAAGCGCCGCCACCCGGCCGACTTTTCGGAGGAGCTGGCGGACCTGCTCGAGAGCGCCCTCTCCGGCGCCACCAAGCCGTCGCTCGAAGCCCGGGTGGAGCGCATGCTGGGCCTCTAGCCACGGTACGAGAGGATGATCGCGAAAGCCCGCTCCCGTTTCCGGGGCGGGCTTTTTCGTGTCCCGAATCCGGGAAAACAACCTTTATCGTACAGAGGAACAGGGTCAGACAGAGGAACCCGGATGATGTTTCGGCTTGCGTTCTCTGTCTGACTCTGTTCCTCTGTACGATGATTCTTTTTCAGGATCATGGTGCAGTGCGCACTTTCGACATCGGCGGTGTCCTCCCGAGTGGTCGCCCTCGGCGGAGCGGAATCCGGGCTCCGCGCGTAAGTCGATGCGCCGCATTCGCTTGGATTTCTGCGGATTCGGGGCACCGGCATTGCTCTCCGCATGGCCGCCGGCTGGAGCATCGCCGGCCACCGAAAATCGACCGATCCCCACTCCTCATCCCGAGGTGAACGATGCGATTCCGATACGCCCTTCTGGCCGCGCTGATGGCGGCGCCCGCCGCGCTGGCCGCGCAGGACGACGACTGCGAGTACTACGACGACTGCGACTACGACCGCCGCGAGTACCATGAAAAGCGCCCCACCGGCGGCTTTGCGGGCGGCAGCTTTACCATCGCCGAGACGCAGGGCGAGTTCAGCGACTACGTGGAGGGCGGGCTGGGCGGCACCCTGCACTACATGCACTCGCTGGACCCCAATGGCTGGCTGGCGCTGCGCGTGGACGGCGGCTTCATCATCTACGGCCACGAGCGGCAGACGGTGCCGCTGAGCCCCACGCTGGGCGGCCGCATCCTGGTGGATCTCACCACCTCCAACAGCATCGCCTGGATCGGCGTGGGCCCGCAGATCGGCGCGCCCGACGGAACGCTGCGGCCGTACGCCAACGGCTACGCGGGCTACAGCTACATGGCCACCACCAGCAGCGTGTCGAACACGTACGACTACGACGACTACTACGACGAGAACGAGTTCACCACCACCAACTTCGACGACTGGAGCTTTTCGTACGGCGGCGGTGTGGGGGTGTACATCCCGGTTCGCCGCGGGCCGCAGCCGGTGTCCATCGACCTGGGGCTGCGCTACCACAACAACGGCGAAACCGAGTACCTGCGCGAGGGCGACATCCAGGACAACGACGACGGCACCGTCACCCTGTTCCCCGTCCGCAGCGACACCGACCTGCTCACCTTTCACATCGGCGTGAGCATCGGGATCACGCGCTGAGCGGGGTTGTAGCCAAAGACCGGCCCCATCGCTCATCCCAGCTCCGGTAAAGCAACGGCGAGGGTACAGAGGGGCAGAGAACAGCCAGAGGAGCAGAGGACAACCCATCATCCTCTGTTCCTCTGGCTTTTGTCTGTCCCTCTGTACCCCCGCTTTTCCCTGCTCCTCCGCTGGCTCCGCCCGGGTTCGTGCGAAGCGGCTTCGCTCGTTCGTTCTCTTACGCGGGCAGCCGCGCGTCAGGCCACGCGGGCGATGAACGACTTGAGGTAGGCGGTCTCGGGGATGGCGGGGTGCACGGGGTGGTCGGGGCCCTGGTGGCCCTCTTCCAGCACCTGCAGCTCGCGCCCCAGGCGGCGGCTGGCGCGCAGCATGGCGTCCTGCAGCCCCTCGCGCGGCATGTGGTACGAGCACGAGGCGCTCACCAGGATGCCGTCGGGCTCCAGCAGCTCCATGGCCAGCTGGGCGGCGCGCCGGTACGCCTCCTCGCCCGCCTTCTGGTCCTTTTTGCGCTTGATGAACGCGGGCGGGTCCAGCACCACCACGCCGTAGCGCTCGCCGTCGGCGTTCAGCCGCATCATCCCGTCGAAGGCGTCGGCGCGGTGCGTCAGAACGCGGTCGCCCACGCCGTTCAGCGCTGCGCTGCGGGTGACGAACTCCAGCGCGGGAGCCGAGGTGTCGACGCACGTCACCTGCGAGGCCCCGGCGGCGGCGGCCTGCACGCCCCAGCCGCCCACGTAGCTGAAGACGTCCAGCACGCGCCGGCCACGCACGTACGCCGCCATGCGCGCCCGGTTCATCCGGTGGTCGTAGAACCAGCCCGTCTTCTGCCCGGTGATGGGGGCGTGAAAGCGGACGCCGTTCTCCTCCACCTCCAGCACGTCGGGAACGTCGCCGTGGGGCTGCACGTAGCTTTCGAGCCCCTCCAGCGCGCGGCCCGAGGTGTCGTTGCGCAGCAGGATGCCGGTGGGACTCACCGTCTCCCGCAGCGCCTCGAGCACGTCGGCCACCACCCGCTCCATCCCGGCGGTGGTCAGCTGGGCGACGAGGACGGAGCCGAAGCGGTCGACGATGAGCCCGGGCAGCCCGTCGCCCTCGCCGTAGACCAGGCGGTAGAAGGGGCGGTCGAACAGGGCGTCGCGCAGGGACAGGGCGCGGGCGATGCGGCGGCGCAGCAGGTCGCCGTCCAGTTTGCGGTGGCGCTGGCGGCTCACCAGCCGCGCGGCGATCAGGGAGCGCGGGTTCACGTACGCGGTGCCCAGGGGCGCGCCACGCGCGTCCTGCACCTCGGCCATGGCGCCGGGCTCGAAGGCGGTCAGCGGCGTGGCGGACACGTCCACCTCGTTGCTGAACACCCACAGGTGCCCGGCACGCAGCCTGCGGTCTTCGTTCTTCTTCAAGCGGAGCGGCGGAAGGCTCATGGCGCGGCGTCGGGTTGCGGTGGTTCAGTCACGGGCCGCAAGATAGCCGCCGGTCCCCGCCCGCGCACGCCGCCGCGCCCCGTGGCGCCGTCCCTGGCTCGCAAAGGCCCGTCCATGCCCGTTTCCGAAGCTTCGTCCCTCCCCTCCGCGCCGGCGGCGCAGGACGGCGCGCTGGTGCAGCGGCTGGAGGCGCTCTGCGCCCTGGCGGCGGACACGGCGGGGGTGGTGGAGCCGGACGCGCTGTGGGCGGTGCTGCACCCCCGCGCCGCGCAGGTGCTGGAGGCGGACGTGGTGGCGCTGCGCTGCGAGCTCATCGGCGAGCCGCGCGCGTGGGCGGCGGACGGGGGCGACACCGCCGGCCTGGCGGCGCTCGCCGAGCGGGACGGCGACGAGGTGCAGGCGGTGGAGCTTCCCGGCGGGGGCGCGGGGCTGCGCATTCCCCTGCGGCACCGCGGCGAGACGCTGGGCACGCTGGTGGCCGGCTGGCGCGGCGGCGGGGGGCAGGACGCGGACACGCGGCGCCTGGCGGAGCTGCTGGGGTCGCAGGCGGCGGCGACGCTGGCCAACCTGCGCACCTACGCCGAGCTTACCGAGGCGTCGTTCCGGCGCGAGCGCTTTTTCAGCGCCATGAGCCACGACCTGCGCACCCCCATCACCGCCATCGTGGGGTACAGCGAGCTGCTGGCCGACGGCATCGTGGGCGACCTGAACGGCCAGCAGCTCGAGATGATCGAGCGCATCAGCCAGGTGAGCGGCCACCTGTCGCAGCTGGTGAACGACATTTTGGACCTGGCCAAGCTGGACGCGGGGCGGATGGAGTTTCACCGCGAGGAGGTGCGCCTGGGCGACCTGGTGGACGAGGCGCTGGTGGCGGTGGAGCCGCAGGCGCGCAGCAAGAAGCTGGAGCTGCGGATGGACATCGACGACCACGGCGAAGACGTGCTGCGCGTGGACTCGCCGCGGGTGCGGCAGATCCTGGTGAACCTGCTGTCGAACGCGGTAAAGTTCACGGAGCGCGGCGAGGTGGCCGTGGTGGCGGGAAGCGGGAACGGACGCACCTGGCTGGAGGTACGCGACACCGGCCCGGGGGTTCCGCCCGGCAGCGAAGAGGCCGTGTTCGAGGAGTTCCTTCAGATCGCGGCCGGCAACAAGAGCAAGCGCGAGCCGGGAAGCGGGCTGGGGCTGGCCATCAGCCGCCGGCTGGCGCGCGCCATGGGCGGCGACCTGGTGGCCCGCAACGTTCCCGGCACCGGCGCGGCCTTTACCCTGGTGCTTCCGGCGCAGGCCGGCTGAGCATCCGTTTCAACAAACACCCTTTGGACCCAAGGACTCCCATGTTCAAGACCAGACGCGCCGCCCTGGCGCTGGCCTTTGCGGTGGCGCTCGGCGGCTGCGGCGAAGACGACCCGTTCCAGCCGGACCTGGCGCCCGAGGGCGAGGCGCGCTTCACCTACACCGGCGACCGCACCGGCGAGTTCGTGGGCAGCGGCCGGCTGAACCGCCGCAACCCCAACGCGGGCGCCTGGGCCGTCGGCGAGCTGCAGAGCGTGCAGGGCACCCAGATCCTGGGGGTGTTCGGGCAGCAGCGGCGCGCGGACCAGAAGATCGACGGGGTGATCATCGAGTGGCTGGGCGTGCAGACGGGCTCGGTGACCTGCACCCGCGAGACGGAGGAGTGCCCCTTCACCGCCATCTTCAGCGTGGGGACCGACCGGTTCAGCGGCGCCAGCGAGACCAGCTACGCCCGCTCGTTCGGCACGGTGACGGTGACGTCGCTCACGGAGGACCGCGCGGTGGGCACGTTCAACCTGACCATGCTGCGCCGCGGCCCCGAGGACGAGCCGCCCACCATCCAGGCCGTGGGGAGCTTCGACGTGCCGCTGAACGTGGCGAAT
This sequence comes from Longimicrobium sp., assembly GCF_036399255.1. Classification (GTDB taxonomy): domain Bacteria; phylum Gemmatimonadota; class Gemmatimonadetes; order Longimicrobiales; family Longimicrobiaceae; genus Longimicrobium. Next base: position 36,249 of record NZ_DASWNM010000033.1, read on the forward strand.
TGATCCGGCCTTTTTCGGACGAGAAGGGCCTGGCAGGGAATAGGGAACAGGGAATAGGGAATAGCCGGCAACGGCGGGCCGGATGCCGCTACTCGTAGGGAAACCACACAAAGTCAACGGAGTCAGCGGAGGTTTTCCGTTGACTCCGTTGGCTTTTTCGATTCGGAGAACAACACCTTTTGGGGTACAGAGGAACAGGGTCAGACAGAGGACCAGGATGATAGGTCAGCTCGCCTTCTCTGTCTGACTCTGTTCCTCTGTACGATCATCCGTTTTCAGGATCTGCCAGGCGCTCGGCGAGGCGGATGGCGTCGAAGGGGGCGTGCACCTTGGCGTCGTTGTCGAAGTACACGTACACGTCGCGGCCGGCGCGGCGCCTGGGCGCGGGGTCGAGCGCGCACGTGGCGTCCCTGGGCGCGCCGCCGCGGCGCCACTCGCGGATGCGCGCGGCCCACCAGTCCAGCTGCGGGTCGGTGTAGCCGCTGGCGTACAGCTGCTCGGCGCCGTGCAGCCGCACGTACGCAAAGTCCGCCGTCAGGTCCTCGGCGTACGGCCAGCGGCCGGCGGTGTCGGCAAAGACCAGCGCGGCGTTGTGGGCGCGCAGCAGCCCGATGAACTCGGCGGAGAGAAAGCCGGGGTGGCGGATCTCGAAGGCGTGGCGGAGGGGGCCCTGGTGCTCGGCGTCGGTCCACGCGCGGCCCAGCAGGCGGTCGTCGTGCCCCAGCGCCACCCGCGCCGCCTCGTCGTGCGTTTTGGGAAGGATGCCGAGGAAGTGGGCGAACTTCTCCTCGTTGAACTGCATCCGCTCGGGAAACTGCCACAGGATGGGCCCCAGCTTGTCCGCCAGCCGCAGCACTCCCGACGCAAAGAAGTTGGCCAGCGCCGTCTCGGCGTTCTTCAGCTTGAGCATGTGCGTGATGAACCGGCTTCCCTTCACCGCGAAAAGGAAGTCCGGCGGCGTCTGCTCGTACCAGGCGCGGTAGCTGGTGGGGCGCTGCAGGGAGTAGAAGGAGCCGTTGATCTCTACCGTGTCCATCCGCGAGCCCACGTACTCCAGCTCGCGCTTGCGCGCCAGGCCTTCGGGATAGAAGACGCCCCGCCACCCGGCGTAGGTCCATCCCGAGATCCCGACGTAGGTGCGGCCGCCCGGCATGGAGTGCGTGAGTGCGTCAGTGCGTGAGTGCGGTAGTCGGTGGGACGATCTGCATCATCCGCTCCCGTGTGGTGGCAGGGCGTGGATCGATCTTGTCACCTGGGTGGGCGCTTCCTCGGAGGGTGTTGCCAAACCTCCCAGCGTAAATGACTTCCTGAGGGAGGCGCCGCCCCGTAACCCGCTTGTACACTGTACCTTGGCGCCGACCGAAGGACCTCGCAGGCAGAACGACGGGGCTGGTCCCGCGGGATGAAGCCGGCCCCACCTCGTCGGAGAGCAGGTCCTTCGGTCGCGCGCAGGCGGTTGTGTGGAATCAGGTTACACGTGGTGCGCTCCCTCAGGAAGTCAGCGCTTCTTTTTTGGGGCTTTGGCAACACCCTCTCAGCAGGCGTTCGACAGTCACGCGTACATGCGTCGGGGTGGATTGGCGCCACTGCTGGGCTTTTCAGGTGAAAGACGTTGTATCCGCGGAAATATTGTTGTACATGGATTTCATGGTTACCTTGACTGGGCAGCAGGTGTACTCCTATCCTGTTGCACATGTACCTTCGCGAAGTCGTCTCAACCCGCAAGCGCGGCCCTGATACCCGCTACCTCCAGCTCGTCGAGGGCGAGAGGGACGCACAGGGCCGCGTTCAGACACGCATCCTCCACTCGTTCGGGCGCACGGACCAGCTCGACATCGAGCAGATCCGCCGCCTCGTCGAGCAGCTCAGCCGCTACCTCGATCCCGCCGCGTCCCCTGCCGCCTCGGGGCTGGAGGTGACCCGCACCTGGACCTTCGGCGGCACGCATCTGCTCGATTCGCTCTGGCGGGAGCTGCGCCTGGACGAGTTCTTCTCCCATGCGCTCGAAGCGCGTTCCTTCGCCCAGCCGGTGGAGCGGGCGATCTTTGCTCTGGTCGCACACCGCGCCCTCGCCCCGGCCTCGAAGCTGGCCTGCTCCCGCTGGGCAGGCGCCAGCGCCTGGATTCCCGGCCTGGAGGGCGGAGGCGCCGAGCTGGACGTGCAGCACCTGTATCGGGCCATGGACTTCCTCCACGGCGCCATGCCCGAGCTGCAGGAGCACCTGTACTTCCAGGTGACCGACCTGCTGAGCGCCGACGTGTCGGTCCTCTTCTACGACACCACCAGCGTCAGCTTCTACCTCGACGAGGCAGACCCGGAGGGCGAGCTCCGGCGCCACGGCCATTCGAAGAAGAAGCGTCCCGATCTGCCGCAGATCGTCGTCGGGCTCGCCATCAATCGCGATGGCATCCCGGTGCGCCACTGGATCTACCCCGGCAACCGGATCGACGTGACCACGGTGGAGGAGGTCACGCGCGATCTCCTGGGCCTGCGGCCCCGGCGCTTCCTCTTCGTGGGCGACCGGGGAATGGTCAGCCAGGCAAACCTGGACTTCCTCGAGTCCCGCCGCCTGGGGTATCTCCTCGGCTGTCCGATCCGGAACGATCCTGCCCTGGAGGCGCACATGCTCTCCCTGCGCGGACGCTACAGCCCGGTCTGCGAGGGCCTGGGCGTGAAGGAAACGCGGATCACGGACGGAGGCCGCACCCTGCGCTACCTGCTCTGCCGCAGCGAGGCGCGGGCGGAGCACGACGCCCGCACACGCGCCACCGTCCTCGAACGGCTCAAGGCAAAGCTTGCGAAGCAGAAGAAGGGCAAGGGCGCCGACGAGACACGTGACAAGCATTCTCTGCTCTCCACGCCCGGCTACGCCCGCTACCTGGTGCAGGACGCGGACGGGAAGCTCCGGATCGACCCGGCCAGGGTCGCGGCCGCGGCGCGTCACGATGGCAAGTACGTGCTGATGACCAACGAGCTCGACCTGCCGTCGGAAGAGCTTGTCCTCGGCTACCGCGACCTGTGGAGAGCGGAGCGCGCCTTCCGCTCCATGAAGAGCATTCTGGACTTGGAGCCGGTCCAGCACCGCACGCCTGAGCGCATCACCTCTCACGTGCATGTCTGCGTCCTCGCCTACCTGCTGGTCCGCGTGGCCGAGAGCCGGGCAAGGATCGGATGGGAAGCGATCCGCGAGCAGGTGGAAAGAATTACGCTCAGCGAGCTCACCACCGGCCGCGCTTCAGTCCTGCAGACGAAGTCGCTGACCAGCGCGGAGCGCGATTTATTGAATTGTTGCAGGGTCCCGCTCCCTCCAAAAACGCTCCAAGTCACACCAGCATAAGCTGTTAGGCAACTCGGATCCGCTCCGGGCGTGTTGTACACGCATCCGGAGCGGCTCTGTCGTATTTGTATGTACGGCAACAGGTTACAAAACTCGTGTAAGCTGCCGCTGTCGAATGCCTGCTCAGCCTCAGAATGACAGGTGTTTCTCGGGTCTGGTACCCGGGGACGCAGAGGCATTCTGCTGGATCAGAGGCTGGTGGGGACCAGGAGGATGGCGCCTTCCTGGCCGTTCTCCTGGTTGACGCCCGTTCCGGCGATGCGGCCCTCGTCGTCGGTGGCCAGGGCGGCGGTCACGCGCACGTCCACGTTGCCGGTGACGCGCTCGCTGAGGTCGTACTGCCGGTTGTCGCCCCAGACGATGCCGTAGCTGGGGGCGCGGCCGGTGACCTCGGTGCGGACGCCGGTGCCCACCACCTGGCCGCGGACGTTGGCGCCGGACAGCAGCACGCGGGTGCCGGGGATCACCGGCAGCACGTCCAGGTCGTTGCCGTCCAGCTCGTACAGGAACACCTGGTCCGCCTCGCCGAACGCGTACCCCGCCACCTCGCCCTCGGGGCTTACGGCTACCGCCACGGCCCGCTCCGCGCGCGCCGGAACGCGGATCTCCGTCCACGCGGCGCCGTTCCACGCCAGGACGCGGCTCAGGTCGCAGTCCTCGGATGAATCCGCCAGGCAGCTGTAGTAGGCGTTCACCACCACCTCGCCCGCGTCGGTAATGCCCACGCCTTCGCTGCCGGTGGCGCCCGGCGGCACCAGCACCGCCACCGCCCCGCCCGCGGTGCGAAGGAAGGCGCGCCGCGCGCCCTGCGGAAACTGCGCACCGGGGTTCAGCGTCCCCGCCACGGCGCCGTCCCTGTTCACCCCCACGAAGGTGTAGGGCTCCGCGAACAGGCGCGGCGCCGGGTTCTGCCCCGCGATCCACCCGTACGCGTCCACGGGTTGGCCCGCCGGGTCCCCGGACGCGGTGCAGGTGATCTGGCCGACCGTAAAGCTGCCGCGCGCCGCCACCGGCTCGCTGTGGCACCCCGCGGGCGCCGCCGGCCCCACGGGCGTGAACGCCCCGCCGGCCCACTGCACCGCCCGCGGCGTTCCCCCGCCCGCCGCCACGCCCACCACGCGCCCGGCCGCCACCGCCCGCGGCGAAAAGCTCTCCGCCCCCGCCGGCACGCCCAGGAAGGTCACCAGGAAGGTCCCCGGCCGGCTGGGGTCCGTCGGCGACCGCTTGCACGCGCCGATCGCCGCCAGGGCGAGCGCGGCGGCACAGGCGCGGAAAAGAGGACGGTGGATCATGGGATCACGCGGATCGGGGGCTGGAAAGCGGCAGGCGCGTCGTACGATGCCGCGGGCAGGTGCGCCCGCGGCCGGTCATCAGGACGGATGCGGCAATGTCCGTGCTTGACGCGCGGACGCCGCCCCTCGTCATCATCCCCCCTGAACGGAACAGCCCGGACCGGCCGGCCCGGGCTGCCCATCCATCCATCCCTCACGAACTTCCGCACTCACGCACTCACGCACTCACGCACTCACGCACTCACGCACTCACGCACTCACGCACTCACGCACTGCCACACTCACGCACTGCCACACTCACGCACTCGCCTGCGCGTTCGCCAGCTCCTCGGGGCGGTAGTCGTCGCCGGTGGCGGAGACGGTCAGCAGCAGCGCGCTGGCTTCGGTGGCGCGGATGTCGTGCGCCTCGCCGGGGCCAAAGAACAGCACCTGGCCGGCCGTCAGCGTGTACTCCTCGCCGCTGCTGCGAAAGGTGAGCGCGCCCTGCACCACCTGCAGCGTCATGGGGCTGTCGGCCTGGTGCGTGCCGATCTCGTTGCCCTCGGACATGGCGGTGAGCACCAGGCGAAAGCGGCCGCTCTTGGCCAGCGTGCGCCCGGCGCGGCCGCTGCGGCGGTACGGCTCTTCCGCGCGGAGCGCCGCGATCTGCTCGCCCAGGTCAAAGGCCAGCACGGGTCCCGCGAGGGGTCGGTTGATGGAGGACATGTCCGGCTCCGGTCGGTTGATTGGGATTCGTCTTTCAGCGCGCCGACGTACATCGTCTCAGTCCGGGGCGCGCGTGGCAAGGGGCGGCGCGTCAGAAGTAGGCCACGAAGCCGGTGTACCACCGCCCCTGGCCCCCGTCGCCCGGCCACACGTACTCCACGGACACGGCGTCCTCGAACAGGCTCAGCCCCACGCCGTACGACGAGCGCACGCCGTCCGTCTCGGCCGCGCCCAGCCGCTGCAGCGACGCGCGCGAGTCGCCGCTCACCGACGCCCATCCCGCATCGCCCGAAAGCGCCAGCGCGGGGCGCAGCGGGGGAAAGAGGAAGAGGCCCGCGCGAAAGAGCGGCTCCTGGCCGTACGGCGGCAGGTGCAGCAGCAGCCGCGCGCGGCCCAGCACGGCCGTGCTGCCGCCGAACTCGTTGCGCCCGTACCCCCGCAGCCCCTCGATGCCGCCAAAGCGGTAAAGAAACTGCGGCGGCGCCCCGCCGATCACCGTTCCCGCGTCGCCGCGCGCGATCACCGTGACGTAGCGCGAGGGAAAGCGCGTGGAAAGCAGCGCCGTGGCGCGCGTCACGCCAAAGTCGCCAAAGCCCTGCTCCGCCGAAAGCTGCCCGATCACCCCGCCCCCCACGCCAAAGGCGCCGGTGCCGCGGGCGTAGCGCAGGGTTCCCTCCACCGCCGCGTGCGTCCCGGGCTCCGCCGGTGCCACGTCGGGAAAGTCCTGCGCGGTGCCGAACAGGTACGTCGTCGTGTTGCGGGTGACGGAGTCGTGCCCCTCGAAGCGCCCGCCGATGCGCGCCGTCCAGCTGCCGCCGCGGCGGACGGCGAACGCCTCGGCGCCGGCGGCGTCGTAGTAGTCGCGCACGTCGTAGCCGCCCAGCGCGGCGCCGGCGGCGTACCCCAGCTCCCACTGCAGCGGGGGGCGAAACGAGGTCATGTCGCGCAGCCGGCGGTACGCGCCCACGGTGGCGCCCCACCGCGGCCCGGCGGCGTTGGGCGCGCCGGGGTGCCAGCGAAAGGCCAGCTCGCCGCGCGGGGTCGCTTCGGCGAAGGCCCAGCCCAGGTGCGTGTAGACGTCCCAGTCGCGCTGCTCCGGGTTGGCCGGCTCCACGCGGATGCCGACTCCGACGAAGGCGCCCTCCACGCGGTTGAAGCGGAACAGGTGCTCGCCGCGGTCGTAGCGCAGCGACGCCCGCACGCCGCCCGTGCGCTCCGGCGGGCGGACGACGGCCACCAGGTCCGCGAAGTCGCCGATGTCGGGCGCCGGCTGGTCGCCCGCGGGGGGCAGGCGCGCGAATGCATCGTCCGCGTCTTCCAGCTGCCACACCAGGCGCACGCCCGGCTGCGGCGGGGCCCATCCCGTGTTCAGCTCGAAGCCGGAGAGGGTGGTGACGGCGCGGACGGCCACGGCGCCCCCCAGCAGCGGCGACGCCACCTGCATTTCGCGCCGCTGGCGGTGGGGCAGCCAGTAGCGCCCGCCCACCAGCGCGCCCTCCAGCTCGAAGAACATCCCCGTCTCCGTCACCACGAAGCGGCCGCCGCGCTCCACGAAGCCGAAGCGCGCCCGGGCAATGGCGGCGCGGTCCACGTCGGTCCAGAAGGTCCCCGCCACCAGCCGCGTGTCCACCGCCGCGGCCTCTTCCAGCTTTCCGGCGCGCGGGCGCACGGTGATGGGCACCAGCGTCACCACCCCCTCGGCGGTGGAGACGCGGACGGGGCCGCCGGCGCGGTACTCGTAGAAGTCCACGCCGCGGAACGAGAACGGGTGCACGGCGCGCAGGATGCGGGCGCGGGCGTTGGGCGTGGCGCTGAGCGAAAACGCGGTGATGGTGTTGCCGTACAGGTGCGGCACCACCCAAGGCGCGGCCACCAGCGAGCCGATGGTGTACGGCGCGGGCGCCAGCATGCGCACGCGGTGCCCCTGCACGGTCTGCTGCACGTCGCCGGCGCGGTCCCAGCGCACCTCGCCCGCGAACTCGTCCACGGTGACGGGCAGCTCGCCGCCCTGCGCGGTGTCGGCCTGCAGCGAAAGGTAGATGGTGGCGCCCATGGTGGCGCGGTAGTCTTCCAGCCCGGCGGGAATGGTGCTTCCCGACTGCATGACGCGCGTGACCAGCGCCCGCGTCTGGGGCGTATCGAAGATGCTGCCGGCCTCGAGCGGCGTGAGCGTGTCCGTGGGGACGGGCGCCGGGGCGGGCACGCGGGCGGTGTCGCGCGGCGCGCCGATGCGCAGGGTGTCGCGCTGGGCGTGCGCGGGCGCAACGGCGCCCGCCGCCAGGACCAGCGCGCAGACGGGTGCGAGCAGCCTCATGCAGTCGGTTCCGGATGGATGCGGTCGGGCGCGACGTCCGCGCCCACTCTTCGCAGCGGCAAGCGGCGCGCCAGCTTACGATTGCTGGAAGAAAAGGACGCCTCACGCAGAGACGCGATGCGATGTGCCATCCGCCCCCTGGAGCGAATGATGCCCGTTGCAATTCTGATTCGGTAACGTGCCGTCCGCCCGCGGGAGCGAATGAATTCGCCGCTGGGAAATCGCAAAGTCCGCCTTCGCGGACTCGGCGGTCCGGCTACATAGGGCATTCCAAGCACCTGCGCGTCCGCAACCCGGCGATCACCGAAATCAGATCCGCAGTGGCGGGGCCGGGGAAGGGGCACCAGCACGATCGCGATCGTCGAGCCTCCGCGACCATCGGCAGCACCAACCTCCCCCAGCAGTTTTGGGGGAGGTGGGCGAGTAATGCGAGCCCGGAGGGGGCGTGCCCCTCGCACGAAGCCGTCCGAAACGGGATCGAATTCTCCCCTTTCTCCCGCTTTGCGGGGGAGAGGGGCCGGGGGAGAGGGGGCCCGGGCGGGCGCCAGTTCGAGGCTGTTCGTCGAGCCTCCCACCCAACGGCAACAAGCTCCGCGCCATTGCCGTCCCGTGACGCAGCCGTGCATCCTTCATGCGCCCTGGATACCGCCATCCCGACCCGGACCGATCCACCGATGCTGCAGACCATTCTCGCGCCCAATCCATCGCCGATGACGCTGGATGGGACGCGCACGTACGTCGTGGGGCGCGAGCGGCCGGTGGTGGTGGACCCGGGCCCGGCGGACGCCGCGCACCTGGACGCCATCGCCGCCGCGCTGGACGGGCGCCCGCCGGTGGCGATCCTGCTGACCCACGCGCACTCCGACCACGCCGCCGCCACCCGGCCGCTCGCCGCGCGCACGGGGGCACCGGTGTGGATGGCGGCGGGCGGGCTTGGCCCGAAGACGGAGATCGTGACACGGTGGATCGAGGACGGCGCGCGCGTCGAGACGGACGCGGGGGTGCTGACCGCCGCCGCCACGCCGGGGCACGCGCCGGAGCACGTCTGCTTTCTGTGGACGGAGGCCCCCGCGGAGCACGAGCGCGCCCTGCTGGCGGGCGACATGTTCATGGGCGGCGGCGACACCACGCTGGTCGCGCCGCCGGAGGGCGACCTGACGCAGTACCTGGCCTCGCTGGACCGGCTGGAGGCGCTGCGGCCGTCCATCATCCACCCCGCCCACGGCCCGCCGATCGCGGACGGGATGGAGGCCATCCGCCGCTACCGCGCCCACCGCGCCAGCCGCATCGACCAGGTGGTGCGCGCATTGCGGCAGGGCGACGCCGCGCCGGGCGAGCTCATCGACCGCATCTACGGCCCGGAGCTGCACCCCGGCCTGCGCGGCGCCGCCGAGGGCTCGCTGCGCGCCATCCTGGCGCACCTGGCCGCCACCGGCCGCGCGCGCGCCGCCGGCGATCGCCATCACCTGACGGAACGCTGAATGTCCATCGACCCCCAGGCACTGCAGCAGGCGCTCGGCCGCATCCAGCCGCACGCCATCGACGCGCACCTGCGCTTTCTTTCGCACGAGCTGCTGGAGGGGCGCGCGCCCGGCACCCGCGGCGGCACGCTGGCCATGGAGTACATCCGCGCCCAGTTCCAGCGCATCGGGCTCGATCCTGTCGGCGGCGCGTACCTGCAGGACGTGCCGATGGTGGGGCTCACGCCGCACCCCACGCTGGCGTTCGCCACGCCGCAGGGGCCGGCGGAGCCCAGGTACGAGGAAGAGTACGTGCTGGAGGCCGGCGTTCCCGAGGAGCGGGTGGAGGTGGATGCGGAGCTGGTCTTTGCCGGCTACGGCATCACCGCGCCGGAGCAGGGCGGATGGGACGACTTCAAGGACGTGGACGTGCGCGGCAAGGTGCTGCTGGTCCGCGTGAACGATCCGGGGACGGCGGATACGCCGGACTTCTTCGGCGGGCGGGCGCTGACGTACTACGGCCGCTGGACGTACAAGTTCGAGGAGGCGTCGCGCCGCGGGGCCGCCGGGGCGCTGCTCATCCACACCGACGAGAGCGCCGGCTACGGATGGAACGTCGTCCGCACCAGCAACACCGGCACGCAGTACGGCCTGGCTGGCGCGCCCGAGTTTCCGCTGCAGGTGCGCGGGTGGATCTCGCAGGCCACCGCGCGCGACCTGCTGGCCCGCGCCGGGCACGACTACGACGCGCTCATCCGCGACAGCGACAGCCGCGGATTCCGCCCACTGACGACGGGGGTGCGCGTGCGGGCCTCCGTGCGCAGCGAGGTGGAGCCGGTGCGCACCGCCAACGTGGTGGGCCTGCTTCCCGGCGCCGACCCGGCGCGCGCGGCGGAGCCCGTGGTCCTGACCTCCCACTACGACCACCTGGGCGTGCGCGAGGGCGCGGACGGCGAGCGGCGGATCCATCCCGGCGCGTACGACAACGCCAGCGGCGTCAGCCTGCTGCTGGCGATCGCCGAAGCGGCGGCGTCCATGCCCGTTCGCCCGCCGCGCCCGCTGCTGTTCGTGACGACGACGGCGGAGGAGTCGGGGCTCATCGGCTCGGAGTGGTACGCGCGCAACCCGCTCTTTCCGCTGGCCACGACGGCCGCCGCGCTGAACGTGGACGGCGCCAACCTGCAGGGACGGACGACGGACATCACCCCCATCGGCGCCGACCGCTCCACGCTGGGCGACGTGGTTCGCGCGGCGGCGGCGGCGGAGGGGATGGAGACGCGCCCCGACCCGCACCCGGAGCAGGGCATCTTCTACCGCCAGGACCACTTTCCCCTGGCCCGCGCCGGCGTGCCCGCGCTGGCGCTGGACCACGGGCTGACCTTCGAGGGGCGGCCGGAGGGATGGGGGCAGCGGTGGTACGAGGACTTCGTCACCAACCACTACCATCAGCCGTCAGATAATTACCGCGAGGGGTGGGACTACGCCGGCGCGCTGCAGCAGGGCCGGACGATGCTGCGCACCGCGCTCTCCGTGGCCTGGGGGGACGCGCTCCCCCAGTGGAATCCGGGCGCGGGATTCACGCGCAGATAGGCGGGTCCGGCGCGCGAATCCATCCGTTTGGGCGCGGACGGAACCCGGCTCGCCGCGGCGGGTCTGACGGAGGGAACGAACGCGGCACGCACCGTGCGGCGCCCCGGCCCCTTTCCCGCCCGGCGTTCGGGCGATTCTCTGGAGCCAGCTTGTGTCCGTCGTGTCTGCAATGGTGGAGCTGCCCCGCCATGCGGCCCTGGAGGCGCTCGCCGACGGGTTCTGCATCGCGGACGCCGGCTACCGCATCACCTACTGGAACGCCGCCGCGGAGCGCCTGTTTGGCGTAGCGCGGGCGGAGGCGCTGGGGCGCGGCCTGTGGGACGTGGTCCCCGGCGCCGCCGACCCGCGCCTGCGCGAGCGGCTGGCGCGCGTCGCCGAGCAGGGCGTGGTGCTGGAGCTTACGGTGCTGAGCGACCGCGAGCTGTTCGCGCGCCACCTGGCCGTGCACGCGTCTCCGATGGAGGACGGCGGCGTCGCGCTGCACTTTCGCGACAGCACGGGCGAGCAGCGGCTGGCCGACCAGTACGAGCAGCTGCTGGAGTCCATCCGCGACGGGTTCATCGCGGTGGACCGCGAGTGGCGCATCGTGTACGTGAACCGCGCGGCGGAGGTGCTGGTGCTGCTGCGCCGCGACCGCGCGGTGGGCACCGGCCTGTGGGACATCCTTCCCGCCGAGCCCGCGTACCTGGGCGAGGCCATCCGCGCCACCATGCACGACCGCGAGCCCCGCGCGCTGCAGGCGCTGTATCCGCAGGGCGCGGTGTTTCGCGACCACTGCTTCGACGTCGCCATCCACCCGCTGCCGGACGGCGGCGTGTCGCTGCTGTTCGAGGACGTGACGGACCGGCTGGCCAAGGAGGTGGAGCTGGCGCGCCTGGCGGCCGAGGCCGAGGAGGCCAGCCGCGCCAAGAGCCGCTTCTTTGCCGCCGTGAGCCACGAGCTGCGCACCCCGCTGAACGCCATCGTGGGCTACACGCACCTGCTGGCCACGCAGACGTACGGCGAGGTCCCCGCCACCGCCGCGCGGGCCAGCGAGCGCGCCAGCGTGTGCGCCGAGCACCTGGCGCGGCTGGTGGACGACGTGCTGCTGCTGACCACGGTGGAGATCGACCGGCTTCCCGTATTTCGCTCGCCCGTGGCGCTGGCCGAGTTCCTTCCCGGCGTGCTGCAGCACCTGCGGCAGCAGGCCGAGGCCAAGCGGCTGGACTTCGTGATGGAGACGCCCGGCACGCTGCCGCCGGTGCAGACGGACCCGGAGCGGCTGCGGCAGATCGTGACGTCGCTGGTGGGCAACGCTATCAAGTTCACCGCGCGGGGCACGGTCAGCGTCCGGGCGGAGGTGGCGCGGGGGGATGGATGGATGGAGCTCGCCGTGCGCGACTCCGGCCCCGGCGTGCCCGAGGACGAGCGCGAGCGCATCTTTCACCCCTTCGAGCAGCTGGGCGAGGAGGCGCGGTCCGATTCGCTGAACCGCGGCACCGGGCTGGGGCTGACGATCGCCCGACAGCTGGCGCGGCGGCTGGACGGCGACATCGTGGTGCGCCCCGCCCCCGGCACCGGCGCCGAGTTCGTGCTGCGGCTGCCGATGTAGGGGGCAAGGGCGGCAAGGGAATGAATTCGCCGCTGGAACATCGCAAAGTCCGCCTGCGCGGACCCGGCGGCCAGCGCCCTGTCGCACCGCCGCGATCTCTCATCCCGTGGACCGCGGTTTCCCGGAATGATCAGTGGGATTATTCTTGTTGGAATGAATTCGTCCCGGTTTCCTTCTGCTCAGAAGGCTTATGAAGCGGCGAGTGCAGCTAACCGCGGTAATCGAGCGCGAGGGGGATGGCTACGTCAGCCTCTGCCCAGAGCTCGACGTTGCCAGTCAGGGCGACACCATCGAAGAGGCCCGGAGCAATCTGGTCGAGGCGCTGGAGCTCTTCTTTGAGGCCGCTGACGAAAGCGAGATCGACGCGCGCCTCTCGGGGGAAGTTTACGTGACGCGGATCGAGGTCGCGGTTGGGTAAGCTTCGCGTCCTCAGCGGGGCGGATGTTTGTGCCATCCTTGCGGCCCACGGGTTTCAGGCGGTCCGTCAGCGTGGCAGCCACGTGGTGATGCAGAAGCGCGAGATGGAGAGCACCTTGAGTGTCCCGGTACCACTGCACCGGGAACTGCGCACCGGCACCCTCGCCGCGATCATCCGCCAATCCAGTCTTCCGCGGGTGCTGTTCGAAGAATCCTGATCCACCCTCGGTCGCGCTTTCGACGCCCCGCTCTGGATACACGCGGGGCGGCTTCGTATCTTGTGCGGTTCGCCGAACGTCGCTTGCCGAGTACCGGCCGAGCACTTGATCCTGGGCACCAGGTACCAGGTCCTTGACCCTGGGCACCTGATCCTGTTTACTCACCCGCAGGCTGGTTGAATGCTCCGCCTTCACGAGTACGCGTACCACCGCCCCGGCACGCTGAACGAGGCCGTCGCCTTTTTGCGCGAGCACCCGGACGCCATGCCCATCGCGGGCGGGACGGACCTGATGCCGAACATGAAGCACCGCCTGTTCACGCCGCGCCACCTCGTCGCGCTCAAGGGCGTGCGCGAGCTGCACGGCGTCTGGCTGGCGGACGCGGAGGGCAACCCGGTCGAGGACGGCTCGCCCGCGGCGGCGCAGGTGGTGATCGGCGCGTGCACCACGCTTACGCAGGTGTCGCGCGACCCGGTGGTGCGGCGGACCATGCCTTCGCTGGCCGAGGCGGCGGGGAAGGTGGCGGGGCCGCAGATCCGCAACCAGGGCACCATCGGCGGCAACCTGTGCCTGGACACGCGCTGCACCTACTACAACCAGAGCCTGTTCTGGCGGCAGGCGCTGGGCTTCTGCCTCAAGAAGGACGGCGACGTCTGCCACGTCACCCGCACGGGCAAGAAGTGCGTGGCCGCCCACTCGGCCGACACGGTGCCCGCGCTGATCACGCTGGGCGCCTCCATGGACCTGGTGTCGGTAGAGGGAACGCGCACGGTGGGCGTGGACGAGTTCTTCGTGGCGGACGGCAAGTGGAACACCATCCGCGGCCGCGACGAGCTGGTGGCGCGCGTCCGCATCCCCCTTCCCAATCCCGCCGTGCGCACCGCGTACGTCAAGGTGCGCCAGCGCAACTCCATCGACTTTCCCCTGCTTTCCATCGCCGCCGCGGCGGAGCTGGCGCCGGACCACACGGTGCGGCGCATCTCGCTCGTCGTCTCCGCGCTGGGGTCGCGGCCACGCGTGGTGACGGGGCTGGACAAGGTCGCCGTGGGGCACCGGCTGGACGAGGCGGCGGAGGCGGTGGCGCAGCAGGCGTTCAAGCAGTGCCACCCGCTGGAGAACCTGATCGTGGACCCGGAGTGGCGCCGCGCCATGGTGCCCGTCTACGTGCGCCGCGCCCTGCATGAGATGACGCCCGCCCGCCCCCTGGCCGCCTGATCGGCATCCACGACAACGGCCTCACACGGAGACGCAGAGGCGCGGTGAGTTTTCTCTCTGCGCCTCTGCGCCTCTACGCCTCTGCGTGAGGCCGATCTTTTTGCCTGATCCGGCATTACCGGGCTATTCGAAAAAGCTGCCGGAACCGGACGGACGGAAACTCTTGCTTCCCGGTAAGCGGGCCGCATATTACACGCGTCCGCTGCTCCCGCTGGCGGATGCAGGGCCTTCCTTCCCCGCGGGTCATTCTCACCGGAGCAGTACCATGGCCGCCCTTTTCGGTCTTCTCGCCGTCGCCCTCGGTCTGGCCTGCATCCTGGCGGACGAGCACATCAGCCGCGCCGTCTGGCGCCAGGCGGAAGACCCCCAGGCCGGCGCCGCAAGCGTGCGCGTACTGGGCCTCATCCTCTTCGTCTCGGGCGGGCTGGCGTTCCTGGCCTGGGCTCCCTGACCCGTGCGCGGGCGTCAGTCCAGCGCCCGCGCGTAGCGGTACCCCGTCCGGCTGAAGCCCATCGATTCGTAGAAGCGGTGGGCCTCTTCGCGGCGCACGTTGGTGTTCAGCATCAGCACGTACGCGCCGCGCTCCCGCGCCCACCCTTTCGCGAACTCCACCAGCCGCGCGCCCACCCCCCGGCGCCGCACCCGCGCATCCACCACCAGCGTGATGATGCGCGCGAACGGCCGGTCGTGCTCGTACGCCCACCCGCGCTGCAGCCCCAGGAACCCCGCCACCTCGCCCTCCACCTCGGCCACGCAGGCGGCGTAGGCCTCGTCCCCCGCCACGCGGGCCAGGCGCGCGCGCGTCTGCTCGGGCGTGGCGGCGTAGCCCAGCTCGTCCATCAGCCGGGCGATGGACGGGGCGTCGGTGTCGGCCGGCGGGCGGACGAGGACGGACGGTGGCGTATCGCTCATCGACGGCAGAGGAGGTGCGGGGGTACGATGCTTGCCCACGTATCATCGCCCACGACAACGGCTTCAGCCATCTGGAGGAGGACGATGAGCGGCAAGAAGATGGAAGGCAACGAGGAGCAGAAGCGGCAGGCGGCCCGCGACGCTCGCGAAGAGGGGAAGAGCGCCAGCGAGATCGGCGCCAGCACCGGCGGCAGCCAGCAGCGCACCGAGGCCAAGGGAAACATGTCGCACCAGGAGCGGCTGGACCTGAAGCGCGAGGGCAAGCCCGACCAGCTGGCGCAGGAGCAGTCGCAGGAGGCGCGCCCCGGCAGCCGGGACGCGGAGACGCTGGACAAGGAGAAGTTTCCGCGCCTCTGACGCCGGAACGGACGATTCGGGCCGGGAGCGATCCCGGCCCGAACCGTTTCCGTCACGCCTTCGCAAAGGAGCCCTGACTTCCTGAGGGAGCGCACCACGTGCAACCGGAAGTCACGCCACCGCCTGCGCGCGACCGAAGGACCTGCTCTCGGCCTGCAAGGGGCCGGCTCCTCGGCGAGATCCAGCCCCTCAGTTCTGCCAGCGAGGTCCTTCGGTCGGCGCCAGGGTGCATCGTACGGGCAGAGGACGGAGCGGCGCCTCCCTCAGGAAGTCAATCGGGTGAGGATTCGCACCGTCCTCCCATGACGCACTACCGCTTCTTCGAACCGGATCACACCGATGGTCCCGACGCGCCGCGCTTCCAGGCGGCGTGGGCCTGCATGCTGATGGACGCCCACGTCGCCAGGGCGATGGCGGTGAGGGGGATGAGCGCGGGAAGCGGCGGGTTGGGCACCCGCGACACGTCCCAGAACAGGATGGCGTACCAGATCACCGCCGCCACGATGCCCCACCGCAGCGACGGCGTGCGGCCGGCCCGCCCCACGAAGGGCAGGCCGGCCACGAACGGAACCGCCGCGAACACGATCAGCGTCCACCCGCGGCCAATCAGGTCCGGCAGCACCGAGTCGCCCAGAAAGAACAGGACGCCCAGCAGCACCGCCCACAGCAGCCGCTGGTTCTTGGCCGACATCTTCACGAGGGCGGCAGGGGCGGCAGGGGCGGCGGGGCGGCGGCGAACAGCGGCTGCAGGTCGGCCACTTCGCCCGCGGGCGTCCAGGCGGCCATCCCCTGCCTCCACACCAGCGTCTCGCGCGTAAGCTGCCCGCCCGACGCGTGCCCGCGCAGCGCGTCCATGCCGAACGGCCCCGCCTGCGCCCCGCCCAGCGCCACGTAGAACTGCGCCGCCGCGCCCGGCAGCGGCGGCGGACCGCCCGCCGGCGCCGCGCCGGCCGCCGCGTTCTGCCCGAACGCGTTCGCCATCTGCTGCGCCATCCCGAAGCCCATCCCCAGCCCCATCCCGCTGGCGGCGGCGCCGCCCGGGTTGTCGGCCGCGGCCTCGAGCGCGTTGGCGGCCTGGAACTGCGTGTACGCGTTCAGGTTGCCGATCACCCCCATGCTGGTGCGCTTGTCGAGCGCCTTTTCGACCTCTTCCGGCAGGGAGATGTTCTCGACCAGGAAGCTGGCCACCTCGAGCCCGTACGCGCCCACCTCCGGCCCGATGACGGTTTTGACCGCCGCGCCCAGCTCGCTGAAGTTGGCGGCCAGGTCCAGCGCCGGGATCTTGCCTTCGCCCAGCGCCTCGGTAAAGCGGCTGACGATGAAGTTGCGGATCTGGTCGCTGATGCCGTCGGTGGTGAACACCCCGTTGGTGCCCACGATCTGGGCGATGAACTTGCCCGGCTCGCCCACCTTGATGGCGTACGTGCCGAACGCCCGCAGCCGCACCGGCCCGAACTCGGGGTCGCGCAGCATGATAGGGTTCTTGGTGCCCCACTTGAGGTCGGTGAACACCTTTGTGCTCACGAAGTAGACCTCGGCCTTGAACGGGCTGTCGAAGCCGTACTTCCACCCGCGCAGAGTGCTCAGGACGGGCAGGTTCTCGGTCCGGAGCTCGTAGCGGCCGGGGCCGAATACGTCGGCGATCCGGCCCTGGTCCACGAACACGGCGGCCTGCCCCGGCCGCACGATGAGCTGCGCACCGTTCTTGATCTCGTTCTCGTGCCGCTCGAAGCGGTACACCATCGTATCGCCGGTGGCGTCCAGCCACTCGATGATGTCGATCAGCTCGGTCTTGATGAAGTCCCAGAGGGCCATTCGCGTGCTCCGTGTTTGCCGGGCAGGTCGGGTGATGCGGGTGGCTGCAACTTCATGCGTGGGCGTTCCCCACGCAACCCGCGGCGCGCTCGTACGTGGATTCCGCGGGATGTGTTTCGGCCGATCAGGGCTCGGCGACAAGCACTGGACTGCGCCCGCGGGGGTGCCCCTCCCCCGGCCCCTCCCCGTTCGTTCCTCACGGAGAGGGGAGAATTCGATCGCACTGCGACCAGGTTCGGTGCGAGGGGCGGGCGCCCCCTCCGGCTCGCTTAGGCTCGCCACCTCCCCCAAAACTGCTGGGGGAGGTTGGGGTGACGGACGGGTCGAGGGCTCGACGACGGAGACTGGACTGCGCCCGACGGGGAGCCCCTCCCCGGCCCCTCCTCGTTCGTTCCTCACGGAGAGGGGAGAATTCGATCGCACTGCGACCAGGTTCGGTGCGAGGGGCGGGCGCCCCCTCCGGCTCGCTTAGGGCTCGTAAAAGAATAAGTGGAGCGCCTGTCCGCCTGATCGTGGCGGATTCACTCTGTTCACTAAGCCTAAACGACTCAGTTACTTTCTTACAAGCCCTTAGGCTCGCCACCTCCCCAAAACTGCTGGGGGAGTTGGAGTGGCCGACGGGTCGGGGCTCGACGACGGAGACTGGACTGCGTCCGACGGGGGGCCCCTCTCCGGCCTCTCCCCCATAAACCCCATGGGAGAGGAGAATTCGATCGCGCTCCGGATATCTTGTCGAGTGCGTCACCCTCCCCCGCGCGGTTTGCGGGGGAGGGCCGGGGTGGGGGGCACCGGCGGACGCCAGCGCGATGCTTTTCGAATCTCTCCGATCCTGCCCGAGGGGTGTCCTCGATTTATTACCGAGCCGGCGTGGGCGCGTCGGCGGGGCGCGGATTGCCGCCATCCACCACCCACCGCCATTCGCCGTTGGGCTGGCGGCGCCAGATGGTCAGGTACTTGGAGTAGCCTACGCCCCCGTTGGCCCCGCGCTGCACCGCCGTGCCCACCGTGTATCCCAGGTCGCCGCTGTCGGCCATTCCGCCGGCGACGGGGCCCCACTCCAGCGTGCCGCCGCCGGCAAACACGGCGCCGATGGCCTCGGGGCCGTAGGCGCCGCCCAGCAGGCTGCCGTCGGGCGCGGCCCATGTGGCGAACGCCACGCCGGGATCGCGCGCCGCCGCCAGCGCCGCAAAGTCGCGGTCCGCCTGCATGATGGCCTCCAGCGCCGCGGCCACGTCCACGCCCGTCGCGGGGCCCAGCGGCGCATCCGGGGGAAAGAAGCCCGCGGGAGGCGGCGTGACGGGCTGCGGACTGGTGTTGAAGTGGAAGGCGTCGATCTTCCACTGCTCGTCCCGCACGCGCCAGAAGGCGATGTACCGCGCCGGCGTGGAGGTGCCGTCCGCCAGCGTCATCGTCCCGCCCCCGTACGTGTACCCGCTGCGCCCGTTGGACGACAGGTCCACGCGGATGGGCATCCAGGCCATGCGCGCCCCGGCCCACGCGGCGCCCGCCAGCGCGTGGCGTGCCAGATCCCGTCCGCGCAGGAGCCTTGAGCCGGGAATCACCACGTCCACGGAATCGGCCAGATAAGGCGCGAGTCCATCCACCAGCCCCGCCGCCTGTACGGAGGCGGAGGCGGCGGAGTCGGCGGCGCGCAGCGAACTCCGGGTGAAATCCGCATGCGGCGTGGACACCTGCGCATGCGCCGCGGAGATGGACGCGAGCAGCGCCGCGGCCAGCCAGGGAAGGGGCGAGCCTGTTCAGCATGGTGAGCGGAAGGTAAGGGAGAGGACCGCGACTCGGTGGAGGTCCGATGCCGGCCGGGGCCGGGAGGTTGGAGCAGGAACGCGGGGAAGGGCCAGAATCTGCCAGACGGAAGTCGATTGGAGCGATCCGGATCAGCCCCACTTCTCCAAAAAGCGCATCAGGGCGGCTTCCTCGGGATAGTAGCGGCCGGGGCGCTCGTCGTCGCGGGGGGTGTCGCGCATCAGCGGCTCGATGGTCTTGCCCTCCACGTACCGCTCCATCACCGAGGGATGCACGTACGCGCTGCGGCAGACGGACGGCGTGTTGCCCAGCTCGGTGGAGACCAGCTTGCACGCCAGGACCAGGTTCTTGGCGGCGTCGCGCTCGCTCTTTGGCGGCCCCAGGTCCGAAAGGATGGTGGCCATGCGCACCGTGCCGCCCCAGGTGCGGATGTCCTTGCTGGTGTAGCGCTGCCCCACGATCTGCTTGATGTAGCCGTTGACGTCCGCGGCCGTCACCGGGTGCACCTTGCCGTCCTCGCCCACGAACTGGAACAGGCGCTTGCCGGGAAGCTTCAGGATCTCGCGCAGCACCTCGACCAGCGGCGTGTCGGCCACCACGGAGCGCTGGTGGATGGACTTCTTGCCGACGTAGCGAAAGACCAGGTTGTCGCCCTCGATCTTCAGGTGCTTCTTCTGCAGCGTGGCGATGCCGAACGTCTTGTTGCTGACCGCGTACTGCTCGCTTCCGATGCGGAAGAAGCCGCGCATGATGAGCCGCACCACCGTGGCCAGCACGCGCTCGCGCCCTACGCCGGGCTGGCCCAGGTGCTGTTCGGTGGCTTCGCGAAGGCGGGGGATGGCGCGGGCGTACTCCAGCAGCTTGCGGTACTTCTTCCGCGCGCCCCTGGCCACGTAGTCAGGGTGGTAGCGGTACTGCTTGCGCCCCGCCGCGTCGATTCCGTACGCCTGCACCTTGGCCGCGGGGTCGGGGCTTATGCGCACCTCCGTCCACGCGGGCGGAACCGCCAGCTTCTTGATGCGGGCGAGCGCGGGTGCGCTGCGCAGCGGCTTGCCGTCGCCGCGCAGGTACTCGAACCCCGTTTCGGGCGTCCCCACCCGCCTCCACGGACGTTCGGTCGTCGTCTTCTTCGCCGTTTTCGCTGGCATCACCGCGCAGGCGATTCAAGGAGCGTTCCCAACGGCTCCGGAAGCACGTCACGGAGCGAGTAAACTCGCCGCAACGACTGCGGAAAGCCCCGCAAACTGCGCGGGGCTTCACCGGCCTGGAAGAGCACGACGTACCCGTCCGCGAAGGCGGACATCGCGTTTTCCCAGCCGCGAATTCATTCGCCTGGGGCCGCCGGCACGCACCGGCAGGCCCCGGGCGCCACGCGCGGGATGAGCGGGTAAACCCGCTGCTGGGAAAGCGACAAGCCCCGTCCGGCTCGCTTGCGCTCGCCGGACGGGGCTTCAACTTCAACTGCACCGCGGATTCGTCCGCGAAGGCGGACATCGCGTTCTCCAGCCGCGAATTCATTCGCCTGGGGCGGCGGCGCGCGACTCCGCCGGACGGAACATCGACCGCCAGAACGACAGAAGGGACGATCCGCCCTCGCGAATCATCCCCCATTCACCCGTTCACCCCTTCACCCCTTCACCCCTTCACCCGTTCACCCGTTCACCCTCACGGCCCATCCGCCGCCGCCTCGCGCTGCCGGTGCTCCTCCGCCGCCTCGAGCGCCGTCGGCACCTGGTAGTACGGCTGGCCCATCTTCACGGCCAGGGCGTGCAGGCTGTCGGCCAGCAGGTTGTAGCGGGTGGCGGCGGCCTGGTGGCGGTGGTGCAGGGCCTCGAAGCGGCGCAGCACCTCGTTGCGGGCCACCACCTGGGCGTTGTAGCGGGCCAGCTGCGCGCTGTACTCGGCGTGCCGCCTCGGCGTCATCCCCTGCCGCGCCTCGCGGTGAAAGCGCCGCACGATCTGCAGGTCGCGCTCAAGCTCCACGTCCTGGGCCTTGATGGCGGTGCGCAGGCTGTCTTCGCGGGTGCGGGCGAACACCAGGTCCACGCCGGTCTGGCCCAGCCGCGCGCGAAGGTCGCGGGCCTGCGCGCGCTCGTCGCGAAACGCCACCAGCGCGTACGCCTGCTCCGACAGCTTTACGCCGATGATGACCAGCAGAACGAAGAGCAGAAAGCGGCCGGGAGATCTCATGGTCCTTCTCGCTGCGGGGCCGGTGGAGCGGGCCGGGGGGCGCGGCACTGCGGATTTGCTATGCCGTAAGGATGCAGAAGGTTCCACCCGCCGGGCAAGCGCACCGGATTACCCAAACATATGTGCCTGATGGCATTGGACTTGCACCCACTCTCAAGCCTCAACGGGCGCGGAAAAAAGCGCCGTCTGTGCGGGAACCAGCAGGAGGAACGCCGCCATGCCGAGCTTCAGGAAACGTCTGCCGCCCCCCTGGGAGCGCATCAGCGATGCGCCGCAACATCCGGTGGGACGCACCCGGCGGCGCTTTCCCGCGGCCGCCGAGGGGGCCGAGCCGCCCGCGCGCTACCGCCGCGCCTTCGACGGCGCGGGGGACCGCGAAATCCACGGCCGCGAGAGCGACCGCCGCGTGGACGGCGGCGTGCGCCTGAACAAGCGCAAGCCCAGCGCCATGGACCGCATGCGCCGCAGCCCCGTGCGCCACGGCGTGATGGGCCTTGCGGTGGTGGGCGCCGCGACGCCGCTGGCGATTGCGCGCGGCAACCAGATGCGCAACGACCCGGCGCACGAGCGCCAGATCAGCGTGCTTCCCGAGATCAACCCGCTGAACGCGGGGCAGATCACCGAGAACGCGGTGGGGCAGGCGTGGCGCGACGCCAACATGGCGGTGGCGCAGGAGAACGACTCCCAGAAGGAGGCCGTGATCAAGCGCAACATCGAGCGCTACAAGGAGTACACCATTCCCCGCGACCTGGCGGAGAACATCTACCAGATCGCGCTGGAAGAGGACATCGACCCGGACGTGGCGTTCGGGCTGGTGCGCACCGAGAGCGCGTTCAAGACCAGCGCGACCAGCCACGTGGGCGCCATCGGCCTCACGCAGCTGATGCCGGCGACGGCGCGCTGGATTCAGAAGGACGTCACGGTGCGCGACCTGCGCGACGCCAAGACCAACCTTCGCATCGGGTTCAAGTACCTGAACGACCTGATGCAGAAGTACGACGGCGACACCGAGCTGGCGCTGCTGGCGTACAACCGCGGGCCGGGCACGGTGGACCGGGTGCTGAAGCGCGGCGGCGACCCCGACAACGGGTACCCCGACATGGTCCTGCGCGACGCCACCCCCAACGCCAGGCCGGGGGGGCACTGACGGTCACCGCGTAAGCGGACGAGCCGGCCCTCCTGGAGAGTTCTCCGGGAGGGCCGGCTTCGTTGTGTACATCGTCGGAAGAAAAGACGAACCGCGTGTTGGGCGTGTCCCTCCGCTGCGCTCCGGGCCGGGCTGCGCGCGCCGTAGGCAACGATACGACTGTTGCCAACGGCGCCGAGCCCCCGGCGCTCACCATCATCTCCACGTTCCCGCCGTGCTCGTGCATGCGCGCCGTGTTCTCGGCCCTGCGGGCGCGCATCCCTCACGCAAGAAACCCGTGCCCTTGTCCCCTCTCCCGCGCCGTTTCCGGGAGAGGGTAGCGCGCTCTCAGGCTCAGAGGGTGTTGCCAAACCTCCCAGCGTGATTGACTTCCTGAGGGAGGCGCCGCGCTGTAACTCGCTTGTACACTGCACCTTGGCGCCGACCAAAGGACCTCGCCAGCAGAACGAAGGGGCTGGTTCGTGCCTTGATCTGGCCCCTGCGCCGCTGAGACGAGGTCCTTCGGTCGCGCGCAATCTGTTGTGTGACTTCTGGTTACACGTGATGCGCTCCCTCAGGAAGTCACCGCTTCGTTATGGATTTGAGGTTTAGCAAACACCCTCTCAGGGTCGCCGGGTGAGGGCCCGCCACTCTCGCACTCTCGCACTCCCGCACTCACGCACTTCGTCCTACACCCCATCCCGCACCAGGAAAATCCACTCCCACCCGTCCGTGCCGCGGCGAAAGCCGGCGCGCAGGTCGCGGTACTGCAGCGAGGCGGCCCATTCCGGCGGCGCGGCCCAGACGGGGGTGCCGGGGACCGTGGCCACGCCGCGGTCCAGGATGAACGGCAGGCGGTCCAGCGTGCGGTACTGCTCGCGCTCCCAGGCGGCGAACGTCTCCAGCAACCCCATCTCCAGCGGGCCCAGCGAGTGCACGAAGTCACCGGACATCGCCCGCCGCAGCGTCTGCACGTCCTGCCGCGCGGCCGCGTCGCGCACCGCCAGGACGAACTCTGCCAGGTCCAGCCGGCGCGCCTCCTGCGGCGGGCGGACGACGTGCACCACGCCCGTGCGCGCCACCCACCCCTGCGGCGTGCCCGGGCAGTGTACGCAGCGCACCAGGATGTCGGTGGTGTCCAGCTGCAGCACCTCCATCCGCATGAACAGGTAGGGCAGCGGCACGCCACCCTGGTCCGTCCGCAGCTGCATGCCGGCGTCGCGTGTCCACACGCTTCCCCCCACGGCGATCTGCGGCGGCGGGGGCGGCAGCGGCTCGGCGGAAAGGACGGGCGGCGGCAGCGGCGGCGCGATGGGCGCGGGACGCCGGGGGCCGCCGCACGCGGCCAGCAGCAGGGAGAAAGTCAGGATGGCGGTGCGACGCATCGGCAAAATCGGTGGACGGGAGAAGTCCGGGCGCGCGGCCGGTTTCCCGGGACCGGCACCGCACGTAAATTCCGCCCCGTCCCGCGCCGCGCGCAACCCCGTGCCCTCGTGCCGATGCCCATCGACCGCCCCGACGCCCCGCTGGCCCTGGTCTGCTCGGTGCCGTTCGAATGCGAGCGGCTGCGGGCGGCGCTGGCGGACGTGCGCGAGGTGCGGATCGGCCGCAAGCCGGCGTGGACGGGGCGGCTGGACGGCGCGGCGGTGGTGCTGCTGGCCGGCGGAATGGGCAAGACCAACGCCGCCCACGCGCTCACCGCCCTGCTGGAGACGCAGCCGGTGCGCGGCGTGATCGGCTTCGGCATCGCGGGGGCGTATCCCGGCTCCGGCCTGTCCCTCGGCTCCGTGGCCCTCGCCACCGCCGCCATCTACGGCGACGAGGGCGTGCAGACGCCGTCCGGCTGGATGGACACGGAGGGAATCGGCATCCCGCTCTGGCGCGACGGCGAGGCGCCGGTCTTCAATACGTTCGCGCTGGATGCGGCGCGGGTGGAGCAGGCCCGCGCCGCACTGGCGGGTGCGGGCGTGGACGTGCGGACCGGCCCGTTCGTCACCGTCTCCTGCTGCTCCGGCACCACCACGCTGGGCCAGGCAATGGCGGAGCGCGTCCGCGGCGCCCTGTGCGAGGGGATGGAAGGCGCCGCGCTGGCCCACGTGGCCGCCATCTACCAGGTGCCGCTGCTGGAGCTTCGCGCCGTCAGCAACCTGGTCGAGGACCGCGACATGACCCGCTGGCGCATCCGCGACGCCGCCGAAACCGCGCAGGACGCCGTGCGGATCGTCGCGCGGGCCTGGGATTGAGGCGCATCGACCGGGGCCAGGCCAGACGGGCGGCAGATTTCCGGTCGGCGCGCGCGTTGTGGTGTATCAGGCGGATCGCGAGCCTCCTGCGGCAATGGCGAATGAATTCGCTGCAACAACCACACGAAGGCCGCCTTCGCGGACTGGCGACTGGGAGGCAGGGGCGAGTGCCTGCCACGTGGTGGGCTGGTGAAACGGCCGACAAAGCCTGCCGGAGTGGGATCGAATTCTCCCCTTTCTCCCGCGCAGCGGGGGAGAGGGGCCGGGGGAGAGGGGGCCTGTCGGGCGCCAGTTCGATGCCCGTCGTCGAGCCACGAGCCCGGCACCCAACCTCCCCCAGCAGTTTTGGGGGAGGTGGCGAGCCTAAGCGAGCCGGAGGGGGCGCCCGCGGACGCAGATCGATTCGTCCGGAGCAGGATCGAATTCTCCCCTTTCTCCCGCGCGGCGGGGGAGAGGGGCCGGGGGAAAGGGGGCCTGTCGGGCGCCAGTTCCATATCCGTCGTCGAGCCACGAGCCCGGCGGCAACCCCAACCTCCCCCAGCAGTTTTGGGGGAGGTGGCGAGCCTAAGCGAGCCGGAGGGGGCGCCCGCCCTTCCGCCCCGCAAGCAGAGGAAACACATCGACATGCATCGGTCTGACGATACGACGGAGCTGACGCTCGGCTATTCACCGTGCCCCAACGACACGTTCATCTTTCACGCGCTGGTGCACGGCATCGAGCACGCGGAGGGGCTGCGCTTCACGGAGAGGCTGGAGGACGTGGAGACGCTGAACCGGCTGGCGGCGCGCGCGGAGCTGGACGTCACCAAGATTTCGTACGGCGCCGCGCCGGGGCTGCTGGCGGACTACGTGCTGCTGCGTAGCGGCGGCGCCCTGGGGCGCGGGTGCGGGCCGCTGATCGTGGCGCGCGAGCCGTTCTCGCGCGAAGCGCTGGCGGGAAAGCGCATCGCCATCCCCGGGCGCAACACCACGGCCAACCTGCTGCTGCGCCTGTACGCGCCGGACGCCGCGCCGGGGATCGAGCTGGTGTACAGCGACATCATGCCCGCCGTGGCGCGCGGCGAGGTGGACGCGGGGCTCATCATCCACGAATCGCGCTTCACCTATCCCCAGCACGGGCTCACCCGCGTGGTGGATCTGGGCGAGTGGTGGGAGCAGACGACGGGGCTGCCCATTCCGCTGGGCGGCATCATGGCCCGCCGCGCGCTGGGCGAAGAGACCATCCGCGCCGTGGACGACGCCATCCGCCGCTCGGTGGAGCACGCCTTTGAGCACCCGGACGCCTCGCGCGAGTACGTGCGTGCCCACGCGCAGGAGATGGACGACGCCGTCGCCAGGCAGCACATCGACCTGTACGTCAATCCGTTCTCGGTGGACGTGGGGGACCAGGGCGAGCGCGCTATCCGCGAGCTGTTCGAGCGCGCGGCGCGGGCCGGCATCATCCCCGCGGACCATCCCGCGCCCTTCCTGCACCCCGCCACCGTGTGAGAGCGTGTTTCCGACGCTGCGCATCCAGGCAGATCTACCAGCGCTGTCATTCCGAGGCCCGGCCACGCCGTAGCCTGCTTTCACACCAGAGGTTGCAGGGCCGAGGAATCTACTGTCGGATTGCTGGAGCGCAGACGCGGTAGCCCGTGCCTGCTTCGCGGCTACGACACGGGCGGACAGGGCCAGTGCCGGAGCGGTGCGGCGGGACACCAGCAGCAGACAGTAGATTTCTCAGTCGGCGCGCAGGATTTCGGGCGAGCCGATGGTAGGGTGTGGCGCCTCCTTCGAAATGACATACGGGCGCGAGCGCAGGGATTCGGAGGTCTCGATGGATGTGAAAGCCGATCGGAAATCAGCAGAGGCAGCGGCACGAGCGAACTCTGTTGACTCTGCTGACTCTGTGTGAGGCCTGTCTGTTGGTCGGTCCGGCTTGCCGCTCCGGAGCCGCGCGCCGTAGCTTGCGCCGCCCGATTCCCTGACCCCGTGAGGCGATGCGCAAGGCGGACCTGATCAGCGGCGTGGAGCAGGTGAGCCGCGCGCTGGACGAGAGCGGGCTGGAGCTCCCGCTGGTTGAGGTGGCGCGGCTGGGCTACCGCCGCGAGCCCGTGCCCGGCGAGCTGCTGACGCGGCTGCTCTCTGCCCTGCGCGACTACGGCCTGCTGGCCAACCGCTTCACCCGCCCCGCGCGCCTGCTGGCCGAGCAGCTGGGCCTTGCGCCGCTGGAGCACGCCGACACCTGGTCGCTGCTGATCGCCGCGGAGAACCGCGCGCAGGAGGCGTTCGCGTACGCCGAGCGGGTGCGCTTTGGCACGCAGTACCTGCCGCGCATCAGCGGGCTGCTGGCGCAGGCCGGCATCCCCAGCGTGGACGCCGCCCGCCGCGGCGAGGGCGGCGCATCGGGCGTGGACGTGCTGACGGTGCAGGTCATCGAATCTCCCCGCCGATTTTCCACCCCCACGCGCCTGGCCACGCTGCTGGACAGCCTGGACGTGCTGTACGGCGTCTGCGCGGTGCTGGAGGGCGCGGAGCCGGGCGGCCTGTCGGTGATCGCCTGCGACTCGGGGAGCGACAAGACCTTCGAGCTGATGGGCGCGGCGCCGGTGATCGCCGCCGTGCGCGCGCTGGTGCTGTCGCTGTGGGACCGGGTGGTGTTCTACCGCGAGCTGCCGGCGGCGCAGCGGTACCGCATGGCGGCGGAAAGTCTGCCCCTGCTGGACCGGGTGCGCGAGCGGGCGCAGCAGGGGCAGCTTTCGCCGGAGCAGGCGGAGCTGCTGCGGCGGCGGCTGGTGGAAGGTTCCGGCAAGTTCCTGGTGGCCGGCGCCACCATCCCCGAGCTGCAGGAGCGCGCCTACGCCAATCCGCGCACCCTGATGGCTCCCGCCCCCAAGCTGCTCGCCGCGCCCATTCCCGGCGACTGACGCAACCCGTCCCATCCGCCGCGCCCTCATCCCACGCTCCATCGCCTCCGGCCCATCCCTCTGGCCGTGCGGATGCGCGGCATCCACCTTTCCAGGATCAGCGGCTCCGCGTACCCTGCTGAATGAGGCAGGGTATGTCATTCCGAGGCCCGGCCACGCTGCCATCGGACGAATGCGGGCGAGGTTGCAGGGCCGGGGAATCTGCTGTCGGCCCGCGTGAGGCCGGACGCGGCAGCCCGCGCCACACGTGCGGCAACGAAACCGCCGGACAGGGCCGGTCCGGAGCATCGCGGCAGCCTACGAGGAAACGGAAAGCGGATTCCTCGGTCGCGCACCGGGGATGGGGTTGCGGAAGGTTTCGTGCGGCGCTCCCTCGGAATGACAGATGGGGTGTGCGGCCAGTGACGCTTTCAGCGGTGGAGCCGATTGCAACGTTCACCGCCCTCTCACCGTCCGACTACTCTCTCTCCTCGACGTTCTCCCCCAGACTCCCTCCGGAGGCGGATCATGCGGATCAAACGAATGCGGCGCGGTTTCGCGGGATTGCTGACGCTGCTTGCGACGCTGGCGATGGCGCCGGTGCAGGCCGACGCCCAGCAGGTGGCGGACTCCGCGTTCGCGCCGGCCATCGCGCGGCCGGCGTTCGCGGAGGGCGCGGGACCGCTGGTGCTGGTGGACGAGGCGCACACCAACTTTCACACCACCGACGGGCGATACTACGCGTTCACCCGGCTGCTGCGCCGCGACGGATACGTGGTGCGCGGGCTGCGCGAGTCGTTCACGACGCAGGGGCTGGCGGACGCGCGCGTGCTGGTGATCGCGAACGCGCTGAACCCTCGTAACGAGCAGGACTGGGTGCTGCCGACGCCCTCCGCGTTCACGGCGGACGAGATCGCGGCGGTGGAGGCGTGGGTGCGCGCCGGCGGATCGCTGCTGCTGATCGCGGACCACATGCCCTTTCCCGGCGCGGCGGCAGAGCTGGCGGCGTCGTTCGGCGTGGTGTTCGGCAACGGGTTTGCGGTCGATTCCACCGAGCAGGGCTCCACCATGCGCTTTGCCCGGGCAGACGGCTCGCTGGCGGACCACCCGGTGACGCGTGGCCGGACCGCGGCAGAGCGGGTGGACAGCGTGTTCAGCTTTACGGGGCAGGCGTTCCGGGTGACCGCGCGCGACGCGGACCCGCTGTTCACGCTGGGACGCGGCACGGTGCTGCTGCTTCCGCAGGTGGCGTGGCAGTTCTCGCCGCTCACGCCGCGGCTGGGCGCGGAGGGGCTGCTGCAGGGCGCGGCGCTGCGCCACGGACGGGGGCGCGTGGCCGTCTTTGGCGAGGCGGCCATGTTCAGCGCCCAGCGCGCCGGCCCGCAGCGCGCGCCCATGGGGATGAACGATCCCCGCGCGCCGCAGAACGTGCAGTTCCTGCTGAACGTAGTGCACTGGCTTACGGGCGTGCTGGACGACTGACGTCTGGTCGAGCGACGTCTGAGAGGGTGTTCAAGTTTCGGGTTCCTGACGCAATCGCTTGACTTCCTGAGGGAGGCGCCGCCCCGCAACTCACTTGTACACTGCACCTTCGCGCCGGCCGAAGGACCTCGCCAGCAGAACGACGGGGCTGGTCCCGTGCGCTGATCTGGCCCCTGCGCCACCGAAACGAGGTCCTTCGGTCGCGCGCAATCCGTAGTGTGACTTCTGATTGGACGTGATGCGCTCCCTCAGGAAGTCAACGCGGCCAAACTGAATTTTGAGCAAATTCTGACGACGACCCTCTGATCTCCGCACCCGAATGAGCGAGCTGATCGACGAGCTTGTGGAGGCGTGGCGCACGCACAACCGCATCAACCTGTTCCTGCTGCAGCGCATCAGCGACGAGGGATTGGCGTGCTCGGCGGGGCCGCGCGGCGGCGGGCGCGTGTGGAAGCAGTTCGCGCACGTGCACACCATCCGCGCGTACAAGCTGGAGAACTGGCACAAGCCGCTCTCCATCGGCCTCCCGAAGTACGGCGGCGAGGACGTGGTCCCGCGCGAGGAGCTGATCACCGCGTTTCAGCAGTCCGGCGACGCGGTGGAGCAGTTTGTTCGCCTCGCCGCCGCGGGCGAGACGAAGAAGCGCGGCTTCAAGAAGGGGTTGATGACGTCGCTGGCCTACCTGATCAGCCACGAAAGCCACCACCGCGGCAACATCCTGCTCACCCTGAAGCTCTGCGGACACCGGCTGCCGCAGGCGGACGCGTACGCCATCTGGGACTGGGACAGGATGTAAACGGGATCCGGGGACCGGACCCTCGCCGGCCACCGCCGCCACCGCCACGGGCTGAAGCCCGCGGCTGGAACTGCCACAAGCCCCGCCCAGGCTCGCGGAGCTCGCCCGGCGGGGCTTCACCCGCTTGCGCCCGACGGCCCGCATTTCATCGCACACAGCAGTGACCGTAGACGCGCAGCGAAAGCCGCGGCTACAGTCCGCGAAGGCGGGCTTCGCGATTTTCCAGCGGCGAATTCATTCGCTCCAGCGGGCGGACGGCACGTTGCCGGGATTAGAATCGCAAAGAGCATCATTCGCTCCTGGAGGCGGGCGGCACGCATCTCTCCCGCCAGCGCGGCAGCACCCTCCCCACGCGTTCATCGGCCGCGTATGTTGCGCACACGTTGTGGGCCCCCAACCATCAACCGCACCAAGACGCCATGTCCAGCACCGAAACCACCACGAAGCCTTCGCTCAAGCAGCTTGCGCTGGGCGACCTGAACCACGAACTGGGCCTGACCCGCAAGCTGCTGGAGCGCGTGCCGGACGCGCACCTGGACTGGAAGCCGCACGAAAAGTCGATGCCGCTGGGCGGGCTGGCCCTGCACGTGGCCACCATCCCGTTCTGGGTGTCGCGCGTGCTCGAGGCGGACTTCTTCGACATCGCCAGCGCCGGGCGCAATGCGCCGCCGGCCAGCGCCCGCGAGATCCTGGACGCGTTCGACGACCGCGTGGCCAACATGCGGCAGGCGCTCGACGCGGCCGACGATGCGGCGCTCAAGGTGCCCTGGCAGCTGCGGCGGGGCGATCAGGTGCTGCAGAGCATGCCCCGGGTGGCGGTAATCCGGGCCATGGGCATCAGCCACATGATCCACCACCGGGCGCAGCTGGGCGTGTACCTGCGCATGCTGGACGTGCCGCTGCCGGCCATCTACGGCCCCAGCGCCGACGAGCAGCCCAGCTTCGGCTGACCCTCCGCGGGTTGCACGCGGCGCGCGAACGCGCATCTTCATCGGCCCCGGCGGGGAGCTCGCCGGGGCCGATCGCCGTTCATCCACCGAATGCACATGACCGCCGACCCCATCCGCGTCCTGTTCGTCTGCCTGGGCAACATCTGCCGATCGCCCCTGGCCGAGGCGGTGTTCCGCCACCAGGTGCGCGAGCGCGGGCTGGACGCGCGCTTCGAGATCGACTCCGCCGGCACCAGCGGCTACCACCGCGGCAGCCCGCCCGACCGCCGCTCCAGCGAAACGGCGCTGCGGCGCGGGATCGAGCTCACGGGAACGAGCCGCTCGGTCACCGCGGCGGACCTGTCGCGCTTCCACTACGTGATCGCCATGGACGCCGAGAACGAGGCGGCGCTGCGCGGCCTGCTGCGCGCGTCCGGCGGCGGCGCGCGCGTGCACCGCCTGCGCGAGTGGGACCCCGCGCCGGGCGACGGTGACGTGCCGGACCCGTACTACGGCGGCCCCCGCGGCTTCGAGGACGTGCACGACATCGTGGAGCGCGCATCCGCCGCGTTCCTGGAGCACGTGGTGCGCGAGCACGGGCTGGCGGCGTGATCCCCGACGCGCTGCGCCGGGTAGTCGAGGCGCGCCTGGGTCCCGTCCGCGGCGCGGCGCCGGTGCCGGGCGGGTGCATCAACCACGGGATGCGGGTGGAGCTGGCGGACGGGCCGGTGTTCGTCAAGCACAACCCCGACGCGCCCGCCGGCATGTTCGCCGCGGAGGCGCGCGGGCTTCAGGCGCTGCGCACGGCGGCGGAGGGGCTGGCCGTCCCGCGCCCGATCGCGTGGGCGGAGGCGGAGGGCGATGCGCCCGCGTGGCTGGCGATGGAGTGGGTGGAGCCCGCCCGGCGCCCGGCGGACTTCGGCGCGCGGCTGGGGCGCGGGCTGGCGGCGCTGCACCGCGCGGGGCGGGACGACGGATGGGGGTGGATGGAGGACAACTTCATCGGCCCGCTGCCGCAGGCAAACGGGCAGGCGAAGACGTGGGCGGAGTTCTGGCGGACGCGCCGCCTGCAGCCCCAGCGGGAGATGGCGCGGCGGGCGGGGCGGATGCCCGGGCGCGCGGCGGACTGGGACCGCCTTTTCGACCGCCTGCCGGAGCTGCTGGCACAGGCGGAGGCGGACGGGCCATCGCTGCTGCACGGGGACCTGTGGGGCGGCAACGTGATGGCGGCGGCGGCGGGGCCGGCGCTCATCGACCCCGCCGTGTACCGCGGCCACCGCGAGGCGGACCTGGCGATGACGGAGCTGTTCGGCGGCTTTGGCGCGGACTTCCATGCGGCGTACGCGGAGGCGTGGCCGCTGCGGCCGGGCTATCCCGCGCGGCGCGCCGTGTACCAGCTGTGGTACCTGCTGGTGCACGTGAACCTGTTCGGCGGCGGATACGTCGCGCAGACCGCCGGCGTGCTGCGCGAGGCGCTGGCGGACGCGTGATGGTGATGCTGAAATCCGCATATCCCATGTGAACTGCTGCTCCACGCACCTGCTGAATAAAACCGCGCCGTCATTCCGAGGCCCGGCCACCCTGCCGCCGGACGAGCGCGGCGCAGGTTGCGGGGCCGAGGAATCTACCGTCGGCCGGCACGAGGCCGGACGCGGCAGCTCGCGCCATCGCCGCGGCCGCGAAACGGCCAGACAGGGCCAGTTCGGGGCGTCTCGACAGGTCACGAGGAGACGGAGAGTAGATTTCTCGGTCGCGCACCGGGTTCTGTGACCCGATGAGGTGCGGTGCGTGCGCTCCCCTCGGAATGACAGATGGGGGTGAAGGGCTGGATCGTGAGGGGCTCGGCGCTGGATCGGGCGTGACTCCGCCATCAACGGAGGGCGCATGAAAAAGCCCCACCCCGGCAGCCGTGGTGGGGCTTCGTGCATCGCCGGGCGTCAGCCGGAGACGGGGGGAACGGGCATGGGCGGGGTGCCGTGCAGGCGCGGGTCGCCCGGCCCCAGCTCCGGCTCTTCGGACATGGGAACGGGGTTCTCCACGTACTCGAACGAGCCCTTCCCGTCAGGCGTGGGGCCGCTGGCCCAGGGGCCTTCGGCGCTCTCGGTGCCCACCGAGTTGTTCCAGAACTGGTACGCCACCGAACGCATCTCCTCGTCCAGCGGAAAGCTGCTGGGCGCGGGCGTGGTCTCCAGCCCGTCGCGCTCAAGCTCGGCGATGGCGGCGATCCACTGGTTCTGGTGCATGGTGTCGCGCGCCAGCAGGAACTTCAGCATGTCGCGCACGCCGTGGTCGTCGGTCTGCGCGTACAGCCGCGCCACCTGCAGGCGCCCCTGCGACTCGGCCGTCACGTTGAAGCGAAAGTCCGCCAGCAGGTTGCCGCTGGCGATGGTGTAGCGCGACGTCCACGGAAAGCCCACGCTGTCGGCGGGAAGCGCGCCGCCGCCGCTGACGATGAGGTGCTGCGGGTTCATGGCCGCCGCGATCAGGTCGCGCGTGTCGTCGCCGCCCATCACCGCGCCCACGATGGGGATCTTGGCCGCGTCTTCCTGCGCCTTGAGCGGCGCGCCCTCGAGCAGCCGGGCGATCATGGTGGCCAGCATCTCCACGTGGCCAATCTCCTCGGTGCCGATGTCCAGCAGCATGTCGCGGTACTTGCGCGGCCCGCGGCAGTTCCATCCCTGGAACAGGTACGTCATGAAGACGCTGATCTCGCCCCACTGGCCGCCCAGGGGCTCCTGCAGCTTCTTGGCGAACAGGGGATCGGGACGGTCGGGCTTGGCGTGGTACTGCAGCCGCTTGTCGTGAATGAACATCTCCGCGCCTCTCCTTCGTGGTGTCGCCCGGGCACCGGCTCCCGCGGCCAACGCTGCCCGGGCTCAAAAACGAGCCGCGTTCCCGTCGCACATCCGATACCACCTTCGAATCACCGTTCATCCCTTGTGACACGTTGGTTCCACCACCCGGTTCGCCGCGGAACAGCGCGGGCGGAGCGGCCGGATGGAACGCCGGCGATCCCGCGCAGGTACACGTTCATCGTGCAGATCCGCCGCGCGGCACCCCGTTCCCATCCGGCCCCCATGAAGCCTCTTCGCATCCCCACGCTCCTTCGCGTCGCCTTCGCCGCGCTCGCCGTCCTGCTGGCCGGGTGCGACGACGGGCCCACCACGCCGGACTCGCTGACCGGCAACTGGCTGGCGGTGCTGGAGCAGGGCAGCGGCCAGACCGCCATGCGCGTGGAGGACCGGCTGGAGCTGACCGACGACGGGCGGTACGTGTGGACCACCGTCGCGTTCGGGCCGGAGGGCAGGTCGCAGGACGGGATGGTGGCCTGGTACTCCCGCAGCGGCGACTGGGGCGTGGAGGGCGACCGGCTGGCGCTGCGCACCATGGGCGGGATGGCGTGGGAGCACGACCGCGGATCCAGCCAGCTGGACTACATGCCGGAGTGGAACCAGGGCCACCGCTTGCGGGTGGAAGGCACCCGCCTGCTGCTCACCGAGCTTCCGCCGCCGGAGCGCTCGCTCGCCGCGCGCACCTACGTCTTTCAGCGCACCACCGGCTCCTTCGGCGCCCCGCAGCCGTAGACGGCTCGCGCGGCCGGGGCGCTTTGTCGGCCGACGTCGTAGCCCGCAGTGCAGTGCGGGGCTGCCGCGACGACGCTCCAGCCGTCCGGGAGCAGATCCCCCGGCCCTGCCACCCGCGGCGCGAGAGGATGGGACCTGCGCGGCCGGGCCTCGGGATGACAGCTCGTCGTGGTGCAGGAAGCCCGAAGCCACGTTCGTCGACGCGTGAGCGGCGCCGAGACGGGGCTTCTCGCTTTCCCAGCAGCGGGTTCACCCGCTCATCACCCCCGCGCATCCCACTCCGCGCATCCTCCGAAAACACGAAGGCGGCCCCCGCCCTCGGAGCCGCCCCGTTCACCCGTTCACCCGTTCACCCCTTCACCCCTTCACCCGCCGATCTCCGTCCGCAGCCGCAGCAGCGCATCCTCCGCCACCACCAGCTCCCCGCGTGCCTCGTTCAGCTCCTGCTGCTGCACCTGCACGAAGCGGCGGTACGGGGCGATGGACTCGTTCACCTTTTCCTGCGAGTCCTGCACGGCGCCGTGCACCTGCCGGGTGAGCGCCTCGCTGAGCCGCGCGCGCACCTCTTCGATCTTCTTCTGGAACTCGGCCTTGGCCGAACGGCGCCGCGCGGGGATCACGTAGAGGCCCGTGGCCGCCAGCGTGGCCGCCATGGTGATGCCGGTGATGTCGGCGGCGGCGCCGGTGAGCATGGCGGTCATCAGCACGCCCAGCCCCACGCCCGCGCCGGCCAGCATGGTCACGCCCGACGCGCCGCGCACCTCGTCGGCCAGCTTGCGCGCCTCGGCCTCGCGGTTGAAGCCGCCCACCGCCTCGCCCGCCGCCCGGCCGATGGAATCGAGCAGCGCCTGGCGGTTGTAGTTGAAGCCGCGCCCCACCTCGCCGATCATCCCGTCGCGGTGGCGGTTGATCTGGCGGCGCTCGATGTAGGCGGTGATGTCCTGCCACAGCTTCAGGTTGCGCTCCACGATCCAGTCGATCACCCGCCCCACCTCTTCGTCGATCAGCCTGGGCGTGTCGCCCACCACCACGCGCTCGAAGTCGCGCCGCACCCCCTCGGTGTTCATCAGCTCGCGGATCTTTCCGAAGCGGATGGTCTCGTCGAAGAAGTTCAGGCCGCGCACCTCCATCTCGTTCAGCAGCGCGTCCAGCCGCCCCTGCCGCGGGCCGAAGTCCTTGAGCATCTCGCCGTGGAACGCCGCCAGCTGCTGGTCGATGTTCTGCAGCGTCGACACGTCCTCGGCCAGCAGCTTCAGCCGCTCGAACGCCGTGTCCTTGTACTTGGCGGCCAGCTTGAGGCCCACGTTCAGCGGGTTCAGCAGCTTGAGCCTGATGCGCTCCTGCTGGTCCAGCGTGGTCAGCAGGAACTCCTCGACCTCGCGAAAGCCGCTGCGCGCCCACATGGCCTCGTCGTTGGCGGCGCGGGCCTGCATGGCGTCGCGCGCGCTCACCGGGAACACCAGCGGCTCTTCGCCCAGCAGCGCCGCGCCGTTCTCGCGGACGAACTTGAGCACGGTGGTGCGGTCGTCCTCGCCGCCCAGGATGTCGATCTTGTTGACGATGAAGACGATCTTCTTGCCCCAGGCGCGGATCTGCTCCAGGAAGCCGCGCTCGCTCTCGGTGAACGGCCGGTCGGCGGAGGTGACGAAGAGCACCAGGTCGCTGCGGGGCACGTAGTCGCGGGTCAGCTCCTCGTGCTCGCGCAGCACGGCGTTGGTCCCCGGCGTGTCGACGATGCTGATGTCGCGCAGCACCGGCGACGGGTGGGTGCGCTCCAGCAGGTACGCCTCCACCAGCTCGTCGCTGACCGTCTCGCCCCACTTGAGCACGTTGATGCGGTCGGTGGTGGGCGTAACGCCCTCCGGCAGCACCCGCTCGCCCAGCAGCGCGTTGATGAAGCTGCTCTTGCCGCTGTTGAACTCGCCGGCGATCACCAGCAGGAACAGGCCGTTCAGCTGCTCGCGGGCCTGGTTGAAGTGCTTGATGTCGTCGGCGTCCACGTCCGCGCCAAAGCGGGCGAACGCCGTGCCCAGGCGGTCCAGCAGCTCGCGCTCGCGGGCGCGCAGCTCGGCCTCGCGATCGCCCAGGATGCGGTTGCGCCGCAACAGCTTGCCGATCACCATCCACGTCCCCCGGTCCCTGTCCGCCTGCGCTGGCCGGCCACCCGGCCGGAACCCCGTGAACCTTTCGCAAACGTGGGGCCGCTTCAACAAACGATGGCCTCACACGGAGTCAACGGAGTTAACGGAGTTCGCTCGTGCCGGTCCCGATGGCATCTTGTGTGGGCCAACGCAGGAGCTTTGAAAGTTCTGGCCCCGAAATCTTAAAAGCGATTCGGGCTTTGAAAGAATCCTTTAAAAGCGCGGCGCTGCTGGACCTGGACTGATGTTCAGTTCAGCTCCGTCCCTCCACCACCAATCCGCGCACCTCGCGCACCTCGACCGTGGCGTACGCCGCGCTGGGGATGCGGGCGGCGATCTGCAGCGCTTCGTCTCGATCCCGCACCTCCAGCAGGTAGAAGCCGGCGACCATCTCCTTGGCCTCGGCGAACGGGCCATCGGTGACCATCGGCCTGCCGCCCCGCACGCGCAGACAGGCGGACTCGCGCGAGGGCACCAGCGCCTCGGCCTCGACGTAGTGGCCGCTGCGGCGGAGTTCGTCGTTGAAGTCCAGGTGCGCCGCGTTCAGCGCGTTCAGCTCCGCGGCGGGAAGGTCGGCGAGCTTCTGCTCGTCCCAATAGATCAGACAGAGGTAACGCATAGGGCCGGCGGCGTACGGGTGAAAGATGCGGAGAGCCAACGGAGTCTCCACGAACCAACTCCGTTAACTCCGTTGACTCCGTGTGAGGCCATCTTTTGTAGGTCGGGATCGATCCGCCGACTCACGGAGCCGGGCTCGCACCCGCCGCCTCCCGCAGGCGCGCCGCCGTCTCGGGCGTGAGCGCGGCGCGCACGGGAAGGTTGTTGGCGCGCTGAAAGGCCTTGAGCGGCGTGATCACCTCTTCGTCGAACGCGCAGTACTCCGCTTCCGTCGCGGTGCCGTGGCCGGCGCGCGCCAGCAGGTTGCGCAGCAGGCAGACGTGCGGCCCCGCCGGCGCGGCGATGGCCTGCGAGCCGTTGGGGAGAAAGTGGTCCTCGGGGTGAAAGAGCGACATCCACACGCCGTACACCCGCTCCAGCTCCAGGATGGGCTCCACGTGGTCTTCCACGTGCAGGTCGGCATAAACGTCGTCACCCCCGCCGTAGCCGGCGCCGCGCTTTACGATCAGCATTCCCGCGCCCTGCCGTCCGCGCCGGTCGCCGCCCGCCGCCTGCCCCGCCTTGAGCGCCGCCAGCATCCGCTCGCCGAACGGCCGCCGCGCCGCCACGGCCTCCTGGTACGCGCGGGCCATCGCCTCCACCACCTCCGGGCCGGTGAGGATGTTGCCCTGCACGCTGAACCCCGCGCCCGTGCGGTGCCCCGCCCACGCGCTGGTGCTGTCGCCCGTGAACGCGGCGACGCGGCAGGCGCGGTCGGCGATGGCGAACTGCCGGTCCGCGATCCCCGGATCGCCGCGGACGAACTCGTCGTGCACCTCCTCCGCCGAGCGGCCTGCGCGCAGAAGCTCCAGCCCGCGCCGCTTGAAGCTCACGTTGGCCGCCGCTTGCGTGGCGATGGCCCCCGCGTCCGCCTCCGCCGCCGGCACGATGGAGCCCGCCCCCACCACGCGCGACTGCACCGCCACGCCCCAGAACCCCGTCTCCGGGTCGCACGCCACGATGCTGAACGTGGAGAGCGGCGGCGCGGACTGGGCCAGGGCCGGCGCGGCGGCCAGGAAAAGGATCAGCGGGACGAGGATGCGGCTGCGCATGCGTGTGCTCGGTGGATGGGGAAACGCGGATTCATGGCTGCACGCCCGCCGGTACGCGTGATGCGCTGGCGGCGGCCGTTCGCACCACCGCAATCTGCCCCCTGATCCACGAATGTCCAGAGCCCCCCGTTTCGTTGGGACGATGATGTCCGTGCTCGCGCTGATGCTCGCCGCCGCGAACGCGGACGCGCAGGAGGCGGACGTGCTGCGCGGGCGAATCGTCGCGGCGGACGGGGGGCGGACGGACAGCCTGCGCGCGTTCGTCCGCTGGCGCGCGCCGGGAGACACGACCGTGCGGGTGGATTCGGTGGAGGTGGACTCGGCGGGGCGGTTCGCCATCCCGGTGCCGCGGGACCTGGCGGACTCGCTGGAGATGGTGGTGGACGCGGCGGACCGGGACCGGCGTGCGTATCACCCCGCCCTGGCCCGCATCCACCGGCGCGAGACGCAGGCGGAGCAGGGTTTCGTGCTGGTGCCGCGGACCTGGACCATCGCGGCGGGGCGCTACGCGGGGCAGGGGGTGGAGATCAGCCCGCACCGCGCGCGGACGCCGGTGTGCCCGCGCTGCAGCGTGTTCTGGGTGCGCGTGCGGCCGCGGGGGCAGGAGCCGGTGCGCTACCAGGGGTGGCCGCTGTCGCGCTTTCCGCTGCGCGTGGGATTCGACCGCGAGCACTCCATCCCCGCCGGCGCGGCACCGGACTCCGCCGCGTTCTGGCGGGCGATCGAGGGGATCGAGGACGCGTTCGGCACGGACCTGTTCCGCCCGGTGCGCTACACCGAGACACTGTCGCGCGAGACGGACGAGAACGGCACGGACGACGTGGTGCTGGTGGTGATCGACCCCACCCTTCCCGTGGCGGGGCTTACCATGGTGCTGGGGCGGCCCGGGCTGGTGGAGTACGCCGCCGTAAGCCTGCGCCGCCGCGCCGAGCTGCACACCGAGTACGGGCCGGAGCTGGTGGGGCACGAGATGATGCACTCGCTGGGCTTTGGCCACACCTGCCAGTGGCGCTCGGTGACGGCGGACCTGCAGCGCTGCCCGCAGCTGCGCGCCCGCGCGCCCACGCCGGAGGACGTGGCGCACGTCCAGGTGCTGTACCGCGTGCGCGACCTGCAGCGCGCCGGCGGCTATCGCTGGGGCCTGGACGCCGCCACCGCCGGCGAGCGCGTCCTGGTGCTGGGCATTCCGCCGGACGAGACGGAGTAGCCCACCGGCCGTCATCGCCACTGGCGGCTCGCGGGCGGCATCCGGACCGGTCCGCGCGCCATCCCGGCATTCTTGATTCCTGCCCCGGCCCCGGTACATTGGAATGCGGCCGGCACATCCGCGCGCCTCGTGGCTTCACGACGGCATCCCCGCACGCCGGCCATCGTTCATGTGACGTGAGGTGCCTCCATGCGTGCCCCCTTTTCGCACGGCCCGTCGCGCGCCGCCCTGCTCGCGCTCCTCCTCGCCCTCCCGCTGGCTGCGCCCGTCCGTGCCGTCGCACAGCGTTCCGCCGATCCCGGATTTCCCGCCGAGATGCTGCGCGCGTCCGCCCTGCGCGACTCCGGCGAGTACCTTCGCGCCGACTCCGCCGTGCGGCCCGCCATCGCGGCGCTGGAGCAGGCATGGGGCCAGGACGGCCCATGGGTCGCCGCCGCCCTGCTCGTCCATGCCGACATCCTGTACCAGCTGGCCCGCTACCCCGCCGCCGACTCTGCCGCCGCTCGCGCGGTGGCGATCCGCGAGCGCACACTGCCGGCGGACGATCCCGCGCTGGCGGAGGCGCTGAGCACCTCGGGCCAGTTCCGGGCGGCCGTGGAGGAGTACGACTCCGCGTCCGCGCTGCTGCGCCGCGCGCGGTCCATCCAGGAGGCGCGGCTGGGGCCGGACCATCCCGACGCAGCCC
This sequence comes from Longimicrobium sp., assembly GCF_036399255.1. Classification (GTDB taxonomy): domain Bacteria; phylum Gemmatimonadota; class Gemmatimonadetes; order Longimicrobiales; family Longimicrobiaceae; genus Longimicrobium. The sequence goes on from NZ_DASWNM010000033.1 coordinate 76,213, forward strand.
TTACGCTGCACCGCCAGGCCCTGCTGCACCTGTGGCGCGGCGAGATGGAGCCGGCCGAGCCCCTGCTGCGGCAGGCCCTGGCCGCCTACCGCGCCCACCCCGGCGAGCGGGAAGAGGAGCTGGCCTGGCTGACGACCAACCTGGGCATCCTGCTCCGGCGCCGGGGCCGGCCCGCGGAAGGAATGGCCCTGCTGCGAGAGTCGTTCACCATCCGGCAGCGCGTGACGCCCCCCGGACATCCGCGTCTGGCCTCGGCCGCGCTGAGCCTGGGGGGAGCGTACGAGGAGGACGCGAACTACGCCGGCGCAGACTCGCTGTACGCCCGCGCGCTGGAGATCTACCGGCAGCGGATGGGCGACCGGAGCAGCCAGGCGGCACAGGTGCTGGGCATGATTGGCGGGCTGCGCCGGCTGCAGGGCAACCTGGAGGCGGCGGACTCTCTACGCACCCTCGCGGTGGAGATCCTGCTGCCGCTGGTGGGGGAGGACGACGCGGGGCTGGCGGTGGAGCGGGCCAATCTGGCCATGGTGAAACATGAGCGGGGCTGGCTGGGGTCCGCGGAAGAGCTGCTGCGGCGCGCCCTCGCCGTCCTGGAGCCGCGTCGGGGGGCGGATCACCCGGAGGTTGCCGGCGTGGCGTCGGCCCTGGCAACCGTGCTGCAGGAGCGCGGCGACCTGCCCCAGGCGGCGGCGCTGCGCCGCCGCGTGCTGCAGACGTATGAACGGCAGTATGGGCCGGAGTCGCCCGCCGTAGCCGCCGCGCTGAACAACCTGGCGGTGCTCTACGGCACCATGAACGACGAAGCGGCGGCCGAGCCCCTGCTGCGCCGGGCACTCGCCATTCAGGAGAGCACCCTGGGTCCCGGCCATCCCGACGTGGCGTCGGCGCTGATGAACCTGGCCGCGGGGCAGACGGCGATGGGCCGGCACGCGCAGGCGGACTCGCTGTTGACGCGCGCGATCCGCATCGTGGACGCGGGCTCCGCGGCACCGGCCGACCGGGCGGCGGTGCGCGCCAGCTACGGGACCGCGCTGGTGCGGGCCGGCGACTTCGAGCGCGGAAGCGCCATACAGGAAGAGGCCCTCGCGCTCTTTGAACAGGCCTGGGGGGCCGATCACCCGGACATGGCGGTTCCCCTGCGCAACCTGGCCGTCACGTACCTGGGAAGCCAGCGGCCGGCCCGCGCCGCTCCCCTGCTTCAGCGTGCGCTGGCGGTGCAGGCGGCGGCCCTGGGGAGCGAATCGCCCGCGTACGCCCGTACGGTGGGGGTGCTGGCGATGGCGCAGCAGAGTATGGGACGGCTGGATTCGGCACTGGCCAGCTACACTCGCGCCGACGACCTGCTGGAGCGCCACCTGGCGTACGTGCTCACCTTCGGGTCGGAGGCGCAGAAGCAGGGGCTGGTCGCAGGCACGGGGAACGCGGCCAGCCGCCTGGTGAGCCTGCACCTGGGCGCGATGGCCGGCGATCCCGCCGCCGCCCGCGCGGCACTGACGGCCGTGCTGCGGCGAAAGGGGCGCGCGCTGGATGCGACGGCCGAGTCGCTGGGCGCCCTGCGCGAGCAAATGGGGCCGAACGAGCGGGCGCTGTTCGACGAGTTGGCCGCCGTGCGCGGCCGCTGGGCCCGGTGGGTGACCGCCGGGCCGGGGAACGAGGCCCCAGGCGTGTACCGTGCGCGCGTGGCGGGGCTGGCGGACCGTGCCGCGCAGCTGGAGCGCGAGATCGGCGCGCGCACGGCGGCGCTGGGAATGCGGCTGCGGCCGGTGACGCTGGATGCGGTGCAGGCACGCGTCCCCGCGGGTGCCGCCCTGGTGGAGATCGTCGTTTACGAGCCGAGCGGCCTGAGCCACGACTCCAGCCGCGCCACACTGGGCTCGTCCCCGCGCTACGCCGCGTACGTGCTGCATCCGGCGGGCGCGCCGCGGGCAGTGGATCTTGGGCCGGTCGCCGGGGTGGACTCGGCCGTGCTGCGCCTGCGCCAGGCGCTGGCGAACCCGCGGCGCCCCGACGCCCGGGAGCGGGCGCGTGAGCTGGACGCGCGGGTGCTGGCACCCCTGCGGCCGCTGCTGGATGGCGCCACCACCCTGCTGGTGGCCCCGGACGGGGCGCTGAACCTGGTGCCGTTCGGCGCGCTGGTGGGCGAGGACGGCCGCTACCTGCTGCAGGACGTCGTCGTAGGCTACCTCACCAGCGGGCGCGACCTGCTGCGGCTGGACGGCGGCACGGCGCCGGGCGGCGCCCCGCTGATCGTGGCGGCACCCGCGTACGGGCAGGCGCCGGGCGGCGGCAGACGCTGGCGGCCGCTGGATGCCGCGCGCGACGAGGCCGCCCTGCTCGCCACGGTGCTCCCCGGCGCGCGGGTGCTCACGGGTGCGGACGCCAGTGAAGCCGCGCTCAAGGCGGCGGACGGGCCGGCGCTGCTGCACGTGGCCACGCACGGCTGGTTCGTCCCGGACGCCGGTGCGGGCGCCGATGTTACCCCCGCGCTGCTCCGCGCCGGGCTGGCGTTCGCGGGCGCCAACGCGGGCGGCACCGGCGACGGCGAGGACGGCGTGCTCACGGCGATGGAAGCCGCCGGGCTGGACCTGCGCGGTACGCGCCTGGTGGTGCTGAGCGCGTGCGAGACAGGGCTGGGCGACGTGCGCAGCAACGACGGCGTGTACGGCCTGCGCCGCGCGCTGCTGCTGGCGGGTGCCGAAAGCCAGGTCATGACGCTGTGGCGGGTGGACGACCGTGCCACTCGCGACGTGATGGTGCAGTACTACGAGGGCCTGCGCGACGGCCGGGGGCGTGCCGAGGCGCTGCGCCAGGTCCAGTTGGGGATGCTGGCCGAGGGAGGCCGCAGCCACCCGTACTACTGGGCCGCCTTCGTTCCCGCCGGGGACTGGCGGCCGCTGCCGGACGCTCCGCGATGATCCACGTGAACGGGAGGAAGGGAATGATGAGCCCGCAATGCCTGCGCGCCCCCTGGCACGCCGCCGCGCTGGTGCTGGCGCTGGCCGCGCCGCCCGCGGCGCGCGCGCAGGAAGCCGCCGGCTACGTCGCCACCGTGCGGGGCACCTGGTTCACCAGCGCGCGTCCCGACCAGCCGGTTTCTGCCGGGCGGGTGGTGGCGCAGGGCGAGGAGGTGTGGGCGGCGCCGCGCTCCTCCGCCGGTGCCTACCTCACCCTGGTGCTGCGCGACGGCAGCCGTCTGGCGCTCAACTGCGCCGTTCCCGGCGACTGCGACCGCCGCCATACGCTGCGGGTGCGCGCCGGGCTGCTGGAACGCACGGAGCGGATGGTGGAGGCCGTGCTGGGACTGGTGAGGCGTGACCCGGAGGCCTTCGTCTCGCTCATCAGCCGCGCGGAAGGCGCCGGCCCGGAGGACGTGGTGGCCGCACCCGGCGACGCGGAGATCGACGTAAGCGAGGCGCTGGAGGAGATGGACGCGGGCCTGTACCAGGTGGCGCTGGAGCGATGGACGCTGCCGGGGACCGACACCAACTGGATGGTCACCCACGGAACGTCATCAGTGTTCGGTCCGCCCCCGCCGCGGGAGTGGGCACCGGGGCAGCCGCTGACCGTTTCCGCCCCCTCGCCGGGGCTGTACGTGCTGCGCCTCGAGTCCCACGACGGGGGGGGCGGCGAGTCGTGGGTGCTGGTCCCGCCGCCGCAGGAGTACGCCCGCATCCGTGAGGAATTCGCGCGGGCGCGGGAGATGGTGAGCACGTGGACGGGGATGGACGCGGCGCACGACGCGCGCGTGTTCCTCCGGGCGTACCTGGCCTGGCTGGCCGGCGCCGTCCCGCCGGCGGAGGCGCCGCGGTGAGCGCCCGCCCCGCCCGCGGCCCGGTACGGCGCCGGCTGCTGCGCGCCGTTCCCGTCCTCCTGCTGACACTGGGCCTTTCCGTGCTGCTGGACCGCAACGAAGAGGCGGAGTGGGCCGCGCTGGACTTTCAGGCGCGGCTGCGGGGCGTTCCCGCCCGGTCCGACGTCGTCGTGGTACGCATCGATGACGCGGACCACGACACCATCTTTGGCGGGGTGACGCCGCTGGATCCGGCAAACGTGCTGCGTGTGGTGGAAGGGATTGCCCACGGCCGTCCCGCGGTAATCGGGGTGGACCTGGAGAGCGGGGCCGCCGCATACGCAGCCGTGCCGAACAGGGTGGCGGGCGTGCCGGTGGTGTGGGCCCGCAATGCCCGGTGTATCGGCTCGCGGGGCGAGCCGGTCGCGGCGTGCGCGCCAGAGGACCTGCGGCCGGGCCCGGCGCGCGGAAGGGCAGGCGCCGCGCCGCAGACGGGGATGGCGCTGCTTTCGCCCGACGGGGACGGCACGCTGCGACGCTACCGGCAGTCGCTGCGCACGGCGGACGGAAAGCAGCCGTCGTTCGCTACGGCGCTGCTGCGGGCGGCCGGCAAGCGGCTCCCCGAGGACCGGGAGCGGCTGATCACGTACCGCCCCCTTCCCGTGCAGCCGCTGACCGCGTCCTGGGTGCTGGCGAGCCAGGCGTCTCCGGACTATCTGGGCGACCGGGGGGTGCTCAGGGACAAGGTGGTGCTGCTCGGGGCGGCTCACTCCGCCACCCGCGACTGGCACAACACGCCGCTGGGGCTGATGGCCGGCGTAGAGGTGTGGGCGCAGGTCGTGGACAGCGAGCTGCGGGGCGGCGGAACCGTTCCTCCGCATCCCCTGTGGGTGGGGGTGCTGCAGTTTGCGGCGGCGGTGGGGCTGGTGCTGCTCTTTCACCTGCTGCCGCTGGAGCGAGCCGCGTGGGCCGGGGTCGCCGCCGTGCCGGTAGGGTCGGTTCTGTGCAGCCTTGCGGCGTTCGGCTCGCCCTGGTTCTGGATGTACTTCGTCCCGATCCTGGTTCTGCTCCTGGTGCAGCAGCTTTACGATGTCGCCAAGGGCTACCGAGATGCGCTGCTCACCGCCACGCTGCCCGCCACCGTTCCGGCAGCGCGCCGTCCGCGCCGATCCGCGCCTGCTCCCTCCGCGGTGGCTGAGACGTCGGTGCCCCGGCCGGACGCAGCCGGCGATCGCTGATGCCCGCGCTGGACGAGAGCAGCGAAGCATCCCGCCGGGGAAGCCTCGTCCGCTACTCCGCCGGTCTGCGTCCCACGACCAGCGGCTGAAAGAAGGCGCCGTCCATCCGCCGCACCTGCGTGAACCCCGCCGCGCGCATCAGTTCCACCAGCCGCGCGACGGGGAGCGCGTAGTAGGTGGTGCGCATGGCCCGCGTGCGGATCTCGGCGCCGGGCCGGTCCTCCATCACGTACATCGTCGTGTCGTACAGCGGCGGGCGCGGCTCCCACACCTGGAACAGCACCCAGCGCGCGCCGTCCCGCTGGTGCACGCCGTGGGGGTGGATGCCCGCGGTGCGCCAGTCCGTCGCGTCGTAGTCGCGGATGGAGACCAGGCACACGCCGCCCGGCGTCGTGCAGCGGAAGAAGCCGCGCAGCGCCGTGAGGACGTCGTCATGCGTCAGCAGGTGCGGCAGCGAGTTGTCGGCGCACAGCACCACGTCGAAGGTGCGGCCGTGGGCATTCCACGCATCGCGCATGTCCGCCACCCGCGCGTCGACCGCCAGCCCGCGCCGCTCCGCCTCGTCGCGCAGCCGCCGCACCGCGCCCGCGGAAAGGTCCGACGCCGAAACCCCGTACCCCCGCGCCGCCATCCCCAGCGCCTGCGTGCCGATGCCGCACGCCACGTCCAGCACCGTCCGCCCCTCGCCCTCCCCCAGTTCCGCGCGGATCACCGCGTCCAGCGCCGCCGCCTGCCGCGCCATGCTCGCCTCCCAGTCCGGATAGACCAAGTGGTAGAAGGGCGCGAGCGCATCGTAAAAATCCTCAGGCATAGTCACGGTTTGGTGATCGGAAAACTGGAATGGGTCCGCGGCGGTGGTGTAGCGGATGGTTCCAAAGATCGCGCATCAGGTGGTGTGGACGACTTGCTCTCGTGCGCCGCAGAGATCATCGGGAGATCCGCATCCTCCCCTAAAAAACGCGGATGGCCCCTTGCCGCATTCCATCTGCTTCCCGTTCCCGACATCCCACGCCGGCTCGTGCCTCGTCGACGTGCGCGCCATGCCTCCGCTCACCACGGATCAGCGTTTCGGACAGTGCGCGCAGAGGAAACGGCACGAGAAAACTCCGCTGACTCCGTTGACTCCGTGTGAGGCCCATTCTTTTGCGGATTCCGATCCGTCATCTCAAAGCTACCCGCCGCGCCGCATCAGGCAACCTTGATCCCCCGCCACATCCGCGCTACACTTTCCGGGTCGAGAGCACGCACGTTGGCACTCTCGCACGTTCGCACTCCCTGTTCGAGGCGCCTCTGCGTACCGCCGCCATCTCCGAAATCCGCCAGGCCGCGCACCGCGCGCGCTGAGGAGAACGGAGCCGCTGCACCCGGGCACACCGCCCGGCACATCCTGGTCATCCCCCTCCTCAGGGCATCGCGGCCGCGGTCCTGGCGTGGTCACCCACGCCGTCCGGACACCGCCGGCGGCTGAATCGTGCCCATGCGGGCCGCGCGGTCGTCCATCCGCCGCGCCCGCGGACCAGGAGATCCACTCCAGTGACAAACGACGTTTCGCCGTCCCTCGACGGCGTTTTCGCGCACCTCTCCCAACTTGGCTGGGATGCGGCGTATGCGCGTGATTTCAGTGCGTTGCGCGCGCAGGGGGCCGTGCCCGCGCGCGTGGTGGCCGAGCACCGCGACCGCTACGTGGTGTGGGGGGCGGATGGGGAGCGCGCCGCCGTGCTCGCCGGCCGCCTGCGCCACCAGGCCCGCTCCCGCGAAGAACTGCCCGCCACCGGCGACTGGGTGGCGGTGGATGAGGGACGCGGCACGGCGGCCATCCACGCCGTCCTCCCGCGCCGCGGCCTGTTTCGCCGCAAGGCCGCGGGCGATACGACGGAGGCGCAGGTGCTGGCGGCCAACGTCGACACCGCCCTGATCGCCGCCGCGCTCCCCGGCGACGTGAACGCGCGCCGCATCGAGCGCTACCTGGCGCTGGCGTGGGAGAGCGGGGCCGTCCCCGTGGTGGTGCTCACCAAGGCGGACCTGGCGGATGACGTGGATGCGGCCCTCCGCGGCGTCCGCGCGGTGGCGCCGGGGGTGGACGTGGCCGCCGTATCCGCCGTGACGGGGATGGGGGTGGATGATCTCGCGCGGTGGCTGAAGCCGGGGCGGACGGCGGTGCTCCTGGGCTCGTCCGGCGCCGGCAAGTCCACGCTCACCAACCTGCTGCTGGGCGCGGAGGCGCTGCGGACCGGCGCGGTGCGGGAGGACGGCAAGGGGCGCCACACCACCACGCACCGCCAGCTGGTGCGGCTGGCGAGCGGGGCGCTGCTCATCGACACACCGGGAATGCGCGAACTGCAGCTGTGGACGGCGGACGCGGGGCTGGAAACCGCCTTTGCCGACGTGGAGGCGCTGGCTGCGCGCTGCCGCTTCGGCGACTGCGCGCACGGCGCGGAGCCCGGGTGCGCCGTCCGCGCGGCGGCGGAATCCGGCGCCCTGGATTCCGATCGGCTGGAAAGCTGGCGGCGGCTGCGGCGTGAGCTGGACTGGCTGGAGCTGCGCCAGGACGAAGCCGCGGCCGCGGCTGAACGCGCGCGGGTCAGGACCATCCACCGCGCCCAGCGCGCGTACTACAAGGGCAGGCGCGGAGCCTGAGAACGGGCCCGCACGGCTCGTGTTGCGCGGGGTCTGCAGAGGCGACGAAAGATGCGGGACGCGTCCTCAGCAGACTCCGCCATCCGCGGTTCCGGCGAACGGGAGGGCGCTGGTCCCCACTTGCAATCACTCACATAACGAGCCTAATTTCACCAAGGCCGTGATGTCGCCGATTTGTGAGCTTCTCCGGCCATGCCCATTCCACTCACCAGGGGAATCCCATGCTTCAGATTGGCAAGATCGGCCGGCGGGTGTTCGGAATCGCGCTGGTGGCGGCGTTCGGCTTCGGTGTGAGTGAAGCCTTTGCCACGCCCGCCGAGGCGAGCGTGCAGGCCTGCATTACGTCCAGGTGCAAGGCGGCCTGCATCGCGGCCGGGGCGCCGACCGGGGCGTGCCTGGGTGGTGAGTGCGAATGCGCCATCGGCTGAACACTTTGACGTAGGCAGAATCTGCCTGCCTCACACGGAGGGCACGGAGGCCTGGAGATCTGATCCTCCGTGTCCTTCGTGCCCTCCGTGTGGCAAGAGACCGATTGTTCTCCAGGATCCGGCGGTGCGCAGCCGCGGAGGGCCACCCTACTTCGCCAGTCCGTACATCCGCACGTACTCCACGTCGTCCTCGTCCGTCCACACGCCCAGGACGAAGTCGGCGCCGACGTGGGTGGCGCGGAACCCGGCGGGCATGCGCACCGTGCCCAGCATCGCTCCCTCCGCATCGAACACGTCCCACTCCGTCTGCACGGCGCCGGGCCACGCCGTGCGCTGCACCCACAGGTTTCCGCCGTCATCCACCAGCAGCCGCTCGAAGGCGGGCAGCCGCTCGGGGACGTCGATGCGGTCCAGCTCCCTGCCGGACTCGGCGCCGTACTCCGCGGTGCGCACGCGGCGCAGGCTGTCGAGGTACGCGCCGCGCACGGGCACCGGCTCCACCGCCCGCCGCACGATGCGCTCCGGGGTGCCGTCCGCGCGCCGCAGCACGATCTGGTACGTGTCCGTCGTCCCCTGCCAGTAGCGGTCGCCCGCCGCGGCGGAATGCACGTCGCGCATGAACGGCAGGGTGAGGATGGAGAACGACTGCACCCGTCCGCCCGACCTCTGCACGTCGAAGAACGCCTCGCCGGCCGGTGTCGGCGGAAGCGAATCCACCGGCACGCCCCGCGGATCCGCGCGCAGCCACAGCAGCGTGTCGCGGCTGATGCCGGTGGTGGGCTCGGCGGCAAAGCTGCGCTGCGAAACGGAGAGGAGCAGCGATCCGTCCGCGAACCGGTCCACGAAGCGCGGCGGCACCACCCCCACCGGCGCCAGCGGCGCCGCGCGCACGAACCGGCCGCCCCCATCGAACCAGGAGAGACGGAACGCCTGGAGGTCGTACGCCAGCACTGTGTCGCCCGGCAGACGCCGCAGCGCAAAGAGGGCTTGGAACTCCCCCGGCCCGGCGCCCTGCCGGCCGGCGCTGGCCACGTGCCGCCCGCCGGCGTCGTACCAGCGAACCTGGTGGCCGCCCCCGTTGGCCACCACGATGCGCCCGTCGCCCATCCGCAGCGCCGCGCGCACGCGGTCCATCTGGTAGAGCGGATCGCCCTCCGCCACGCCAATCTGCAGCGCCGGCTCGGCGGAGAGCCCCCATCCCTTGCCCTCTTCCCAGCGCCCGCCGCGGTTCTCCACGATCCGGATCCCCGCGCTGTCGCGGACGGTCGCGGCTGCATCGGCCCCGTCGCCGCCGCCGCACGCGGCAAGCGCAATCAGCAGCATGGCGGGGAGCAGGCGGATGGTTTTCATGGGCGTGCGGGAAAGAAGGGGCGATGCGGAGGCTCCTACGGTATTTCAGTGGATGGGGGTCTGCAAGGTCTGGGAACGGACATCGGGTGGATGCAAAGAGCCCCGTCCGGCGCAAATGCGCCGGACGGGGCCTGGACCGCGGACGGACGAAGGCTACTTGCGGGAGAACCGCTCCAGGCGGCCGTCGGCGCCCAGCACCAGCGAGGTCTCCGGGCCGTCGTCCAGGCGGGCCAGCCAGCGGCCGGCGCTCAGGTTGCTCAGCAGCTGCGGAACCGGGTCGTCGCCCTGGTCCATGGCCTCGTGCGTAATCCGCAGAAAGCGCGAGGTGCCCTCTTCCGTGGGACGGAACTGCCACGCGTGCCGCGCCACTTCGCCGCGATTGCGGGTCCGGACCCGCCGCCACGTGCCCATGGCCTGCCGGCGCAGCGCCTTGCTGAGCTCTGCGCTGATGCGGGTCATCTTTTCGTCGTGCGTTTCGTTCGGCGTCATGGGCGCCTCCTGAGTTGGAGGCGCAAGACGGCGCCTCCGCATCTGCCTTGGCAGCGCGGAGTGCGCTGCGCGGTGAAAGGGCGCGCGGAGCACCGATCCGCACCTCTGTACCCCGCAAATCTCATTTCGACCAAATGGTCAATAACCCGCCGCGCTACCGTCCCTCCGCCTCCAGCATTCCCACGATCGTCTCCAGCGAATCGGCGTCCTCGGGCTTCTTGTCCGTGCGCCAGCGCAGCATGCGGGGAAAGCGCACCGCCACCCCGCTCTTGTGGCGCGGCGAGCGCTGGATGCCCTCGAACGCCAATTCGAACACCAGCTCCGGCTTTACCGTGCGCACCGGCCCAAAGCGCTGCAGCGTGTTGCGGCGGACGAACGCATCCACCTTGCGGATCTCGGCGTCCGTCAGCCCGCTGTACGCCTTGGCGAAGGGCACCAGCTCGCCGTCCTTCCACACGCCGAAGGTGTAGTCGGTGTACAGCGACGCGCGCCGGCCGTGCCCGCGCTGGGCGTAGATCAGCACCGCGTCCAGCGTGAACGGCTCCACCTTCCACTTCCACCACCCGCCCTTGCGCCGCCCCACCCCGTAGGGCGCGTCCAGCCGCTTGAGCATCAATCCCTCAGCGGCGCGGGCGCGGGCGTCGCGGTGGGCCTGCAGCACGCCGTCCCAGTCCTCCGCGTGCACGGCGGGGGAGAGGAGAATGCGCCCCGCGGAGGGCGTGGCGCGCACCAGTTCCTCCAGCCGCGCACGGCGCCACGCGAACGGCTGCTCGCGCACGTCCACCCCGTCCGTTTCCAGCAGGTCGTACGCGAGCAGCGCCACGGGCACCTCGGCCAGGATCTTGGGCCCCAGGGTCTTGCGCCCGATGCGCCGCTGCAGCTGGGCGAACGGCAGGGGCCCGTCGCGCCAGGGCATGATCTCGCCGTCCAGCACGGTGCCGTCCGGCAGCAGCGCGGCCGCGTGCGCCAGCTCCGGAAAGCGCTCGGTGATCAGCTCCTCGCCGCGCGACCAGATGAAGGTGGCGCCGCGGCGGCGGATGACCTGCGAGCGGATGCCGTCCCACTTCCACTCCGCCTGCCACTCGCGCGCGTCGCCCAGCGACTCCAGCTCGCCTTCCAGCGCGTACGCCAGGAAGAAGGGATAGGGCCGGCTGAGGTCCGCGTCGCTGGTGTCGGCGGCCAGCAGGCGCAGGTAGAACCGCGGCGTGGGGTCCCACGCGCCCATCAGCCGGTGCGCCACCGCCGACTCGTCCACGCCCGAGACGCGCGACAGGGCGCGCACCACCAGGCTCTGCGACACGCCCACTCGAAAGCTGCCGGTGATCAGCTTGTTCCACACGTACGCCTGCGGGCCGTCCAGCTCCGACCACGCGCGCTGCACCTCCCCCCGCTGCGCGGCCTCGTCCTCGCCGCGCAGGGGAAGCAGGCGCTCCTCCACCCAGTGCCGCAGGGGCAGGTCGCTGCTGGCGCCGGAGTCCGGGAGCAGCAGCGAGATGGTCTCGGCCAGGTCGCCCACGGAGTCGTAGCACTCGTCGAACAGCCACTCGGGGACGTCGGCCGCCTCCATGGCCCACGCCGCCAGCTTGCGCGCCGCGATCAGCCGCTTGGGCCGCCGGCCGCTCAGAAAGTGCACCGCCCACGCCGCGTCCTCCGGCGGCGCGGCCGAGAAGTACGCGGCCAGCGCATCCACCTTCTCGCCGGTCTTCGTGGTCTCGTCCAGCTCTGCGTACAGCTCTGCGAAGCGCTTCACGGAGAGGGGACAGGGTACAGAGGACAGGTTACAGGGGACAGCCAGCGTCCGGGAGGTCGTGTGCGGACGCATAACAGCAGATAATCGGCCATCCCCAGATATTTTCTACCGCGGCCGCTCCGCGTCGAGCGGCGGAAGCGAGAAGTACTCGCACAGCCGCGCATCGATCTGGCGCAGCGACTCGTCGTCCAGCACGTACTCCGTCTCCCGCGCGATATCGTCGGTGTACCAGACGGATTGGGTTGTGCTCACCGGAACGAGGGCGACATGAGCCGATGGAGAGAACACGGCAATCCACGGCTTTGACCGGATCTGCAGAACACGGTCATCCGTTTGCTTGTCTTCGCCTGAATGGATGGGCAGGAGAACGTGGTAGTGTTTCGCCCGGGAATATCCGTGCTCCGTAAGCAGAACGCCGAACTTCGTGCGCAGATCCTCGGCAAGGCCAGGATTCAGTTCCACGATTCGCCCGCGGCGCGATCGAACAGGAGCAGTCGAACTCGCGCATGAGCCCTGCCCAATGCCGAGCGCAACCCGAAGCGCCCTCCGAAGCTCATCCAGAGATTTGCCCAACTGGCCTGCCGATCCAGGCAGCGCCGCATGAGCAGTCCGGACCAGCACCCCTGGATAGAAATATGTGGACCTCCACAGTCCGTTGCGGTTCACGCCGCTCTGCCGCGGGGCGACCTCGATGCAAACTGCTCCCGACTTCAACTCCGCGGATTGAGTGCTGCCATACACGAGCGTCCCCCGCCCACCGGGTATACACGAGGTCGCCAGTGCGAACGGCCGCGTCTTGTCCGCGTTCAGCCACGTGCCTCCAGGCACGAACCAGATCACGTGCCCGGGACGGTACCCGTCGGACGAAGGATGCCCCTCTGGACGCCGGAATCGATCTGCACGCATGCTTGACTTCCTCCCCGTTTCGAAAGGTGATCGCCCAACACCGACAGACTGCAAAACGGCGAAAGGCCGGACGTTTCGGTCCGGCCTTTCATCCTCCAGGTGGCGCCGCCGTTATACGGGCCTGATCAGCTCGTCGATCTCTTCCCCGGTAATCCTGCGAGAGATCTTGCTCATCTCGCGGAACACACGGAGGTCGGGCGAGGGCCTGGGGCGGACCTGCCTTCGAAGGCCGATCGCCTGGATAGCCGGCATCCGGAGCCGCTTGGTTGGTGAGCGCATGCGTTCCTCCTCGCCTGGCGCGCGTGAATGCTCCTGAATGCTAGGCCACCATTCGTCAGATGTCAAGTGCGTCTACTTTCAAACGTCTGTGGCGGATTCGGTGCTGTCCGAAGCTTCCGCCGGCGTGCCCTCCTCCGCGACGACGACGTCTCCTTCGTCGCTCTCCCCCTCCCAGCGGCTGGCGACGGACTGGGCCTGCAGGCCGTGCTCGCGCAGCCAGCGCACCACGGGCTCGCGGTAGCCGTGCGTCACCCACACGCACTCCGCGCCCGTGGCGTCGATGGCCGAGAGCAGCGAGGGCCAGTCCACGTGGTCGCTCAGCACGAAGCCGCGGTCCACGGAGCGGCGCCGGCGGTGGCCGCGCACCCGCATCCACCCGCTGGCGAACGCCGTGGACGCGTTGCCGAAGCGCCGCATCCAGGGCGTCCCGTGCGCGGAGGGCGGCGCGACAACCATCGCGCCCCCCCAGTCGTGCCCGCGCGGCGCCTGCATGGGGTTGTGCGTGGGCGGCAGGGCAACGCCCGTCTCGCGGTAGTCCGCCGTAAGCCGCTCCACCGCGCCGTGCGTGTAGACGGGGCCGATGGAGGCGTCGATCCCCGCCAGCAGCCGCTGCGCCTTGCCTAGCGCGTAACCAAACAGCATCGACGCGCGCCCTTCTGCCGCGTTGCGCCGCCACCAGGCGTTGATGCCGTCGAACACCTCGCGGTCCGGCCGCCAGCGGTAGATGGGAAGGCCAAAGGTGGACTCGGTGACGAAGGTGTGGCAGCGCACGGGGTGGAACGGGGTGCAGGTGGGGTCCGCCTTGGTCTTGTAATCGCCCGAGACCACCCACACCTCGCCGCGGTGCTCCACCCGCACCTGCGCGCTTCCCAGGATGTGCCCCGCCGGGTGCAGCGACACGCGCACGCCGTTCACCTCCACCGCCTCCCCGAACTCCACCGAGCGGATGCGCGCGTCCGCCCCCAGCCGGGTGCGCATCACCCGCGCGCCTTCCACCGAGCCCAGGTACGTGCGGCTCCCCCAGCGCGCGTGGTCGCCGTGCGCGTGTGTGATGACGGCGCGGTCCACCGGCTGCCACGGGTCGATGTAGAAGTCCCCCGCCTCGCAGTACAGCCCGCGGTCCGTGGTGCGCAGCAGCATCTGGCGATCGGGATGGGGGGCGAGCGATGGCGACGGTCCGTGCTGCAGCGTTCAGGGTTCGTGCCGCCGGCTTCGGCGCCGTGACACGAATCCGCAAAAGATTGGATCACCCAGAGGGCGCAGAGGCCACAGAGGAACCCATCCCTCTGGGGTCTCTGCGGCCTCTGGGTGAGAAATCTTTGGCGAAAAGCGACGGGGGCGGCGGACCCGGTGTTGGATCCGCCGCCCCCGTCCATCGTCCGTCCGCCGGGATCAGCGCGCGGCGGACTCGATGCCCGGCACCGGCGCGTGCGCATCCGCCATCCGGCCGGTGCGGGTGATCCCCTCCCAGCCGCAGCGGGGGCACCAGCGCTTCTGCAGGGTGCCCAGCATCAGCTTCGACATCCACCGCCCCCCGGTGCCCATGCGCACGGGAAGCGTGTCGGCGTCGCAGCCGTCACAGGTGCGCTCGGCGGGAAAGATCAGGTAGCACATGGCCGCCGCCAGCAGCAGCTTGCCGATGAACGCCAGAAAGAAGAACGCCAGCCACGTGAACAGCATTGGGTACCACAGGACTGCGAGGTCGTACCGGAAAGTGAAGCGGCGCGGGCGTATGCCTGCCAGCGCATTGCCCGTGCCGCGTGCCCTGCCCGGTACGCTGCGGCGGCGGGTTGGTTCCATGGAGGGGACAGGGGACAGGGGACAGCAGGAAGGGAATAGGGAACAGGGAATAGGGAATAGCGGGATGATGACGGGCGTCGCCGTATGGGAGTGCAGTATCTGGCCTCAGAGGGGGTTGCTAACCCCAAACTCACAAAGAAGCGATGACTTCCTGAGGGAGCGCACCACGTGTAACCCGATTCCACACAACCGCCTGCGCGCGACCGAAGGACCTACCCTCCGGCGAAGCGGGGCCGGCTCCATGCCGCGGGACCAGCCCCTCGGTTGTGCCAGCGAGGTCCTTCGGTCGGCGCGCCGGGTGTGGCGTAGTGGACAGTTCCGCGCCGCGCCTCTCTCAGAGGGTGTTGCCAAACCCCCAAACTCACAAAGAAGCCATGACTTCCTGAGAGGGTGTTGCCAAACCCCAAATTCACAAAGAAGCGATGACTTCCTGAGGGAGCGCACCACGTGTAACCAGAAGCCACACAACCGCCTGCGCGCGACCGAAGGATCTCGTCCGCCTTCGCGAAGGACTGTCCTCCGGGCGCGGCAGCCGGCCCCTCGGTTCTGCCGGCGAGATCCTTCGGTCGGCGCCAAAGTCCATCGTACCCGCAGGCTGCGTAGCAGCGCCTCCCTCAGGAAGTCAATCGCAGGGCGAGGTTTGGCAACACCCTCTCAGGAAGTCACTCACGGGCAAGGTTTAGCAACACCGTTTCAGGCTCAGGGAGTCGATCACGGGGCCAGGTTCAGCATCACCCTCTCAGGCTCAGGACGTGTGGGTCCAGATCATCACCACGCCACAGTTGCCGTCGCGGGGAAGCTCGTTGGGGATCTCCCACGCGTGCCGGTAGATCTCGATTCCCCAGATGGCGGAGGGGGCAATCAGGTCATCCAGGGGGAGCGGTGGCGCGCGGTGGCCGTCGATGTAGATGAAGGGGCTGCACCCGCGGCGGTCGCCGCCCATCCACACCCGGCGGTTGTACATGCTGATCCCCGCGTACGTGGTGATCAGGTCCGAGGTGCGAGAGCGGTTCAGGCGAAAGATCTGCTCGGGGGTGTAGTACTTTCCGCGCCCGCGGTCCATCCGCTCGTAGAATCCCCGCGCGCGCCGATCGTGGAAGTTGGGCGTGACCCGCGACTGCGCCTGCACCGCCTCCAACTGCACCACCTCCGGCCGCAGGCTCAGGTCCACCTCCATCCGCTCCCCCTCGCCTACCTGCACCGTCGGCGAGATGCCGGTGCGAAAGCCGATGCGGCTCACCTGCAGGCGAAAGGCGCCGGCGGAGGGAAGCGCCAGCTCGTAGCGGCCATCCGCCCCGCTCACCCCGCTGGCCGCCGTGGCGCCCGCGCCGTCCAGCGCCAGGATCTGCGCGGCGGCGACGGGGCTGCCGTCCGCGGCATCGGCCACGCGGCCGTGCAGCACCTGGGCGTGCGCGGGAACGGCGGCGGCGAGCGCGAGGAGGAGGGGGGCGGCAAGAAGGCGAAGCGGGCGCATGGATGGGGCGGGGCTGGAGGGTCCGCACGGTGAAACGTGGCTGCGGACGTCCATGGGGGGCAATTGTGGCGCCTTTGTGGACGCCGCACCGCATCGCGCGATGCGATCTTCATTTACGCGCATCCGCCCGCGCCGGAAGGGCACGTGCGACTGTCCGCGCTCGGGGACGCGGGTGTCCCCGGGCGCGGAGGCGGAACCAGCCCCGCGTGACGGTGACCTGCCGGGTGGCCACGTTGCGGCCGGGCTCGTCGCCGCGCTGGTCATCGTGCACCAGGGGAAGCAGCACAGAGCCGATCCGTCGCATACACATCTCCCGGAACCGGGGTACGACAAGCAGGTGGACGGACGAGGAGCCCGCGGCGGGCTACGGATGCTCCCGCTCCTTGAAGGGGCGGGTTGCCGCCCGGGGCGCGCGCCGGTTATCGTTGCGCGCGCAAATGGAAGAATCACAAGCGGATCGGATTGATGAACGTTCTGAACGTGCAGGACCTGAAGAAGAGCTACGGCACCCGCGTCGTCTTCGACGGGGTGTCGTTCGCCGTGGACGAAGGGGAAAAGACGGGCTTCATCGGCGTCAACGGCTCCGGCAAGTCCACCCTGTTCCGCATCGTGGCCGGGCTCGAGGGGCACGAGGGGGGCACGCTGGCCTTCCAGCGCAACATCCGCGTGGGATACCTGGCCCAGGAGCCGGAGTTCGACCCCGGCGCCACCATCCTGAGCGCCGTGGCCGGGGGCAAGCCCGAGCTGCTGGAGGCCATCGGCGAGTACCACGACGTGGCGGAGAAGCTGGCGGCGGGCGAGGGCGAGACGGACCGGCTGCTGGCGCGGCAGGAGCGGGCGGCCGCGCGCATCGACGCGCTGGGCGGGTGGGACTACGAGCACCGGATGGAATCCATCCTCACCCGGCTGGGGGTGGACCACTGGGAGCGGCCGGTGCAGGGGCTTTCGGGCGGTGAGAAGAAGCGGGTGGCGATGGCGCGCGTGCTGCTGCAGGAGCCTGAGCTGCTGCTTCTGGACGAGCCCACCAACCACCTGGACGCCGACACGGTGGCGTGGCTCGAGGAGCACCTGCAGTCGTATCCCGGCGCGGTGATGCTCATCACCCACGACCGCTACTTTTTGGACCGCGTGGTCACGCGCATGCTGGAGGTCTCCAGCGGCGAACTCGTGCCCTACGCCGGCGGGTACACGGAGTACTTGGAGGCCAAGGCCGAGCGGCTGGAGCGCGCGTCGGTGGAAGGGGCCAAGCGCCAGAAGCTGATCGCGCAGGAGCTGGCGTGGGTGCGCCGGCAGCCTTCCGCGCGCACGGGGAAGCAGAAGGCGCGGATCGGGCGGCTGGGCGGGCTGGAGAAGGAGCAGCAGGAAAAGCGCCTTCCCAACCGCACGGCGGTGGAGATCACCGCGGCCGACGCGCCGCGGCTGGGACGCACCGTGCTGAACCTGCACCACGTGGCCAAGCGCTTTGGCGAGCGGACCCTCATCCGCGACTTCAGCACCATGCTGCAGGCGGGCGAGCGCATTGGCATCATCGGGCCCAACGGGGCGGGCAAGACCACGCTGCTGCGGGTGATCCTGGGGCAGGAGGCGCCCGACGCGGGCGAGGTGGAGACGGGCAAGAACACGCGCATCGCCTACTTCGACCAGAACCGCGAGGACCTGAACCCCGAGCACACCATCTTTCAGGCCGCGGCGGAGAGCGACTGGGTGATGGTGGGCGGCGAGCGGACGCACCTGCGCAGCTACCTGGAGACCTTCCTGTTTCCGCCCGAGAAGCAGCGCCAGGTGGTGCGGTCGCTGAGCGGCGGCGAGCGCAACCGGCTGCTGCTGGCGCGCCTGTTCCTTCAGGACGCCAACCTGCTGATTCTGGACGAGCCCACCAACGACCTGGACCTGATCACGCTGCAGGTGCTGGAGTCGGTGCTGGCGGAGTGGAACGGGTGCGTGCTGATGGTGACGCACGACCGCTTCTTTCTGGACAAAGTGGCCACGGGGCTGATCGTCTTCGAGGGGAACGGCGTGCTGCACCGCCACGCCGGCAACTACGATCTCTATCGCCGCCTGAAAGAGCAGAAGGAGGCGGACGCCGCCGCCGCGGCCTCGGAGGCGCGCGACCGCAAGCCGTCCGGCGCCTCGTCCGCCGCCAGCACGGCGAAGAAGGACGGCGGGGGACGCAAGCTGAGCTGGAAGGAACAGAAGGAGCTGGCGGGGATGGAGGCGGCCATCATGCAGGCCGAGGCGCGCAAGGAGGCGCTGGAGGCGCGCCTGGCGGACCCGGCGCTCTACGCGCAGCCGCAGGACGAGGTGGCGCGGGTGACGGCGGAGTTCCGCGAGGCCGGCGAGGCGGTGGAGGCGCTGTACGCGCGCTGGGCGGAGCTGGAGGCGGTGGCGGAGTCGGCCTGAGGCGGTATCGCCAGGCCGCTCACCGCGATTGACTTCCTGAGGGAGGCGCCGCTCCAGGCTCTGCTCGCATGATGGAGTCTGGCGCCGACCGAAGGATCTCGCCAGCAGAACGACGGGGCTGGTTTCGTGCCCAGATCTGGCCCCTGCGCCACCGGGACGAGGTCCTTCGGTCGCGCGCAATCTGTTGTGTGACTTCTGGTTACGCGTGGTGCGCTCCCTCAGGAAGTCACCGCTTCATTATGGATTTGAGGTTTAGCAACACCCTCTGAGGCAGAAAAGACAAGGCCTCACACAGAGTCAGCAGAGTTAACAGAGACTGACCTCTGTTGACTCTGCTGACGCTGTGTGAGGCCCATCCGTTTCAGGGGCGGGGACGATGGAGGATGAGGGTGTCCTCGCCCTTGTAGGTGCCGCTCGCTCGCTCGCGGAAGCCGCACTTTTCGGCGACGCGGAGGGAGGCGGCGTTCCCGGGGGCGATCAGGCACACGGTGCGCGGCGCGGCGAGGTGCGCATCGCCCCACGCCAGCACCGCGCGGACGGCCTCGGTGGCAAAGCCGCGGCCGTGCGCCCACGGGGCCAGCACCCACCCAGCCTCCGGCATCCCCTCCAGCGACGGGGTAACCTCGCGGTGGAAGTCGGCCAGGCCCACGTCGCCCACGAAGCGCCCGGACGCCCGCTCGCGCACGGCCCAGTAGCCGTATCCCACCAGCGCCCACAGCCCGGCATAGCGCAGCACCCGCGCCCACACCTCTTCTTTTGTGAACGGCCGCCCGCCGATGTGCCGCGTGACCTGCGCGTCGCCCCAGAGGGCGGCGCACTCTTCGAAGTCCGCCCGCGTGTGGCCGCGCAGGACGAGCCGCTCGGTTTCGAGAACGGGGGCGATGGTCGCGATGGCGTTTGACATGCGCGTATGCTACAGCGGCGCTCCGCCGCTCGCCACCTCGAGACGGCTCCGCGTGGGGACGTAGAAATCGCGCCGCCCGCTCCGACTACTCCCTGCAGGCGCCGGCCGACGCCGGCGCGGATGCGGTGGCCCATCTGAACGAGGAGACGGAGAAGATGCGCAAGGTGATCGTGAGCGAGTGGATGACGCTGGACGGCGTGGTGCAGGCCCCCATCAGCCCCGGCGAAGACGCGGACGGCGGCTTTCGGCACGGCGGATGGCACCTGCGCCACGCGGGCGACCCGGCCTTTCAGCGGCGGGTGGCGGAGACCGTCGCGGGGGCGAGCGCGTACCTGTTCGGGCGCCGCACGTACGAGAACTTCGCCGCGCACTGGCCCAACGCGTCGGCCGAGGAGCAGGTGCTCGCGCAGCCGCTGAACACGCGGCCCAAGTACGTGGCGTCCACCACGCTCGCCGAGCCGCTGGCGTGGCAGAACTCCACGCTGCTGCGCGGCGACGCCGCCGGGGCCGTCGCGGCCCTGAAAGCGGAAGAGGGCGGCGACCTGCTGGTGATCGGCAGCATGAAGCTGGCGCAGACGCTGCTGGAGCACGGCCTGGTGGACGAGCTGCGGCTGATCATCGACCCGGTGGTCGTGGGCGGCGGCAAGCGCCTGTTCCGCGACGACGGCGCCCTCCACACGCTGCGCCTGGCCGACAGCCAGGTAACGGCCACGGGCGCCATCATCGTCACCTACGTCCCGGCCGGCGAGGCGCAGGGGGCGTGAAGCACGGGCGGATGATCATCATCCCGACTTCTTGAGAGTGTGTCCGGGTTTCCGAGTTCCTGCCGCAAGCGCGTGATACCGAATCCAGGAACAACACCTTGATGGGTACAGAGGAACAGAGTCAGACAGGGGAACCAGGATTCAGCTCGCTCTCTGTCTGACTCTGTTCCTCTGTACGATCATTCTTTTCTTTATCAGGATCTGGCATGAGAGGATGAGACGGGAGCCCGCACGACAGGGTTCCTGCTCCTCCGCGTTCTTTCGTTCTTCTGGTTCAGAGGGAGTCCGGCGGCGGCAGGAGGGTGGCGTCCAGGTTCACGCCGCGGCGAATGCGCCGCACGGGCGTCTCGGCGTGGGGGATTCCCGCCATCTCCAGCTGCCCCAGGCCGCGCTCGAACGCGGTGAGCACGGTGCGGCCCCGGGCCAGCGCGGTGTAGAAGGCTCCCGCGAAGACGAGGGCCGGCCCGGCGCCGGCCGGGCTGTCCATCCCCACGGCGTAGTCCACCACCTCGCTGAGCGCCTCGACGGCGGGGAGCGGGTCGCGCCCATTCAGCACCACCACCCGCACGGAATTCCGGGCGACGCCGAACAGCTCGCGCAGCGCCTCCCTGCCCGGCGCCTGGGGCTGGCCGCGCTCGTCGTCCAGCGAGATGACGAACGGGCTTTCGCCGTACCCGGCAAAGTGCACGACCTGGGGCTGGTGCCGCAGAAGCGCGGAGCGAAGGTCGCGCGCCCGCGCGGCGAAGTCCGCGACGAGCGCCACCGCATTCCGCGCATCCGGGTGGATGGCGTGCCCGATGGCGCGCATCTCGTCCTCCAGCTCCCTCCGGGCCGACGTCCGGGAGGGATCCGCGTGGAGGAACAGCACCGTGATCCCGTTGCGCATCGAGCGGCTTCTTCTTTCCGTGTGGCCGACTGGCTCAGCGGTAGCGTACGGTGGAGTGCGGCTCGCGATCGTGCTCTACGCGGGGCGCAGTCTGCTCCCCATCCCGATACAGCTTGGCTGCGAGCGGCGAGCGATCCTCCTCCACGCGGAACGCGGGCTCCAGCGCAAAGCTGGGATCGGCGGCGCCCAGGATCAGGATCTGCGGCTCCTGGTCGGACTTTTCGTTCATCACCCGCTGACGCACATCGTGATACAGGCCGCAGTAGCTGCCATCGAAGCCGCCGTCGCTCCACACGGCGAGCAGGTGCCTGGTGAACAGCCCGTCCTGCGCCTTCTGGTCCTCGTGCGAGGCGGTGAGCATGAGCACGCTCGCCCGGATCTCGTACCGGTCACGCGGCGGCTGGGCGATGCAGGACGCGGTAGCGCTGGAGACGGCCGCATCCACCGGCTCGGGGCCGCGCCAGCTGGCACCCCCGTCGCGCATGCGCCGGCGTCCCGCGTCGGGCGGGGGCGCCCAGGCCGCGGCGCCATGGCTTGCCCAGGCATGCGGTTTTCCCCCCGTGCGCTCCATTCCGCCGCTGTGGCAGCTTTCCGAAACCACCACGATGCGCACGCCGGGCTGGAACAGCCGCCAGTAGCCGGCAAGCTGGTCGTCCAGCAGGCGGCCGTCGAACAGGCACCAGAACTCGTCTTCGTCGTTGCGCTCCTCCCCGGCCAGGTTCGGCGCGTGGTCGCCGTGGCCGGAGAACGTGACGAGCAGGGTGTCGCCGGCCTCCAGAATTCCCGCGGCGCCGGCCAGGGCGCCGTTCACCGCGTTTCGGGTGGCCGCCGGGCCGCGCAACACCTGGATGGAATGGTATCCGGCCTGGCCGGCGAGCCCCGCCATTCTCCAGGCGGTCGTCTCGCTCTGCCCGAGCTCTCGGCCGGGAGAGCGCTCACTGGGCTGGTTGACCCCGATGTGGATGGAGACGGCACGAGGCATGGACAGGCTCCAGGCTGTGGGGGAACGTTCGCCCCGGCGCGTGGCGCCGGGGCGGGGACGGAATCAGAGGCTCACGCCGCCGACCAGGCAGGCGAAGGCGGTAAGGCCCATGTCGGGCGGCAGCTCCGCGCAGCCGTTGGTGATGGGCGGGCAGTCGGCCAGCTTGCCCCAGTAGCGCGGGATCACCATGGGCACGGGCCCGCCGAACAGGCCGTAGAAGGCGGCAAAGTGCGGGGGGTGCTCGCCCAGCATCAGCCCGGGCTGGTGCGCGGCGGGGAGCGGGTCCGGCGGCAGGTTCTCGGCGGTTTCGTGGTACACGTCCAGGTCCAGCCGCCCGTTGGTGGGAAACAGCGTTCCCAGCGCCTTGGAAGCCCCACCCCCGTCCAGCGGCGTGGCCACCACCGAAAGCCGGTCTCCCTCCATCTCCGGAATCTCCCACTCCACCCGGTGGGCGATGGGCCGGAACTCGCCGGGCTTCCACTCCCAGCACACCCCCGGCGCCACGCGGGTGATCCCCCCGGCCGCCATGGTGACCCGCGAGGTGAGCTTCTTTCCGACGTCGGCGCCCAGGTGATCGGGGTCCACGGGGCGGCCGGTGATCTCCTTGAGGTCGGGGATGTGGCCGCACAGCTCCAGGGCGGCGGTGTCTCCGCCCCCGAACGTAAGCGCGTGGCCGGTCAGCTTGGCCAGCGCGGTCACCCCGAGTGCGGGCCCGCCCTGGACCAGCGATCCCGTGTCATACCCGAGGGCGGCGACGTGCCGGTGCGCCCCGCCGTGATGGTGCCCGAACATCCCGGGCAAGAGCACGTGCATGCGGCCGGTGGCGCCGCCGTTGGCGGCTTCGGGAACGAACAGGCACAGTCCCGAGAAGGTGATGCGGAGGGTGAACGCCATGATGGGCTCCCGTGGGTAATGAAATGTGGATGCTTGCCGTTTCCGGAGCACGCCCCTGCAGTGGCGGGCCCGGCGTGGTGCGACGTGCGGACCATCTGTCGGGCGCGGGGGCCGGTTTTCTCACCCGGTGCCGCCGCCCGCCCGCGATCTTGAACGGAGTCATGTTGTTACGCGCGCGCGAAGCGGATACTTTGAAGATGTTTCATCCGTTTTCGGTGTGACCCCTTTGTCCCGGCTTCCGGATGCCCGACCCGCAGAACTCCGAGATCCTGTTCCTGGAGCATCTCGGCTGGATTGACAGGGTCTCCGCGATGACCTGCAGCAAGTACGGCGTGTGGGGCGCCGAGGCCGAAGACTTCGCCTCGTTCATCCGCATGAAGCTGATGGAGGACGAGTATGCCATCATCCGGAAGTTCCGCGCGGAGAGCGGCCTGAAGACGTACCTGGCCACGGTGGTGGTGCGGCAGTTTCACGACTACTGGCGCGAGCGCCGGGGGCGGTGGCGCCGCTCGGCCGCGGCGGAGCGGCTGGGCCCGCCGGCGGGCGAGCTGGAGACGCTGGTGTACCGCGACGGCTACCGGCTGGACCAGGCGGGCGAAAAGCTGCGCACCAGCGGCCAAACCACCCTGTCCAACGGGGAGCTGGCTCGCCTGCTGGAAAAGCTTCCCCGGCGCGAGCCGCTGCGCCCCAGGGAGGTGTCGCCGGAGGTGATGGTGGACGCCGCCGACGCAACCCAGCGCGCCGACGACCGCGTGGCGGGCGCCGAGACCGCGGCCCTTCAGGACAGGGTGATGGGCGCGCTGCGCCGCGCGCTGGAGCACCTGGAGCCCGAGGATCAGATGATCGTGCGGATGCACTTTGGCGACGGGCGCACGCTGGCCGAGGTTGCCCGCACGCTGCACCTGGAGCAGAAGCCGCTGTACCGCAAGGTGGAGCGGCTGCGCCTGAAGCTGCGCGGGTACCTGGAGCAGGACGGGGTGCAGGGCGAAGACGTGCAGGGCGTGGTTGGCGAGCGGGAGGTTCCGTGACGCGCGCTTTGAGACTTTTTCCGTGCGCGTCCGTCCATTGCGAATGGGGTGCGACCACGGCAGGAAGGTCCCGGTGAAGGAGCCCAGAGAAGACGACGAGCGCATTTCCGCGCTCATCGAAGGCCAGGTGACCGGGCGCCAGCGCGATGAGATGCTGGCGCGCCTCGCCGCGTCCGACGACGACTACGAGGTGTTCACCGACACCGCCGCCGTGCTCCAGGCGCTGGAAGACCAAGACGCCCGTGCGGACCGGACCGGCGAGACGCCCGTCATTTCTCTTCCGGACGACAAACACGATCAGGAAAATCCTGTCCCGGACATGGCGATCGCCGCCCTCAGTGAGCAGGAAGGCGTCATCCCCTTGCGCCCGCCAGCGCGCGGCCCGCGGCTGCCGGTCCGGTGGCTGGCGTTGGCGGCCTCCGTCGTGGGCGTGGTGGTGATCTCGACGCTGGCGCTGCCGCGGCGCGGGTCGCCGGGGCACGAGCCGCGGCAGCTTGCTTTGGGGGTTGATTCGCTGCCGAAGGGATGGGTATCTCCCACGCAATCGGGCGGACGCGGTCCCGCGGGGAGCACGACGGACGATGCGCTGGCGGTGTACGCAGGCGCGATGCTGGTGGACATTTCCGTAGCGGCGCGCGCGGGCGACACGGCGCGGACGCGGGAGTTGGCAAAGGTGTTGAGCAGGCGCGCCGATCCCGGCGCGAGCGCCGCCGCTCCCCTGGAGCGCATCGCCGCCAACCCCGGCGCGCCCACGGACTCGCTGCTCGCGCTGGTGGACGAGGCGACGGACCGGCTGCTGGCCACCCAGTTGGAGCGCAGGCCGCTAGAACTGGGCGCGTGGATCGAGGCGGCACGCCTGGCCGCGCGCCGGCGCGACACGCGTGACGAGGCGTTCTTCCGGGACCCCGCGACGGACGGCATGCTGGGGCGCGCGGAGCGCGTGGCCGGCGACGACGCCGCTGCACGCGCGGCAGTGAAGAGCGTCCGTGAAGCCCTCCCCGCCGGCGGCCCTCCGCGGTGGGACTCGTTGGAACAGGACCTTACCCCGCTGCTGCGGGAGCTCACGAACTGACGCGCGGTCGACGAATCGCACGGCAACCGGCACGTAGCACAGGAGAGGACACGGAGCGGCCTGCACGCCTCCGCGTCCTCTCTCCTTTTTCCGCGTGGCAGGATGGTCAGCTGCCGGTGTAGCGGAACCCGGCCCATGCGGCGGGAGATGCCTCATCCGGATTCGTGGAACGGAGCATGTCCAGCTGCGCATTCCGCAATGCGCGGGCGGGCGCGAGTGAATCCAGATGGCGGTGGAACGACTCCATCAGCGGCTGCGTGAGCTTGTCGCTCACCTCCCACAGGCTCCCCACCACCCCACTGCCCCCCGCCGCCAGCAGCGCTCCCGAAAGCCCCGCGAACCCGCCCGACCGGCCCGTGTGCGACCGCAGCGTGCTGCAGGCGGAAAGCACCACCAGGGGCGAGCCCCGCAGCCGCATGGTGCTGACGGCGTCCGCCGTAAGCCGGCCGCTGTCGCCGTCGCCGGCCAGCAGCAGGTACGAGCGCTCCGGCCGCGCGTCGTCGAAAACGGCGTGTCCCGCGTAGTGGATCATGCTTGCCCTCTGCATCTGCGCCACGAACGCGTCACGGGTGGCGGCGGATTCCTGCAGCCGAACGACATTGCGGTAGCGGGAGGCGAGCGACGCGACCTCCTCGCTGGCCCACGGCAGCGGATCCAGCGTGGGGTACTGGCCGGTATCGAACCTGGGATCGCCTACCAGCAGCACCGGGCCGGTGCGGCGCGGCGCGGCGCGGGCGGCATCCTCCAGCGTGGCGGCAAACCGCAGCGGGTAGTCCTGGATCAGGTACCGATCCCCATCCATCAGCGCGGGAAACGGAACGCCCGCGACCTCGCCGTCCGCCATGATCACCAACTGCGTTTCCGGCGAACCCAGGTGTGGCCGGATGGGCCGGATCAGCCAATCGTACAGACGCCGCAGCGCCTGCGTGGGGGCGCGTGACAACTCCAGCGCCGCGTTCGCCCGCTCCACCGTCAGCTGGAACGTGTCGCGGTCCAGCGGTTGGACCCACAGGCGGATGGAGTCACCGATGGTCCAGCTGAGGAGCGTGTCGCCGATGAGCGCGTACTCCACCGCCACCTGTCCGGGGGGTGCGGCCAGCCGGCCCTCATCGGGCCGAAGCCTGCTTTCCCGGCGCGGCGCAAAGGACATGCGCCCCGCCTCCAGCGTGCGCAATGCATCGTGCAATTGGCCCCTGCGCAGATACAGCATCACGAGCCGGTCGAAGCTGCTCCTGGCCTGCTCCATCATGGCCCCGCGAAACACCAGGTTTCGCTGCTGCCGCGTCAGCCCCTGCGCGATCTGCGTGACCTCCTGTAGATCCTTGCTGGCGCTTACCGAGTTGCTGTCCTCGAGCATCTGCTCCGCGCGCCAAATCAGCGCGGGCACCCGCAACGGCACGTTGTCCGCAAAGGCCTCCACCGTCGAGTCCATCTGCTCAGCCGTAACCGGTTCACGGCGAGCCATCCGGATCATTGCCTCGGGCCAGTCCTTCCGCTCATGGTCATGTGGAATGCGGTCGAGCCATGCGGCGGCAGAAGCCAAATCGGTTTGGGCGCCGAGGGTGTCGCCCACGACAGACCGCACATCCGCACGTGCCTGGTATGCTTCCTGTACGTCAAACGGTCTGCGCGGACGCGGGGCGACAGCGAGATCCTCGTTGTGGATAGCCCATGCGGTGAGCATAAATCCGTCCCGCTCGGCGACCCTCCCCAACGCCACGAAGAACCTGTGTGGACGAGACGATCCACGATGCGTACGTAACATGTGGTGCATGGTACCATACGCGCTGAGCGTGTCGCCAAGTTCGTAAGACAGTTCCGCATACGTGGACAAGGCAGCCATCGCGTACTCGTCTTCACCTGCACGCTCCAGATATAGCACCGCCTCCCGCAATATCGCTCGTCCGTCATTGAAAGCACCGGGGCGTGCCAGTGCGGTTCCCAACATAGCCCGCGCACGACCCGCCAGAGCGGGGTAGCGGACGCTGTCTACGTGCGGCACTTCAGCCATAAGGCGCACTCGGGCTTCGTCCCTGCTATTGCGGTAGAGCAACGCGCCCGCGTTGAAGATCATGGCCCACTGCACCAGCACTGGTGATGGCGGGCGCGCCTCGACCACTCGTCTGAAGGCGTCCATTGCCCTGCGTCCGTCGGCATAGCGAACCAGATGGAACTGTCCCTCCGCGTACGCCTGATGCGCCCGCGCGAGCACCAGCGTGGCCGCGGCGTCCCGGCTCGCCTTGCGGATGGCGCCCACGGCATCGATCAGCGAAAGATCCCCTCCCGGCCGACGCTCCAGCCCCCGCCCAAGCCCTTCAGCCAAGTTCAACAGCGAGTCGGCACGGGCGCGGTGGCCTTTCTCCACGGCGGTGCCCCACTCGCCCAGGATGCGATCGAACCCATGCTCCCGCGCTTGCTGCGGATGCTGCCGCGCGAACGAATCCACCTCCGCGGGAGAGGCACCCAGAGAGGGGGGCGCGACCGGCGTCGGAACGATCAACTTCGCTTTCCGTTCGCGTGCCTCGCTCGCCCACCGCGATTTCGAATCGACAGCAAGGAATGCGTCCCACTCCAGCCCGGCCTGCACATCCAACCCAAACAGCTGCAGTCCCAAGGCGGCGTTGAAGCGGGCGGGCTCATTTCGCGATTCGAGCGACAACGCCTGGTACGCGAACTCGACGCCCGCGAGCAGGTCGCGCGAGTTCTGGGTGCGCTCCGCCCGCACCAGGTGTGCGGCGGACAGGTCCACCCGCAGGGGAACGGAGTTGGGGGAAAGCCGCAGCGCGGTGTTCAGGTGCTCGATGGCCGCGTCGAGGGACGCATCTTCCCGGTCCCACCAGATCAGGCCCGCGAGCGCCGAGCCGTGCAGCGAGTCGGGATGGGCGCTTTCGCCCGCCGCGATAAATTTGCGCGGCACCAGCCGCCCTTCGTCGGCCTCGCCGCACTCCTCGCGCGGCACGGTGTCCTGGCTGGTCGTGTGGGCGGTGCAGGTGTGGTAGCGGGTCGGGATGGACATGCGCGGCGCGAACTCGCGCTCCAGGGTGGCGCGCGCCAGCTGGCTCACCAGCCCGCGGCGGCTGCCGGCCCACGACAGGCCGGCCACTACCGCGCCCAGCAGCACCACCGCCGCCAGGATCGCGAGAACGATACTGCGCCTCGTCCGCCCACCGGGCGCACCATGCTGGATGGAAGTCAATGTGAACGGCGGCGAGGGGATACGCGAGACGAGGTGGGAAGCAACGGGCGGGGCGCGGAGACGGGCAGATCATGCCCACGCCGTAAACCGCAGCGTGCCGGCTGCGCCAGTATCTGGTTGTCCAGAAGTGTGGGCTACCGAGGGCGTAAACACAAGTACAGCGGGCTATACGGGGCACACTGTGCCTCATTTTAACGCAGGATGGCGCAACGCGTACGGGCTTGCCACGGTAAGGAGGCGGACCCTGCGCCGTCTGCGGAACGCAGCCGCCCTCACCGGTCCCCGCCTTGCGCGTTCGGCGAAATCTCGCCCGATTGGCGATGCGCGTTCCGGCAATCCGCCGCCGCACCCGGCCTCCCATCCGCCCCTATGCGACTGCCCACCTTCCGGACCCCTGAGGAAGCGATCCTGGACTGGTTTCCGGGCATCCCCTGCCGCGTCCTGGCCTCGGCGCGAGAGGGAGACGACGCGTACGTGCTGGTGGATACCACGCCGGACGGCAGACCCGGCCTGTACGGCGCCACCGCGGCCCGCCAGGACGGCGGCTGGGTAGAAGGCACCGGCGGCACCGCGCCCGGCTGGACGCGCACCGACGCGGAGCACGGCCTGGGCACCGCCACCGTCTGGGGCAAGACTCCTGAAGGCGCGGTCCGCGTGCGGGCTGTCCTGGGCGATGACGTGCGCGAAGTCCCGGTGGCCAACGGCGTGTACCTGATGGCGTGGTGGCGCGTGCCCGCGCCCGGCGCCGTCCGCCCGCGCGTGGACGCGTTCCGTATCGACAACCGCTGGGTTCCCGCGCGCGCGGCGCCATGAAGCCGTTCACCATCGACATGGGCCCGACGGCGCTGCGGGCGTTGTGGCAAACGGGCCAGCTCAATCCCGAGGACCTGCCGGAGGTCGCGGCGGAGCTTCTGATCAGTGGGGCCGACTCGCAGGCGCTCCGGGAACTGGCGGGGCTCGCCCGGCCCACGCGCGACGATGCCGAGCCGGTGCTGGCAAGGGTGCTCCGCGATCTTGGCGCCCCCGCCCTGGAGCCGGACGTGGCATGCCGCGTTGCCGCCCGTGCGACCGCGGCCCGCGCCCTCTCGGGAGCGATCTCGCCGCACGATGCCGCCGTCGCCCTGTCCGCGTTGTGCGCGGCCTGCGCCTGGCCGCCGGATCTCGGCTGGTTCGTGGCGGCCCTCGACGAGTGGGTCGATGTTCCGCACGAGCGCCCGCACATCGCCGTCCAGATCCTGGAAGAGTGCCGGGGTCTCCTCGCGGCGCCCGCCGATGCAACCGCCCGGGGACCGGCGGCGCCCGCGAGCCCGGTCGATCCCGGTTGATGTAGAGAACCCGCCGGCGGCTCCGACTACTCCATGCAAGCGCCGATCGCGGCTGCTCTGCGCAACGCCGACCGCCAACCCGCACAGGAGAACGAGCCATGAAGTTCATGATGATGATGCACGCGCCGCGCGGCACGGGAGACTACAAGGTCAACGAGTGGTCCCCGCAAGACTTCCAGGCCCACATCGGGTTCATGCACCAGTTCAACAAGGAGCTGATGACCGCGGGCGAGTGGGTGGACGCGCAGGGGCTGGCCGCGCCGGGCGAGGCCAGGCTGGTGCGCGCCGGCAAGGACGGCGCGCCGGTGACGGACGGGCCCTTTGCCGAGGCCAAGGAGTTCCTGGCCGGCTTCTGGATCGTGGAGGTAGACTCGCCGGAGCGCGCGTACCAGCTGGCGGCCAAGGCGTCCGCCGCGCCCGGCCCCGGCGGCGTGCCGCTGAACATGCCCATCGAGGTGCGCCAGGTGATGAGCGGGCCGCCCAAGGACTCGTAAGCCGCCCCGGAGCCGTGAACCCCTGATGCCATTGCCGGGACCCGTGACGGCGCAGTCCACCGAATCCGCCGTCGGGCACCTGCTGCGCGAGCTTGCTCCGCAGGTGCTGGGCGCGGTGGCGCGCAGGCACGGCGACTTCGACGCGGCCGAGGACGCGGTGCAGGAGGCGCTGGTCGCGGCGGCCCTGCAGTGGCCCGCGCAGGGAATCCCCACGAACCCGCGCGGCTGGCTGTACCACGTGGCGCTGCGGCGCATGACCGACCACCTGCGCAGCGAGATGGCCCGCCGCCGCCGCGAGGACGCGGTGGCCACGCAGGTGTGGGCCGACTGGGCGTTCGTGCCGCCGCCGGACGTGGAGGTCGGCGTTCAGGGCGACGATACGCTGATGCTGCTGTTCATGTGCTGCCATCCGGCGCTCACGCCGCCCTCCGCCATCGCGCTTACGCTGCGCGCCGTGGGCGGCCTGACCACGGCCGAGATCGCCAGCGCCTTCCTGGTTCCCGAGGCCACCATGGCGCAGCGGATCAGCCGCGCCAAGGCCAGCATCAAGTCATCGAAGATCCCTTTCCGCATGCCAGACGGGGTGGAGCGCGCGGCGCGGCTGGGGGCCGTGCTGCACGTGCTCTACCTGGTCTTCAACGAGGGATACGCCAGCAGCAGCGGCCCGCGGCTGCAGCGCACCGACCTCAGCAACGAGGCCATCCGCCTGGCGCGCACCCTTCACGACCTGCTTCCGGAGGATGGCGAGGTGGCGGGGCTGCTGGCGCTGATGCTGCTGACCGACGCGCGCCGCGCCGCCCGCACCGGCCCGCACGACGAGCTGATTCCGCTGGACGAGCAGGACCGCGCGCTGTGGGATCCGCGGCTGATCGCCGAGGGCGTGGCGCTGGTTTCGGAGGCGTTCTCGCGGGGCGCGGTGGGCGCGTACCAGCTGCAGGCCGCCGTCGCCGCCCTGCACGACGAGGCCCCGCGCGCCGAAGACACCGACTGGCCGCAGATCCTGGCCCTGTACGGCGTGCTGGAGCGGATGTCGGACAACCCCATGGTGTCGCTGAACCGCGCCATCGCCGCCGCGATGGTGCAGGGACCGGAGGCGGGACTGGAGCTGCTGAAGCCGCTGGACGCGCGGCTGCCGGGTCACTACCGCCTGGACGCCGTCCGCGGGCACCTGCACGAGCGCCTGGGCGACGCCGAGCGCGCCATCGCCCACTACCGCGCCGCCGCCCAGCGCACCGCCAGCATCCCCGAGCGCGACTACCTGACCCTCAAGGCCGCGCGCCTCGCCGCCGGGCGCCGTTGATGATATGAGAGGGCGCTTCGCCGATGATGTGTTCCAGGTCACCGGACGAAGGATGCGCCATCCCGTGGACCCATTCGCATGGAACCGGCGAGCATGCAAACGCTGATCTGCGTTGTCGAGGACGTTGTTCAGATCGCCGTACGGGGGTGCGTCATCCTCCCAGGCCTGCCGCGCGGTTCCGATTTCCGCGTACGGGTTGGAGACGGTCTCCTGTTGAAGCGGCCCGACGGATCCCAGGTCGCGACGACGGTTCGCGGGATCGAGATCGGAGGCCGCGGCCCCGGAAGCGCGGTCCTTGTCGGCGCCGAGCTGCGGAAGACGGACATTCCCATCGGCACGGAGGTCTGGCTGATCTGACCATCCGGTGGAGTGGACCGTGGGACCGGCGCTCCGACCGTCCAGCCCGCCGCCTCCACCCCGGCCCCGGCAGGATGGACGAGGGCGAGGCTACGGCGCGAGCGACTGCAGCCAGCCGATCACCGCGTCCTGCAGCGCGATGCGGCGGTCGGACCAGCCGTGGTCCGTATCGGCGTGCACCACCGTCACCTGCTGATTGCCGCGCGCGCGCACCAGGCGCACCAGGCTCTCCGAATGGGGCGCCAGGCCGTCGTTGGAGGTCAGCACCAGCAGCGGGGTGGCCGCCAGCCCCGGCGCCGCGGCGTCGAAGCGCCACCCCGCCGCGTTGGCCACCAGCTCGTCCGCCATCTGCTCCGGCGTCACGCCCGCCAGCGACTCCATGTTGCCGGCGGCCAGCGCGACCGCCCGCTCGCGGGGACCGCTCCCCGCCAGCCCCATGTCGGCGGCGGAGATCAGGATGGCGCCGCGCAGGCCGGGGTCGCGCGCCGCGGTGTGCGCCGTCACCCATCCACCCATGCTGTGGCCCCCCAGCACCAGCCGCGCCGTGTCGATGCCCAGCGCCCGCGCGTTGGCGGTGTCGCGCAAGAACGCCAGCACCGCCGCCGCGTCTTCCAGGTTCTGCCCGAAGCGGAACGCGCCGGGGCTTCCCCACGAGCCGCGGTAGTTGAAGGTGACGGCGTTCCACCCCGCGCGCCGCACCGCCTGGGCCAGGTCCAGGTTCTTTTCGTTCCCCGGCAGCCCGTGCGCCAGCACCAGCGTGGGATGCGCCCCCGCGCCCGCCGCCAGGTACGCCACCCCGTTGATCCGCACCGCCCCGGACGGAATGTGCAGCACCTGCATCCGCGCCGGGTGCGCCGTGTCGCGCGGCGGATCGGTGTAGATGGCGGGCGAGACCTGCTGCGCCGGCAGGCGGGCGGCGCAGAGCACGAGCGCGGCGGCGAGGGTCAGGATGCGCATGCGCGGGGCGGATCGGGAGAAGGATGGAAGACGCGCGGGACGCCCGGGATGGGGGTCGCCGCTGAAATCCATCTTACGGCTGCGGCGGGCGGGGCGGAAGCATCGTTGTGCATCCGCGCGCGGGAGGGTGCGGCGGCACCAGGCTCCGGCATTCCGCCGCATTGGGCGCGGGAGGGCGCCCGATCACGTGACCTCTCCTGCTGGTGTGCGGCCGCTTGCTGCTGGGCAGGTGCAGAAGCATCTGAAAGCAGCGGCTGGAGCGAAAGGCTACATCCGTCGCGCAACGTCAATCTTCGATACGCGTATCGCGCGAATCTTGCTTAAATGGCCAAGCGGAATGATAATCCCGTCACGGGCTCGCTAGTGTAGACGATGCCTGGAAGCCAGGCGACTCACCTTCTTACTGCTGACCGGTGAAGGGATACGTAGCAACACCCGCGTGGGTCGTTGACCTTATGGTCGCGAAACTGTTCGCCGATGGACCGCCTGCTCCAGAAGCGCGGATCCTCGACCCGGGCAGTGGTCGCGGCGCGTTCATCGATGGAATCACCCGCTGGTGTGTCGCCCGGGGGCTTAGCCTTCCACGGATCACCGCGGTGGAATCTGATCCGCGACACGCTGCATACCTTCGCACGCGATACGCCGCAGTTCCCGCGATCGAAATCCAGGAGCGTGATTTCCTCACATCGATGGTGGGCCAGTACGACTACATCATCGGGAACCCACCGTATGTCGGGCTTGCGGGGTTGAGTGAAGCCGAACGAAGCCAATACCGGACCGCCTTTCATACGGCGCAGGGGCGATTTGACCTTTCTTCACTCTTCTTCGAACAATCTCTTCGCGTTCTAGGCCCGTTGGGCCGGATGGTGTTCATTACGCCCGAGAAGTTCCTTTACGTCCAGAGTGCGGCACCACTGCGGTCGCTACTCTCCGAAATGCGCGTTGAAGAATTGCACTTTCTTAGCGAATCCACGTTTGAAAAACTCGTTACCTATCCGATAATTACAACACTGTCCCGGATGGAGGGCAGGCAGACGACTCGAGTGATCACGCGCCAGGGAGAGACGACTCTGGCGACCTTGCGCGGGTCAAGGTCATGGCTGCCTTCTGTTCAGGGGTTTGCGACTCAAGGTTCCAGCCACACGTTGTCGGATGTCGCCATGCGAATCAGCTGCGGTGTCGCGACCGGCGCGGACGGCGTCTTCGTGGTACCCGCTGCGGATCTTGATTCGCACCTACGCTGTTTTGCATACCCAACCATCGCGGGCCGCGATCTCTCCGGAGGGGAAATCTCGCTACGAAAGAACGTTATGCTGCTCCCCTATACGCGCGAGGGAGACCTCATTCCAGAATCCGATCTGGAGGCGCTGGGGCAGTATCTCGGATGCCCTTGGCGCCGTAAGAAGCTTCTTTCACGGACCTGCGTACGAAAGAAGCCATGGTATGCATTTCACGAAACTCCGCCTCTTGCTGATCTCCTTCGTCCCAAGCTGCTTTGCAAGGACATCTGTGCCGAGCCGTTCTTCGTTGCCGATCGGAGTGGCGCGGTAATACCACGGCACTCCGTGTATTACATTGTCCCACAGGAGCCAGCCCAGATCAATGCTCTCGCCGACTACTTGAACTCACCCGCCGCCGCCACCTGGCTTCGCGCGCATTGCCAGCGTGCAGCGAACGGCTTTCTCCGCCTGCAAAGCCATACGCTCAAGCAGCTCCCCCTGCCAGCAGATCTGGCAATCGAATTGGGCGCCTCCCCTTTGACGACTACCAGATGGGCGGCGTGACTACACCCTTCGACACCGCTATCGCCGAGATCGCCGGGGCCGGGTACCACAACCACCGCCTGGAGACCCACTCGGATACCGTCAGCACGGGTCTCATCAATGACCTGCTCACGTATTGCGCACCACTTCGCCAGGACATAGACGGTGGTGTGGTCCGGGTCTGGAACAACGTATCCGCCCCCGGCGACAGACTCCGAAAGGTAGATCTATTCATCGGCGAACCAGATCCTGACGGAAACCCTGACATTCACAAGCTCAGGATCGCTGTCGAAAACAAATCCGTCATCACCGCTCACCGTAATCGCACCAACCGATTCGATGATTTGAAGAAGGTACTCGGCGCGGTCCACGCTGCGCGCCCGGAAGCACTGTTGATTGCGACCGTACTCGTCGGACTCGCGGAAAAGGTGCTCAACGTGCCTGATCAGGTGCGCAAGTTCTATCGGGACCGCGAACGCGAGTTCCGAACATCTGTGCTGCCCCGGTTATCCTCCGGCGATGCGAAACTGTGGGAGGACTTTGGCTGGGCCGTAAGCAGGAACACCTCGAACGACCCAATTCGGACGATTCAGCTGCTACGGTCCCTTCCTACCCGACCGCCAGGACTCACGCACATCGAAGGATACGATTTTGTTCTGCTGGTACCTGTATCGATAGACAATGTGAACCCACCCATGCTGCCGAGGCCGAATTCGGTTGGGATCGACGTAGACGCGGAATATGACCGTCTGCTAAAGCAGATGTGTTCAGCGTATACTGCGCGCTGGCATATGTAGGCTCGACAAGCCCGCGACTATTGTTGTCGCACGGGCGGCGGCCCCGCCAATGTACCCTCATCAAACCTGATTCCATGAAGCAGCCACGATTTCTCCGCGGCGTGCTGGTCCTGCTCGCGGTCTTCTTCACCGTCGCCACGGGCGGCGCGCAGCAGCTTCCGGGGCGCTGGTCCGCCGAGCGGGCGCAGGCGTGGGAGCGCGAGACGGGGTGGCTGGTGGGGGCCAACTACGCGCCCGCCTCCGCCATCAACCAGCTGGAGATGTGGCAGGCGGAAACGTGGGATCCGCGGCGCATCGACCAGGAGCTGGGGTGGGCGCGGGGGCTGGGGATGAACACCATGCGCGTGTTCCTGCACGACCTGGCCTGGCGCCAGGACCCGCAGGGCTTTTTGAACCGCGTGGACGAGTTCCTGGCCATCGCCGACCGGCACGGCATCCGCCCCATGCTGGTGCTGTTCGACGCCGTGTGGGACCCGTTTCCGCGCGCGGGGCGGCAGCGGCAGCCGGTGCCGGGGCTGCACAACTCCGGCTGGGTGCAGTCGCCGGGGGCGGAGATCCTGCGCGACAGCACGCGCCACGGCGAGATGGAGGCGTACGTGAAGGGCGTGGTGGGGCGCTTCGCCAATGACCGGCGGGTGATCGCGTGGGACCTGTTCAA
Source organism: Longimicrobium sp. (assembly GCF_036399255.1). Lineage (GTDB taxonomy): Bacteria > Gemmatimonadota > Gemmatimonadetes > Longimicrobiales > Longimicrobiaceae > Longimicrobium. Next base: position 112,131 of record NZ_DASWNM010000033.1, read on the forward strand.
CGAGCCGGACAACGTGAACGGCGGCTCGTACGGCGCGTTCGAGCCGGCGAACAAGGGGCAGATGGCGCACGCGCTGCTGCGGCGGACGTTCGGCTGGGCGCGGGAGATGAACCCCAGCCAGCCGCTGACGGCCGCGCCGTGGAAGGGCGACTGGCTGGACCCCAGCCAGACCGCGCCCATCACTACCTTCATGCTCGAAAACTCCGACGTCATCAGCTTTCACAGCTACGACCCGCTGCAGAACATGCAACGGCTGGTGTCGTCGCTGCAGCGCTACGGGCGCCCCGTCATCTGCACGGAGTACATGGCGCGGCCGCGGGGCAGCACCTTCGAAAGCATTCTGCCGTACTTCAAGGAGCAGCGGGTGGACGCGTACAACTGGGGCTTCGTCTCGGGAAAGTCGCAGACCATCTACCCGTGGGATTCGTGGGAGAACGAGTACTCCGCCGAGCCGCCCGTCTGGTTCCACGACATCTTCCGCACCGACGGCACCCCGTACCGGCAGGCGGAGGTGGAGCTGATCCGCGCGCTGACGGCCGGGCGCTAAGCCCGTGGCGGCGTAGCCGTGGGATGTATAGCCGTCCCGCCACAGTCTGTCATTCCGAGGCCCGGCCACGCCGCAGTCGAGGAATGCCCCCGGTGGTCGCAGGGCCGAGGAATCTACTCTCGGCCGCCTGGAGGCCGGACGCGGCAGCCCGCACCACAGCCGCAGACGGCACTGCAGCCAGACAAAGCCCGTAAAGGCCGGCGCCCGCGCGCGTCCGCCACACGCCCTGTCCGGCGCCATCGTGGCCGCAGTTCCTGCGCGGGCTGCCGCATCTGGCCACGACCGATCCGACCGCAGATCCTTCGGCCCTGCAACCCGTGGTGCGAGAGGACGGTGCGGAGCGGCCGGGCCTCAGGATGACACCGTGGTTTGTTGATTGAACGCGCCACAGCCTGTCATTCCGAGGCCCGGCCACGCTGCAGTCGAGGAGTGCCCCGATGGTTGCAGGGCCGAGGAATCTGCTCTCGGCCGCCTGGAGGCCGGACGCGGCAGCCTGCACGGGTGCCGCGGACGGCACTGCAGTCAGACAAAGCCCGCCAAGCCGGCGCCCGCGCGCGTCCGCCACACGCCCTGTCCGGCGCCGTCGTGGCCGCGCGTCCGGCGCGGGGCTGCCGCGACCACGTTCGAGGTGGCGGAGAGTAGATCCTTCGGCCCTGCAACCTGCGGTGCGAGAGGACGGTCCGGAGCGGCCGGGCCTCAGGATGACATCGTGGTTTGGATGGGAGACGGGCAAGCAGAACGCCGCCGCGGCACGAGGGCCGCGGCGGCGGAGGGCGCAGAAGGTGGTACGGTGCGGCAAGCGGTCAGGCGCAGCCCGGATACGTGGGGCCCGTGGGGCACTCCACGCCGCAGTTGGTGTTGGGGTGGCACGAGTAGTTGCAGGTGCCGTGGTCGTCGTCCTCGCCATAGGTGCAGCCGCAGACCCGCTGAAAACAGGTGCTGATGCAGGTGGGGCCGTTGTAGGTGTTGACCTGGTGCCCGACCACGGTGCCCCGGGGCGCGGGTGCGGACGCGGTCGAGAACGATTCGACCTGCAGGTCTTCGACGGTGAGCGAAAGCCGTTTCATGGCGGTGTCCCCACAAAGGGTAAGATGAGGCGGATGGCGCGGCGGGCTCGCCGTGCGCATCCCGTTGTACTTCTGCGCGCTCCCCTGGCGGTACCCGCCGCACCTATTGGCGGTTCCCGATGTGCTGCTCTATCTCGACAGGGCACAAAAGGCTCGCTTCAAGCCAGCTTTGCTCCAGCACTCGGTATCCGCCGGGAACCCGAGCGCCGCGATTTTACTTCCTGTAGATGGGCGGCATTCACCCTCGCGAGGAGACGGCACCATGGCAGACCTGAAGACCGATCAGCACCGCTGGCTGGGGCGGCTGGAGGGCGAGTGGACGTGGGAGATGGAGGCCCAGGCAGCCGAGCCCGGCCAGCCGCCCGTCACCGACTCCGGAACGGAGAGCGTGCGCTCGCTGGAGGGCGTGTGGATGATGATGGAATCGCGCGGCGGCATGCCCGAAGGCGGCTCCGCCACGTCCGTCATGACGCTGGGCTACGATCCCGGCAGGCAGCGCTTCGTGGGCACCTTCGTCGGCTCGATGATGACGAACCTGTGGATCTACGAAGGCCGGCTCGACGCCGCCGGCCGGGTGCTGACGCTGGACACCGAGGGGCCCAGCTACACCGAAGAGGGAAAGACGGCGAAGTACCGCGACACCCTGGAGTTCCTGTCCGACGACCACCGCGTGCAGACCTCCCGCTTTCAGGCCGGCGACGGCCAGTGGCGCCAGTTCATGACCACGCACTACCGGCGCGCGCGGTAGCTTCCGCCCGGCGGCGCGTTGGCAACCGCTTTCCGCCGGAACTCCCGCCCGCCTGGCGGGTTGCACAGCGCCGGGCTTTCGCGGACCGCCACGCGCGTCCCGGCGGACCCCCATTCTCCGCCGACACGCCCGGCAGGCGCGGCCGCCGCCCTGCCGGGCTCCCCGACCACGACGCCTCCCGTCCCGCGGAACCCGATCCCCTCGGACCGCAGCCGGCCCCGCCGGCGCTCCTCATCCCTCCATTCGAGCGAACCCTTCATGACGATGACCACGGCCGCCGCTCCCGCCTCCGCCTGCCTGGCGCGGTACTCGTTTCGCCGCAACGTGCTGGAGAAGGACAGGACCTACTCGCTGTATCCCGACCAGCTGGTGGTGGAAGAGGAGGGTGTACCCATCCAGGCCATCGACCTGGCCCGGGTGCGCAAGGTGCACCTGAAGTACGAGCGCACCAAGCAGCGCGCCTACTTTCTCTGCGCCATCAGCGGCGGAGCGCAGAACCTGGAGCTCAAGCACATTCACTTTGGCGGAATCCTGAAGCTGGAGGACCGGCGCGAGACGTACACGCCGTTCGTGCGGGCGCTGCTGCTGGCGATGGCGGGGCGGCCGGGGGTGCAGATCAAGGCGGGGTCCATGCTCAACTTCATCACCGCCATCGTGGGCATTCCGCTCACGCTGGGGCTGGGACTGGTGATGCTGATGCTGGACCAGTGGGCGGGGATGGGCGCCGCGGCGCTGCTGCTGGTGATGTGCCTGTCCGTGATCCGGCGCTCCCGTCCGCGCACCGTGGACCCGGCCAACCCGCCGGCCGCGTTTCTGCCGTAACGAAGCCTCAGCCTCAGAGGGTGTTGCCAAACCTCAAACCCATAACGAAGCGGTGACTTCCTGAGGGAGCGCACCACGTGTAACCTGATTCCACACAACCGCCTGCGCGCGACCGAAGGACCTGGTCCCGGTGGCGCAGGGGCCAGATCAGGGCACGGGACCCGCCCCGTCGTTCTGCTGGCGAGGTCCTTCGGTCGGCGCCAACGTGCAGTGTACGAGCGAGTTGCGTGGCGGCGCCTCCCTCAGGAAGTCAATCACGCCGGGAGGTTTGGCAACACCCTCTCAGCCTGAAATGCACGCGCAGCGACGACCCTCATCATGCAGATTCGCCAAGCGACCGCCGCGGACGCAGCCGGCATCAGCGCGCTGATCCTGGGCGTATCCCGCTTCTTTACGCTGCACCCGGACGGTGACGGCGCGGAGGCGTTCCTCGCCACCCTCTCGCCCAACGCGATCGCCGGCTACCTGGCGTCGCCGGACTTCCGGTACCTGGTGGCCGAGGACGCGGGTGCGCTCGCAGGGGTAGTGGCCGTGCGCGACAACCGGCACCTGTACCACCTGTTCGTCTCGCCGGCGGTCCATGGGCAGGGCCTTGCGCGCCGCCTCTGGACCGCCGCGATGGCGGACGCCCTGCGCGACGGAAATCCCGGCGAGTTCACCGTGAACTCCAGCCTGTACGCCGTGCCGGTGTACGAGCGGTTCGGCTTCCGTCCCACCGGCCCGCGCGTGGACGCGCACGGCATCGCCTTCGTGCCGATGAAGCTGGTCGTCGCGCCCAAGGACGATCCTGCGCGGTGATCCCCGTCCAGGCCGAACGCGCCACCGTCGTGGCCATTGCCGCGGGCTGAAGGCCGCGGCTGGAAGGGCCAGAAGCCCCGCCCTGGGCTCGCAAAGCTCGCCCGGCGGGGCTTCGACACCACCTCGCCTTGTCAGGAAGTCACTGGCCGCACACCCGATCTGTCATTCCGAGGGAGCGCCGCGCGGACCATCCTCCACTCCAGGCCCGGCGCGCGACCGAGGAATCTACTTTCCGTTTCCTCGAGGCCTGCCGCGACACCCTGTGGCTGGCCCAGTCCGGCTGTTTCGCCGCCGCGGCGCGTCCGCCCTCGCGCGGGCCGACGGTAGATTCCTCGGCACCGCAACCTCCGCCGCATTCGTCCGGCGGCAGCGTGGGCGGGCCTCGAATGACAGACCTGATCGACCCAACAGGGGTGTGCGAGCACTCCGGGAGTTCTCCGCGACGCTCTCCACTCCGCCCCCGCCCGATCACCCGTATCATTCGTTATATTTCACTCGGCCCTGGCTGATCGCGCCGGGGCCGGGACCTGGCATCGTCGTGAATCCCATTCCCTGAAGCGCACGTGGCCATCTCATCCCGGTCCGCCCCCGCCGCACCCGTCCCGCCGCTCGCCGCCGGACCCACCTGCAGGCCGTCCAGGCTGTCGCCGCGGATGCGGCTGATCATCTTTTTCGGCGTGCTGTTTCCGCTGAAGTACGCGCTGCCCTACACCGGCGCGTCCCCCGCCGTGCAGGTGATCGCGCTGGTGCTGGTGGCGACGGGGCTGGTGGGCGCCTTCTGGTGGGCGTGCGGCGAGGGGCGCCGCGGCGGCCTGCTGCTGGTCGCCATGCTCTGGATCGCCGCCATCATCAAGATCGCCGTGCAGTAGATCGCACCGGTCCATCCCGCCGGCACACGTCACCCTCCCCATCCGCCCATGAACCGATTCGCCCGGCTCTCGCTGCTGATCGTGCTGGTCTCCGCACCCGTCCAGGCGCAGCATGCGGCGCCCGCCATGCGGACGGACCCGGTGCTGGCGGCCACGCTGGACTCGCTGGTCCGCGGCTTCGGCGGCACGGTGGGCGTGTACGTGCGGCACCTGCCGAGCGGCGCGGGAGCGGCCATCCACGCGGACTCGGTGTTCCCCACGGCCAGCCTGGTCAAGGTGCCCATCCTGCTGGCGCTGTACGACCAGGTGGCGCAGGGGCGGCTTGACCTGGACGCGCGGGTGCCCTACCCCGACACGCTGAACTACCGCTACGTCGAGGCCACCGACGTCGCCGGCTACATGGTGGCCGGCGACACGCTTCCGCTGTCGGAGCTGGCGTTTTTGATGCTGACGGTGAGCGACAACGTGGCCAGCCTGTGGATCCAGGCGCTGGTGGGCGGGGGCGCGGCGGTCAACGAATGGCTGGCGGCGCATGGATTCGAGCACACGCGCGTCAACTCGCGCACGCCGGGGCGCGAGGAGGCGCGCGGCCGCTACGGCTGGGGCCAGACCACGCCCCGCGAGATCGCCGAGGCGCTGGTGATGATCCGCGAGGGCCGCGCCGTGAGCCCGCGCGCATCGGAGGAAATGTACCGGCTGCTGACCAAGACGTACTGGGACGACCTGGCCCTGTCGCAGATTCCGCCCACGGTGCAGGCCGCGTCCAAGCAGGGCTTCGTCGACCGGTCGCGGTCCGAGGTGCTGCTGGTGAACTCGGCGGGGGGCGACTACGTGCTGGCCATCATCACCAAAGACCAGGCGGACGAGAGCTACGGCGCCGACAACGAGGGCCACCGCCTGATCCGCGCCGTCTCGCGCGCCGTGTACCAGCACTTCAACCCGTCCGATCCCTGGCGCCCGCTTCCCTGACGCGCACTCTGCCGTGACACCGACCCTCGCCGCCGCCACGCTGTCCGATCGCCTGTCGCGCGTCGGGTACGCGATCGTTCCCGACGCGCTGGATTCCGCCGCCGTCGACGCGCTGCTGTCGGCCGTGGAGCGCCTTCCGGAGCAGGCGGGCAGGGCGCGCGGAGGCGTGCGGCACCTGCTGCGCGACGTGCCGCAGGTGCGCTCGCTCGCCGCCTCGCCCGCCATGCGCGGCATGGCCGAAGCGGCGCTGGGGTCCGGGGCGCTGGCCGTGCGAGGGATCCTGTTCGACAAGACGCCCGGCGCAAACTGGAAGGTGGTGTGGCACCAGGACCTGACCATTGCCGTCCGGGAGCGGCGCGAGGTGCCGGGGTTCGGGCCATGGACGAAAAAGGAGGGCGTGGTGCACGTGCAGCCGCCCGCCGGCGTGCTCTCACGCATGGTGGCCGTGCGGCTGCACCTGGACGACTGCACCGAGCGCAACGGCCCGGTGCGCGTCATCCCGGGGTCGCACCGCGCCGGCCGGCTTTCCGCGGACCAGGTGGACGAGTGGCGGTCGGCCGGGGACGAGGTGGTGTGCACGGTGCCGCGGGGCGGCATCCTGGCGTTCCACTCGCTCCTGCTGCACGCGTCGTCCCCCGCGCTGGAGCCGGCGCATCGCCGCGTCATCCACGTCGAATACGTGGCCGCCGAGTGGGCACGGCTTCCCGGCGGGCTGGAGTGGTACGAGCGGCACTGAGCGGAAGGCAGGAAAGATGGAGCCACTGACGCCGGTCGATACGCGGGAGCTGTTCGCGCCACTGCACGCGGAGCTCATCGGCCTGCTGCGCGGGCTGGACAATGCGGACTGGGAGCGGCCGACGGTGGCGGGCGCGTGGCGCGTGCGCCACGTGGCCGCGCACCTGCTGGACGGCGACCTGCGCAAGCTCTCCGCCGGCCGCGACGGGCACCAGATGCCGCCGGACGGGCCGCTTTCGTCGTTCGCCGACGTGGTGGGCTTCATCGACCGGCTGAACGCGAGCGGGGTGGATTTCGCGCGGCGGCTGAGCCCGCGCATCATCACCGACCTGCTGGAGGTCACCGGCCGCTGGGTCTCGGAGCACGTCGCCGCGCTGCCCCTCCACGCCGATGCACTCTATCCGGTGGCGTGGGCGGGCGAGGAGCGATCGGAGAGCTGGATGGACACGGGCCGCGAGTACACGGAGCGCTGGCATCACCAGATGCAGATCCTCGATGCGGTCGGCGCGCCGGGCCTGCTGCAGCGGTGCTGGCTGCACCCCCTGCTGGACCTGTCCGTCCGCGCGTTCCGCCGCACGTACCAGGACGTGGCGGCCGATCCCGGGACCACGGTCGTCTTCGAGGTGGAGGCGGAGGGCGAGAACACCTGGTCGGTGGTGCGTGAGGGCGCGGGGTGGGACGTGCTCCGCGGCGCGCCCGCCGATCCGGCGGCCCGGGTGCGGATGGACGCCGACACCGCCTGGCGTCTTCTCTACAACGCCTTGCCGCCCGACGAAGCGCGCGCCCGCGTCACCATCACTGGCGATCCCGCGCTCGCCGAGCCGATGCTCCGGGCGCGCTCGGTGATGGTGTAGCGCATCCATCGAAAGATCATTGTCACGCGGAGGAGCGGAACAGCAGGGAATCCTGCCGCTCTGCTCCTTTGCGTGACTCTTGTTTTCCGCGTGTGCCACGGCCCGGACTTTTCCTTGCCGTCTCATCCCGGCAGCCGCGCCTCAACCAATACCAGAGCTGGACAAGCCTGTCATTCTGAGGGAGGCGCCGCACAGTGCTTTCCGTCCCCCCGAAGCGTGGCGCCGACCGAAGAATCTCTATCTTGGCGGCTAGGTCTTTCCATCACGGGAGATTCGTCACAGGCGGTTGCTCGGACTCGGTATGACAGTGCACACGGAGACACGGTTTCTCGCCGACGCCATGCTGGGCCGGCTCGCGCGCTGGCTGCGGGCGCTGGGCTTCGACACCACGTACGATCCCGCCGTGCACGACCCGGAGCTGGTGGCGCTGGCGGCGGCGGAGGGGCGCGTGTTGCTTACGCGCGACCGCCATCTGGTGGACCACCTGCGGCCGGAGCGCGCGGTGCTGGTCACGGACGACGATCCGCTCGTGCAGCTGCGGCAGGTGGTGGCGGCGTGCGCGCTCCGTCCGCCCGCGCGGCTGTTCAGCCGGTGCCTGGTGTGCAACAGCCAGCTGCGCGACGCCACGCCGGACGAGGCGGCCACGCTGGTGCCAGAGGCCAGCCGCGGCCTGCCCGGCCCGGTGCGCCGCTGCCCCGGCTGCGGGCGCGTGTACTGGCACGGATCCCACGCGCGACGCATGCGTGAGACGCTGGCGGACGCGCTGCCGGGGTGGATCTGATAGGGAATAGGGAATAGGGAATAGGGAATAGGGAATAGGGAATAGGGAATAGGGAATAGGGAATAGGGAATAGGGAATAGGGAATAGGGAATAGGGAATAGGGAATAGGGAATAGGGGGCAGGGGGGCAGGGGGACAGGGAACAGAGACTCACAAGGGGGCCGGCGGAGTCAGCAGGGTGCACGTTCCTCTGTTGACTCTGCTGACTCTGTGTGAGGCCCCGTCTTTTTGCGGCGGAACGGGACGTGCCACGCCGGCAGCCATCACGGAATTCGGCGTGGATGCAAGGCGAAACGGGCGATGGCGACTCCTGACGCGGTGGTGGTGGGCTCGGGGCCAAACGGCCTTGCGGCGGCGGTGGCGATGGCGCGTGCCGGGCGCTCGGTGGTGGTGCGCGAGGCGGCGGACGTCATCGGCGGGGGAACGCGCACGGAGGAGCTTACGCTTCCCGGCTTTCTGCACGACGTCTGCTCCACGGTGCATCCGCTGGGCGTGTCGTCGCCCTTCTTTCGCGCGCTGCCGCTGGCGGAGCACGGGCTGGAGTGGATTCATCCCCCCACCTGCCTGGCGCACCCGCTGGACGACGGCTCGGTGGGACTGCTGGAGCGGTCGATGGACGAGACCGGCGCCAGCCTGGGCGAGGACGCGCGGGCGTGGAAGCGGCTGATGCGGCCGTGGGTAAAGCGGTGGCTGGTGCTGGCCGAGGACGTGCTGGGCCCGCTGGAGTTCCCGGACCATCCGCTGCTGCTGGCGCGCTTTGGCCGGCTGGCCATCCGCCCCGCGTACGGGCTGGCGAAGAGCACGTTCAGCGGCGAGCGCGCGCGGGCGCTGTTCGCGGGGAACGCGGCGCACGCCATGGTGCCGCTGACGCGCTCGCCCACGGCGGCGTTCGGGCTTACGCTGGTGGCGGCGGGGCACGCGGTGGGGTGGCCCATCGCGCGCGGCGGGTCGCGCAGCATCAGCGCGGCGCTCGCCTCGTACCTGCGCAGCCTGGGCGGCGAGATCGTCACGGGCGCGCCGGTGACGAACATCGACGAGTTCGCGGACGTAAAGACGGTGCTGCTGGACCTGACTCCGAAGCAGGTGCTGCGTGTGGCGGGGCACCGGCTGCACGGGCGCTACCGACGCGCGCTGGAGCGGTTTCGCTACGGGGCGGGATCGTTCAAGATGGACTGGGCGCTCAGCGGGCCCATCCCCTGGCGCAACCCGGAGTGCGCGCGCGCCGCCACGGTGCACCTGGGCGGCACCCTGGACGAGATCGCCGCCTCCGAGGCCGCGCCGCTGGAGGGCAAGGTGCCCGAGACGCCGTTCGTGCTTCTCGTCCAGCCCACGCTGTTCGATCCCTCGCGCGCGCCGCAGGGAAAGCACATTGCGTGGGCGTACTGCCACGTGCCCTTTGGATGCGACGTGGACATGACGCAGGCCGTGGAGGACCAGATCGAGCGCTTTGCCCCCGGCTTTCGCGATCTGGTCATCGCGCGCAGCGTCATGCGGCCATCGGAGTTGGAGGCGCACAACCCCAACCTGGTGGGCGGCGACATCAGCGCGGGGGCGATGACGCTGCGGCAGGTGTTCTTTCGCCCTGCACTGCGGCACAACCCGTACGCCACGCCGGTCGAGGGGCTGTACCTCTGCTCTGCCTCCACGCCGCCGGGCGGCGCCGTCCACGGAATGTGCGGCTACTACGCCGCCCGCGCCGCGCTGGACCGCAAGATGGAGGCGCCGGCGCATTCGTGAGCGGGTGAAGGGGTGAAGGGGTGAACGAACGGGTGAGCGGGTGAGCGGACGAGCGGGGGGGGGCGTACGCCGCCGCGTACCAGGCCGTCCACCAGTCTGTCATTCCGAAGGAGGCGCCGCCGCATCCGGGATCTTCCGCGGAAATCCATCTTTGACTTCCTGAGGGAGGCGCCCACTCCAAACTTGGCCATACCATGGACCCGGTGCGCCGACCGAAGGACCTCGCTGGCAAGACCGTGGGGCTGGCTTCCATGCACGGCAGCCATCCCGCGCGAGGGGCAGACGAGGTCCTTCGGTCGCGCGCAGGCGGATGTGTGAGTTCAAGTTTCCACGTGAGCGCTCCCTCAGGAAGTCAACGCTTTGTTGTGAGTTTGAGGGTTTACATCACCCTCTCAGGAAGTCAGGGCGGCTAGATCCCGGGATCGGATACCTGCCGCCCGATGAAGCTTTCCATCAACCATCCATCTCCCATCGTGGGCCGTCCGGAACCGATCATCCTGAGCTGGAGCGGGGGCAAGGACAGCGCGCTGGCGCTGGCCCGGCTGCGCGAAGACCCGCGCATCGAAATCGTCGGGCTGCTGACGACGGTGACGGCGGGGTACGACCGCGTGAGCATCCACGGCGTGCGCCGCGCGCTGCTGCACGCGCAGGCGGCCTCCATCGGCGTGCCGGTGCACGAGGTCACACTGCAGCCGGAAAGCTCCAACGAAGCGTACGATGCGGCGCTGGCCGATGCGCTGCGTGCCGTGCGTGAGCGCCAGCCCGGCGTACGGCGGGTGGCGTTCGGAGACATCTTCCTCCAGGACGTGCGGCAGTACCGCGAGGCGCGCATCGCGGCGCTGGGCTTCGACGGCATCTTTCCCCTCTGGGGCCAGCCGACGCACGACCTGGCGCGTGAGGTGATCGATTGCGGCATCCGCGCGCGGCTGGTGTGCGTGGATACGCACGCGCTCCCCGCCGCGTTCGCGGGCCGCGCGTACGACGAGGCGCTGCTGGCGGACCTGCCGGATGGAATCGACCCGTGCGGCGAGAACGGCGAGTTCCACACCTTCGTCTCGGCGGGGCCGGGCTTTCGCGCGCCCGTCACGTACGACGTGGGTGAGGTGGTGATGCGGGGAGATCGCTTCGCCTTCTGCGATCTGCTGCCCCACGAGGTGGAGGCAGCGGACACCGCCGAGCACGTGGAAGCGCACCGCTGACCTGTCACATCCGCGCGTGGCGGACGTTCTCTGGCAGCCGTCCGCCACGTCGTAGAACAGGGACATCGGCATGAGCACACCATCCATCCGCCGCGCCGGCGCACTGCTGGCATTTTCCTTGGCCGCGGCGCTGTCCGCCTGCAACGAGGACCCGGTCGCGCGGGAGGAGGCCGCGGTCTGCCACGAGCCGTTCATGGCCGACGTGCCGATTTCCGGCGACCCGCTGTTCACGCTGCTGGAGGCGCCGGTGCTCACGGCAGAGCAGGAGCAGCTTCTGGAGGTCGCGCGCTCGGAGCGCACGGCGGCAAAGGTGCACGTGGCCCGCCTGTCGGCGAACGCCATGGAGCTGCTGCAGCCCGGCCGCGAGATCCGCCTGACCGTCTCCCCCACGCGCACCTTCTCGGTATTCGGCGTCAGCCTGCACACCGCGGTGCCGGACCACGTCTTCTTTACGGGGCGCATCAACGGACCGCAGGGCGACGTGTACCTGGTCCTGAGCACAATCGGCGCCACCGGCACGCTGCAGAGCGTCTCCACGCGCGAGGTGTACGCGTTCCGTCCGCTGGGCGCTGGCCTGCACGCCATCACCTGCATCGACTCCAGCAAGTACGGCCTGGACTGAGCCGGGCCGCGGGATGCATCGCCCCGCCGCGCTCGGTCGGCGCCGCGGGGGCGATTTCGCGTCTTGTGCGTACGCCGGTGCCGCGCGTAAGGTGCGGCGACGAGGATCGCGGCCATCCCCCGCATCCAGCCCCCCCCGCATTCCCCTTCGCGGCGATGAACCAGACCCCTCTTCCGCCCACGCTCGTCTTCGTCATCGGTCCGCCGGCCGTGGGAAAGATGACGGTGGGGCACGAGATTGCGCGCCGCACGGGGCTCAGGCTGTTCCACAACCACCACACCATCGACCTGGTCCTGCAGTTCTTTCCCTTCGGCACGCCGCCGTTCGGGCGGCTGGTGCACGAGTTCCGGCGCAGGATCTTCGAGGAGGTGGCGGCCAGCCCGCTTGCCGGCCTGATCTTTACCTACGTCTGGGCCTTCGACCACCCGTCGGACCATGCCGCCGTGGCGGACCTGGCCGCCATCTTCACCGCCCGCGGCGGCCGCGTGCTGTACGTGGAGCTGGAAGCCACGCTGGACGAGCGCCTGCGCCGCAACGAGGGCGAGTTCCGCCTGGCGCAGAAGCCCTCCAAGCGCGACGTCGCTACCTCGCGCCGCATCCTGCTGCAGAACGACGCCGAGTACCAGCTCAACTCCGCCGGCCGCTTCGACGCTCGCGAGGACTGGCTGCGGATCGACAACACGCACCTGCCGGCGGCGGACGTCGCGGAGCAGGTCATCCGCCACTTCGCCCTCCCTCGCGCGGCCGCGCCGTCCGGCTGAGAACGCCGCACGCCCTTGCGCGGCGACGGGCATCCGGGCTACGTACGTGGCTTCCGTTCCATCCCCAATCGACCAGGGCAGGATGATGATCCGCATTCGCGCCGCGGGGCTGCTCGGCGGCCTGTGCCTGGCGCTCGCCGCCAGCACCGCGGCAAGCGCGCAGGCCGCATCCACCACCCGGCAGGAGACCGCAGTGAGCACACGCGCAACGGGAACGTTCGAAGTACAGATGGTGCCGCAGGAAACGGCGGCGTCCATCGGCAGGATGTCGCTCGACAAGCAGTTCCACGGCGACCTCGAGGCCACCGGCAAGGGCGAGATGCTGGCCGCCATGACCCCCGTGCAGGGCTCCGCCGGCTACGTGGCGATGGAGCTGGTGACGGGCACGCTGCACGGCCGCACCGGCACCTTTTACCTGCAGCACACCGGCACCATGGACCGCGGCGCCCCGTCGCTCAGCGTGACGGTGGTCCCCGACTCCGGCACCGGCCAGCTGGAGGGACTGACGGGGCGGCTGAACATCATCAACGAGGGCGGACAGCACCGGTACGAGTTCGACTACACCCTGCCCGGCACCCCCTGAAGGCGGCCCACGAAGATGCCTGAACCGGCCGATCCCGTCAGCGCGACGGAAGAGTTCACCGACGACGCCGAGTACGGCTGGTGGCGCAACACGCACCCGGACGGCTTCATCCTGGCCGTCCGCACGCGCTCCGCGCCGCTGCTGCACCGCGCCGGCTGCCCCGAGGTGGACCGCGACGTCCATCCCGGCCGGCTGCGGGCCAAGGGCGCCCGGCAGATCTGCGCCGACACCAAGTCGGCGCTGCGGGCGTGGGTCGCGCGCGAGCTTCCCGACGGCGGCGGACTGGTGGCCCGCTGCCCCAAATGCGGGCCCTGACCGCCGCCTGACGATCTCCCCCGCATTTCGAAGGATGCACGAGCCGCCGTCCACCATCGCCGCGCCCCAGCCGACGGACGGCCTTCCGGCCGAGGCGGGCGGGGCGGCGTGCGAGAACTGCGGGACCGTGCTGGCGGGCCGGTACTGCCACGCCTGCGGCCAGGCCGCAGAGCGGCCGACGACCACCGTGCGCGGCTTTGCGCGCCACGCAGCGGCGGACCTCACCAGCCTGGACTCGCGCATCCTGCGCACGCTGGCGCTGCTGCTGGCGCGCCCGGGCCGGCTTACGCGCGAGTACCTGGACGGCCGGCGCATTCGCTACACGCAGCCGCTGCAGGTGTACCTGGGCGCCGCCGCGGCGTTCTTCTTCGTCAACGCCTACCACCCGTTCTTTCGCTTCGACCCGCGCACCGGCAACGTGGTGAGCGCGCTGAACGCGGCGGGGGTAAGCGGCAGCATGGGCCAGGAGGCGCGCGCGCGGATCGCCGTGCGCGGCATTTCGCTGGAGGTGTTCAGCGAGCGCTTCACCAGCACCGTCACCAGCTACCTGCCTGCGCTGCTGGTGGGTTCGGTCCTGCTGTTCGCGCTGGTGCTGCACCTGTTCCACCGGCGCCCGCGGCGGGGATTCGTGGAGCACGCGGTGTTCGCGCTGCACTGGAGCGCCTTCTACCTGCTGCTGATGATCGTGGAGCGCTTCTTTCCCGACCGCCGCGGCGCCAGCCCGGGCGTGCTGAACATGGCGATCATGGCGGTCGCCGCCGTGTACCTGGCGCTGGCCCTGCGCCGCGTCTACGGACAGTCGTGGCTGATGACGGCCGGCAAGGCGCTCGGCCTGTTCCTGGTCTACCAGGCGCTGCTGGGCCTGTGGATGGTCTCCGCCATCGCCGCCGCCTTCCGCGTGTTGCTGTAGCGATCCAGGAGACCTGATCTGGCCTGACAGGGAATAGGGAACAGGGAATAGTCCCTGACCGATGAAATCCTGCGCAAGCTGGTCGTGATTATGCCGACAGGCCAGCGAGCGCGGGGATGATGGAGCCCTCCCGCAGTCGGCAGGCAGCGGCGATGACGCGGCGGCCAAGACGCGTGAGGTAGT
>NZ_DASWNM010000034.1:0-34571 GCF_036399255.1 Longimicrobium sp.
CTGACGCACTCACGCACTCACGCACTGACGCACTCACGCACTCACGCACTCACGCACTCACGCACTGACGCACTCACGCACTCACGCACTGACGCACTCACGCACTGACGCACTCACGCACTTTCTCCGCACCCCAACCCCGCTCCGCATGACCAGCCCACCCCCCGACGCCCCCGAGATCCTTCGCCTCGAAGGCATCGTCAAGCGCTTCGCCGGCGCCACGGCGCTGGACGGCGTGAACTTCACCCTGCGGCGCGGCGAGGTGCACGCGCTGGTGGGCGAGAACGGCGCGGGCAAGAGCACGCTCATCAAGATCATGACCGGCGCGTACCACCGCGACGGCGGACAGATGTGGCTGGAGGGGGAGCCCGTCAACTTTCGCACGCCCGCCGAGGCCCAGGCCGCCGGCGTCATCGCGGTGCACCAGGAGATCCACCTTCTCGGCTTTCGCACCGTCGCCGAGAACGTGTACCTGGGCCGCGAGCCGCGCCGCTGGGGGCTGGTGGACTGGGGGCGGATGAACGCGGACACCACGGAGCTGCTGCAGCGCCTCGGACTGGCCATCGACGCCACCGCGGTGCTGGGCGCGCTGAGCACGGCGCAGCAGCAGATGGTGGCCATCGCCCGCGGTGTCTCGCTCGGGGCCAAGGTCCTCGTGCTGGACGAGCCGACCAGCTCGCTGGCGGAGCGCGAGGTGGCCATCCTGTACGACCTCATCCGCCAGCTGCAGGCGCGGGGCACCGCAATCGTCTACATCAGCCACCGCTTCGACGAGCTGTACACGGTCTGCGACCGCGTGACCGTCCTCCGCGACGGAAAGTTGGTGGGCACCCACGCGATCGCCGACCTGCAGCGGCTGGACCTGGTCTGCCTGATGCTGGGCAAGGCGCGCGAAGACCTGCGCCAGGGCACCACCGGCTTCGGCGGCCACCAGGCGGAGGCCGAGGGCACGGTCCCGCTGCTGCGCGCCGAGGGGCTGCGCCGCGGGCAGAAGCTGCGCGGGGTGACGCTGGACGTGCGCAAGGGCGAGATCCTGGGCGTGGCGGGGCTGCTGGGCTCGGGGCGCACGGAGACGGCGCGCGCCATCTTTGGCGCCGACCCGCCGGGGGAGGGGACCATGCAGCTGGATGGGAAGCGGCTGGCTCCCCGCACGCCGGACGACGCCATCGCCGCGGGGATCGCCTTCGTCTCGGAAGACCGCAAGGGCGAGGGGATCATCCCAGAATTGTCGGTGCGCGAGAACCTGACCCTCGCGGCGCTGCCGACGCTGACCAAGCACGGCATCGTGGACCGCGCGCGGCAGCGGACCATCGTCGGCGAGTTCATGCGGCGGCTGGGGATCAAGGCGACCAGCGCGGACCAGAAGATCCGCGAACTGTCCGGCGGCAACCAGCAGAAGGTGCTGCTGGCCCGCTGGCTGTGCATGAACCCGGCGCTGCTCATCCTGGACGAGCCCACGCGCGGCATCGACATCGGCGCCAAGGGCGAGATCCAGGCGCTGATCAACGAGCTGGCAGGCACCGGCCTGGGCGTGCTGATGATCAGCTCTGAACTGGAAGAGCTGGTGGAGGGCAGCTCGCGCGTGGTGGTGCTGCGCGACGGCCAGAACGTGGCCGAGCTGCGCGGCGACCAGATCTCGCAGCAGTCCATCATCCACGCCATGGCCGAAGGCAGCGCGGCCGCGGCCCCCGTCACCCTGGAGAGCTGAGCGATGCAGGCAACCACAGCCGCCCGGCCGCGGCCCGGCGGGGGCGCGGCCGGCTGGTGGAGCGCGCTGGGCCCCACGGGGGGCGCGGCGGCGGCGCTGGCGGTGCTGGTCATCGCCAACGCCCTCTTCACCCCCAACTTCGCCACGGCCGGCAACCTGGAGAACGTCCTGCTGCAGGTGTCCGTCACGCTCCTCGTGGCCGTGGGGATGACGTACGTGATCGCCACCGGCGGCGTGGACCTTTCCGTGGGCTCGGTGATGGCCGTCTCGGCGGCGGTGGCGGCGGTGACGGTGGACTACGGGCTGTTCATCGCCATTCCGCTGGCGCTGCTGGCGGGGATGGCGGTGGGGCTGCTGAACGGCGCCTTCATCTCGTACTTCGGGGTGCAGGCCATCGTGGTCACGCTGGCGACGCTGCTGGCGGGGCGCGGGCTGGCGCAGGTCATCAACCGCGGCGGCGCCCTGCTCACCATCGACGACCCCGGCTTCCTGTTCCTGGGCCGCGGCCACCTGCTGGGCGTGCCGGTGCAGGTGCTGGTCGCGGCGCTTGTCGTCGCGCTGGCGATCTTCGTCCTCCGCTCCACGCCCTTTGGCCGCTACGTGCTGGCGGCGGGGGGCAACCCGGCGGCGGCGAGGCTGGCGGGCGTTCCGGTGAACCGCACCGTGGTCTCGGTCTACGTGATCAGCGGGCTGCTGGCGGGGATGGCGGGGCTGGTGGAGGCCAGCCGCCTGGGCGCCAGCGCCGCCGCCAAGATCGGGCAGGGGGCCGAGCTGGACGCCATCGCCGCGGTGGTGGTGGGCGGCACGCTGCTCAGCGGCGGGCGCGCCACGCTGGCGGGGACGGTGGTGGGCGCGCTGATCATGCAGGTGATCGCCACCAGCTTCAACATGCTGCTCATTCCCTACGCGTGGGCGCTGGCCTTCAAGGCGCTCATCATCCTGTTTGCCGTGTACCTCCAGCGCCCCCGGAGGGTCTAGTGGATACCCAGGAACAGAGCGGCGCCTCGGCCGTGGCCGTGCCGCCCGCGCCGGGGGCAAGTCACCGGGTGGACGGCGGCGTGGCCGCGCCGCGGACGCCGGCGCTGCGGGCCAAGGCGGCGGCGCTGCTGCAGCGGCAGGGCGTGGTGGTGGCGCTCATCGCGGTGTGCGTCTTTGGCTTCATTCGCTACGAGGCGTTCCTGACCCCCGAGAACCTGTTCAACGTGCTGCGGCAGAACAGCATGGTGGGCTTGGTGGCGCTGGGGATGACGCTGGTGATCCTGACCGGGGGGATCGACCTTTCCGTGGGCTCGGTGCTGGCCATCGGGGGGATCACGGCGGCGGCGCTTTCCGCGCAGGGCACGCTGGTGGCCGTGGCGGGCGGGCTGCTGGCCGGCGCGGCGCTGGGGACGATGAACGGCCTGCTGATCGCCAAGGCGCGCATCCAGCCCTTCATCGTCACCCTGGCGATGATGATCGCGGCGCGCGGCGTGGCCCTGGGCGCCACGGGCGAGAACTCGGTGCGGGTGGACCGTGCGGCCGAAGGATTCCTGTGGCTGGGCCGCGGGCGGATGCTGGGCGTGCCGGTGCCGGTGTGGCTGGCGGCGCTGGCGTTCCTGGCGGGGTGGATGATGCTGCGCTACACGCGCTACGGCCGCTACGTCTTTGCCGCCGGCGACAACGAGGACGCCGCGCGGCTGCTGGGGCTCAAGGTGGACCGGGTGCTCATCGCCACCTACGCGCTCAGCGGCCTGCTGGCGGCGCTGGCGGGCGTGGTGCTGGCGGGGCGGCTGGGCGCGGGGCAGCCGGTGGCCGGCAACGGCATCGAGCTCGACGCCATCGCCGCCGTCGTGGTGGGCGGCACGCTGCTCAGCGGCGGCCAAGGCGGCGTGGGCAGCACCGTCGTGGGCGTGCTGCTGCTGGGGATCATCTTCAACCTGTTCAACCTGGAAGGCACCGTGACCCCCTGGTGGCAGGGCGTGCTGCGCGGCGTCTTCCTCCTGGGCGTGGTGGTGGTCCAGGCGCGCCTGCAGAAGCGGGCGGGTCATGGCGGGTGAGCCGGTGACGGACGGAACGGAGACGGCCGCGCTGCTGGAGCATCCCCACCGCCGCTTCAACCCGCTTTCCGGCGAGTGGGTGCTGGTCTCGCCGCACCGGGCAAAGCGGCCGTGGCAGGGGCAGGTGGAGCGCCCCGCGGCGGAGCATCGCCCGGCGCACGATCCAGGCTGCTACCTGTGCCCGGGAAACACCCGCGCCAACGGCGAGCACAATCCCGACTACACGGGCACCTTCGTCTTCGACAACGACTTCGCCGCCCTGCGTCCGGATGCGCCCGAGGCGGAGGTGGAAGTAGGTGGCCTTCTCCGCGCGCGCAGCGAGTCGGGCGTGTGCCGCGTGGTCTGCTTCTCTCCCCGCCACGACCTGTCGCTCCCCGATCTCGATCCCGCCGCGCTGCGCGGGGTGGTGGACGTGTGGGCGGACGAGTTCGCGCGGCTGGGAAGCCGGCCGGACATCGGCTACGTACAGATCTTCGAGAACAAGGGGGAGACCATGGGGTGCAGCAACCCCCATCCCCACGGCCAGATCTGGGCGCAGCGCTCCGTGCCGCTGATCCCCGCGCGCGAGGGCGAGCGGCAGGCCGAGCACTTCGCCGCGCACGGGCGGACGCTGCTGCAGGATTACCTGCGGCTGGAGCTGGAGCGGGAGGAGCGGATCGTCTGCGCCAACGACGGCTTCGTGGCGCTGGTCCCCTTCTGGGCCGTGTGGCCCTTCGAGACGCTGGTGGTCAGCCGCCGCCCCGTCCCCGACCTGCTGGCGCTGGAAGATGCCGAGCGCGACCAGCTGGCGGACGTGCTGAAGCGCCTGACCACGCGCTACGACAACCTGTTCGGCGTCAGCTTTCCGTATTCGGCGGGATTGCACCAGGCGCCCACGGACGGACAGCCGCACCCCGAGTGGCACCTGCACATGCACTTCTTTCCGCCGCTGCTGCGCTCCGCCACGGTGCGCAAGTTCATGGTGGGATACGAAATGCTGGGCGAGCCGCAGCGCGACGTCACCCCCGAGAGCAGCGCCGAGCGCCTGCGCTCCCTCCCTGAGACGCGCACCGCCACGGGGGCCTCGTGAGGTCGATGAGGATGATGACGATGCGCCGATCCGCCGTCCTGCTGGCCGCCGCGCTCGCCGCCTGCGCCGCGCCCTCAGCCAACGCGCCGGCGGGCGGGACGAGCGTCGCGGGCGGCGCGACGTACACCAATCCCGTGCTGGACGTGGACTTCCCCGATCCCACGGTGATCCGCGCGTCCGACGGGATGTTCTATGCGTACGCCACGCAGGGCGAGCGGGATGGCGCGCCGATCAACATCCAGGTGGCGCGCTCGCGAGACCTGGCGGTGTGGGAGCGGATCGGCGACGCGCTCCCGGCCAAGCCGCGGTGGGCCAGCCAGACGCAGGACTTCTGGGCTCCGCACGTCTCCGAGCACGGCGGAACCTACTACCTGTACTACTCCGCCAAGCCGGACGCCGCGCTCAGCGACACCACGCGCGGCCTCTGCCTGGCCGTCGCCACCGCGACGCGTCCGGAGGGCCCGTTCACGGACCGGGGGGAGCCGCTGCAGTGCGGCTCCGGCTTCGTGAACATCGACCCCATGGCCTTCGACGACCCGCGGACGGGAAAGCGGCTGCTGTACTGGGGTTCCGGCTTCGGGCCCATCAAGGTGCAGGAGCTTGCGCCTGACCGCGTGTCGTTCGCGCCCGGCAGCCGCCCGGTGGACCTGGTCCACACCGTGCCGACCTCGGATTCCACCGACTACCAGCGGCTGGTGGAGGGCGCGTGGGTGACGTACCGGGCGCCGTGGTACTACCTGTTCTACTCCGGCGACAACTGCTGCGGCCCGCGCGCGCACTACGCCGCCATGGTCGCCCGCTCCCGCAGCGCCACGGGCCCGTTCGAAACGCTGGCGCAGGCCACCGGCGCGCGTACGAGCGCGATCCTTGAGCGCGGCGGCCACTGGAACGCGCCCGGCCACAACTCCGTCATCACCGACGCCCGCGGCACGGACTGGATCGTCTACCATGCGGTGGACACACGCCGTCCGCGAGCGAAGCCCACGGACGACGTCAACACGCGCCGGGTGATGCTGATCAATCGGCTTCGGTACGTGGATGGCTGGCCGCGCCTGGACCGCGGCCCCTCTGCCGAGCCGCGGCCGGCGCCGGTGGTGCGGTGAAGGGGTGAAGGGGTGAAGGGGTGATGGGGTGATGGGGTGATGGGGTGATGGGGTGATGGAGTGATGGGGTGATGGGCGGGGGCTGGCGCGACCCGCGGGGCCCTCTCCCCCGACCGGCCTTTTGCTCGTTCCTCGCAACGGCGGTCGACCCCTCCCCCAACCCCGGGGGAGGGGTGGTGGTAAGCGCGGGACGTGGGGCGCGGGACCCGTGCGGACGCAGTTCGATCCCGGTCGTCGAGTACGGAGTGATCGGACACACCAACCTCCCCCAGGGTTTTTGGGGGAGGTGCGAGCCTAAGCGAGCGGAGGGGGCGCTGGCGGGCTGCTGGAAGCTTGCCGAAGCGCGATCGAATTCTCCCCCTCTCCGTGAGGAACGAACGGGGAGGGGGCCGGGGGGAGGGGCACCCCGCGGGCGCCAGTTCGATCCGGTTCGAACCGCCTCTCGCCTGGCGGCGCGCTACCCCGCGGAGGCGCCCGGCGGCGGGCAGTACGGCCGCCCCTCGCCGTCCCAGCGCAGCTCGACCAGGCAGGCGTTGCGCGGCGCCGCCGGAGAGCCGAAGCGGGCGTGGGTGACCAGGTACTCGCGCCCATCGGCGGCACGGAACCAGTCGCAGTGGCCCGGCGCATGGAAGCCGTGCTCCGGCAGCGAACCGAGGACGAAGCCGCGCCCGTCGCGCGTCACGTTGACCAGCCGTCCGGCTTCGTCCTCGACTAGCGCGCCCACGGCGTAGAAGCCGAAGTAGCAGCCGCCGCTGTACAGGTACACGCGCCGGCCCAGCGGATTCGTGAGGCCGCCCACCGGCCCCTCGACCGTGCTCCAGCGGACGGTGTCGGTGGCCCAGTCCACGCCGGGGATGGCCTTCCACGGCATGCGGCGGGCGGCGTCGAACAGGTGCCAGTCCTCCGACGGGCGCGCCAGGACGGTGGGGGCGGAGAGAACGCGCGTAAGGTCGTCGCTCACCGCGGCCTCCACGATGCCGGTGCCGTACGGCTCGGCGTCCGTGAAGTCGGTCGCGTAGGCCATGCGCAGGGAGCCGTCCGGCGCCGCGTACACGTCCGCGTCGATGGCGAAGTCGGTGTCCGGCGTCAGCACGTGGCCGCTGTCGACGAACGGGCCTTCCGGCCGCTCCGCGTCCGCGCGGCGGATCTGGTGCCCGATGTGCGCCTGCTCGCCGATGCCCGCGCCGTGCGAGTACAGCATCACGTACGGGCGCGCCAGGCCGGGAACGTAGCGCACGCATGGAGCCCAGAAGGCGTGCCGCGTCGCGTCGGCCTGGAGGGTGGGGCCCAGCGGACGCCAGGTGGCCAAGTCGTCCGAGGCGAACACGGGAAACGCGCCCGGCGAGGCGCGGCCCCCGCGGCCGTCGCTCGTCTCGTCGCGCGTAACGTACACGTAGTACCGGAAGTCCGCCGGCACGCCGTCCGGGACGGCGAGCAGGTAGGGATCGCCCTGGTCGGCGGCTTCGGGATGAAGGGGCCGGTAGCTCACCGGCCCGGCAACACGCAGAGAGGAATGCATCTGATGAACCGCACTCGTGGGATGTCGTTCGCCGGGCCGGCCGTGCTCGCCCTGGCGCTGCTGGGCGCCTGCGTGCCGGCGGGGCGGGCGGTCACGCCGGCGCCGGGCACCACCGCCGCCAGCGCGGCCACCTGCACTTTCACCAACCCCGTGGCCCGGGGCGCCGACCCGTGGGTGGAGTTCCGCGACGGCTGGTACTACATGGCCCAGTCCAGGAACGCGGACGGACAGAATAGCACCATCTGGGTGTTCCGGTCGAGAAAGCTCACCGACCCCATGCGCGACAGCGTCAAGGTGTGGACCTCGCCCGGCACCGGCTGGAACCAGACCCACGTCTGGGCGCCGGAGATCCGCCTGGTGGACGGCCGCTGGTACATCTACTACGCCGCCGGCCGCCCCGGCCCGCAGGACGCGCCCTTCATCTACCAGCGCGCCGGCGTCCTTCGCGCATCCGGCGACAACCCGCAGGGCGCGTACGAGGACCTGGGCGCGCTGGACACCGGCGGCGACCCCGGCACCCACGCCGACGACGTGTGGGCCATCGACTTCACCGTCCACCGGCTGAACGGCCAGCTGTACGGCATCTGGTCGGGCTGGGACACCAACACCCCCGTCGCCCGCACGCCGCAGTACCTGTACATCGCCCGCATGTCCAATCCGTGGACCGTCAGCGGCCCGCGCGCGCAGATCTCCGCCCCCACCGAAAGCTGGGAGCGTCGCGTGGACCCCGTGGACGGGCTGGACCTGAACGAGGGGCCGCAGGTGCTGGAGCGCAACGGGCAGGTGTTCGTCACCTACTCCACCCGCGAGTCGTGGACGCCCGCGTACCGCTTGGGGCTGCTGCGGCTGAACGCCGGGGCGGACCCCATGCAGCGCGCGAGCTGGACCAAGTCCGGTCCCGTCTTCATGGAGGCCAACGGCGTCTACGGGCCGGGGCACAACGGCTTCGCGAAGTCGCCGGACGGGACGGAGGACTGGATCATCTACCACGCCAAGGTCGATACGGGGCCCAACTGGAACCGGGTCATCCGCATGCAGCGCTTCACCTGGCGCCCGGACGGCACCCCCGACTTCGGGGAGCCCGTCGCGTCCGGGGTGGCGATGCCGGTGCCCTCCGGCGAGCCCTGCGAGCGCTGACCCAGTGGTGCTGAGAGAGCTCTGGCTGAGCCCCGCCACGGACGCGCCCTACGCCTTCGAGGTCGGCGTCACCGGCGGGGGATCGCGCCGGTCGCCCGTCACCTTTACCGTCGCGGGGCCGGACGCGTCCGGCCAGACGGTGCGGGGCAGGTACCGGCTGCGCGAGCGGACGCACAAGGCGTATCTGGACCTGTTCGCCTCCATCGGGGCGCGCTTCGGCACGCGGGTGCCGCGCAACCGGCAGCGGGCGGAGCCCCCCGCCTTCCGCGCGCCGTTCCTGCCGCTTCTGACGCGCAACCTTTCGTCCCGCGTGCTGCACGGCTACGGCGATCCGGCGGTCATCCGCGTGGACGAGTGGTACTACCTGGTCGCCACCAGCAACGACGCGCCCAACGCCTTTCCCGTCGCGCGCTCGAAGGACCTGCGCGACTGGGAGCTGCGCGGCTTCGTCTTTCCCCGCGGCGACACGCCGCGGTGGGCGGCCGTCGGCGAGGGCGTGGCGGACTACTGGGCGCCCGAGATGCACCGCGTGGGCGGCGAGTACCGGGTGTACTTCGCCGCGCGCGAGGCATCCGGCCACGGCCTGGCCATCGGCGTCGCGACCGGGCCGGGGCCCGAGGGGCCGTGGGATACGCCCGGCCAGCCGGTGCTGCGCGGCGGCGTCATCGACCCGCACGTGGTGATGGATGACGACGGCGCCGCCTGGCTGCTGTGGAAGGACGACACCAACGGCGTGTGGCCCGGCCTGCTGCACCGGCTTCTGCACCAGCACGGCCGCTTGCTCGCCCAGCTGCTGCCGGACGACCTGGACCGGCGCACCGTCTCGCTGATCGTGTCGATGTGGCCGTGGGTGCGCACCCTGGAGCCCATGGAGCGCTTTTTCGTCCAGCAGCTGCTGGTCGAGGCGGTGGCCGACCGGTTTGCCGCCGTGCGGGAGCGATTGAACGCGCTGCTGGCGACGGAGACGGACCCCGGCGTGCTGCAGGCCATCCGGGACGTCGTGGAGGCCATGCGCACGCCGGTGTGGGCGCAGCGGCTGGCGGCGGACGGGCGCGGCGTGGAGGGCGAGCGCATCCTGGTGCTGGAGAACGACCAGGAGTGGGAGGCGCACCTCATCGAGGGAATCTGGGTTGCCCGGCACGGGGGCAAGCACTACCTGTTCTACGCCGGCAACGACTTTTCCACCGCGCGCTACGGCATCGGCGTGGCCGTCGCCGACGCGCCGCTGGGCCCGTACCGCAAGCTTCCCGAGCCGCTCCTGCGCTCCACGGCGGAGTGGTGGGGGCCGGGGCATCCCTCGGTGGCGCAGGGCCCGGACGGCGAGCCCTGGCTCTTCCTGCACGCCTTCTTTCCGGGCCGTACGGGATACAACGAGTTCCGCGCGCTGCTCACGGTGCCGCTTGTGCTGGATGGGGATCGCGTGTCGGTGCGGGCGGCGGAGCTGGAGGGTCCGGGCGAGCCTCCGGTGGATGAGGATGGGGCGATGCAGACGAGCGGAGGCGCGCGATGAAGGTGCTGGTGACGGGCGGGGCGGGGTACGTGGGAAGCGCGGTGGTCTGGCAGCTGGCGCGGGCGGGACACCAGGTGGTGGTGTTCGACAGCCTGTACCAGGGCCACCGCGGCGCCGTGCACCCCGGGGCGACGTTCGTGGAGGGCGACCTGGCCGACCGCGCCGCGGTGGGGCGGGTGATGGCGGAGCACACGCCCGAGGGCATTCTGCACTTCGCCAGCCACACGCGGGTGGGCGAGTCGATGGACCAGCCCTTCCTGTACCTGGGCGACAACGTCCGCAACGGGCTCAACCTGCTGGAGGCCGCGGCCGAGCACGGGGTGGGGCGCTTCATCCTCTCGTCCACCGCCAACCTGTTCGGCCTGCCGGAGCGCGTGCCCATCGACGAGGCCGCCCCCATCCGCCCCGGCAGCCCCTACGGCGAGGGCAAGCTGATCCTGGAGCAGATGCTGCGGTGGATGGACGACCGCTTCGGGATGCGGTACGCCGCGCTACGCTACTTCAACGCCGCGGGGGCCCTGTCGCCGGAGCTGGGCGAGGACCACACCCCCGAGACGCACCTCATCCCCATCGTGCTGCAGGTGGCGCTGGGGCAGCGGCCGCACGTGACCGTCTACGGCGAGGACTACGAGACGCCCGACGGCACCTGCGTGCGCGACTACGTCCACGTGGAGGACCTGGCCGACGCGCACCTGCGGGCCCTGGACGCGCTGGAGGGCGGCAGCCGCACCTACAACCTGGGCAGCGGACGCGGCTACAGCGTCCGCGAGGTCATCGAGACCTGCCGCCAGGTCACCGGGCACCCCATCCCCACGGTGACCGGCGAGCGGCGCCCCGGCGACCCCGCCGTGCTGGTGGCCGCCAGCGACCGCATCCGCGCCGAGCTGGGCTGGCGGCCGCGCCACGACCTGCTCGCCATCGTCCAGAGCGCCTGGGCCTGGCACAGCGCGAATCCGCACGGCTACGCCGGCCGCGGCGCCGCATCCTGATCCACCGTTCCGGATACGTGAGCATGACGACTGAGAACGGCCCGCGGGCCGCGGTGGTGCAGACCTTTACGGAGCGCTTTGGCGGGGCTCCCGCGCTGGTGGCGCGCGCCCCCGGCCGCGTGAACCTGATCGGCGAGCACACCGACTACAACGATGGCTTCGTGCTGCCGATGGCCATCGACCGCGCCGTGTGGATCGCCCTGCGGCCGCGTGCGGACTCGGTGGTGCGCATCCGCTCGCTGGACTTCGATGAGGAGTGCGAGTTCGACCTGGCGCACCTGGCCAGCTCGGGAACGCAGTGGATCGACTACGTGCAGGCGGTCGCCTGGGTGCTGCAGAAGCGCAAGCGCGACCTGGGCGGATGGGAGGGCGTGGCCGCGGGCGACGTGCCCATCGGCGCCGGCCTGTCGTCCAGCGCCGCGCTGGAGCTGGCCGCCGCGCGCGCCTTTGCCACTCTCTCCGGCATGCCGTGGGACGCGCGCGAGATGGCGCTGGCGGCGCAGCGCGCGGAGAACGAGTGGATCGGCGTGCAGTGCGGCATCATGGACCAGATGATCAGCGCCGCGGGCGAAGAGGGGTACGCGCTGCTCATCGACTGCCGCTCGCTGGAGACGCGCGCCGTCCCCGTCCCGGCCGACACGGCCGTCGTCATCCTGGACACCGCCACCCGCCGCGGGCTGGTCGACAGCGCCTACAACGACCGCCGCGCCCACTGCGAGACGGCCGCCGCGCTGCTGGAGGTTCCCGCGCTGCGCGACGTGGACCTGGCGACGTTCGCCGCAAACGAGGACCGGCTGGAGCCGCTCATCCGCCGCCGCGCGCGCCACGTGGTCACCGAGAACGAGCGCACGCTGCAGGCCGCCGACGCCCTGCGGCGCGGCGACGCGGAGGAGATGGGGCGATTGATGAACGCCAGCCACGCCAGCCTGCGCAACGACTTCGAGGTGTCGCGCCGCGAGCTGGACGTGATGGTGGAGCTGGCCCAGGCGCACCCAGCCTGCTACGGCGCGCGGATGACGGGTGCCGGCTTTGGCGGATGCGCCGTGGCCCTGGTGCGCCGCGAGGGCGCCGACAAGTTCGCGCGCACCGTGGCCGCCGCCTACGAGCAGGTGATCGGCCTCACGCCGCGCCTCTACGTCTGCTCCGCCACCGCCGGCGCTTCGGTGGAGACGTTGGACGTGCAGCCGGCGGTGGTGTGAGGCGCTGACGCCCCCTCCGGGCTCGCATGACTCGCCCACCTCCCCCAAAACTGCTGGGGGAGGTGGGGGTGGGGCAGGGTCCGGGGTGCGGCGACAGGCGACGCCGCCCGCCGGAGCGCGATCGAATTCTCCCCTCTCCGTGAGGAACGAACGGGGAGGGGCCGGGGGAGGGGCACTTCGTCGGGCGCAGTTCGATTTTGTTCGCCGAGTCCCGATCCATCGGCACCGCCCAACCTTCCCCAGCAGTTTTGAGGAGGTGCGAGCCTGAGCGAGCGGAGGGGGCGCCCGCTGGCGGCACCGACCCCGTCGCGAGCCATCCTGTCGACCGTAATCTTGTTCGGAGTTCCGAGATGACGCGCCACCATCCGCTGTTCCGCGCCTCCCGCCTTCTGCCGCTCGCGCTGCTGGCGATGGTGGGCGCCCGCCCCGCCGCCGCGCAGTCGCTGTTCGAGATGCAGGAGGGCGTGGAGACCCGCTGGGCCAGCGGCGAGAACCCCACGGGAGCACGGGGCGCGGGCGGGCAGGCCAACGGCGGCCGCAAGGGCTCGCCCACCGTCGCCATCCCCGCCGGCGAAAGCCGCGTGCTGGCCCAGGAGACCGGCACCAGCGGCACCGTGCGCCGCATCTGGATGACGTTCCCCGACCGCGGCCCGCAGATGCTGCGCGGCCTGCGCATCGACATGTACTGGGACGGCGCCTCCACCCCCGCCGTCAGCGCGCCCGTGGGCGACTTCTTCGGCATCGGGCTGGGGCGCACGGCCACCTTTCAGAGCGCGCTGTTCTCCAACCCCGAGGGGCGCAGCTTCAACGCGCTGGTGCCCATGCCGTTCCGCACCGGCATGCGCATCGTCATGGTGAACGAGAGCGGCCGCAACCTGGACGAGCTGTTCTACGACGTGGACTACACCGTGGGCGACCGCCACGGCCCCAGCGCGCTGTACTTTCACGCCCACTGGCGCCGCGAGCGGCAGACCACGCTGCAGCGCGACTACGAGATCCTGCCGCGCATCGCCGGCCGCGGCCGCTACCTGGGCACCAACATCGGCGTCACCGTCGACACCGCCACCTACTACAACACCTGGTGGGGCGAGGGCGAGGTCAAGGTGTACCTGGACGGCGACCGCGACCTGCCCACCCTCGCCGGCACCGGCGCCGAGGACTACATCGGCACCGCGTGGGGGCAGGGCCAGTTCGCCGACCTGTACCAGGGCTCGCCCATCGCCGACGAAAAGGCGATGCAGTGGGCGTTCTACCGCTACCACGTGCACGACCCCGTCTTCTTTCAGCGCGACATCCGCGTCACCATCCAGCAGATCGGCTACCTGGCGCCGCACAGCCGCGAGCCCATCGTGCGCGCCGGCCGGCCCCTGTACCGCGCCGGTCCCGGCCGCGTGGAGATGGACCTGAGCAAGGACGGCAAGTTCGAGCGGGCCGACGACTACTCCAGCACCGTCTACTTTTACCTGGACCGTCCGGAGAGCCCGCTCCCCCCCATCGCCCCCGTCGCCGAGCGCGTCGCCGGCCTGGAGCGGAGCGGGCAGTAGAGCAGGGATCGAGCGTCGCCGGCGGGGCGCCCCCACCGGGCTCGCATGACTCGCCCACCTCCCCAAAACTGCTGGGGGAGGTTGATGTGGGGCAGAAGCGATAGCGCGTCGAACTTTGCCGGAGCGCGATTCGAAACGGGTTGTGGACTCGCAACGCCGCCCGCCGGAGCGCGATCGAATTCTCCCCTCTCCGTGAGGAACGAACGGGGAGGGGCCGGGGGAGGGGCACCCCCTCCGGCGCAGTCCGATGCCGTTCGTCGAGTCCCGATCCATCCGCACCCCCAACCTCCCCCAGCAGTTTTGGGGGAGGTGGGCGAGTAATGCGAGCCCGGAGGGGGCGCCCGCGGGTCGCGCCAGAGCACGCCGCGGCCGCAGTCGCAGCCGCAGCCGCAGTCGCAGACGATCAGCCAGTCGCCCAACCGAAGGAGCATCGCATGACTACCATGGCCGAAGCCCAGCCCGAGTCCACCGGCACGCAGCCGCAGCCGCCCGCCCTGCGGTACGACGTCGCCACCATCATGGGCGGCCTGTACGGCGACGGCATCATCGCGCTCAAGGGGGCCTTTTCCCGCGAGTGGGTGCAGCAGCTGCACGAGGACGTGGAGATCGCGTTCCAGGAGGCCCTCAAGCGCCCCGGCGGCGCCGTGGGCCGCGGGCCCAAGCGCTACTACGTCGAGATCCACCCCGAGGACATCCGCGGCTTCACGGAGCTGGTCACGCACCCCTGGGTGCACGCCGTCTGCGAGGCCGCGCTGGGGCCGGACTACAAGGTGGTGGAGATCGGCTTCGACGTGCCCGGCCCCGGCGCGCAGGACCAGCCCTGGCACCGCGACTTTCCCGCGCCCGCGGACACCACGGTGGGCCGGCGGCTGAACTCGCTGGCGTTCAACCTGACCTGCGTGGACGTGTACGAGGACATGGGCCCGTTCGAGATCGCCCCCGGCACGCAGTGGGACACCGGCGAGCACTTCGAGCACGAGATGTTTCCGCCAAAGTCGTTCTATCCGCGCTACCTGGAGCGCGCCCAGCGCAAGATGCCCAGGATGGGCGACATCTCGTGCCGCTCGGCGCTCACGATTCACCGCGGCACCGCCAACCACAGCCAGAAGTCGCGCCCCGTCCTGGTCCTTGGCGTCGACGCGCCTACCGCCGACAACGCCGAGCGCCACGACCTGCAGTTCACGCGCGCCTTCTGGGAGTCCATGCCCGCGGACCTGCAGCGCCGCTTCACCTGTCGCGTGGTGGAGGAACTGGAGCCCATCCACCAGGCCCACAGCATTGAGGGGCTGATGATGGGGGAGGCGTGATCCTGCCGCGTGGTGTCACGGATGATGCGGCGGCGACGTTGATCAGGGCGAACCGAGCTCCACCCTGAACATGGATGATGCCCTCGTGCGCCCGCTGCTGACCCTGCTGCTCGTCGCGTTCGCCGCCGCCTGCTCCACGCCGTTCGGCGGCGGCGATGGGCCCCCGGTGCTGGTGAACCGGACCCGCAACGCGCTGCTGTACGTCGCCTTCGACCTGCGGGACGGGCCGCTGGTGGATCCCAATCCGGCCATCGATCCGGCGGATGCGCCGGAGCGGCTGGTGGCGGCGGGCGACCAGCGCGCCATCATCCTGGCTGACTACTCCGGCGAGGGCGTGCTCCTGTTCCTGTACGAGATTCCGGCGCAGGACCGTGCCGGCCCCGTGCCCCTCAGCCGTACCCTGCGGGTCACGCAGGCGGAGCTGCTGCGGAACCGCGGGCGCATCGTCATCGACGAGCGGTAGCGGCGCTCGCCTCGCGGTCGCCGTGCACAGGGAGCCAGCGGAGCGTTCTCCACTGGCTCCTTCGTCTCGTCCACACCCCGGTGCGTCGTCCGGGTCGATTGGCGCTGCGGCGCACCTTGGGGATAAAGCCATCGCCCATCGCGATCTGTCATTCCGAAGAAGGCGCCGCACCGGGCCCTCCCCACACTCCAGACTCTGGCGCCGCCTGAGGAATCTACTGTCGGTGTGCTCGTAACCCGTCGCCGAGTCCCGCGCCGGCCGCTTCTCGCGGGCGGTGGAGGCGTGCACGGAGCTTCCCTGTGGCTGGATCTTTGGTGCCGCTCGAGGATATCCTTCTCCTGCCTTACGTACCGCCCTGAGAGGGTGTTGCCGAACCTCACTCGATCTTGGGGGCACAGTGTCATCCTGAGGGAGCGCACGCCCGTAACCATCATGACCACAGGAGCTTGTGCGCGACCGAAGGATCTTTGTCGGGTCGCGCGAGGCCCAGCCACCGGGAGCCGTTCAAGTCCCTTGGTCAGGCAGACGAGGTCCTTCGGTCGGCGCCAACCCTTTGCGTGAAAGCAGTATGCGGAGCGGCGCCTCCCTCAGGAAGTCAACGCTTGTGGACGGTTCAGCAACACCCTCTGACGCAACGGAACCTGGCCGATCCGCACACCGCGTGAAGATCCTCTTCGTCTGCAGCCGCAACCGGCTGCGCAGCCTGACCGCGGAGCAGCTGTTCGATGGTGTGAACGGGCACCAGGTCCGCTCCGCCGGCACGGAGCCGGGCGCGCGCGTGCGGGTGACGGCCGGGCACCTGGGATGGGCGGACCTGGTGGTGGCGATGGAAAAGCGCCACGTCAGCCGCATGCGCGAAAAGTTCGCGGATACGCTCGCCGGACGGCGGCTGATCTGCCTGCACCTCCCCGACGAGTACGCCTTCATGGATCCCGCCCTCGTCGAGCGTCTGGAAGCCGAGATGGCGCCGTACCTCGCCGAGTGTGTTTGGGATTCAGCATAGTCGCTTTGACTTCCTGAGAGGGTGTTGCTAAACCCCAACCTCACCAAGAAGCGATGACTTCCTGAGGGAGCGCACCACGTGTAACCCGATTCCACACAACCGCCTGCGCGCGACCGAAGGACCTCGTCTCGATGGCGCAGGGCCAGATCAGGGCACGGAACCAGCCCCGTCGTTCTGCTGGCGAGGTCCTTCGGTCGGCGCCAAGGTGCAGTGTACACGCGAGTCAGGCGCGGCGCCTCCCTCAGGAAGTCAATCAGGCGGGGAGGTTTGGTAACACCCTCTGAGGGAGGCGCCGCGCCTGACTCGCTGCTACGAAAGCAGCTTGGCGCCGACCGAAGGATTTAGCCGGCAGTACGAATGGGCTGGATCGCAACTCGGGATCTGGCCCCGTCGTGTCCGAGAGTAGATCCTTCGGTCGCGCGCAGGTGGTTGTGTATCTTCCTATTTCTTCGCGTGCGCTCCCTCAGGAAGTCACATGGAACTCGGAAATTCAGACACATTCTCACCCTCAACCAAACCGCAGGCCGAGCAGCCGTCGGAGGATGAATTCGATTATGCCCATTGCGGATCTGATTCAGTAATCGCCGGTTGCGGGCGTGCAGGTGCTTCGGGTGCCGCATCTAGCCGGGCCGCCGAGTCCGCGAAGGCGGACTTTGCGATTTTCCAGCGGTGAATTCATTCGCTCAGCGTGCGGACGGCACGTTGCCGGATTAGAATCGCAACGGGCATAATCGAAGGGGAGGCTCCTTGTCCGTAGATCCCATCCGCACCGTTCACGACTGGCTCGCCGCCGTCAACGCCGGCGACGTGGAGGGCGCGCTGGCGCTCACCGCGCCGGACGTGGTCATCGTCGGGCCGCGGGGAGAGGCGCGCGGGCACGAGGTGCTGCGCGCCTGGATGGGCCACGCGGGCGCGACCTTCCAAACGCGCAAAACCTTTGCGGCCCGCGACGCCGTAGTCGTGGCCCAGCACGGCGTCTGGCGCGACGCGGAGACGGGGGCGGTTCGCGGAGAAGCCGCGGTGGCCACGCGCTTTCGCGTCGCCGATGCACGCGTGGCGGAGATGGCGCGGTACGATGACGTCACCGCCGCGCTGCAGGCCGCCGGGCTGACGGAATCCAATCGTCAGCCGGACGGATCGTAACCGGAGAGCATGATGCGCACGATCTTCGATGCCGGACCCCAGCGAAAGATGGTCTGGTTCGCCGGCTTCGCCACGCTGGTGGCGGGGGTGACCCTCATCTGGCTGGGCGAGTGGACGATCCGGACGTATGGGCTTGGTGCGGTGGAGGGCGGCGTCCTGAAGCCGCTGATGCAGCGCGTTCTGCTCGGCGGCTCGTTCATCGCGGCCGGCGTGGCCATGATCGCCGGCTTCGTGGTTTACCTGCACTGCTACGTGGCCCGCATCGAGGAGGACGATCAGGGCGGCGGCTTTCGCCTCACCGTCCTCTGGCCGTTCGGCAGGCGGCAGCGGACGGTGATGCTGGAAGACGTCGCCACGTACAGCTACAACGACGGCTTTTCGCGCGCGGGCGGGATGACGGTGAACGCACCGTGGAGCGGCCTGCGCCTGCACGGCCGGCGCCTTCCGTTCATCATCGACGAGCAGGGCGACTTTCCGGTCCCGTACGCGGTCGACCGGCTGCTGGATGGCGTGCAGCCGCCCGTAGAGGAGCGCAAGCCGACGCGCAAATACCAGAAGCAGCTGGCCAGGCAGCGCCGCAAATGAGTGGAATCGTCACGGCCGTAAGCCGCGGCGCGGAGCATTCGTTCAGCAAGCCGAACGAGCCGTTCATCCGCCTTCTCGCGGGGCTGGGCGTCGAGGGCGACGCGCACCTGGGAGCGACGGTAAAGCACCGCTCGCGCGTGCGGGCCGATCCCACGCAGCCCAACCTGCGCCAGGTGCACCTGATCCACGCCGAGCTGCACGACGAGCTGCGCGCCGCCGGCTTCCACGTCTCCGCCGGCGACATGGGCGAGAACGTCACCACGCGCGGCATCGACCTCCTCGCGCTCCCCGCCGGCGCGCGGCTGCGCCTGGGCGACGCGGCCGTGGTGGAAGTGACCGGCCTGCGCAATCCCTGCGCGCAGATCGATCGCTTCCAACCCGGTTTGATGGCCGCCGTCCTCGGCCGCGACGCGGAGGGCAACCTGGTCCGCAAGGCCGGCATCATGGCCGTCGTCCTCACCGGCGGCGAAGTCCGCCCGGGCGACGCCATCCGCGTGGAGCTTCTGCCGGAGCCGCACTGCCCGCTGGACGTGGTGTGAACGAGCGGACGCACTCCAACATCCCCGAGCGCTCCGGAATGAGCACCTACGCGCGTGTCCTGATGCTCACGGGTGCCGCCGTCCTGTCGTACGACGGCCTGATGGCGCTCCTGTCGCGCCAGATGGGCTTCGACTATGGGTCGGGGGTTGTCGGTTCGTTGTTGATCTACGCCGCGGCGGGATTTTTCGGTACCCGCGCCCGCACGGCCGTTGATTCGGGGCTCCTGGCCGGAGCCTTTGCGGGGCTGGTCGATGGCACGCTTGGATGGGCTCTCTCGACCGCGATCGGACCTCGGATCCAGCAGATCGAGACGAATTCTCCGGGCATTTTCGTCGTCGTGTGGATGGTGACCCTGCTGGGTGCCGTGTGCGGCTTCGTCGGCGGTATGGTGGGGCGGCGCCGGTGACGGCCACGCCGCTCGTGCTGACGGTGCCGGGCTGGACCGGCTCCGGCCCCGGGCACTGGCAGAGCCTGTGGGAGCGCGCCCACCCGCGCCGCTTTCGCCGTGTGGAGCAGGCGGATTGGGAGAACCCGCGGCTGGGCGACTGGATCCGCACCCTCGACGACGCGATTGCCCATGCGTCCAGGCCGGTCGTCCTCGTCGCGCACAGCCTGGGGTGCATCACCGTGGCGCACTGGGCGGCGGTGCACGCGCGTCCCGTCGCCGGCGCGCTGCTGGTGGCCCCCGCCGACGTGGAGCGTGCGGATACGCCCGCACCGATCCGCCCCTTCGCGCCCGTGCCGCTGCGGCCCCTCCCCTTCCGCAGCCTCCTGGTGGCCAGCACCGACGACGAGTTCGTGACGATGGAGCGCGCCGAGCACTTTGCCCGGTGCTGGGGGAGCGAGCTGGTGCCCATCGGCGCCGCCGGCCACGTCCACACCGCCGCCGGCTTTGGCCCCTGGCCGCGGGGCGAGCGGCTGCTGGACGAGGTGTGCGCCGGCGAGCGCTGACCCTGAAGAGAGGTCGCGTGGACGCAGGTGCGCCAGAACCCGAAGTGCAACGCGAGCGCGGCCTCTACCTCGCGCATGGTATCCTCGCTGATTACCCGGCTGGAGTAGCGCGCCAGCGAGTCGCGTTCGTACACGCTGGTGATCATCGGGACGGCCAGGATCCACGTCCGTGCCTCGCCCGGCGCCTGGCCCAGCCAGTGGGATGATGCCTCGTTCACGACGACGTCGCCGGGCCGGGCGTCATACTCCAGCGCGTCCAGGACCGGGATCGTCGTCTGCTGGAGCGACGCTCGCGAGTATCCCGGCTCCGTGATCACCACGCAGTGCGACGTGCCCAGCTCTTCCGCGAGCCAGGGAGCATACTCCGCGACGCGACCGCGGCGGTTGGCGCCGCGGTAGCTGCGTTCGCGCGTCACCCCCGTGCCGAGACCCAGCGCCGTCTTGAGCGTCTGCCGGATGGCGTGCATCTCGTCCACGATCCTTCCGGACGGCTCCGGCAGGTCCGCGACCGCGAACGTCAGCAGGCGGGACGGATAGAAGTACGTCGCCTGGGAAAGCCTGGTGCCGCGATAGGCGGTGGCGAACGGGTCCACCAGGACGTGGGCGGCTCCGCGTGCCGCATCCGTCGCCTTCGTGCTACGTCGCCACGTCGCTGTCTTCGCCGCACAGGCTCAGGACCAGGTGGGGCCGGTCGCCCTTGCCTGGGCCTTCACGGAGCTCGGGAGGAAGAAAGTAGACCTGTCCGGGATCCGGCATGAGCCTGCTCGCGTACGCGGGGGTTCAAGAGGATGCAGGGACGTAAAACGAAAATGGGCCAGGAGCATCGATCCCGCTCCCGGCCCATATCTGTTTGCCGACGTGCTTACTGCGTCTTCCGTCTTCCCCGGATCAGGCGCCCCAGGCTGCGTGCCGATGCACGCAGCGACTCGTCGTAGAACGGCTGATCGTCGGACGGCATGGGCGGCGGCTCGCCCTCGCTGGGCACCGGGCGGACGGCCTCCGCCGCCGGAGGTGCCTCGTTGGGTCGCTTCATTCCGTCCCGTGGGGAAAAAGGCATCGTGACAGCGGGGCTATATTGCGTCCGGCCCGGATGCGCGTCAAGCGAACCGGCGCAAGGGACGGACCATTTCCCGGTCGTTCGGGGTGTCGTCCAGCTCCACTGGCCCGTACATTGAAACCCCCACCGGCAAGCCGGGCTCCGGGTCCCGGACAGACCGTCGACGCGGTCTGCTGTCGGCGCGTGACGGGATTGTCCAGGAAAGATGTTCCGATGATGTCCGCGATTCTTCCGATGATGTTCGCGATCCTAATGCGATCGTAAACCACTTGCTTTGACAAACCCGCCGCGCGTGGACATCTTACCGGAATGTCTTCTGAGCAGCTCCTCCAGCAGATCCGGGTGAACGGCACGGTGCCCCGGCACGTGGCCATCATCATGGATGGAAACGGCCGCTGGGCCCGCCAGCGCAACCGGCCCCGCGAGTTCGGACACCGCGCCGGCATGGCGTCCGTGCGCGCCGTCGTCGAGGCCGCCAGCGACGCGGGGGTGGAGGTGCTCACGCTGTACGCCTTCAGCTCCGAGAACTGGCACCGGCCGCACACCGAGGTCACCGCGCTGATGGCGCTGCTGGAGCTGTACGTGCGCAAGGAGCGGCGCGACCTCAAGGAAAAGGGCGTGGAGGTGCGCGCCGTGGGCGACCTGCACCGCCTGGGGCCCCGCACTCGCGCCGCCCTGCAGTCCATCGTTGACCACACCCGCGGCTGCGAGCGGCTCAAGCTGAACCTGGCCATCAGCTACGGCGCCCGCGACGAGATCGTGAACGCCGCCCGCCGCCTGGCCGAGCGCGTGCGCGAGGGCACGCTCATGCCCGGCGAGATCGACGAGGAGCTGTTCCAGAAGCAGCTGCTGTTCGCCGGCGACCCCGACCCCGACCTGCTCATCCGCACCTCCGGCGAGCTGCGCCTGAGCAACTTCATGCTCTGGCAGCTGGCCTACACCGAGATGTACGTCTCGGAGCTGCTGTGGCCGGACTTTGGCCGCGAGCACCTGTTCAGCGCCATCCTCGACTTTCAGCGGCGCGAGCGGCGGTTCGGCCGCGTCCTGGCCGGCTGAGGGCGGACGTGGCGGCATCGGAGACGCGCACCCGCGTCCTGGTCGCGATCCCCGGCGTGTTCGTGGCGCTGGGCGCCATCTACGCCGGCCGCTGGGTGCTGGCCGCCCTTCTGGCGCTGATCGCCGCGCTCACCGCGCGCGAGCTGTTCGTCATGGCGGCCCGCAAGGCCCCGCGTCCCCTGGGCGCGCTGGGGATGGCGGGCGCCGCGGGGATCGTGCTGGCCGCCGGCGCCGCGCCCGCGGAAGGACTCGACAACCCGCTCCCCGCCGCCGTCCTCATCCTGCTCGCGCTGGTCGCGCCCGCCGCGGCCATCTGGTCGCGCGGCGTGGAGGGCGAGCCGCTGCTCTCCGTGTCCACCACCGTGTTCGGCGCGGGGTACGCGGCGCTGGTGGCCTTTGGCCTGTACCTGCGCCACCTGCCGGGGGTGGACGATGCCCTGCACGGCAGCGCCATCCTGTTCGCGCCCGTGCTGCTGACCTGGGCCAGCGACACTTTTGCCTACTTTGGCGGGCGGGCGATGGGGAGGCACAAGCTGATCCCCCGCGTGAGCCCCGGAAAGACGGTGGAGGGCGCCGTTTCGGCCGTGGTTGGAACCGTGGTGGTGGGCGCCGCGTACGCCCTGTTCCTGGCCCGCTTCGTCACCTGGGTGCCCACGCCGCTGGAGGGCGCGCTGTTCGGCCTGCTGGTCTCCGTGGCGGCGCAGATGGGCGACCTGGCGGAATCGGCATGGAAGCGCGACGTGGGGGTCAAGGACTCGGGGACGCTGCTTCCCGGCCACGGCGGGGCGCTGGACCGCTTCGACTCGCTGCTGTTCACCCTGCCGCTGGGGTACGCCTTTTTCCGCTTCGTGGTGGGGTACTGAGGGACGGATGAAGGGCGTCGCCATCCTGGGGGCCACCGGCTCCATCGGCGCCAGCGCGCTGGCCGTGCTGGAGCAGCACCCCGACCGCTTTCGCGCCGTGGCGCTGACCGCCCACCGCAGCGTGGACGCCCTGCGGGCGCTGGTCCTGCGCCACCGTCCCGCCCTGGCCGTCGTCTCCGACGCCGAGGCGCCGCGCGGCGTGGACGGCGGAACGCGGTGGCTGCAGGGGCGCGAGGCGCTGCTGGAGGCGGCCACGCACCCGGACGCGGACGTCGTGGTGAACGCCCTGGTCGGCGCGGCGGGGCTGGAGCCCACGCTGGCCGCCCTGGCGGCGGGAAAGCGCGTGGCGCTGGCCAACAAGGAGTCGCTGGTGTGCGGCGGGCCGCTGGTGCTCGAGGCGGTGCGGCGGGGCGGGGGCGAGCTGCTGCCCGTGGACAGCGAGCACAGCGCCATCCAGCAGTGCCTGGCCGGCTCGCGCCCCCAGGACGTGCGGCGGCTGGTGCTGACGGCCTCCGGCGGCCCCTTTCGCGAGATGCCGCCGGAGCTGCTGGAGTCGGTGACCCCCGCCGACGCGCTGCGGCACCCCACCTGGGACATGGGCGCCAAGGTCAGCATCGACAGCGCCACGCTGGCCAACAAGGCGCTCGAGGTGATCGAGGCCCACTTCCTTTTCGGGATCGATTACGCGAACATCGAGGCGGTGGTGCATCCGCAGTCCATCATCCACTCCATGGTGGAGATGGTGGACGGCTCGGTGCTGGCGCAGATGGGCTTTCCCACGATGGAACTGCCCGTCCTGTACGCGCTCACCCATCCCGACCGGCTTCCGTACGACTGCCGCCGCTTCGATCCCGTGGCGGCGGGGACGCTGACCTTCGAGCCGGTGCGCGCGGACCGCTTTCCCGCCTTTGCGCTGGGGGTAGAGGCGGGGCGGGCCGGCGGCACGGCTCCCGCGGTGTTCAACGCCGCCAACGAGGTGGCGGTGGCCGAGTTCCTCGCCGGCCGCGCCCCCTTTGGCGGCATTCCCCGGGCGATCGCCGACGCGCTGGCCCGCTGGCCCGGCGGCCC
Organism: Longimicrobium sp.; assembly: GCF_036399255.1. Lineage (GTDB taxonomy): Bacteria > Gemmatimonadota > Gemmatimonadetes > Longimicrobiales > Longimicrobiaceae > Longimicrobium. Next base: position 23,851 of record NZ_DASWNM010000034.1, read on the forward strand.
CGTGCGCGTGCTCGACGACGTGCGCCAGGCCGACGCGTGGGCCCGGCGCGCCGCACACGAATCCCTTTCCCGGCTGGCCCCGTGCTGACGATTCTCGCGACGCTGGTCGCGCTCTCGGTGTTGATCCTGGTCCACGAGTTCGGGCACTTCTTTGCCGCGAAGTCGGTGGACATCGCCGCCCCGCGCTTTTCGCTGGGGCTGGGCCCCCGCGTGGCCGGCTTCAAGTGGGGCGAGACGGACTTCGTCATCAGCGCCATCCCGCTGGGCGGGTACGTCAAGATGGCGGGGATGGAGGACGACGAGGGGATGGAGGTGCTGGAGGGCGGCGAGCCCGCGCCCCCGGTGGACCCGTCCCGCACCTTCGACGCCAAGCCCCTGTGGGCCCGCGCCTGGGTGATCTCGGCGGGCGTCATCATGAACCTGCTGTTCGCCCTGCTGGCCAACATCACCCTGGCGGGCGTGCAGGGCGAGCCGTACATCGCCGAGACGCGGCTGGCCCCGCTCACGGGGGTGGGCGGCGTGGGGGCGCAGGCGGCGCAGATCCCGGCCGGCAGCCGCATCGTGTCGGTGGGCGGACAGCGCGTGGCCAACTGGGACGCCATGCAGGAGGCGCTGGAGGCCGCGCCCGCGGGCCCGGTAAGCCTGGGCTTCGAGGGCCGCCCGGCGGTCACGCTGAACCTTCCCGCGCCCGGCCCCGCGCGCGACACGCTGCGCTCCGCGCTGCGCCCGCTGAGTGAGCCGGTGCTGGCCGTGGTGGTGCCCGACGAGGCGGGCGCGCGCGGCGGGCTGAAGGCCGGCGACCGCATCATGGCCATCGACGGACAGGCCATCGCCACCTGGCCGCAGGCGGTGGAGCGCATTCGCGCCGCGCCGGGGAAGCCGCTGCGGATCGACGTGCAGCGCGGCGGCGAGCGGCGCACGCTGACGGTGACGCCCAAGGCCGAGCGCGAGAGCGGCGCGCTGGTGGGCAAGATCGGCGCGCTGGAGCAGCCGCAGGTGCAGTACCGGCGGCTGGGCTTTGGCGCCGTGCTGGCGCAGGGGTGGACGGACACGGTCGAGATGGTGAAGCTGCTGCTCACCACCCTGCGCGACCTGTTCACGGGCGCGCTGTCGCCGCGCAACCTGGGCGGGCTGCTCTCCATCGGCGAGGCGTCGGGGCAGAGCGCCGAGCAGGGGCCGGCCACCTTCCTGACCTTCCTGGCCTTTCTGTCGGTGAACCTGGCGGTGCTCAACCTGCTCCCCATCCCCATCCTGGACGGCGGGCACCTGATGTTCCTGGCCATCGAGGCCATCCGCGGCCGGCCGCTCTCGCTGGAGGCCCGCATCCGCCTGTCGCACCTGGGGCTCATCATCGTGGTGGGGCTGATGCTGTGGGCCAACGGCAACGACGTGGTGCGGCTGGTGGAGCGCTACTTCGGCGGCTGACGGCCCTCCTTCAAAGACGTGGACGCGCGGAGAATCTCGCTCCGCGCGCCCGCGTTCCGTGTCGATCCGCGCTTCCCGGTCGTTCTCTCTCCGGACCCATCTGCTGCCCGATTGCGAATCAGCCCGGCGGGGTTGAACAAATGGGTACGTGGGTGGTACTATAAAGGGTTGTTCGGCGTCCCACCGTCAGGAACGGATGTTCGTCCGAGCAGGTCCCCCCGCACGTGGCGCTGCCTTGCCGCGCCGACCACCCCATCCACAGCGAGACAGCAATGGATCGGAATGAGCTCGAGGCGATCGAGCGTCTTCTTCGGCGTGAGCGCGACAAGATCCTGCGTTCGCTCGGCCGGTTTCAGCAGCAGTCCAAGCTGAGCCGGGAAAGCGCGGACGCGGACCTCAGCAGCTATTCGTTCCACATGGCGGACCAGGGCACCGACGCCATGGAGCGCGAAAAGTCGTTCCTGTTCGCCAGCAAGGAAGGGCGCTACCTGTACCGCATCGAGGAAGCGCTGCGCCGGCTGATCAAGGACCCCGAGGCGTTCGGCATCTGCCACGGTTGCAAGAAGGACATCCCTTTCCAGCGGCTCGAGGCGCTTCCCCACGCGCGGTACTGCCTGGACTGCAAGCTGCGCGAGGAAGAGGAGAAGGCCGCGTAACTGCAGGGAACAGGGAACAGGGAATAGGGAATAGCGGGATGGATGAAGGGCGGCTCTCCGGTGTGGAGGGCCGCCCTTCGTCCGTTGGAATGTGAGTGCCGTGGTACCGGAGCGTTGGCTTACGTTTTGCGACACAGTGTGCGGAGACTGCCTGCGGGTGCGAATTCCTTGTGCCTGCTCGCCGTCACGAACGCGGGAGTGAACCATGAGAAAGCTTCGGCTGACGGTGGACGATCTGCGGGTGGACGGGTTCCACGTGCTGCCCGCGGATGCGGAGCGGCAGGGAACAGTGGTGGGGCTGGGCGGGCCGCAAGCGCTGGCGACGTATGTTACCTGCCAGACGCGGTGTGACGAGCCTACCTGCAACAACGGCACCTGCAACACGGGCGCGCCTTGCACCTACTGCGCGTAGCAGCCCCGCGGGTGCCCGCATGAACGACGACGCCCCGCCGGACCTGGTCCGGCGGGGCGTTCGCGTGCACCGGTGGCAAGGCCTAGAACAGCGCCATCTGCGCCGGCAGCCGGAGCGCCCGCAGCCGGGTCACGTCGATCGGCTGCATCGGTGCCTCCTGCTGGGCGACGTCCAGCATGCCGTGGAAGCGGCGCTTCTCCAGCGCGTAGCCCACGACGTCGCGGGCCAGCGAGGGATCGTTGGCCTGCTCGCTCATGTGCGCCAGGACCACGGCGCACAGGCCGTCGTGGAACAGCTCGCCCACCAGCTCGGCGGCGGCGCGGTTCGAAAGGTGGCCGTGGCTGCCGCCGATGCGCGCCTTGACGGACCAGGGATAGGGGCTCTCGCGCAGCAGGATCTCGTCGTGGTTGCTCTCCAGCACCAGCACGTCGCACCCCTGCAGCGCGTGCCGCACGGGAGCGGTGGCGCGCCCCAGGTCCGTGGCGATCCCCAGCTTCTCGCCCGTCCCGCGCTCCGTCACCGTCACCGCCACCGGGTCGATGGCGTCGTGCACGGTCAGGAACGGCGTCACCGTCAGCCCGTCGATCTCCACCGGCTCGGCGCTGCTGTAGGCGCGCACGTCCTCGGTGCCGTCCAGCAGCCCGCGGCAGACGTTCCTGGTCAGGTCCGTCAGGTACAGCGGCACCTTCCAGCGGCGCGCCGCCACGCCCATCCCGCGCGTGTGGTCGCTGTGGTCGTGGGTGATCAGCAGCGCCGTCAGCGACGCGGGATCCACGTCCACGGCGGCCAGCCGGCGCTCCAGGTCGCGGCCGCTGAACCCCGCGTCCACCAGCAGGCGCGTGCCGGCGGACTCGATCAGCACCGCGTTGCCGCGGCTGCCGCTGCCCAGGATGGTTACTCGCAAGAAAGTGCGGAAGTGCGGAAGTGCGTGAGTGCGTCAGTGTTCTTGGCGGACGGAGCCGGCGCGGGACGGCGAGCGTGCGCGGCGGATGGAAGAACGTGGTGCGGAAGCAGTCCACTTCCGCACTCACGCACTTCCGCACTCACGCACTTCCCCGCGAGACGTCCCACGCGCGCCGCAGCTGGCCCGCGGCGGCCTCGGACAGCGTCACCTTGCGGCGCTGCATGGCGCGGCCGGCCACGTCCAGGAACTTGTCTACCCGGTACGCCGTCAGGTCCTCTCCGGTTCCCCAGCTGAACGGCGGAACGTACTTGGGCGGCAGCAGCGCGCCGTACAGGTTGCTTCCCGCGCCCACCACCGTCCCCGTGTTCAGCAGCAGCCCGATCCCCGTCTTCACGTGGTCGCCCAGGAAGCAGCCCACCTTCAGCTCGCCGGTGTCCTTTTCCCCCTCCGGCGTCCACAGGCGAACCGGGCCGTAGTTGTTCTTCAGGTCGCTGTTGGTGGTCTCGGCGCCCAGGTTGACCCACGCGCCCAGGTAGGCGTGGCCGATGTGGCCGTCGTGCGCCTTGTTGACGTAGTTCAGGCAGATGCTCTGCGCGAACTCGCCCCGGATGCGGCACCCCTCGCCGATGGTGACCGCCTCCAGGTGCCCGCCCAGCACGATGCTGTTGCGCCCCACGTACGCCGGCCCCGCCATCCGCGTGAACGCCTTGACCGTCACCCCCTCGTCCAGCCACACCGGGCCCGCGGTGGTGTCGAAGACCACGCACGGCTCGATGCGCACCCCCTCGCCCAGCACCAGCGGATGCTCGCCGAAGCGGTGGCTTCCCTGCGGCAGCGGGGCCTCGTCCGCGCCCGGAAAGAGCGCCGCCACGTCCGTCGACACCTGGTCCGGGTTCCCCGACATCAGCTCCCACACGGGGCCGATCATCCGCCCCTCCAGCTCTACCGCGCCCGTGCGGTCCAGGATGGTGGGCGGCGAGTCGAAGAACTCCGGCCGCGGCGCCGGCGTGCCCTCGGGCGCGAACCAACCCGCCACCTCGCCGTCCACGATGACCGCGCCCGCGCCGCCGCGCCGCGACACCCACACCTCGCCGCTCCCCCACGCCGGCACCGCGCGCGCGGACAGGAACAGCCGGTCGCCGTCCGCCGGCGCGTCCGCGTAGGGAAGCACCGGCGGCGCGTCGCCCTCCTCGAACCCCTGCAGGTGGTCCGGCCCCAGGTGCGCCACGCAGCGCGCCCCAAAAACGCGCTCGGCGCGCCGACGGGTGGTCAGCGCGCCGAAGCGCAGCTCGCCGCCCGGCCGCGTAAGCGCGAACGGCTGCCAGCGGCGCGAGATGGAGTCGTCGAAAAGGATCAGCGAAAGCATCGGTGCGGAAGTGCGTGAGTGCGTGAGTGCGTGAGTGCGGTAGTGGATCCCTGCCGGACGGCCGCCCCTCTGCACGATCCGGACTCAATCCCCCAGCCGGCGGGTCACGGCGGGCAGACACCGGTGAGATGGCAACGCCGCCCCTCTTTTCACTCCCGCACTCCCGCACTCACGCACTTCCGCACTCACGCACTCCCGCACTCCCGCACTCCCGCACTCCCGCACTCCCGCACTCCCGCACTCCCGCACTCCCGCACTCCCGCACTTCCCCTCACCCCAGCGTCCGCAGCCCCTCCGGCAGCTTCTCCAGCATCTGCTTCAGGTCCGGCGTGCGGTCGCGGTGGGCAACGAAGGTGACCCCCGCCGTCCGCACCACCACCAGGTTGTCCACGCCGAACGCCACCACCGGGCCGTCGTCCGCGTACAGCACGCTGTCGCGTGAATCAACCGCGTAGGCGTCGCCCAGCAGCACGTTGCCGGCCGCGTCGGGCGTGCGGGTGCGCGCCACCGCGTCCCAGGCGCCCACGTCGTCCCAGGCGAAGGTCGCGCGCACCACGCCCACCCGGTCCGAGCGCTCCAGCAGCGCCTCGTCGATGGAGATGGTGGGCGCCACGCGAAAGAACTCGTCCGTGGCGCCCTCGCGCAGCAGGGGCACCAGCTCCCGGAACTCCGGCGCGTGGCGCTGCAGCTCGTCCAGCAGGTCGCCCACGCGCCAGACGAAGAGGCCCGTGTTCCACAGGTAGATGCCGGAGGCCAGGTATTCCTCGGCCACCTCGCGCTTGGGCTTTTCGACGAACTGCGCGACGGCGTTGCCGGGCTCGGGATGCGCGTCGCCCTCCAGCGCCTCCAGCGGCGGGCCCAGCTGCACGTAGCCGTACCCCGTCTCGGGCCGCGAGGGCGGCGCGCCGATGGTGAACAGGCGGCGGTGGCCGGCCGCCAGCTGCGCCGCGCGCGCGATCAGCGCCCGGAACGCCTCGGGGGGGTGGATGACGTGGTCCGCGTGCAGCGACACCATCACCGCCTCGGGGTCGCGCCGCTCGATCTCGGCCGCGGCCCACGCCAGCACCGGCGCCGTTCCCGCCGCGCGCGGCTCCAGCAGCAGGTTGCCGGGGCCCAGCTCCGGCAGCGTCTCCAGGATCGGCCCCGCCAGGTGCGCGCCCGTCAGCACCCGCAGCCGCTCCTGGGGGATGAGGGGCGTGATGCGCTCGACCGTGTCGCGGATGAGCGGCTTGTCCGAGGCCAGCGGAAGGAGCTGCTTGGGGCGGCGGGGCGTGCTGACCGGCCAGAAGCGCGAGCCCACGCCGCCGGCCAGGATCACCGTCCACAGGTGCGGATCGCTCGCGGGATGGGTGTCGCTCACGCGTCGTCCTCCCCGCCGGCGGACGGGCCGCCGAACAGCTCGTCCACCCGGGCCAGCAGCTTCTTGGGGCTGAACGGCTTGGTGAAGAAGTCGGTGGCGCCCAGCTCCAGCGCCTGCCGCCGGTCGGCGTCCTGCCCCTTGGCGGTCAGGATGATGATGGGCGTCTCGCGGCGGTGGGGAAGGCGGCGCGCCTCGGCCAGCACCTCCAGCCCCGTGGCGTACGGCATCATGATGTCCAGCAGCACCACGTCGATGGGGTCGGGGCCGTTCAGCTCGTCCAGCGCCGCGCGCCCGTCCGCCACCAGGGTGACCTCGTAGGGGCCCTGCTCCAGCTTCATCTGGATGATGCGGCCGATGTGCGGCTCGTCGTCGGCCACCAGCACGCGGCGGGGGGCCCGGGTGTCGTCTGCGCTCATCCTTGGCGAAAACGGATGCGGGGGGGAACCACGGCCCCGGGGATGGGGTTGTACGCGCTCACACCAGTCCGGCCAGCTCGCCGCGGCGCCGCGACAATTCGCGCAGCAGCGGCGCGAAGCCCGCGTCGCCGCGCAGCAGCACGGCCAGCAGCACCTCGGCGCTCAGCAGGGCCACGATGGCCACGCCCTCGTCCAGGCGCACGGCCACGGTCTGCGCCGCGCCCTGGCCGGCCGCCCGTCCCAGCGCCGTGGCCGCGCCGGCCAGCCCGGGCACCATGGCGCTGACGGTTTCGGCGTCCAGCCCGGCGGCGTCGCCGGTGTGGGCGATCAGCAGCCCGTCTCGGCCCAGCACCAGCACGTGCTCCACCCCCGGGTGGGCTGCGAGCGAGGCCAGGGCCGTGTCCAGTGCGGGCATTCGGGCGTTCTCCGCTGGGTGTTTCCGGGGTCCGTCAATGGCGAGCAACGTACCCGCCGGGGCTCGCCCCCGTCAACCCTGGCGCGCCCGCGGCACCTTGACGCCGCACCCGCCCGGTCCGTAAGGTATCCCCTGCGTCGGCCCCCGCGGCAGACGCCTTTTTCATCACGCGTCACCCTTCCCGCGCGCGCGGGAAGCCGGACTGACGCCGCGCAAGGAGTGGTTGTGCGCTTCGCCCGCCTGTCCGTTCTGATCACGACGCTGTTCGCCTCCTCGGCCCTGCTGGGCGCCTGTGGAGACGATCCGCTGTTCCCCGACGTGGCGCTCACCACCGACACGGTGACGCTCACGGTTCCCGGCGCCGAGGCCGCCTCGGCGCTGGACCTGGTCCGCATCCAGCCCCCGTTCGTCCTGCTGCGCCGCCCCGAGCTGGTGCGCGACGCCGGCGAGTGGGACATCGCCCTGCGCCGCACCGGGGCGGGGCTCACGCTGCGCCCGTACGACGCGCCCGGCTCGCCCTACCGCGGGGCGGGGCTGGTGGTGGCCACGCAGGACTACGACCGCATCCGCGAGGCGCCGCGCGCCACCAGCGCCTACGCCGCCGATCCGCTGGCCGTCAGTGCGAACAGCGTGTACTTCTTCCGCTCGCGGCAGTACCCCACCAGCACCGGCAGCCTGTGCGTCAAGTTCGCCAAGGCCCGCATCCTGGCGATGGACGCGGCCGCGGGGACGGCGCGGGTGGCGCTGGTGATCAACGACAACTGCGAAGACGAGCGGCTGGAAGACGACTGATGCTCGACGTCAAGGCGATCCGGCAGGACCCCGACGCCGTCCGCGCCGGGCTGGCCGCGCGCGGCGCCTCGGCGCAGACCGACGCGGCGGTGGACCGGGTGCTGGCGCTGGACACCGAGCGCCGCGCCCTGGTGGCCGAGGGCGACGCGCTCAAGTCGCGCCGCAACGCCGTCAGCCAGCAGGTGGGCGAGCGCAAGCGCGCCAAGGAGAGCGCGGACGACCTGATCGCCGAGATGGGGGAGGTGAACGCCCGCATCAAGGAGATCGACGGCCGCCTGCGCGAGGTCGAGGGCGAGTCCGACGACCTGCTGCTCCGCATCCCCAACCTCACCGACCCCTCGCTTCCCCTGGGCGGCGAAGAGGCCAACGCGGTGGTCCGCACCTGGGGCGAGCCGCGCGAGCTGGGCTTTGCCCCGCGGCCGCACTGGGAGATCGCGGCCGAGCTGGGGCTGCTGGACCTTCCCGCCGGCGCCAAGGTGGCTGGGAGCGGCTTTCCCGTCTACAAGGGGATGGGGGCGCGGCTGCAGCGCGCGCTCATCAACTTCTTTTTGGACCTGCACACCCGCGAGCACGGCTACACCGAGGTGGAGCCGCCCTTCGTCGTCACGCGGGAATCGATGCAGGGGACGGGGCAGTATCCCAAATTCGTGGAGGACGGCGACGCCTACTTCCTTCCCGAGGACGGGCTGTACCTGATTCCCACCTCCGAGGTGCCGGTGACCAACCTGCACCGCGACGAGCTGCTGGACGCGGACCGGCTTCCCATCGCCTACACCGCCTACTCGCCCTGCTTTCGCCGCGAGGCGGGGTCGGCGGGGAAGGACACGCGCGGGCTGCTGCGGGTGCACCAGTTCGACAAGGTCGAGATGGTGCGCTTCGAGCGGCCGGAAGACTCGGTGGCCGCGCTGGAGGCGCTGACGGGGCACGCCGAAAAGGTCCTGCAGCTGCTGGGCCTTCCCTACCGCGTGCTGCTGCTGGCGTCGGGCGACATCGGGTTCAGCGCGGTGCGGACGTACGACCTCGAGGTGTGGGCGCCGGGGGTGGGGCGGTGGCTGGAGGTGAGCAGCGCCACCAACTGCGGCGACTTCCAGGCGCGGCGGGCCAACATCCGCTACCGCCCCGAGGCGGGGGCCAAGCCCGAGTACGTCCACACGCTCAACGCGTCGGGGGTGGCGCTGCCGCGCACCGTGGTGGCGCTGTTGGAGAATGGGCAGCAGGAGGACGGCTCCGTGCTGATTCCCGAGCCGCTGCGCCCGTACCTGGGGACGGACCGCTTGGTTCGCCCCTGAGCGCGTCCGCGCTCCTGGGCCGCGCGGTGCCGGCGGCCCCTTTCGCCCACACGTACGCCATGCAGTCGCACGCGCCCGGGCGCACCCGCCCGTGAACCGCCGCCACTGGCCCACCGCGCTGGCCCTGCTGGCGGCGGCGATCCTGGCGTGGTATCTGGTCTACAGCCAGCTGCTGGTGCGCGAGATGCGCAAGGACGCCGAGGTGCACTCGCGCATCGTGGTGCGGGTGCTGGCGGGGCTCAACGACCCCGACGCCGACCTCATCGCCACCCTGCTGGGCCTTTCGGGCGACATCCAGCGGCTGCGCGTCCCCATCGTCTACACCGACCTGGACGGCGTTCCCGCGCTCTGGGTCAACCTTCCCTTCGAGGCCGTGCAGGGCGACACCGCCGACATGATCCGCGTGCTGGAGTACGCGGACCGGCTGGCCGCGCGCCATCCGCCCATGTCCGAGCCCGGCCTGGGCACCATCTACCTGGGCGACCCGCCCACGGTGCGGCGGCTGCGGTGGATCCCCTGGCTGCAGGTGAGCGCGCTCGTCGGCCTTCTCGCGGCGCTGGCCTCGGTGCTGCGCCACAACGTGCGGACGGAGCGCGAGCGAATATGGGCGGCCATGGCGCGCGAGTCGGCGCACCAGATGGCCACGCCGCTCTCGTCGCTGGCGGGATGGGTCGAGATCCTGCGGCTGCCGGACGAGGACCGCGAGGAGATGGCGTCGCTCCCCGCCGTGGCGGGCGAGATGGAGGCGGACCTGGACCGGCTGGAGAAGGTGGCGCGCCGGTTCGAGTGGATCGGCCGGCCGGTGCAGACCGAGGTGGTGGACGTGCGGACGATGCTGCGGGTGCTGGAGCGCTACGTGCGCGTGCGCCTGCCGCAGCTGGGCCGCACGGTGGAGCTGTCGGTGGACGTGCCCGAGGGAACGCCGCCGGTGCTGGGGAACGGGATCCTGCTGGAGTGGGCGCTGGAGAACCTGATCAAGAACGCGCTGGACGCGCTGGCGGGCTCCGGCGGCACCATCTGCATCGAGGCCGAGGCGCCCACCGAGCGCACGGTGGAGATCCGGGTGATCGACGACGGCCCCGGCGTCGCCCCCGCCGTCCGCTCGACGCTGTTCGATCCTGGCGTGAGCACCAAGAAGGGCGGATGGGGCGTGGGGCTGTCGCTGGCGCGGCGCATCGTGGAGGACGTGCACGGCGGGCGGCTGAAGCTGGAGCCATCGGAGCGGGGCGCGCGCTTCGTGATGGTGCTGACCCGCGCGCCGGACCCCCAGCCCGCCGACCGGCTCGGCAAGCTGCCGTGGGACCGCCTCGCCGCGCGCCGCGTGCGGGTGTCGGGCGGGGAGGCGGGGGACGCGAAGGGGTGAGTCCGGCGCGACCCGCGGGGCGCCCCCTCCGGCTCGCCTGGGCTCGCCACCTCCCCCAAAACTGCTGGGGGAGGTTGGGGTGGGGCAGGGGTTGGGTGGTTCGATGGGGATCGCGCTGCGCCAGACGGGGCCCCCCACACCGGCCCTCCCCCGCAAACTGCGCGGGAGGGGGCGCCCGCGGGCGCAGCCCGGACCGTCCGGAGCGCGATCGAATTCTCCCCTCTCCGTGAGGAACGAGCGGGGAGGGGCCGGGGGAAGGGCCCCTCGCGGGCGCCAGCTCGATGCCCGTCGTCGAGCCTCCACCCCATCGGCAACACCAACCT
>NZ_DASWNM010000035.1:0-9356 GCF_036399255.1 Longimicrobium sp.
GGGGCTCGGCGCCGTTGGCAACAGTTGTATCGTTGCCTACGGCGCGCGCAGCCCGACCCGGAGCGCAGCGGAGGGACACGCCCACATTCGCCGTTCGTCCTTTTGGTTCCGGCTACGCCGGGTTAGGGAATAGGGAATAGGGAACAGCCTGCGAGGCTCCTGCGCGTGGGCAATCCATGCCTCGCTTCGGCGAATCCCGCCCACCGCCGTGAAAGCCGCCTCCTGCCCGGCCTTCTCGCCGAGCACCCGTCGCCGACGGCCGTTGTTTTCCCGCTATTCCCTATTCCCTATTCCCTGTTCCCTATTCCCTATTCCCTCTCCGTCATTCCCTCTCCGTCAGATCATCCGCCGGGCCCACAGGAACATCCGCTTCAGCTCCCGCTCGTAGGCGCGCCGGCCGGCCATGTCGTTGCGGGCCACGCCGCCGTTGCCCAGCGACGCGTGGATGATCCGCGAGCCGCCGGTGGACATGGCCACGTGCGTGCAGCGGCCCGGCGACTCGGCAAAGAACAGCAGGTCGCCCGCGCGCAGGTTGTCGAAGTCCTCGGCGCACTCCACCGGCTCACCGGCGCGCGACTGCTGGTCGCTGTCGCGCGGCAGCACGTGGCCGTGCATGCGGTAGAGCGCCTGCACGAACCCTGAGCAGTCCACCCCGCCCATCGTCAGCCCGCCCCACAGATACGAGACGCCCAGCCAGCGCTTGGCCGTCTCGCAGATCGCTTCGCCCTCCGTGGGAAAGCCCAGCCCGCGCGCGCCCAGCGGCACCATCTCGCCGCTGGCGATGCCCGTGCGCCCGTCCGGCAGGCGCACCACGCCGTCGCTCTCGCGGGTGACGCGGGCGCCCCAGGGCAGGCGGATCATCACGTCCCCCGTGTCCAGCGCCACCTGCGCGCCCAGCGACACCCAGATCTCGCCGTCGGCCCCCACCTCCCAGGCGCGGGCGCGCTGCTCGTCCATCAGCGCCACGTATCCCGCGTGAATCCAGCCGATGTAGCCGTCCGACCCGCGGCACTGCATCCACCGCCCGTCGCGGCGAAAGACGATCAGCCGGCTTCCCAGCACCGCCTGCGACACCTGCGTGCACTGGATCTTGGGCCCCGACAGCATCGGCGCGACGGCGGCGGTCACCACCGCGTGCACCCGGTCCTCCGCCTCGGCTTCCGGCAGCAGCTGAACCCGGTCCACCACCTGACGCCACGCCGTCAGCACGGCGATGCGCCGGTGCAGCTCCTGCGCGGCGGCGGGCTCGGAAGTGGCGCCGACGAGCGTCAGCTGGTCGCCGCGCACCTCCACCTCCACCTCGAACACGGCCAGCCGCGGATCCGGGGCAAGCTGGTCGCGCACCTCCGCCACCAGCTTCCGGACCTCCTCCGCCGAGCCCCTCACCCGTGCACCACCCCATCCAGCACGTCCATCACCTTTTCCACGTCCTGAGCCTGGTTGTACAGGTGCGGCGACAGGCGCACCGCGCCCTCCCGCAGCACGCATCCCACCCCCGCCCGCCCCAGCGCACGGCTGGCCCCCGCCGCGTCCGCCGGACAGAACGCAAAGATCCCCGACCGCCGCTCCGGCCGCCCGTCGCTCACCACCTCGATCCCCCGCTCCCCCAGCCACGCCGCCAGCGGGTCCTGCAGCGCCAGCACGTGCGCCCGGATGCGCGCGGGATCCGCCTCCAGCATCAGCTCCAGCGACTCGGCCAGGCCGGCGTAGTCCTGCCACGGCTGCGTGGCCACCTCGAAGCGCCGCGCCCCCTCGATCCACCCGAATTCGTAGTCCAGCACGCGCTCCAGGTCCGCCGAGGCACGCATGGAGGTCCATCCCACCAGGTGCGGCTCCATCCGGTCGATGATCTCGCGCCGCACGTACGTGAATCCCGTGCCAAAGGGGCCACACAGCCACTTGTGCCCGCCTGCCGCCAGCACGTCCACGTGCGACGCGCGGACGTCGACGGGAAGCTGCCCCAGCGCCTGGATGGCATCGACCACCAGGAATGTGCCGTGCTGGCGGCAGGCGCGGCCCAGCGCCTCCAGGTCCGCCACCCAGCCGCTGGTGAACTGCACCGCGCTGATGGCCACGATCCCCACGTCGCCGCGCGCGATCTCCTCCAGCATCCGCGCTTCGTCGGGGTTGCCGCGGGCGTCCGTGGGCAGCACCTGCACCCGCGCGCCGCGCAGCCGCTCCAGCGCCAGCCAGGGATACACGTTCGCCGGGAACTCGCGGTCGCTCAGCAGCACGCGGCGTCCCGGCTCCAGCGGCAGCCCCAGCGCCGCCAGGCTGATGCCGAAGCTGGTGTTGGGAAGCAGCGCGATCTCGTCCTCGTCCCCCCCGACCAGCCGGGCCCCGGCGCGGCGGCAGCGCGCCAGCACGGGCTCGAAGTCTGCCCCGCGCATGGTGTGGATGGCGGAGCGGCGCCGGTTGTACGCTTCCACGGCGGCGCGCGCGCGCTCCGGCAGCGGCCCCATGGACGCCGCGTTCAGGTACGCCGCGCCCACCATCGACGGAAACTCGCGATCGCGCAGCGCGCGAAAGTCCGCCGCCTGCGCGTGGGGTGCGATCATCTGGGGCGTGGCTTGCGACAACGCGCCTCATCCAGGAGCTGGGGATACGGATCGGGCTAGCATAAGCGGCGCGCGGCTTTGCGACAACCCCGTAACGGCGGAACAGCAGGGAATAGGGAACAGGGAATAGGGAATAGCCTGCAACGGCCGCGTCATCGCCCCGACAGCGCGTCGCACTTTCGCACTCTCGCACTTCCCTACCGTTGCCCGCTGTCCCCTGTCCCCTGTAACCTGTCCCCTCATGAAGATCACCGCGCTCCCCCCGCAGAAGCACGATCCCGACCGCGTGAGCATTTTCGTGGACGGCGCGTTCCGCATGGGGCTGTCCGCCGAGGTGGTGCTCGCGGCCGGGCTGCGCGTGGGCGATCCGGTCGATGATGCACGCCTGGCGGACCTGGAGCGGCGCGACCTGTCGTGGCAGGCGCGCGAGGCCGCCCTGCGACTGCTCGCCGTACGCCCCCGCAGCGCCGCCGAGCTCGTCCGCCGCCTGCGGATGAAGGGCTACGGCCCCGAGGTCGCGGACGAGGTCATCGGCCGGCTGCGGGAGATCGGGATGATCGACGACGCGGCCTTCGCGGGAACGCTGGTGCGCGACCGCGTGCGCCTGCGCCCGCAGGGCAGCCGCCGCCTGGCCAGCGAGCTGCGGCAGAAGGGCGTGGACGAGGAGACCGCCGCCGCCGCCATCCGCGAAACCATGGAGGGCGAGGCCACCGACGAGCGCGAGCTGGCCCGCCGCGCCGCCGAGAAGTGGCGGGTGCGCTCGGACGAGGAGCCGGAGCGCGCCCGCCGCCGCCTGAACGGCTTCCTCGCCCGCCGCGGCTTCGACGGCGAAACCATCCGCCAGGTCATCGACGAGCGCCTGCCCCACGACGGCTTCGAGTAGCGGGCATCCACCTCGGCTGCACGCACCCGACACGAAAAAGCCCGCCGCGACACTCGGTCGCGGCGGGCTCGCTTCATCCCCGGCGTTCATCAGACGAAGACCTTTACCTCCGTCTGCGCTTCCACGGGCCGGTTGGTGTCCAGGTTCACCGCGGGGCGAAAGACGAGGGTGAGCGCCCAGCGGCGCAGGCGCTCGTCGAAGCCGCGGTTGCCGGAGCTGTTCACCAGCCGCGCGTCGCGAACGCGGCCCCGAACGTCCACCGTCACCCGGATGGTGATCTCCTGGCTGGCCACCGCGCCCGGCTTGTCGGGCGGGATCAGCAGCACGTCGCTGGCCGGCGGCCGAATGCGCGACCCGCCGCCGTTCTCATCCCCGTTGCCCGATCCGGTGCCGCTGCCGCTGCCGCCGCCCGTTCCGCTGCCGGAGCCCGGACCCGCGCCGGACCCATCGCCCGCGCCGCGCCCCGTGCCCGTGCCGCCGCCGGTCCCCGCGTCCTGCCCCGGCGTGGCCGGACCGGGTGCGGCCACGGGCGGGCGCGTCTGCGGCGTCTCGGTCTTCGGCGCCTCCACCTTGGGCGGCTCGGGGACGGGCGTGGGCTCGGGCGGAATCAGCACGTCCTCTTCCGGCACCGTTTCCACCACCGTCTCTTCGGGCTGCGGCGCCGGCGGTGCCACGTCCACGTACGACACCATCTCCTGCCCGCCGCTGCCGCCTCCCCCCCCGCCGCCGCCCTCCGGAAACGCCAGCGCCGGCCCCGTCCCCGCGGGCTGGATAGCGAGCAGGGCGTTGCTGCGGATGCCCCACGTCAGCAGCACGATCAGAAGCACGTGCAGCACCGCCGCCGCGCCCGCCGCCGGCAGTGTACCCCGCCTGTTCTTCTTCCGGATGCCCTCGACGTGTTCGAACACCGCGATTGTCTCCTGTTCCGTCGGGTGAAGTGCGGCAGGGTTTTGATACCACGGCAGGCCCTGGTTGATCCCTACGGAGGGGAAAGAGGAAAGGTTACAGGTTACAGCAAGCACGTATCCGACAGCGAGCGGCCCCCGGCACAGTCGCCGGAGGCCGCCCATCCCTTGCGGGCTATTCCCTATTCCCTGTTCCCTGCTTTTGCCCCGCTGTAACCTGTCCCCTACAGCTCGATCTGCGCCCCCAGCTCCACCACACGATTCGGCGGCAGGCCGAAGAACGACGTCGCGCTTCGGGCGTTGCGCGACATCACCGAGAACAGGTGCTCGCGCCACAGCGCCATCCCCGGGTTCTTGGACGCGATCAGCGTTTCGCGGCCCAGGAAGTAGCTGGTTTCCATCGGCTTGAAGACCAGGCCGTGCGTCCGCGCCTGCTCCAGCCCCAGGGGAATGTCGGGATCTTCCTTGAACCCGTAGCGCAGCACCACCCGGTGCAGCCCGTGGCCCAGCTCCGACACCGTCACCCGCTGGTCGTCGTCCACCACCGGGATCTCGTCCGTCTCCACGGTCAGCAGCACCACCCGCTCGTGCAGCACCTTGTTGTGCATCAGGTTGTGCAGCAGCGCCGGGGGCGTGCCCTCGGGGTTGCCGTACATGTACACCGCCGTCCCGGCCACGCGGGTGTAGCGGCTCCCCTCCAGGTCCGCCAGAAACAGCTTGATGGGGAGCGTGCGCCCCTGCAGCCGGTCGGCCAGGATCTGCCGCCCCGTCTTCCACGTGGTCATGGCGACGAAGAACGCGCCCGCGATCACCAGCGGGAACCAGCCGCCGTTGGGGATCTTGACCAGGTTGGCGCCCCAGAAGCCCACGTCCACCACCAGGAACCCCGCGATCAGCAGCCCCACCTTCCACGGCGCCCAGCCAAAGCGGGCGCGCGCCACGAAGGCGAACAGGATGGAGGTGAACACCATGTCCGTGGTCACCGCCACGCCGTACGCCGCCGCCAGGTTGGTGGAGCTCCGAAAGCCCAGCACCAGGCCGATGCAGGCCAGCATCAGCAGCCAGTTGATGGACGGAATGTAGATCTGCCCGATCTGCCGGTCCGACGTGTGCTCGATGTGCAGCCGCGGCAGGTACCCCAGCTGCACCGCCTGCCGCGTAAGCGAGAACGCGCCCGAAATCACCGCCTGCGACGCGATCACCGTGGCCATGGTCGACAGGGCCACCAGCGGCAGCAACGCCCACTTGGGCGCCATCAGAAAGAACGGGTGCTCCACCGCCGCCGGGTTCCCCAGGATCAGCGCACCTTGGCCAAAGTAGTTCAGGATCAGCGCCGGCAGCACCAGCGCGAACCAGGTAAAGCGGATGGGCTTCTTGCCGAAGTGCCCCATGTCGGCGTACAGCGCCTCGCCACCCGTCACCACCAGGAACACCGAGCCCAGCACCAGGTACCCCGGCCACCCGTTGCGGGCAAAGAACTCCACGCCGTACAGAGGGTTCACCGCCGCCAGCACGCTGGGGCGCTGCACGATCTGGTACAGCCCCAGCGCGCCCAGCGTGGTGAACCACAGGAACGTCACCGGGCCGAACACCTTGCCGATCCCCGCCGTCCCCCGGCTCTGCACCGCGAACAGCGCCACCAGGATGGCGATGACGATGGGGATGACGTACGGCTCGAAGAGCGGCGTGGCCACCTTGAGCCCCTCCACCGCGCTCAGCACCGAGATGGCGGGGGTGATCATGCTGTCGCCGTACAGCAGCGCCGCGCCGAACAGCCCCACCAGCACCAGCGTCCACCGCCGGCTTCCCGGCCGCATGCGCCGCGCGGGGGCGACCAGCGCCGTAAGCGCGATCATCCCGCCCTCGCCGCGGTTGTCCGCCCGCATCACGTACGTCAGGTACTTGATGGAGATGACGATGATGAGCGCCCAGAAGATGAGCGACAGCACCCCCAGCACGTTCTCGCGCCCGGCGGACAGGCCGTAGTGCTCGCCCAGCGACTCGCGGATGGCGTACAGCGGGCTGGTGCCGATGTCTCCGTACACCACGCCCAGCGCCGCCAGCGCCATCACGTAGAAGTCGCGGCCGGTGGGCTCGCTGTGTGTCCCGTGTGTCACGCTCGGGCCGGTTGGGGAGTGTGGAGGGCGCGGTCCCGCCGCCGCTCCACGTCAGTCGCCGTCATCGGGCACGGCCCGTGTGCAACGGCGGTGCCGAAACACACGGGCGGTGCCGCAAAGGGCGGACAAGCTACCGCCGAACCGCCGCGCGTCAACGCCTTCCGGGTAGCCGGCGCCTCATCTGACGCCGCGGGCAATCGTCAGGAAAGCGGAAAGGCTCCCCCGCCGAAGCAAGAGGAGCCTCTCGATCCATGGCAGCAGCGCGGAGGTCAGTCCGCGTCGCTGTCCGTCGCGGCCGCAATGCCCTGCATCCCCAGCACTTCCTTGACGCGCGCTTCCACCTGCGCGGCCAGCTCGGGATTCTCCTGCAGGAAGGCCTTGGCGTTCTCGCGCCCCTGCCCCAGCCGCACGTCGCCGTACGAGAACCAGGCGCCAGACTTGTTGATCACGTCCGACTCCACCCCCAGGTCCACCACGATGCCGTGGTGGTCGATGCCGACGTTGAACATGATGTCGAAGTCGGCCTGCTTGAAGGGCGGCGCCACCTTGTTCTTGACGATCTTGGCGCGCGTCTTGTTGCCCACCAGCACGTCACGGTCCTTGATGGACCCGATGCGGCGGATGTCGATGCGCAGCGACGCGTAGAACTTGAGCGCGCGTCCGCCCGTCGTCGTCTCCGGGCTGCCGAACATCACGCCGATCTTTTCGCGGATCTGGTTGGTGAAGATCACCGTGGTCTGCGAGCGGTTGATGGCGCCGGTCAGCTTGCGCAGCGCCTGGCTCATCAGCCGCGCCTGCAGGCCCACGTGGCTGTCGCCCATCTCGCCCTCGATCTCGGCGCGGGGCACCAGCGCCGCCACCGAGTCGATCACCACCACCTCCACCGCGCCCGAGCGCACCAGCACCTCGGCGATCTCCAGCGCCTGCTCGCCGGTGTCGGGCTGCGACACCAGCAGGTTGTCGACGTCCACGCCCAGCTTGCGCGCGTACTCGATGTCGAGCGCGTGCTCGGCGTCGATGAACGCCGCCACGCCGCCGCCGCGCTGCGCGTTGGCGATCACGTGAAGGCAGAGCGTGGTCTTGCCGGACGACTCGGGCCCGTAGATCTCGGTGACGCGGCCGCGCGGAATGCCGCCAACGCCGATCGCCGCGTCCAGATTGATGGCGCCGGTAGGGATCGCCGAGACGGGAATCCGCGGCCCGTTGACCCCCATCCGCATGATGGAGCCCTTGCCGTGCGCCTTCTCGATCTGCCCGATGGCGATGTTCAGGGCCTTCTGCTTGTCGGCCGCGATGTCCAAAGCTGCCATCTCTCGTGTCCTCTGGTAAGCGCTTCAGGCGAGCCCATGCGGGCGTGCGGATGGTACACCCCCGTCCAGGGGCGGTTCCCGAAGATAAGGCGAAAGTTTACGGCGACACGCGCCGCCGCACAAGGGTTTCGTTTCCAAAAGTTGTCCGGCGTCCGGGGGTCAGCCCAGCAGTTCGCGGACGGTCTCCTCCAGCGCCGCCGCCGCGCGCGCGATCCCCGCGTCGTCCGCGTCAAGGTGCGTCACCGCCCGCAGCCTGCGCGCGCCGAACTGCGTCATCCGCACACCGCGCCGCTCCAGGCCCGCCAGCACCGCGCCGGGCTCCAGCCGCCCCTCCGTCAGGTCGATCATCACAATGTTCGTCTCCGGCGCGGTCACGGCCAGGCCCTCGATCCTGGCCGCGCTGGCCGCCAGCGCGCGCGCGCGACGGTGGTCGTGCTCCAGCAGCGGGAAGTTGTTGCGCAGCCCGTACAGCGCCGCCGCAGCCAGAATCCCCGCCTGCCGCATTCCGCCACCCAGGCGGCGGCGGACCCGCCACGCGCGCTGCATGACGTCCGCGCGGCCGCCCAGCAGCGAGCCGACAGGCGCACCCAGCCCCTTGGAAACCGCCAGCATCACCGTGTCCACCGGGGCGGCGAACTCCGCCAGCGACACGCCCGCGGCCACGGAGGCGTTCGCGAGGCGCGCCCCGTCCAGGTGCACGGGCACGCCGCGTTCATGGGCGGTCTCCGCCACCGCCCCGAGCTGCGGCAAGGGCATCACCCGTCCGCCCGCCCCGTTGTGCGTGTTCTCCAGGCACACCAGCGACGTCTGCGGCAGGTACGGCGAACCCGGGCGGATAGCGTCGGCCAGGTGCTCGGGGCGCAGCAGGCCGTCGGCGGTCTGCACGGC
The DNA here is from genome assembly GCF_036399255.1 of Longimicrobium sp. GTDB lineage: Bacteria > Gemmatimonadota > Gemmatimonadetes > Longimicrobiales > Longimicrobiaceae > Longimicrobium. The sequence continues at coordinate 8,662 of NZ_DASWNM010000035.1, forward strand.
GCGCAGCTGGATGCCGCCCCACGCGGCGCCTGCGCCCTCTTCGTAGTTCAGGATGTGGCCGCCCGCGTCGATCACCGCCTCGGTTCCGGGGCGGCCCAGCACCAGCAACGCCGCGGTGTTGGCCATGATCCCGCTGGGAAAGAAGAGCGCGGCCTCCTTGCCCAGCAGCTCGGCGCCATAACGCTCCAGCTCGGCCACCGTGGGGTCGTCCCCCAGGACGGCGTCGCCCACCTCAGCTTCGGCGATGGCGCGGCGCATCTCCGGTGTGGGCCGGGTGACGGTGTCGGACCGAAGGTCCACGACGGCTAGGGTATCTGCGGGCATCGATCGCTCGGTTTCGGTGGGTTCGCGCCCAAAGATCCCCCCGCGCCGTGCGTCGTGCAAGGGGCGCATCGTCCCCCTTCGTACGCAGAAGCTTCGTGCTGTCCTTGCCCAGCCGCTGCCTGCTTCCGAAGTATCCCATGGTGACTCCGGTTCGAGGTTCGCTGATCTGCATCCGTTCCGGACCTGGCCCATCCTCTCGTATCCTCTCGTATCCTCTCGTATCCTCTCGTATCCCCTCGTATCCTCTCGTATCCTCTCGTATCCCCTCGTATCCCCTCGTATCCCCTCATATCCCCTCGTATCCCCTCGTATCCCCTCGTATCCCCTCGTATCCCCTCGTATCCCCTCGTATCCCCTCGTATCCCCTCGTA
>NZ_DASWNM010000036.1:0-13777 GCF_036399255.1 Longimicrobium sp.
ACCGGCGGCGGGACGGGTGGCGGGACCGGCGGTGGGACGGGAGGCGACACCGGCGGAGGAACGGGCGGCGGGACCGGCGGTGGCACCGGAGGAGGAACCGGCGGCGGGACCGGCGGAGGAACGGGAGGCGGCACCGGAGGAGGAACCGGTGGCGGGACTGGAGGAGGAACGGGAGGTGGGACGGGAGGGGGCACCGGCGGAGGAGTCGGCGGCGGGACGGGAGGCGGGCAGGGCGGGGGACCCAACCGGTAGCGCGCCGCGACGGGCCGGACCTGGGAAGGCAAGGGATCAACGTGCGGTCGGGCAGCCGGGACCAGGGACCGGGCCCTTGAAGGTGTAGCGGAGCTTCGCCGACGCGCGGAGCGAGCGGTGCGCGCAGCCGGGCCTGCGCGCGGGCAGGCCTCGCCAGGGTGGCGGGGGGCCCGGGACCCATCCATCGCCACGAAAGGAGCAGCCTGCAATGCCAGAATACCTCGCGCCAGGCGTGTACGTCGAGGAGACCAGCTTTCGCGCCAAGTCCATCGAGGGCGTAAGCACCAGCACCACGGCCTTCGTGGGACCCACGCGGCGCGGGCCCATCGGCGAGGTGCCGGAGCTGGTGACCAGCTTCGCCGACTTCGAGCGCGTGTACGGCGGCCTGGCCGACGTCCACGGCCGCCCCAACTACGTGGCGCACGCGGTGCGCGCCTACTTCAACGAGGGCGGCGCCCGCCTGTACGTGTCGCGCGTGTACCGCGGCGACAACACGGTGGCCTCGTCGGGCGTGCCGGTGGCCAGCGGGCCCGGCGGCGGCACCCTGTCGTTCGTGGCGCGCTTTCCCGGCAGCGGCACCAACGGCCGCGTGATCCTGCTGGAGCAGTCCACCCCCGCCACCGTGCGCACCATGCGCAACGCGGCGCTGGGCACCCTGCTGCGCGTGGGCAGCGGCGTCATCGCCCAGCCGGCGCGGCTGCGCATTCCCGGCTCGGCGCCGTTCAGCGTGCCCGACGGCGAGACGCTGGAGATCACCGGCATTCCCAACGTGGCCTTCGAGGGGCAGGCGGCCACGGTGACGGGCGCCGCGGACCTGAACTTCGGCGACTTCGACACCTCCACCGACGAGCAGCGCACGCTGGAGGTGACCGTCGGCGGGGGCGCGGTGCAGCGCATCCTGGTGCCCGCCGCCGTGGCCGACGCGCAGGAGGTGGTCGACATCCTGAACCGCGAGCTGCGGGGCGGCTACGCCGAGCTGGCGGCCGGCGGCGAGCTGGTGGTGGGGACGGAAACGCGCGGCCACGGGGCCTCGGTGAGCGTGGCGGCCAACCCGCTCTTCGGCTTTACCGTGGCGGCGTCCGACGCCAACGCGCCCGACGCCAACAACACGGTGCGGGACCTGAACGCCGTGTCGGTGGCCGAGCTGGACGCCATGCTGACCCCCGAGGGGATCCGCGTGAGCGAGACCGCCGGCGAGGTGTGGCTGACCACGGTGGACGCGGGCGCCGGGGAGACGATCACGGTGACGGCGGCGCCGGCCTCGTTCGGCTTCGACCTGGACCCCAATCCCGTCTCGGCCAGCGGCTCCGCGGGCACCACCCCCACCTACTTCGTCAAGCGCGAGGGGGGGTGGACGGCGCCCGACGCCGCCACCCTGAGCATCGCCGGGCTGGGCGAGCTGGACGCCCCCGGGGGCGCGGCCGCCTTCCTGTCGATGTTCGTGCAGACGGAGGACGCGGACGGAAACGTGATCGCGTACGAGGGCGTGGCCTTCGACCGCGCGCACCCGCGCTGGCTGGGCAACGTGCTCTCGGTGACGCCCGCCCGCCGGGCCGACCACCTGGAGCAGGTCTACGCCGCGGTCGAGACGGGGGTGGGGGTGAACGCCTTCGAGCTGCGCTCCAGCCTGTTCGGCGCGTCGGCGCGGCGCGAGGTGCCGGTGCAGGGCGGCAACGACGGCGACGAGCCCAGCGAGGCGGTGTACCGCGCGGCGCTGGCCACGCAGGAGTCGCTGGACGACGTGTCGATCGTGGCGGCGCCGGGGCACACGGCGTGGGCGGAGTGGCAGGGGATCCAGGGGGCGGTGATCAGCCACGTGGAGCGCCCGCGCGCCTACCGCATCGCCGTGCTGGACGTGCCCGTCGACCAGACGGTGGGCGGCGCGCGCGACGTGCGCAGCCGCATCGACAGCACCAAGGCGGCGCTCTACTACCCGTGGGTCACCGTCAACAACCCGCTGGCCCGCCCGGGCCGCGACGACATCCCCCGCGAGATCAACCTGCCGCCTTCGGGCTTCATCACCGGCATCTACGCGCGCAACGACGTGCAGCGCGGGGTGCACAAGGCGCCAGCCAACGAGGTGGTGCGCGGGGCGCTGCGCTTCGAGACCGACATCAACCACGCCGAGCAGGAGTCGCTGAACCCCATCGGCGTCAACTGCCTGCGCTTCTTCCCGGGGCGCGGCTTCCGGGTGTGGGGCGCGCGCACGGTGAGCAGCGACCCCGAGTGGAAGTACGTGAACGTGCGCCGCTACTTCAACTACGTGGAGCGCTCGGTGGACCAGGGAACGCAGTGGGCGGTGTTCGAGCCCAACGGCGAGGCCCTGTGGCGCAACGTGAGCCAGACCATCGGCGACTTCCTGTACAACGAGTGGCGCAGCGGCGCGCTGCTGGGCGGCTCGCCCAAGGAGGCGTACTTCGTCAAGTGCGACCGCAGCACCATGACGCAGAACGACCTGGACAACGGCCGGCTGATCTGCCTGGTGGGGATCGCGGTGCTCAAGCCCGCCGAGTTCGTGATCTTCCGCATCGGCCAGAAGACGGCGGACGCGAGGACGTGAACGGGTGAAGGGGTGAAGGGGTGAACGGGTGAAGGCCGGATTGCGGCCGATCATCCACCCCCACTCACGCACTCACGCACTCACGCACTCGGCAGGCACTGGCGCAGTCGACTTTCGCACTTTCGCACCTCGCACTTTCGCACTCTGGAGGATCGATGCCGGACCGCATCACCCCCTACGGGGCGTTCAACTTTCTGGTCAACCTGAACGGCCCCATCGGCCCCGAGGAGCCCCTGGGCGGCTTCTCCGACGTCTCCGGGCTGGGGACGGAGACGACGATCGCCGAGTACCGCAACGGCAACGACGCCGAGAACCACGTCCGCAAGGTGCCCGGCGTGCACAAGGTGAGCGACGTGACGCTCAAGCGCGGCATCGTGAGCAGCGCCGACCTGTGGGAGTGGATCCAGAACGTGCGCCGCACCGGCCCGCTGGCGCAGCGCAACGTGGTGATCACCCTGCGCGACGAGACGGGGAGCGACGTGCAGAGCTGGACGCTGCGCGGCGTGGTCCCCCTGAAGTACACCGGCCCCACCCTGGCCGCCAAGGGCGGCGGCGACGTGGCGATGGAAGAGCTGGTGCTGAGCGCCGAAGCGCTGGAGCTGAACGGATAAGGGGAAGTGCCTGGTACCAGTTACCTAGTACCTAGTTACCTAGTACCTAGTACCTAGTACCTAGTACCTAGTACCTAGTACCTAGTACCTAGTACCTGGGAATCAGGTACCCGATACCAGGCACCCGACCCTCGTCACCCGTTCACCCGTTCACCCCGTCACCCGTTCACCGATGCACGGCGTCACCTTCGACCCCCCCGCCCCCGCGGCCGCCGATCACCCCAACCGGGCGGACGTGGCCCTGTTCGTGGGCTTCGTGCACCGGCGGCGCGGGACGCTGAACGGGGAGCGGACGGCGGACGCGTCGGCGGCGGCGCTGCGGGCGCAGCCGGCGCGGGGGCTGGCGGAGGGCGCGCGCACCGCTGGGCCCTCGCCGCTGCCGCGCGAGGTGTGGCGCTGGCTGCACGAGCGCGGCTGGGCCAGCGGGCCGTACGCCCGCACGCCGCGCGAGCTGCGGTCGCTGCTGGACGTGCCGGTGCCGCTGGAAAGCTGGGAGGCGTTCACGCGGCTGTTCTGCCCCGAGATGCGCCGGCTGGACGCGGAGGGGGCGCGGGGGATGGGATACCTGGCGGCGGCGGTGCGCTCGTTCTTCGAGCAGGGGGGACGCCGGTGCTACGTGGTGCGCGTGGGGCGGCCCTGGCGCTACACGGCGGGACGGGCGCGGCGGATGGAGAAGCTGGACCGGCTGGTCCCCGGCTGGTTCGCGGGGCTGCCGCCGTCGAAGGCGGCGCGCGAGACGTGGCGCGGGGTGGCGCACCTGTTCGGGCTTCCCGACGTGTCCTTCGTCTGCCTGCCGGACCTGGCGGACCTGGTGCGGCCGGACCCCGCGCCCCCGGAGCCGCTGGTGCCCCTTCCCGCGACGTCCGAGGGCTTCGTCGTCTGCTCGGAGCCGGCGCCGGCCACCGGGGGGGCGGACCCCGCCTGGCGCCGCTGGCCGGCGCCGCGGGTGGACCGGCAGGGGTTCGCGGCGTGGGCGCAGGCGGTGAACGTCGTGGGATCGATGCTGCGGACGCACCACCGCGAGGCGCACCTGCTGGCCGCCGTTCCCCTGCCGGCGCCGGAGCTGGTGGCGGACCTGGCCGGCGGACGGGTGGCGGCGGCGGACGACCTGCTGGGCTTTCTGCTGGAGCCGCGGGTGGGGCCGGGGGGGCGGGAGCTGCCGGGGCTGGGGCTGGCCAGCGCCTTCGTGCAGCTGGCGTATCCCTGGGTGCGCACCGCGGCGTCGGGGCTGCTGCCGGAGGGGCTGGAGCCGCCGGACGGGGTGCTGGCGGGGGTGCTGGCCCGCAACGCCCTGGTGCGCGGCGCGTACCGCAGCGCGGCGGGGCTGCCGCTGGAGGGCGTGTGGGACCTGCACCCCGTCCTGGGCCGGGGACAGCTGCTGCGCGAGCACCCGTACGGCGCGGGGGCGGAGACGCGCACGCTGCAGGACCGCGTCTGCGTCCTCGGCCCCACCCCCGCGGGGTTCCGCCTTCTCTCCGACGTCACCACGTCGGACGACGAGAACTACCGCCCGGCCGGGGTCAGCCGCCTGGTCAGCGCCCTGGTGCGCGCGGCGCGGGTGCAGGGCGAGGACGCCACGTTCGAGAGCAACGGCGAGCGGCTGTGGGCGCGGCTGCGCGAGCGGCTGGACGCGTTGCTGCTGGGAATGCTGCGCGAGGGCGCGCTGCGGGGCGAGACGGTCTCCGACGCCTTTTCGGTGCGCTGCGACCGGACGACGATGACGCAGAACGACCTGGACGCGGGGCGGGTGGTGGCGCACGTGCTCTTTCAGCCCACGGCGCCCGTGGAGCGCATCTCGGTGGTGCTGGCCTCGGAGACGGGGGGCGGATTGGCGCTGCGCTCGGCCGGCGGCGCGCGGGAGGCGGCGTGACCTCGCTCCGTCCGCCATCCAGGCTCCGCAAGGGGAATGGCCTCACACAGAGTCAGCAGAGTCAGCAGAGTTCGCTCGTGCTGTTTCCTCTGCGCTCTCGGCGCGACGCCTTTCCGTGGTGAGCGGAGGCATGGCGCTCACGTCGACGAGGCACGAGCCGGCGTGGGGCTGCGGGAGCGGGAGAGGGATGGAAGCGCGGCAGGGGGCCATGAGAATTTTTTTGGGGGGGATGCGGATCGGTGGATGATCTGGGCGGCGCACGGGAACAAGCTGCTCGCACGACCTGATGCGCGATCTGGAGAACCTTCCGCCGGCTCGATGCACGGGGTGAGCGAACGTCTCGCGGACGCCTGGTCTTTTGACGAATCCGGGATGAGGATGAAATGGCCACGCTGACGCCGGGGAACGAGAACCTGCTCTTTCCCGCCCACGTCTTTCGCTTCCAGGTGGACTTCGCCGAGGAGCCGCTGCCGCCCAACACGGGGTCGGCCAACGCGGTGAGCGTGCCCCTGTGCAGCGGCGCGTTCAGCGAGTGCGCGGGGCTCGAGGCCACGATGGAGCCCAAGACCATCAAGGAGGGCGGCAAGAACTACGGGGTGAACCACCGCGCCGGCCCCGTCACCTTTGCCACCGTGGTGCTGAAGCGGGGGATGACGACCACGCGCGACCTGTGGAAGTGGTTCGAGCTGGTGGCCAAGGGGGCGTACGCGTACCGCCTGTCGGCCACGGTGACGCTGTTCGGCGCGGCGCCCAGCGTGGACGGAGAGCCGGAGCCGCTGGTGTCGTGGAAGCTGGAGCGGGCCATTCCCGTGAAGTTCAAGGCCGCCGACCTGAACGCGAAGGGGACCGAGGTGGGGATCGAGGAGCTGCACCTGGCGCACGAGGGGATGACGCTGGTGGCGCGGGGAGGAGGCGCCGCGTGAGCGACGAGACCGCCACCTTCGTCCGCGCGCACTTCAAGCGCCTGGGCGGCGAAGCGGTGAACTTCGACGTCCACTTCAACCCCGCCACCCTGGGCTACGAGATCACCAACGCCGCCCCGCCGGGGGACGGCGACGCGGGAAAGAGCAAGCAGTTCACGGCGCTCAGCACGGGCAAGCTTTCCATGGACCTGGTGTTCGACACCACCCACGACGGCACCGACGTGCGCGAAAAGACCAGCCTGGTCTCGCGGCTGATGGAGCCCGACCCCGGCACCCGCGCGCCGTGGGAGACGGAGTTCTCGTGGGGGATGTACAAGTTCACCGGCGTGGTGGCCAGCTACAAGGAAACGCTGGACTTCTTTGCCCCCTCGGGCGTCCCGCTGCGCGCGGCGATCAACCTGTCGATGTCCAGCGGCAAGGACCAGAACCCCTTCAACCCCACGCGGGGGAAGACGGTGAACACCGCGGGGCACCTGGAGCCCGCCGTGGTCCCCCCGCCCGCCGGCGGCGCCGCGGCCGCGGCCGCCCGCGCCGGCGCGCCCAGGGCCGCCCGCTCGCTGGCCGCGATGAACGGGCAGGAGAGCCTGCGCTTCGGCTCCGGCACGTCGCTCACCGTCCCCGGCACCGTGCCGCTGAAGGGCGCCATGGGCATGTCCGCGGGCGCCTTCGCCAGCACGTCGGGCGGCTTTCAGGCGGGCGCGTCAGGAGGAATGAAGCTGGATCCGCAGGCGCTGCTGCCCGGCGCGCCGACGGCCGGGATCACCGCGGGGGCGGGTGCCGCGTTCGGGGTGGGCGGGCAGGCGCGATCCTCCGGGTCCGCCAGCCTGAAGGCGGACGTGGGCGCCGGGGTGTCGCTGGCCGCCCGCATCCGCTTCGGAGAGTGAGTGCGGATAGGGAATAGGGAATAGGGAATAGGGAATAGGGAATAGGGAATAGCCGGCAACGGCGGGTCGGGTGCGGCTGACCCAGGTTCCCTGAGCAAGGGTGCGCGCAGCGGGTGACGACTCACACAGAGTCAGCGGAGTTTGCTCATGCCGATTCCTCTGCTCTCTCGGCGCGAAGCCGTTCCGTGGTGAGCGGAGGCATGGCGCTCACGTCGACGAGGCACGAGCCGGCGTGGGGCGGCGGGAACGGGAGAGGGACGGAAGGGCGGCAGGGGGCCATGAGAATTTTTTTGGGGAGGGATGCGGTCGGACGGATCGTCGCCGGAGCACGCTGGAACAGGCCGACTGCACGACCTGAAGCGCGATCCGGAGAGGCGTCCGCCGGCTCCGCGGCCGGGGGTGAACGCGCGGCACTCTCCATGGGAACATCGTTCGGAACCGGATCAGGTGTGACGCCATGCCCGTGATCATCGAAGAAGTGGTGGGGACCGTCCAGCCGGAGGCATCGAGCGTGGGCGACCGGACGGAAACGGAGCGCGCCGCCCGGCAGGGGCGCGCCCTTCCCGACCCGCGCGCCGTGCGCGGCGAGCTTAGCCGCATGGCGCGCCGCCAGGCGCGGCTGCGCGCGGACTGAAGGAGGCGCCCCGTGCCCGAGACCGCCGCCAGCTCCCTCGCCGTCTACTCGGCCCGCCCCACCCTCAAGGTGGACGGCCGCGCGGACGAGCGGCTGCGCGCCGCCCTCCTGGCCATGGAGATGACGGAGGGCGAGGGCGGCATGTCCGCCGCGGAGCTGCGCTTCAACAACCACGGGCCGATCGGCGGGTCGAGCGCCGGGCTGGCGTTCGAGGACGGAAAGACGCTCAAGCTGGGCGCCGTCATCACCCTGTTCGCGGGGGACGAGACGCAGCCGCGCGAGATCTTTCGCGGCACCGTCACCGGGCTGGAGGCCAGCTTTTCGGGGGACGCGGCGCCGGAGCTGGTGGTGCTGGCCGAAGACGCCCTGCAGAAGGCGCGGATGGCGCGCCGCACCGCCGTCCACGAGCGCGCCACCCTGAGCGCCCTGGCCTCGGTCGTCGCAAACGCGGCGGGATTGACGCCGAAGGTCACGGGATTGAGCGACGACCTGGGAACGCAGGTGCAGCTGAACGAGAGCGACCTGTCGTTTCTGCGCCGCCTGCTGGCCCGCCACGACGCGGACCTGCAGGTGGTGGCGGGCGAGCTCCAGGTGGCCCCGCGCAACGAGATCCGCCGCGGGCAGGTGGAGCTGGCGATGTACTCGGCGCTGCGGCGCGTGCGGGTGCTGGCGGACCTTGCCCACCAGGTGACCGAGACCACCGCCAGCGGCTGGGACCCCGCCCAGGGCGAGCGGGTGAGCGCCACCAGCGCCGGCACCCACGCCGGGCCGGGCGCGGGAAAGAAGGGCGCGGAGCTGCTGCAGGGGGCGCTGGGCGCGCGCAGCGAGCACGTGGCGGACGTAGCCGTCTTCACCGACGCCGAGGCGCGGGCGCTGGCCGAGGCGGCGTTCGACCGACGGGCGCGCCGCTTCGTCGTCGCCGAGGGCGTGACGGAGGGGAACCCGCTGCTGCGCGTGGGGACGCACCTGAAGCTGACGGGGCTGGGGCCGCGCTTCAGCAACACCTACCACGTGGTGCGGGCCAGCCACCGCTGGGACGCCGAGCGGGGCTACGAAACCGAGTTCGAGGCCGAGTGCGCCTTTCTGGGGGAGGGATGACCGCCGTCGCCGAGTTTCCGCCCACCGTCTTTGCCCCGTCCCGCGGGCTGGGAAGCGCCTGGCTGGCCGAGGTGGTCTCCGTGAGCGACCCCGAGCGCCTGGCCCGCGTGCAGGTGCGGCTGCTGGGATGGGACGGCGTGGGCGAGCAGGACGCCCCGGTGTGGGCCCGCGTGGCCAGCGCCTTTGCCGGCGCCGGCCGCGGCGCCTTCCTGATCCCCGACGTGGGCGACGAGGTGCTGGTGGTGTTCGCGGGCGGCGACCCGCGCTATCCCGTCGTCGTCGGCGGACTGTGGAACGGCGGGGCCGCGCCCCCCGAGCAGCTGGGCGGCGACCGGGTGGACCGCTGGGCGCTGGTGAGCAAAAAGGGATCGAAGATCTCCATCGTCGAGCAGTCCGCGCCCACCATCACCCTGGAAACGCCGGGCGGTGTCTCCGCGACGCTGACCGACCAGGGGGGCGGCGAGATCGAGCTGGTGGCGGGGGGAACCACCATCACCCTGAACGCGCAGGGCGTCACGGTGCAGACCGGGGGCAAGGTGAGCGTGCAGGCCAGCCAGGTGGACGTCAGCGCCGGGATGGTCAAGGTGGACGCCGCCATGTCCACCTTCAGCGGGATGGTGAAGTGCGACGTGCTGCAGGCCAGCACCGTGATCTCGGCCACCTACACGCCGGGGGCGGGGAACGTATGGTGACGCACGCGCACGCCCTGCGCGGCCTGGGGCTGGACGGCGCCCGCCGCGGCGCCCCGCTCCTCCTGCAGCGCACCGACCTGGAGGTGGTCCCCGCCGTCCTCGACGAGCTGTCGACCGACGCCGGGCGCCGCAAGCTGGCCGCCTCGGTGGCGCGCGAGCGGGGCGACGACGGGCGGCTGCGCCTGTATCAGCCCGTGCACCGCACCTTTCACCTGGCCCTGGTGGAGGCGTTCTGCGACGAGGTGGGCGAGCCGCGGGTGGACCCCAGGCGCGTGGAGAGCGCCGGCCTCGTCGTCCGCCGGCTGGGGCGCGGGGGGACGACCACCGAGGGGTGGATGCGGACGGAGAACCGCGTGCTGGGGTGGAAGGCGCTGGCCGCCGCGCAGCTGGAGCGCGACCCCGACCCCGCCCGCCGCCCGGCCCCCCTGCGCGCCGGCAACGCCGAGGTCACCCGCCGGCTGAGCGAGGCGGTGGCGGTGGAAGAGGTGGCCGAGACGGTGTCGCCGCTGTTCGTGGCGCCCCCGGACGTCTGCCGCGCGGCGGGGCGCACGGTGCTCTTCGGCTTCGTCCCGCTGTCCAGCGCCGAGACCAGCGAGGAGCCCCGCACCCCGGTGGTCTACACCGACGCGGAGGTCCGCGAGCTCCTTCCCGTGTGGGTGCGCACCGTGGGGACGCACGCGTGGGCGCAGGACCGCGAGTACGACGACGGGACCACCAGCGGGCAGCTGCGCTTCCTGGAGACCATCGGCTTCTGGGACGCGGCGGAGGTGATGGCGGCGCTGAACGGGGTGACGGTGCGCTACGGCAGCCCCCGCTGGCAGAACGGCCAGCAGGTGTGGGACCGCACCGGCCGGCTGGGCGACGAGCTGCGCGCGGCAAAGGACAGCCTGGACGCGCCGGCGCGCCGCACGACGGAGGCGCGGCAGTGGACGGTCTCGTCCGCCACGGCGTCGGCGGTGATGGCGGCGGCCAAGCGGCTGCTGGAGGCGCGGATGGCGGCGGCGCGGCCGGGGGTGGGGCGGTTCGACCCGCGCAACGACCGCTTTTCGGTGCGCGCGTTCGCCCGGCTGAAGCGCTGCGACGGGTGCCCGCCCGAGCTGGTGTGGAGCGAGCCCAGCGAGCCCTTCGCCATCGTTCCCTGGTACGAGGCGGGGGTGCTGCCCCCGGTGCGCGTGGTGCTTCCCGACGCCACGCCCGAGTCGCTGCGAAAGCTGAAGCCCAGCGTGAGCTTCGTCACGCCCAGGAGCGTGGCCGACAAGATGGCCGGGATGGGGCTCAAGGACCTGACGGAGGGCAAGGGGCCCTCGGGCGGCGGGATGGGGCTGGACTGGATCTGCGGATTCAACATCCCGATCATCACCCTGTGCGCCTTCATCGTCCTGAGCCTGTTCCTGGCGCTGCTGAACATCGTGTTCTGGTGGCTGCCGTTCGTAAAGATCTGCATCCCCCTCCCGCGTAGCCTTCCCCGCGAGGAAGTGTGATGGCGACCGAAACCACCGCGAGCCCCCTGCTGGGGTGGCCGCTGCTCCCCCTTCCCGGCGCCGGCGGCGAGCTGGCCTGGCCCGGGCTCGAAGAAAGCATTCGCCAGGGGATCCGCGTGATCCTGCTTACCCGTCCCGGCGAGCAGCTGATGCGCCCGGAGTTCGGGGCGGGGCTGGGCGAGTTCCTTCATCACCCCAACTCGCTGGAGACCCGCCGCGCCGTGCGCGACCGGGTAAGCGAGTCGCTGGGCCGGTGGGAGCCGCGCATCGCCGTGGACCGCGTGGAGGTGTGGGAGGTGGCCGACCGCCCCACGCAGCTGCGCCTGGAGATCGCCTACCGCGTGGTGCGCACCGGCGCCGCGCAGCAGCTGGGGCTGGTCATGGAGCTGGGAGGCTAAGGTGCCCATCAAGCCCCCCGTGCTGGACGACCGCGGGTTCGACGACCTGGTCCAGGAGCTGGTCGCGCGCATTCCCGCGCACACCCCCGAGTGGACCCACCCGCGCCCCGGCGACCCCGGCCGCACCCTGCTGGAGCTGTTCGCCTGGCTGGGCGACGCGCTGCTGTACCGCGTCAACTTTCTCCCCGAGCGGCAGCGGCTGGCCTTTCTGCGGCTGGTGGGCGGAACGCTGCGGCCGGCGGAGGCGGCGCGGACGCTGGTGTCGCTTTCCATCGACAACCCCGCCGTGACCCGCGCCAGCACCCTGCGGCCGGGGGCGCTGCTCAAGGGGCCGGTCCCCTTCGAGACGCGCGGCGAGGTGACCGTCCTTCCCGTGACGGCGCAGGCGTACGTCAAGCGCCCGCTGGAAGAAAGCGAGCGCGCGGGGATGCGCGAGGTGCTGGACGGGCTGCGCTCCCTCTACCGCCTGGGGACCGACCCGGTGCCCTACGTCACCACCCCGGTGTTCGCGGGCGGGGCGGCGGAGCAGGCGGGGGTGGACCTGATGCGCCGCACGGTGGACGGCTCGCTCTGGCTGGCGCTGCTGGCCCCAGCGGCGGCGGTGGTGGACGACGTGCGCGACACCCTGGGCGGCGACGTGAACGGTGCCCAGCGGGTGCTGAACGTAGGCGTCGCCCCCGCGGTGGAGGTGCCGGAGCGCTTCGGGGAAGAGGTGGGGCTGCGGGGGCGCATTCCGCTGGTCTGGGAGATCACCACCGGCGCCACGGCGCCCAGCGAGCCGCGCTTCGCCGCGCTGGACGTGGCGGAGGACACCACCGGCGGGCTGGCGCGGCGGGGGGTGGTGCGGCTGGTGCTGCCCGGCCGCACCCTGATCGGCGCGCCGGCGGACGACGTGCGCGCCAACCTGGACGCCGGCGTGGGCGACGCGCCCCCGCGGCTGGACGCGCCCGACGACGCGGAGCGGCTGGTGGCCTGGGTGCGCCTGCGCCCCCGCGACTTCCTGCACGCCCTCCGCCTCTCGTGGGTGGGCGTGAACGCGGTGGAGGCGGACGCGCGGCAGACGGTCGCGGCGCGCGTGGTGGCGGTGAGCGACGGGTCGCCCGACCAGGAGGTGCCGCTGGGCGCCACACAGGTGGACGCCGGGGCGCTGGAGCTGGAGGTGGAGGCGGAGGAGGGATACGCGGCGTGGACGCGGGTGGACGCGCTGGCCACGGCGGAGCGCGACGACACGGTGTTCGAGCTGGACGCGGAGGCGGGGACGGTGCGCTTCGGCGACGGCGTGCGCGGGCGGATCCCGGAGGAGGGGCGGCGGATCCGGGTGCGGCGGATGCGGGCCGGCGGCGGCGCGGCGGGAAACCTTCCCGCGGGGACGCTGACCAAGGTCACCGGGCAGGCGCTGGAGCCGGGGCCGCTCCCCGCGCTCAAGGTGCTGCAGCCGCTTCCCGCGCAGGGCGGCGAGGACGCGGAGCGGCTGGAGCAGGCCGAGCGCCGCATTCCCGCGTGGATCCGCCACCAGGACCGCGCCGTGACCGCGGACGACTTCCGCCGGCTGGCGGGGGAGACGCCGGGCGTGCGCGTGGGACGGGTGGAGGTGCTTCCCCGCTTCAAGCCGCAGCAGCGCCGGCCCGAGGTCCCCGGCGTGGTGTCGGTGATGGTGCTGCCGCACAAGGACGTGCGCCTGGCGCCCAATCCGCGGCCGGACCGGCCCTTCCTGGAAGCCGTGCACGCGCACCTGGACGCGCGCCGTCCGCTGACGACGGAGCTGTACGTGATCGGGTGCGAGTACGTGCCGCTGGGCCTGTCGACGGCGATCCGGGTGCGCGACGGGTGGGCCCGCGAGGCGGTGGTGCAGTCCGTCCGCGACGCCCTGCGCGCGGCGCTCTGGCCGCTGGAGCCGGGGGGCGCGGAGGAGCGCGGGTGGCCGCTGGGGACCGCCGTGCGCGAGCGGGAGATGGAGGTGGTGGTGGCGCGCGTTCCCGGGGTGGCCGAGGTGGCGGGGGTGAACCTGTTCGGCCGCCAGCGCGAGGGGTGGGTGAACCTGCGCACGGGCCCCGGCCTTTCCGCCGTGCTCCCGCTGGAGCCCTGGCAGCTTCCCGAGCTGCTGTCGGTGGTCGTCGCGCTGGACGAGGCCGTCCCCGAGACGCTGGCCGGCGCGCCCAATCCGTTCGGCGGATGGGCGGGCCCGGTGCCCGGCGGCGGGACGCAGCCGGGGACGGCGGTGCCGGTGGTGCCGGAGGTGTGCTGAAGGGGTGAAGGGGTGAAGGGGTGAAGGGGTGAGGCGGAGAGTTGGGTGCCCGGGGTGCACGGGCGAATGAATTCGCTGCAACGAGCACACGAAATCCGCCTTCGCGGATTGGAAGATTGGGATCGCAGG
>NZ_DASWNM010000037.1:0-2624 GCF_036399255.1 Longimicrobium sp.
CGGGACGGAGGCTCCGTCCCGGCGCGACGCACGTCCATCCACCGGACTCAGGCCTTGGCCGTCTGTGCGGTGGGGGCCGGGGCGCGCAGCTCGCGGCGGATGATCTTGCCGATGGGGCTCTTGGGCAGGTCGTCGCGGAACTCCACGCTGCGCGGCACCTTGTACGGCGCCAGCGACTCGCGGCAGTGCTTGATCACGCTCTCGGGCGTCAGCGAATCGTCCTTCTTGACGATGAACGCCTTGACCGCCTCGCCCGAGTGCTCGTCGGGCACGCCGATGACGGCCGCCTCGCGAACCCCGGGGTGGTTGGCCAGGCAGTCCTCCACCTCGTTGGGATACACGTTGAAGCCGCTCACCAGGATCATGTCCTTCTTGCGGTCCACGATCTTGAAGTACCCCTCCTCGTCCATCTGCGCGACGTCGCCCGTGTACAGCCAGCCCTCCTCCAGCACCTTGGCCGTCTCGTCGGGGCGCTGCCAGTAGCCCAGCATGACCTGCGGGCCGCGGCACACCAGCTCGCCCGGCTGCCCCGGGGCCACGGGCTTGCGGTCGTCGTCCACCAGCCTGACGTCGGTGCTGGGGAACGGGATGCCGATGGTTCCCTCCTTGACCCGGTCCACGGGGTTGAAGCTCACCACCGGCGCCGCCTCGGTAAGGCCGTATCCCTCCACCACCGGCGTGCCCACCACTTCCTTCCACCGCTTGGCCACGGCCCCGTGCAGCGCCATGCCGCCGGCCACGGAGAGCTTGAGGCTCTTGGGCGGGTTCTGCTTGAACCACTCTTCGTTGGCCAGCGCGTTGAACAGCGTGTTGACCCCCGAGAACCAGGTCACCGGGTACTTTTCGAACGCCTTCTGCAGGTTCGAGGGCGGCCGCGGGTTGGGGATGAGCACGTTGTGCCCGCCGATCTGGTAGAACAGCAGCAGGTTCACCGTAAAGGCGAAGATGTGGTACAGCGGCAGCGCCGTCATGATGCTCTCCTCGCCCTCCTTGAGGAGCGCGGTGTTCATGGCCAGCATCTGCGCCACGTTGCTCAGCAGGTTGCGATGCGAGAGCATGGCCCCCTTGCTGACGCCGGTGGTGCCGCCCGTGTACTGCAGGTTGGCCACCGAATCCAGCGTAACGCCGTCCAGGTAACCCTTTACGTCCGCGCCCGCCGCCATGCGCTCGCGCCCCGCCTTGAGCGCGTCCTGCAGCGGCGTGTGCGCCACGGTGATGGGCGGAATCATCTTCTTGACGTACTTGAGCACCGTGCGAAGGATGAACGCCGGCACGGCGGGAAACCACTCCGTGATGCGCACCGTCACCACGGTCTTCACCTGCGTCTTGGGGAGCACCGGGGGCAGCCGGTCGGCGAACAGGTCGCTGATCACCAGCACCGTGGCGCCGCTGTCGTTGAACTGGTGGATCATCTCCGGCGGCGTGTACTGCGGGTTGGTGCTCACCGCCACGCACCCCGCCTTGAGCACGCCGAAGAGGACGATGGGGTAGGCCAGGGAGTTGGGCATCTGGATGGCCACCCGGTCCCCCACCTTCAGCGCCAGCGTACCGCGCAGGTACGCCGCGAACTCGTCGGACTTGCGGTCGATGTCGCCAAAGGTCAGCGAGCCGGCCATCCCGTTGGGCATCACCTGCGTGAACGCCGTCTTGGCCGCGTTCTTGGCGGACTGCTGCCGCACCATGTCGGGCATGTGCCTGTAGGCCAGGGCGCCCATCTCGGCGTGGCTGCCGGGCGAGTAGTGCGGAACCCAGGGACGGTCCGTCATCGTGCAATCTCCATGGCGGGCGGGGTGGGGCGGCGGGTCCTACGCCGCAAGACGGGTACGCGCGGGGTGCCCGCGCCGTCTCGATCGGACGTTTGTATACCCACGTTACACGGCTTTCGCGCCTTCCGCCAGACGCGCGTGAGCCCGGCTCAACCCGTTACACTGCCGGACGCGGGATGACGGCGGGGCCGCGCACACCCGATCGACGCGCTTGATGCCCGGCTTCGGCCGGCGGTATACTGCCCGCTCCACCGCTTTCGCCTCCAAATTCCTGGGGAACACGCATGCGCTACGGGCTCTTCGTCTCCATCCACGCAAAGCCGGGGCAGCGGGACGCCGTGGTCGACATCCTGATGCGCGACGTGGAGGCGTCGCGGGCGCTGGGGTGCGAGATGTACATGGTGGGCGTGTCGGACGAGAAGCCGGACGTGGTGTACGTCACCGAGGTGTGGGCCTCGCGCCAGGCGCACCACGCGTCGCTGCGGGATCCCGCGGTGCAGGCCGCGATCGCCGAGGCGATGCCCATGCTGACCGGCGAGTTCCACTCCACCGAATTCTCCGTGATGGGCGGACTGGGCGTGCCGTCCGGGAGCGAGTGAACTCGCCGCAACGACTGCGGAAAGCCCCGCAAACCGCGCGGGGCTTCAACGGCGGAAGGGACAACGGCAAGCAGTGACTTCCCGGGGAGCACCGCACGATGCCTTCCCTGACCTGAAACCCGGCGCGCGGCCGAAGGATCTCGCGTCGGCATGCTCGGAGCGGGTCTTCAGCCCCGGAGCGTCCCCCCTCGCGTGAGCGGCTAAAGCCGCCGCTGGAACTGCGAAAAGCCCCGCAAACTGCGCGGGGCTTCAACGGCTG
>NZ_DASWNM010000038.1:0-93445 GCF_036399255.1 Longimicrobium sp.
CTGCAGGGCAACGCGCGCAGCTCTCCGATAGTCGACTGGTGAACCCATGTGGGAGAGCCGGATGCGGGAAATCCGCACGTCCGGTTCGAGGAGGGGCGTCCAGGGTGGGTGCAGCTAACCCACCCTGGCGTCTACTCTACCGGCCTCTGGGTGAGACAATCTGTTTCAGGTCCCTCCTGATGCGAAACTGCTACGGATGCAGATTCTGCAATGGATCATGCATCCTGCACCGGGATTTCGCGGAACCGGTCGGTGCGTTCATCGTGGAAACAGTTGCACGGAAACGACTTGCATCTGGAGGGAGGAATGGGAACGGATGCTGCCCTGTGATGGGGCACATCACTCAATCCGGGATCGGCGTGGAGGGCGGGGAAGGGCGTATGCGCTTGCGCATCATGCGTTTGCTTGACACCCCCGTCCACCTGACCTAACTTGGCTGCCTCCCTCGACAGTCAGGGCTGAATTCCGGCGCGCGGGCGATCTGCACCTGCCCGCGCGATTCCGTCACCAGACGTAAAGCAGGTCATGCCCCAATCCCGCTGGACGCTCATGCTCGTTCCGCACGACAACGAGCGCGTTCGCTCGTTCCAGGTGTCGGGAAAGAGCATTCGAGCCGCTGCCTCGGCCCTCCTGATGGGCGCGCTGCTGCTGGGCACCTTCAGCATCGCCTTCTTCGTCAAGCAGTCCAAACACGTACAGAACGCCAGCCTGCGCGCGGAGAACGACGCGCTGGCCAGCGAGGTGGACGAGATGCGAAAGCAGATGGAGGCGCTGGACCGCTCCATCGCCGCGCTGACGCAAAAGGACGAGGAGCTGCGCGTGGTGGCCGGGCTGCCGGAGATCGATCCGGACGTGCGGCGCGTGGGCATCGGCGGACCGGGAAGCACCGGCGGAAGCGTGCTGGCGCGCCTGAACCCCCGCGTGGGGCGCAAGGTCGAGACGACGGGGCAGGACCTGAGCGCGCTGACGCGCCGGGCCGCCCTGCTGCGCTCCAGCATGGACGAGGCGCTCACCACCATCGAGCGCAACCGCGAGCGCATGGCTTCTACGCCCACCATCCTTCCCGCCAACGGGCACCTTTCCTCGCTGTTCAGCGGCACCCGCTACCACCCGGTGCTGCGCGTTTCCCGGCCGCACAAGGGCATCGACATCGCCGCGCGCGTGGGCGAGCCCATCCTGGCCGCCGCCCGGGGCCGCGTGATCTTTGCCGGCAACCGCAGCAACGGCTACGGCAACATGGTCGAGATCGACCACGGCTACGGCTACGTGACGCGCTACGCCCACGCCTCGCGGCTGCACGTGCGCCGCGGCCAGACGGTGGACCGCGGCACCCGGATCGCCGACGTGGGCGCCACGGGCCTCACCAGCGGGCCGCACCTGCACTACGAGGTCGAGCAGAACGGCAACCAGGTGGACCCGCTGAACTTCGTGATCGGCGACGCGCTGCCCTGAACGGCGCGGGCGGGATGGACGGAGGACGAGGAGCGCCCATCGCGGCGCTCCTCTTTTTGCGCCCCGCACTGGCCGCAAACGCAGAATGGTGAAAGATTAAGGGCTCCGCGCCCGCGCACCGGGCCGGCAGGAGTTTCCCCGTTCATCGCGTGATGCTGAATCTCGCCGTCGCCTTTGCGCTCGCCGCCGCGCTCGACACCGTGCCACCGCCGCCCGCCCCGCGCGCGGCGGAGCCGGCGGTCGTGGTCCTGCGGCAGCCCGCGCTTCCCATCGTGGCCCTGCGCCTTTCGCTGCTGGCGGACGACCCGCCGGGGTACGCGGGCGCCGGGCACCTGATGCAGCACCTGATCCTCCCCCGGCTGGAAGAGCGCGTGGCGCGCGTGGGCGGCCGCGTGCAGGCCGTGCGCACCTCCGACGCAGTGGTCTACACGGTCGTTGGCCCCGCGGCGGAGCTGGGCTACCTGGCCGAGTCGCTGAACGCGGTGCTGCGCCCGCCCGCGGCCGGCACGGTGGAGATGCTCTCCGCCGTGGCCGCGCTGGGGCAGGAGCGCGGGGCCGAGCGCGAGATCGCGCCGCAGTACGTGCGCGCCGCGCTGCGCGCCCGGCTCTTTCCGGACGACCTCCCCGCGGCGGGGACGGAGTCGGCGCTCGCCCGGCTGAACACGGCGCGGATGGAGGCGGTCTGGGCGGCCATGTACCGGCCGGAGCGCGTCTCCATCGTGGCCGTGGGGGACGTGGAGATGGAGGGGGTGCGCCGCGCCTTCCGCGACGTGCCCCCGGCGAGCGGCGGAGGCGTGGCGCCGCTGGCCGACACGGTGCGCGCCTTTGCGGCGGACACGCCGCAGGCCACGCGCGGCTGGTTTGGCCGGGCGTGGAACGCGTCGGCGGCGGACCCGGCGGCGCTCACCGTCACCACGCGCCTCCTTCGCACCCACCTGCGCCGGCGGATGACACGCTCCGCGGTGGACGTGGAGCACTGGTGGACGCACCACGGGCAGGCGCTGGCGCTGGTGGTGGCCACCGCCGATTCGCTGATGCCCGTGGCGCGGCGGACGGTGGAGGGATCGCTGACCTCGCTGCGCGGCAGCCTGGACGAGACGCTGGTGCGCGACGCGGCCGCCGGGGTGCGGCGCGAGATGCTGTTCTTTGCGCGGACGCCGGAGCGGATGGCGGACGTGCTGGGCGGCTTCGCGGACCGCGGCGAGGAAGCCGGGTCCGCCCAGCGCTTCTACGGCGCGGTGGCCGCGGTGACGGAGGCGGACGTGCGCGCGGTGCTGGACCTGCTGCTCGCGGCGGAGCCGGCGATCGTGGAAGTGCCCCCCCAGCGCCTCCCCCGCCAGTGACGATGCGCGTGAGATCGATGATCGGCGGGCTGGTGCTGGGCCTTTGGGCCGCGTGGCCCGCCGCGGCGCAGGACCGCGTGGTGGTGCGCCAGGAGCCGGGGACACCCGTCGTGGCCGCGGAGGTGCTGATCGCGGTGGGGCCGGCGGACGAGGCGTCGGGGAAGGAGGGGATCACCTACCTGACCGCCCGCGCGGTGACGGCGCCGATCCTTCCCGTCCTGGACTCGCTGACGGCGCAGCTGACGGTGCAGCAGCACAAGGATGCGGTGTCGTTCACCGTGATCGCCGCGCCGGACAACTGGGAAGAGGCCACGCGCACCCTGCTGGTGGCGCTGTTCCGCGACCCGGTGGACAGCCTGGCCACGGTGCGGCAGCGCACGGCCACCGCGGCGGAGCTCGAGGCGCGCGAGGCCAGCCCGGCGGACGCGCTGGCCCGCCAGGTGGACGCGGCGGTCTTTGGCGAGGAGCACCCGTGGGGCCGCCCCGCCGTGGGGACGGCGGCCACCGTGGGGCGCATCGCCGTGGCGGAGGTGGACGCCTTTCTCCGCGGCGGATTTACGGCGGACCGGGCGATCGTGGCCATCGTGGGCCCGGTGGACCGGGACGCGGGGGACGCGCTGCGGGGGTTCATGGACCCGGGCCCGCTGCGGCGCACCGGGGTGGACGCGCCGGCGCCGTCCGCCGCGCCGGTGCGCCAGCAGTACAACTCCATCACGGCGTGGGTGGCCGCCGTCTACCCGTTTGGCGCGGACGCGGACGAGGAGGCGCTGCGGATGCTGGCGGAGCTGGCGGTGGAGCGTGTCTCGTTTGGCCCGTTGAGGCCGCAGGTGTACGACTCGCGCGCGGAGGTCACGCGCCACGCGGGCGGCGGCGAGCTGCGGCTGGAGCTGGTGGTGCCCCCGCGCGAGGTGGAGGAGTGGGCCGGCCGCCTTTCCGCCGCCGTCGCCGGCTTCGCGGACGAGGCGCTGGGCGACGTGCAGTTCGCGGAGCGGCTGCGGCGCTTTCGCGGCGGGCGCATGCTGGAGCTGGAGTCGCCCGAGGCGCGGGCGCGGGTGCTTGCGCGGCAGGTGCTGATCACCGGCCGTACCACCGGCGGCCTTGCCGACCTGGACGGCCTGACCGCCGAGCGCCTGCACCAGGCCGCCCGCTCGCTCTCGGACCCGGTGATCGTCTTCCTGGGCCCCTTCGTGGAAGAGGAAGGCGAAGGCGGCGGCACGGACTGACGCCGCCGCCGTTTCCGGTTGATGCAAAAGCGAGAGGCTCCGCGCGGTGCGGAGCCTCTCGCTTTTTCGTCATACCGACTCCGAAAAACAACATCGAAAGGTGCAGAGGGGCAGAGAACAGCCAGAGGAGCAGAGGACGGGTTTCCTCTGTTCCTCTGGCTTTTGTCTGTCCCTCTGTACCCCCCGCTTTTCAAAGATGGGAGTAAAAACAGAGACGCATCATCCGAAGCGCGCTCGCATCTCAGCCATTACTTCCTCGGCAGGGATCGTCTCTACCGTTCCGTTCCGGATCTCTTCGATGCGCTGCTTGATTTCCTCTGCCCAAGCGGCCTCTCCCTCGGCGGGATCTTCATCCTCGTCATCTTCCTCGGCAGCGACGCTCTCATACAGGGCTTGGGCGATCTTGACTCGTTCATCAGGAGAAAGCCGTAGCGCTCGCTCTAGCAGCTGCTTCCACGTGGTGGACAACACCGTAGCCATGCGCGCTCCTCTCAAGGGTACGCACTCTAACGAGCCCGAGGGGTGTCCGTACGGTCCAAAATGGCCGTGGCGGGAAGTAGGTCCGTGAGCTGGCGCATGGGGAGCGGAAGTGATTCTGAGATGCCCTGGCGCCGGCTGCGGCCGTCGTGCGGCTTTGCCCGGTGGCGGGTGCGCAGGCTAGTATCACCGCCCCGGGCCGTTCCCACTTTACTTGGCGATGATCGAATGCCCATCGAGAACTACGGCGTGCTCAAGGGCCGCATCACCGAGTGCAGGGCGGAGCGCCACGGCCGCACGCCGCACTACCACATCCGCGTGCGCGCGGCGGGGGTGGACGCGCGCGTGTCCATCAACGTGCAGTCGTACGACCGCTTTCGGCCGGACCTGCTGTACCGCGTGGACGACGATTTTCGGCATCCCGTCACCCAGCGGCTGGCGGGGCTGGACGACGGGTGGCACGACGGCGTGCCCGGTCCGGACGGGCTGGCGGTGGACTACGTGCGCGGCGGCATGCTGCGGCGCGAGCAGATGCGCCCCCTGCCGCACGACGTGCCCGGCGCCGACAACGACCTGAACGACCGGCTGGACGCGCTCATCCGCAAGGCGTGCGACGACCCCGAGGTGCAGGTGTACGCGTTCGGCTCGGCGTGGGGGCCGGAGCGGTCGGAGCGCGACGACGTGTTCCGCTTTCTGCCCGGGCGCGGCGTTCACAACGTGCACATGAACCAAGGCACGCCCCGCCACGACAGGCACGCGTACGACAACGGGATCTGGCAGGACGGCGCCCTGCTTCTGCACCTGAAGCGCGAGCGAAAGTGGGTGGCGGTGTTCCTCGCCTTCCAGACGCAGCGGTGGGAGACGGACGCGGCCGGCTACCCCGGCAGGGGCGCGCCAGGGCGCGCCGATCCGCACGTGGCCTCGACATCCCGGCCCGGGAGCGGGCGCCGCCGCGTCAAGACGGGCGAGGGGGTGCGGATCCTGACCGCCGACGTCAACCCCGTCGGCGACGACCGCGGCATCGAGACGGTGACGCTGGAGAACACCGCCGCCATGGCCGTGCGCCTGGACGGCTGGCAGCTGGACAACGGCGAGAGCGACCGCTTTGCGCTGGATGGCGAGCTGGCGCCGGGCGCCCGCCTCGTGGTCCGGTTGCCGGTGGAGGTGGCGCTCAGCAACCGCGGCGGCCGCATCCTGCTGCTGGACGCCGGCGGCAAGGAGGTCGACGCCGTGATCTACACGCGCGACCAGGTACGCGAAGAAGGCCGCCCGGTGCGGTTCTGATCGCCAGTGCGGGCGCGGCTGCTCGCTGCGTCCAGGCTCCCGCGGAAATCCGCGGAAACACCTGTTATTCCGAGGAAGCGCCCACCCCGGGGCTGCGGAACATCCACGGAGCCAGGGGCGCGACGGAAGAATCTCCCGCCCCTCGCGCGGAACCCCTTCCCGGGCATGGCCCGGGAACACATCATGACGGAAAGATCCTGCCGTTCCCGAGATTCTTCGGTCGGCGCACAGACGAGATTGCAGCCGGAAGGGATGGGGCGCGCGCCTCCCTCAGAACGACACCATCCGCCGATGCTCTTTCCAGACGGAGATCAGCCATGGCGCGGCGGCAGCAGGGCGGCGATGCGCTCCCCCAGGCGCTGGAGGATGAACCAGTCGTCGGGGCTGTGATGGTCTTCGGCCAGCACGAGGGAGCGGATGAAGTCCACGTCGTGCCACGTGAACCCCAGCGGCTCGCCCCTCAGCGACAGCGCGGCGAGGGCCCGGCGCTCGCCAGCGCCGAACGCGCCCTCCGCCCGCAGCACGCCGCCGTCGCCGATCCGGGCTTCTCCACCCGCGGCGCGATACCGCAGATCCGCCCACTCCGGCGGGTTCAGCGCCGCATCGACGGGCTCACCGTTGCGCGACCTCTCGCGGTGGTACCACTCGGCGTACGTCTCCATCGCATCTCCCCTGCTAGAACGGCTCCCCCGTCAGGTCGGCCAGGGCATCCAGAAAGTTGCGGAAGGCGGCGGTTTCCTCGTTCTCGTGCTCACG
Source organism: Longimicrobium sp. (assembly GCF_036399255.1). Lineage (GTDB taxonomy): Bacteria > Gemmatimonadota > Gemmatimonadetes > Longimicrobiales > Longimicrobiaceae > Longimicrobium. The sequence goes on from NZ_DASWNM010000038.1 coordinate 6,536, forward strand.
GCCGCGCTCGTCAGGATACGCGTTGCTCCCTCCCGAGTCGATCACCCGGCCATCCGCGACGATCCGCAGCGACCACCCGACGCCGTCCACCACGCCTTCCGCAAAGTACCGCTCACGCCACCGCTCCACGCCGGCCTCATCGGCCGCGGCCCAGAAGGCGGTCCACTGCTGCTGCGTGGGCACCCTGCGCGCGCTGTCGGCGGGCATCGCGGGATCCCACTGCCCGCGCCGCACCACCACGGCGTCGCCCTCCACCCGTACCGTGGTCGACCCGACCCCATATCCACTGGTGGTGAACACGAATTCGTCCGGTACGCCCTCGCGGGGCAGCACGGCGCCGGCGGGATCGCTGCAGCCCGTGAACGCGAGCGTGATGGCGGCCGCGATCCACGCGCGGCGCAAGGTGGATTGAATCATGACCCGTCGGCAATGCGAGGAGGAATGGCGGGCACCCGTGGATTCCAGGCGCGCAGCGTCGGCATCCACCACAACGTCGCCAGCGGAGAATCCTGACAGCCGCGTTCCTGCTCGGAAGCACCTCGCCCGGTCGAGCACGTATTCGCCGGCTTCTGAACGGTGCGTCGAGGCTTCTGAGGACTCGTGGCTCCGCCTGCGAGCTCGCTCGCGGCGCCTGGCGGCGATGATGGTGGCGTGGCCGCCGTCCATCCACCAGGCCATGGGTGCCGCCACCTGGCGCCAGAGGGAGGCCTGCAGCCCGCCGCCATGGAACATCCGCGACGCATGGAGGTGTATCCCCCCAGCGTGCCGCGGGCGCCCTGCCCGCCGCACGCCGGCGGTGTTCCCGGTCCTCACGGGCGCCGCCGGCAGCCATCCGCGCCTCCGTCCGGGGTGCATCGGTCCCACGCCTCGACGGACCCCGCGCGTACCTCTCCCCATCCCCATCCCTGACGGAGCCATGCGAAACCTGACCCACGCCGCATCCCTCGTCCTCGCCGCCGCCGCGCTGGCCGCCTGCGCCGACCAGCCCACCACCCCCACCGCCCGGGCCGGCGGGCCCAGCCTTGCCGCGGCCGCCCCGTGCGCCGCGTCGCCCACCGCCGTGGCCACCGCCGAAGCCGGCCTGCGGGCCGCCGTGGCCGCCGCCCAGCCCGGCGACGTGATCGCCATCCGCGGCACCATCGAGCTCGCCCAGTCCGTCGTCCTGCCGACGCCGGGGGTCACCCTGACCTGCGCCGAACCGGGCGCCGGGCTGGCGCTGGGGGAGGGGAACACGGGCGTGCTGCTGGAGCTGGAGGCCGGGCAGATCACCGTCTCGGGCCTGCGGCTGGACGCGGAGTACGCCTTCGGGGCGCTCGTCGCGTTCAACGTCTTTCAGCAGGACTTCAGCGGCATTCGCGTCATCGGCAACGACGTGGTGTGCGGCTACACCCTCTGCGTGTTCTTCGTAGGTACGCGGGGCACGCAGGTGACCGACAACCGCTTCGCGGGCGACAGCACCAACACCGGCATCCAGTTCCAGTCCCCGGGCCGGCTTGCCGACGGCACGCCCATCAGTCCCGTGGACGACGTGGTGATCGCGCGCAACGTCATCGAGACCGACGACAGCTACCCGGCCGGCATCTACGGCGCCATCCGCGTGCGCGACGGCAGCAACGCCACCATCACCCACAACCAGGTCGGCGCCGGGTGGACCAACGGCATCGCGCTGACCAACGTGTACGACTCGCGGGTGGACCACAACCGCATCGACGGCGCGCTGTACTACGGGATCGACGTCCCCCAGATCGTCGCCCGTCCCATCGCGCTCAGGGGCGTCTCGTTCACGGGCAACCACATCACCAACTCGGGGCGCTCGGCGATCTGGCCCGCCCGTGCGTGCTACAACGTGTTCACCGGCAACAACGTCCAGGACAACGACCGCGGCGTCATCTTCCTGGCGTCCACCGGCGGCAACGTGTGGCGCGGCAACCCCGGCGAGGTGGAGGACCGCGGCGCGTTCGACTGCGACGGCGACGGGGACATTGATCCCAACCAGATCAGCGGCGCGCGCGCGTCCACGTCCACGGCGTCGGCGCCCGCCTTCTCGGTGAGCGCCGTGCCCGCGCAGAGTGCCAGCAACGGCCGCTACCCCGCGCTCCAGTAGACCGGCGGATGAACGTCCGCCCGCATCCCGGCTGTGGAGGCGGGCGGGCTCGGCTGAAAACACGGCTGCCCCGCGACGATCTCTCGCCGCGGGGCCGCCGTGCATCCACCGTAAACCGCCAGCCGGTCAGGCGCCGGCGCCTACCTGCGTGGCGACACGCTCGCCCGAGAGCGACGCGCGCTTGTCCGGGGTGCCGGCCGAGCCGGCGCCGGCGGAGGGCGGCGCCCCGGTGCCCTCGTCGGGCCAGGCCTGGATGGCGCCGTCCTCGATCCACGCGTACCGGCCCTTGAGCACGTCCTGGGCAAGCTTGTAGGTGGCATCGTCGGCGTTGCTGCCGATTTCCGAGAACAGCTGGCGAACGCGCATGCGCGAGCGCATGGCGAACACGTGCGCCAGGCGTTGCGCGTCACGCCCGTGCGGCAGGTCGCGCATGCTGTGCGCGCGCACCACCGCGCAGCTGATGGCGTACAGCTCGGCGCCAATGTCGACGAAGCGGCCCAGCAGCTTGCCCTTGCGCTCGAGCTTTGCCTGGTGCTTGCCCATGGCGTAGAACATCTCGCGCGCCAGCTTGCGCGAGGTGCGCTCCACGTAGCGCACGTGCCTGGCCAGCGGCCCGAACTCGCCGTACGCGCCGGGAATCTGCCCGCCGCCCACCAGCCGCTTGGGGAACCAGCCGGCGTACCAAAGGCCCGCCTTGGCCATGGCCGCGATCTTCTGCCCCGCGCCGATGTCCGGCTTGATCATGTCGCCGGCCACCTTGAGGTGCGTGTCCACCGCCTCGCGGGCAATGAACAGGTGCATGATCTCGCTGGTGCCCTCGAAGATGCGGTTGATGCGGAAGTCGCGCATCATCCGCTCCACCGCGATCGGCTTTTCCCCGCGCGCCTTCAGCGAGTCGGCGGTTTCGTAGCCGCGGCCGCCGCGAATCTGCATCAGGTCGTCGATCAGCTTCCAGCCCACCTCGGTGGTCCACAGCTTGGCGATGGCGGCTTCCAGGCGAATGTCGTTCTGCGCCTGGTCGGCCAGCGCGCTGCTGAGCTCGGCCATGGCCTCGATGCCGAACGCGTCGGCCGCCATGGCGCCCAGCATCTGCGCCACCTCGTCGTGCTTGCCCACCGCCTGGCCCCACTGCACGCGCTCGGCCGCCCACTTGCGCGCCACCTGCACCGCAGCCTTGGCGCCGTACGCCGCGCTCATGGGAAGCGTAAGGCGGCCCGTGTTCAGGGTGATGAGGGCCAGCTTGAGGCCCTTGCCCTCGCCCCACAGGATGTCTTCGCGCGGCACGCGCACGTTCTCGAACGTGATCACCGCGTTCTGCAGGGCCTTGAGGCCCATGAAGCGGCAGCGCTGGGTGATGGTGACGCCCGGCGCCCTGGTGTCGACGATGAAGGCGGTGATCTGCGGGATGGGCTTGCCGTTCTTGACCTTGTCGGGGGTGCGGGCCATCACCACCAGCAGCTCGGCCATGGTGCCGTTGGTGCACCACAGCTTGGAGCCGTTGATGATGAACTCCTTGCCGTCCTCCGTGGGCGTCGCCGTGGTGGCGAGCGCCGCGGGATCGGAGCCCACGCCCTCCTCCGTCAGCGCGAACGCACTGATGGCCCCCTTGGCGATGCGCGGCAGGTACTTCTTCTTCTGCTCGGGCGTGCCGAACAGCTTCAGCGGCTGCGGAACGCCGATGGACTGGTGCGCCGAAAGCAGGGCGGTGAGGTTGCCGTCCTTGCTGGTCACCATGCCGATGGTCCGCCCGTAGCCCACCTGGCTCAGGCCGATGCCGCCGTACTCCTCGGGGATCTTGAGGCCGAAGGCGCCCACCTCGCGCAGCTCCTGCACCACGTCCGCGGGCAGCTCGCCGGTGCGGTCGATCTCGTCGCTGTCCACCCGCTCGATGATGGGCTTGAGCTTCGCGATGTACGCGTCGGTCTTGGCCTTGTCCTCGGGCGACTGCTGCGGGTAGGGATGGATCAGGTCCAGGCGAAAGTTGCCCAGGAACAGCTCGCGCACAAAGCTGGGCGCGGTCCACTCCGTCTCGCGGGCCGCTTCGGCGACATCGCGTGACTCCTGCTCGCTCGGCGTCTGGCCGTTCTTGGCACTCATGTCGTCGATCCTCGGTGAGTTTCGGGCGTCGGCGGGCCCGGGCGTGGCAATTCGCGCGCCGGTCCAGTCTCCCGCAAATGTGAAGTTACGGCTGAGTGCGGCTCACGCAACAGCGTCCGGATTGCGGTGTTGCGGGCGGGGTGGATGGCGCGCTCCGACCGGCGGTTTGCGCGAGCCGCGGGCGCCCCCCTCTCCCGGCCTCTCCCCCACAAACTGCGTGGGGGAGAGGAGAATTCGATTGCGCTGTGGCGGGGTGAGGAGCGAGTCCGCCCGCGGGAGCGAATGAATTCGCCGCTGGAACCGCGCAAAGTCCGCCTGCGCGGACTCGGCGGCTCGGCCGTGTGCGGCGCCCCACGCGCCTGCGCGTCCGCAGCCGGAACCCCAATGCTCCATCGCGTCGCGTCCGCCCGCCGTGTCTCGGACTGGCGGCTACGAGCGGGCGAAGCCCCGTTCGGCGCCGCGTGAGCGGCGTCGAGACGGGGCTTTTCGCTTTCCCAGCAGCGGGTTTACCCGCTCATCCCACCCGCTCATCCTACCCGCTCATCCTCGCCGCTCATCCCGCTCCCGATTCCGCGACTCTAGTAATCGGCCTTCCCCCGCACCGCAGGCTCCTCCGGTGCCGGCGCGGGTGCGGGCGTGCGCTCGCGCTCGCGGCGCAGGGTCTCGCGGTAGGCGGCGTCGCGCTCGCGCTCGCGGCGGCGGGCCCAGCGGAAGACCCGCCAGGCGAGGTACGCCAGCAGCGCCAGCGGAATCAGCACGCCCGACAGCGCGATCATCCCCGCGATCAGGTCCACCAGGTTGCGCCACGCCTGCCCGAACGCGTCGCGGATGGGACGCTCGCCCGGGCGGCTGAGCGCGGTGCCCGGCTCGTGGAGGGTGATGGTGAGCACGCTGACGGACGCACGCGTGCGCAGGTAGCGCAGCCGCCCCTCGTACCGCTCGATCTCCTCGCGCACGCGCGCCAGTTCGCGCTCCAGGTTCAGCACCTCCTCCAGCCGCCCGGTGCGCCGGTCCAGCAGGTCCAGCAGCCGCACCTCGAGCCGGCGCGCGTTCGCCACGCGCGCCGTGACGTCGGTGTACTCCTCGCCCACGTCCTCCGCCGTCACGTTCACCTGCTCCACCCGTCCGATCGGCGCCAGCCCGCTCACCGCCCGGTCGAAGCTGCTGCTGGGGATGCGCAGCTCCACCGACGCGCGACGGTTCTCATCCGATCCCGAGCTGATGCTGGTGTTGCCCACCAGCCCGCCCAGCCGCAGCGCCAGCGCCCGCAGCTGCGCGATTCCCTCCTCCAGCGAATCCACCTCGATGTTCGCCGTCCCCGTGCGGATCAGCATGGGGTTCAGCGACACCGACGGCGCGCCCGGCACCGGCGGCATCATCGTATCAGCGGCGCTGATCTGCACCTGTGCGGCCGGAGCCTGCGGGGACGCAGCCCGCCCCGACTCCACGCCGGACGCCGTTCCCATGACCGGCGGGGGCGGGGGCTCCATCGCCGGCACCGCAACGTCCATGGTGACGATCGCCTGTTCCTGCTCGACCGCCATGTCGCGACTTTCGCGCTGAAGCCCACCGGAAGACTCGGCGGAGCTTTCGCTGCCGCCTCCGCAGGCGGAGAGGAGGACGAGGGTGAGGATGGGGAGGATCGATGCGCGTTTCATCTGCGGATGTCTGGTTGGAGGACCGTCACCGGCTGGGCTGGCATGGGGCACGGCGCGTTCCGGACTCCGGACGCGTTTCAAAATCAGGATAAGTGGATGTGATTCATTGTCTTGCAATGCTTTTCGGTGCGCAATTCTGACCGGCGCATTCGGCGGAGGGACGTTCACTGAACGCGTACCCCGCCGTTCACAGAACGGATTCTCGCGCGGTTCGGGATCGGCTTTGCGCCGCCGATCCTCTCAGAGGGTGTTGCCAAAACCTCCCAGCGTGATTGACTTCCTGAAGGAGGCGCTGCCCCGCAACTCGCTTGTACACTGCACCCTGGCGCCGACCGAAGGACCTCGCCAGCAGACCGACGGGGTTGGTTCCGTGCCCTGATCTGGCCCCTGCGCCACCGAGACGAGGTCCTTCGGTTGCGCGCAATCTGCTGTGTGACTTCTGGTTACACGCGGTGCGCGCCCTCAGGAAGTCACCGCTTCGTTATGGATTTGAGGTTTAGCAACACCCTCTCAGGACGAAACCGCGTTTGACGCGAGCCCAGCGCGCGGCCTACGATTCCGCCGGAATCCACCTGATCCACCGCTTTACCGGAGCCATCGCATGCGTCACGGCCTGCCGACGCTCATCGCCGCGGCCGCGCTGGCCGGCGCCTGCACGCCGCCTCCGCCGCCGGCGACGGTGCCTGCCCCCGTCGCCGAGCCCCGGATGCAGGCGGTGACGGTCCTCACCCCGGCGCCCGCCCGGGATGCGGGCCTCGCGGCGGACCTGCCGGCGACGCTCGATTCCATCGCGCGGGCGGCGGTGGCGGACCGTGCGGCGCCGGCCATCGCCATCGCCGTCGGGCGGCACGGGCGGCTGGTGCACCTGGCGGGATACGGCGCCGTGGACTGGGCCCCCGGCTCCGCCGCGGTGACGGACAGCACGTTGTTCGACCTGGCGTCGGTCACCAAGGTGGTCGCCACGACCACGGCGGCGATGATCCTGGAAGAGGAGGGGCGGCTGGACCTGGACCGCACCGTCGCCTCGTACCTGCCCGAGCTGACGGACAGCACCAAGCAGGGGATCACCGTGCGGATGCTGCTGACGCACCGCGGCGGGCTGGAGGCGTTCGCGCCGCTCTATCGCCAGTACCGCGGCCGGCAGCAGTACCTGGAGCAGATCAACGCACGCCCCCTGCGCGCCGCGCCTGGAACCACGACCGTCTACAGCGACTGGGACCTCATCCTCCTGCAGCTGGTCATCGAGCGCGTGACCGGGCAGGAGCTGGACGCCTTCGTTCGCGACCGCATCTTCGGGCCGCTGGGGATGCGCGAAACCGGCTACCGCCCCGGCGTGCCGCGCGACCGCATCGCCGCCACGGAGCGGGACACGTCGCGCGGCGGCCTGATCTGGGGCCAGGTGCACGATCCCAACGCGTGGGCCATGGGGGGCGTGGCGGGGCACGCCGGCCTTTTCGGCAGCGCGCGCGACCTTGCCGTGTTCGCGCAGATGCTGCTGAACGGCGGCGAGTACGGCGGCGTGCGCATCCTGCGCCCGGCGACAATCGCGCGATGGACGGCGCCGCAGGTGGCCGGGAGCAGCCGCGCGCTGGGCTGGGACACGCCGTCGGGCGAATCCAGCGCGGGACACTTCTTTTCCACGCGCAGCCTTGGCCACACGGGCTACACCGGCACGTCGCTGTGGATGGATCCCGAGCGCGGCCTGTTCGTCATCCTCCTTACCACCCGCGTGAACCCCACGGCCGAGAACCAGAAGCAGGCCCCCCTGCGCCGCGCCGTCGCCGATGCCGTCCAGAGCGCCATCCTCGACGCGCCGCTGGTGGACTGGGAGGCACGACGGAAAGCGGCGGGGCCGTGAGGGGATGGGGCGGAGGTGGAGGGATGGAGGCGCGGCGACCGGGATCGCGGTAGCCGCGGGCGCCCCCTCCGGGCTCGCATTACTCGCCCACCTCCCCCAAAACTGCTGGGGGAGGTTGGGATGTGGGGCCGGCGCTGGTGTGCTTCCGAAGGGGCTCGGTGCGGGATGGTGAGCCGCCCCCCTCCCCGGCCTCCCCCGCAACTGCTCGGGGGAGGGCGACGCGACCCACGGCGTCTGCAGGGGGATCGAAGTCTCCTCTCTAGCGAGGAACGAGTGGGGAGGGGTTGTGGGCGCAGTGCGATGTCCGTCGCCAAGCCCACATCCATCGGCAACCCCAACCTCCCCCAGCAGTTATGGGGGAGGTGGCGAGCCTAAGCGAGCCGGAGGGGGCGCCTGCGGACGCAGCTGGGCCGTGTCCGGAGCGCAATCGAATTCTCCCCTCTCCTCGAGGAACGAGTGGGAGGGGTTGTGGGCGCAGTGCGACGCCAGTCGCCGAGCCCACATCCGTCGGCAACCCCAACCTCCCCCAGCAGTTTTGGGGGAGGTGGCGAGCCTAAGCGAGCCGGAGGGGGCGCCCGCGGACGCAGCTGGGCCGTGTCCGGAGCGGGATCGAATTCTCCCCTCTCCGTGAGGAACGAGCGGGGAGGGGCCGGGGGAGGGGCACCCCGCGGGCGCTAGCTCGATGCAAGTCACGGCGGGACGGATTGTCTTCTCTCCATCCACCCGCCGCGAACACCGCCGCGGCGCGAGGATATCCGCGGCCCCCGCTGGCCCGGAGCGTGCAGCCCGCAAGGCAACTCGTTACCACAGGTCCGGTTGGTACATCCAGAGAAACCAGGTTCGGTCAAGGCCATGGCGCAGTCCCGCGAGCGCGTACCCGTTCAGATCCTCGAGCACGACCAGATCGCCAGCACCCTGGCGCAGCGAATTGCCAGCGTCATCCGCTCGGCCAACGCCGCCGGCCGGCCCGCCGTCCTGGGGCTGGCCACCGGCAGCACGCCCATCGGCATCTACCGCGAGCTCATCCGCATGCACCGCGACGAGGGGCTCGACTTCAGCAACGTCGTCAGCTTCAACCTCGACGAGTACTACCCGATGGCGCCGGACAGCATCCACAGCTACCACCGGTACATGTGGGAGAACCTGTTCGAGCACATCAACATTCCCCGCGAGAACGTCAACATCCCCCCCGGCGACATTCCCCGCGAGCAGGTGGAGGCGCACTGCGCGGGGTACGAGGAAAAGATCCGCGGGCTGGGCGGCATCGACTTTCAATTGCTGGGGATCGGCAAGACGGGGCACATCGGCTTCAACGAGCCCGGCTCGGGCGTGGAAAGCCGCACCCGGCTGATCGCGCTGGACACGGTGACCCGGCGCGACGCCGCGGCCGACTTCTTCGGCGAGGACAACGTCCCCACCGAGGCCATCACCATGGGCGTGGCCAGCATCCTGGACGCCAAGGAGGTGGCCCTCATCGCCACCGGCGAGCACAAGGCGTCCGTCATCCGCCGCGCAGTGGAGGACGAGCCGGACCCGGACGTGGCCGCCACGTACCTGCAGACGCACCCCAACGCCACCTTCTACCTGGACCCCGCGGCCGCCGCGGAGCTCACCCGCGTCAAGACGCCGTGGGTGGTGGGCGAGGTGCGCTGGACGCGCGAGCTGGAGATCCGCGCCGTCATCTGGCTGAGCGAGTCCGTCGGCAAGAGCATCCTGCGGCTCGACAACTACGACTACCGCGAGCACCACCTGTCCAGCCTGCTGGCGCGCTACGGCAGCGCGGGGCCGCTGAACGGCGAGGTGTTCAACGCGCTGATCTCCAAGATCCGCGGCAAGAGCAAGCTTCCGCAGGGCAAGCGCATCGTCGTCTTCAGCCCGCACCCGGACGACGACGTGATCTCCATGGGCGGCATTCTCAACAAGCTGCACCACAACGACAACGACATCGTGGTGGCGTACCAGACGTCGGGGAACATCGCCGTGTTCGACCACGAGGTGCGGCGCTACCTGGACTTCCTGAACCGCTTTGGCCACGACTTCGACCTGGGCGACGGCCGCATCGAGGACCTTACGGGGCGGATGTCGAAGTTCCTGGATGAGAAGCATCCGGGCCAGGTCGACATCCCCGAGGTGCAGCAGATCAAGCAGCGCATCCGCGAGGCCGAGGCGGTGTCGGGGATCGAGACGTTCGGGATGCGGAAGGACCAGGCCTGCTTCCTGAAGCTGCCGTTCTACCAGACGGGCAAGGTGCGCAAGGACGCCATCGGCCCCGAGGACGTGCGCATCACCCTGGAGCTGCTGGAAGACCACAAGCCGGAGATCGTCTTCGTCGCCGGCGACCTGAGCGACCCGCACGGCACCCACCGCATGTGCCTGGACGCCGTGATGCGGGCGCTGGCCGAGTACAGCGGCGACGCCCCCGAGGTGTGGTACTACCGCGGCGCCTGGCAGGAGTGGCCGGTGAGCGAGGCCGACGTGCTGGTGCCGCTGTCTGAGGACGAGCTGTCGAAGAAGATCCTGGCCATCTACAAGCACCAGAGCCAGAAGGACAAGGCGCCGTTTCCCGGGCAGGACGACCGCGAGTTCTGGCAGCGGGTGGAGGAGCGCAACATGGGCACGGCGCGCATCGTGGACCGGCTGGGGCTGCCGGAGTACTTCGCCATGGAGGCGTACGTGGTGCGCCGCAACGGCAAGCCGCTGGAGGTGGAGACGGTGTCCACCAGCGCCCTGGGCGCCCCCTCGCACCGCCGCCGCGCCAGCGACTTTCCCGGCGCCGGCGCCGGCGCGCAGCCCGGGCTGCAGGGCGACGCCGGCGAGGTGACGGAGCTGGGCGGACAGACCACCACGTGAGCATGCAGACGTTCGCCGGGGTGGACGGGGGCGGCACGCGCTCCACGCTGGTGCTGGCGAACTCCGCCGGCGCCGAGCTGGCGCGCGTGGCGGGGCCGGCGGGGATCGTGGACCCCCGCCAGCCCGAGCGCAGCGCCGAGGTGATCGCCGAGCTGGTGCGCGAGGCGCTGTCCCGGGCGGGGCTGGCGGAGCGGCCGGCGGCGCTGTGCGCGGGGCTGGCGGGGGTGGGCAACGAGCCGGAGCGCCTCGCGGTGGAGAGTGCGCTCTCCGCGGCGGAGGTGGCGGGCGCGGTGCGCATCGTCTCGGACGGCGAGATCGCGCTGCACGGGGCGTTCGGCGGCGGGGCGGGGGTGCTGCTGATCGCGGGGACGGGCTCGGTGGCCTACGGGCTGGGCCCGGACGGGCAGCGCGGGCGGTGCGGGGGATGGGGGATGATGGTGGGCGACGAGGGAAGCGGCTACGCCATCGGCCGCTCCGGGCTGGCGGCGGCGCTCCGCGCGGTGGACGGGCGCGAGGGGGAAACGCGCCTGCTGCCGCTATTGCTGGAAGTGCTGGAGCTGGATGGGCCCTCGGGGATGCCGCCCTGGGCCGGCCGCGCGTCCAAGAGCGACATCGCCGCGCTCGCCCGCCACGTGCTGGACGCCGCCGCCGGCGGGGATGCGCTGGCGATGAGCGTGGTGGAGCACCACGCGCGGGAGCTGGCGCGGCACGTAATCGCGCTGGCGCACCGGCTGGGCCCCTGGCCGGGGGACGTGCCGGTGGTCTTTCACGGCGGGGTGCTGCGCTCGGGCCTGTACGCCAGCCTGGTGGACCTGAGCCTGTCCCAGAACGCCCACCGCTACCGCATCCAGCCCGCCCAGGCCGACGCCGTCCACGGCGCCCTCGCCTACGCCCGAGCCATGGTCGACGGCAAGGTGCCGGCGGGGGCGTGAGGCCGGCTAGCGGCGGCCGTAGTGCCCACGAGCGACGTTGAACGTCACGCCCGTCGGGTTGATCTCGTACACGATGCGATGCTCGTCCGTGATGCGGCGGGACCAGCTACCCCCTGAATTTCGAAGGGGCTCCGGCTTGCCGATCCCGCTGAACGGGCTGCGCATGACTTCTTCTACCAGCCGCATGACGCGAATGGCAATCCGGGGATCCGTCTCGATCCAGTAAGCCAGATCCATTCTGAATGCCGCTCGCACGATCGCCTGCCGCTCTTCAGCGACGGCGGGCGATGCGGTTCTCGTGCGGCCTTGGCGGTTAGCGGCGGTCAAAGTCGAACGGGATCCGGACGTGAGGAGGAAGGGGGAGCGGCGGACCATTGACCGCGCGTGACTCTTCAATGAGCCGAAAAAGCCGCTCGGCGAATTCGGGACGCTCCGCAAGGTACTGCGTCATCGTGTCCCGGACTCGGCCGCGGCGGAGGCCGCCGCGCCACATCGGGCGGATGCGGGGGCGCAGGATTCGTGTCGCCATGACTCTCCACACACTTCAGGTTTGCGTTGCGCTTCTCTTTACCCGCGGGAGCGCACCGGTTTCCGAGGGGCATAGTCGAACGGCTGCCGCACGCCTTCCATCGACATCGGCTCGACGCCCCACGCTGCTAGCTGCTGGTCGATCCGCCGCAAATCCTCCAGGTATCCGGGATGCCGGGCCAGGTACTCCGTCATCGTGTCTCGGATCTTCCCGCGCCGCAGGCCGGCTCTCCACATCGGCTGGATGCGCGGACGGTGGCTTCGTGCCGCCATGAGTCGCCGGGGTTTCGGGGTGCGCAGATGCACTCTACTATGCATCGCACGCGCCGTGGCTGTCAAGTCCGTCCAGAATACGCCACGTGCGGCACGATGGGCTTTTGCCGATTCGTCCTGCTCACACCTGCACGCGACACCTCATGCGCCGTCTTCGACCGCTCCTTTTGATCGCCCTCTCCCTGGCCGCGGCCGGCTGCACGGGCGGGCGTCCGTCCACCGCGCCGGCGCCGGCGGAGAGGCCGTACGACCTGCTGATCCGCAACGGGATGATCGTGGACGGCACGGGGAGCCCGTGGTACCGCGGCGACGTGGCGGTGCGCGGCGACCGCATCGCGGCGGTGGGGCTGCTGCGGGCGGCGCAGGCGCGCGACACCATCGACGCGACGGGCCTGGTAGTGTCGCCGGGGTGGATCGACATGCTGGGGCACTCGGAGTACCCGCTGCTGCGCGACGGCCGCGCCGTCAGCAAGATCACGCAGGGCATCACCAGCGAGATCACGGGCGAGGTGACCAGCGTGGTCCCGGTCAACCAGAACACGCTTCGCGAGCTGGGGCGCGACTCGGTGCCGTGGAGCGACCTGGACGGCTACTTCCGCGCGCTTGAGGCGGCCGGGCCCGCCATCAACCTGGGCACCTTCGTCACCGTGGGCTCGGTGCGGCGCTACGTGATGGGCGACGCGGACCGCCCGCCCACCCCCGCCGAGCTGGACACCATGCGCGCCCTGGTGGCCGAGGCCATGGAGGACGGCGCCATGGGCCTCTCGTCGGGCCTGATCTACGCGCCCGCCTCGTACGCGACCACGGAAGAGGTGATCGAGCTGGCGCGGGTGGCGGCGCGGTACGGCGGCGGATACGCGTCGCACATCCGCTCCGAGGGCGACCGGCTGGTGGAGGCGGTGAACGAGGCCATCCGCATCGGCGAGGAGGCGGGGACCTGGGTGCAGATCCACCACCTGAAGGCGTCCGGCCGCCCCAACTGGGGAAAGATGCCGCAGGCGGTGGCGGCGATCGAGTCCGCGCGCGCGCGCGGCGTGGACGTGACGGCGGACCAGTACCCGTACCCCGCCAGCGGCACCGGGCTGGACGCCATCATCCCCAACTGGGCGCACGCGGGCGGCAACGACTCGCTGCTGGCGCGCCTGGCGGACCCGGCCACCCGCGCCCGCCTGCGCGCGGAGCTCACGGCGGGCGGCACGGACTGGAACATCGGCGCGTCCGCGGGCGGGCCGCAGGGGGTGATGATCGCGGGGGTGACGGCCGACAGCCTGCGCCGCTACCAGGGGATGCGGCTGAACGAGGTGGCCGAGGCGCGCGGGCAGGAGGTGGTGGACGCGCTGTTCGACATCCTGCTGGCGGACGGGGCGTCCACCTCCGCCATCTACTTCTCGATGTCGGAGGAGGACATTGAGCTTGCGATGCGCCAGCCGTGGATCATGGTGGGGATCGACGCGGGGGCGCGGGCGGCGGACAGCACGGTGCAGGGCAAGCCGCATCCGCGGGCGTACGGATCGTTCCCGCGCATCCTTTGCCGCTACGTGCGCGAGCGCAACGTGATCACGCTGCCGGACGCCATCCGCAAGTTCACCTCGCTCCCGGCGGCGCGCGTGGGGCTGGACGACCGCGGCGTGGTGAAGGAGGGGATGTTCGCGGATTTCACGATCTTCGATCCGGACACCGTCTGCGACCGCGCGACGTTCGACGAGCCGGTACAGACCAGCATCGGGATCATGCACGTGATCGTGAACGGCGTCCCCGTGCTGCGCAACGGCACGCCGACGGGGGCAAGGCCGGGGCGGGGGCTGCGGCGGAACTGAGGCCTTCCGGCGGAGGGGACGGTACGCCAACGAAGTTCTGGCCGCGCGACGAAAGGCATCGAACTGCGTCCGCGGGGTGCCCCTCCCCCCGGCCCCCTCCCGTTCGTTCCTCACGGAGAGGGGGAGAACTGCGGCTACGCCGCATCAAGGGCAGCTTCGATGCGCTGAAGGACGGATGGGAGGTCCGACAGCACCTCTTCGTTGCGGAAGCGGATCACGCGGATGTTGAGCGTGGCGAGCGCGTCCGTCCGCGCCTAGTCCATGATCTCGCGCCCGTCGTGGCTGGAGCCGTCCAATTCCACGCACAGCTTCTTTCGCGGACAGTAGAAATCCAGGATGAAGCGGTCCACCGGGTGCTGCCGGCGGAATGGCAAGCCACACAACTGCTGCTTCCGTAGCGCCGACCATAACACGCGCTCGGCCGCCGTTGGCTCCTGCCGGTGCACTTTCGCGGCATCCAGGATCGGCGCCCGGATGCGATGTATGTTTCGCCCCACACACCCCTCCATCAAAAGGTGTTCATCTTTTCTCCCCTCTCCGTTTTTCTCCCCTCTCCGTGAGGAACGAACGGGGAGGGGCCGGGGGAGGGGCACCCCTGCGGACGCAGTTCGATGCTGTTCGTCGAGTCACCCATGCTCCGGGAGGGCTCCCCAGAGTCACGCAGGTGTACGAAGTAAACAACGAATAATCGCCGGCGCGCTCCTCCGCCAACACGCGATCCGCCATCCCAAATTCCCGCGAAGAGATCAGGACGACACGCCCGGTGGCGCGCGCGTAGATTGGGGCCATGATCATGATGACTCGCGAAACGATGCTCGAGCGGTTCTACGCTCGCGACCGCGGCAGCAACGGCCGGTTCATCACCGGCGTGCTGACCACGGGCATCTACTGCCTCCCCTCGTGCACGGCGCGCAAGCCGCTGCCTGAGAACGTGCGCTTCTTCGGCTCGGAGGACGAGGCGCGCTCGGCGGGGCTGCGGCCGTGCCGCCGCTGCCGGCCGGACCACTTCTACCAGCAGTACGACCCCGACGTCCACCTGCTGGAAACGCTGGCCGGCGACGTCCACCGCGCGCCCGCGTCGTTCGCCGACGCGGCGGCGCTGGTCACGGCGTCCGGTATCGGCACCACCAAGCTGAACGCGCTGTTCCGCCGCCACTTTCACGCGACGCCCGCCGCGTTCCTGGCGCGCGAGCGTGTGACCGCCGCCTGCCGCTCGCTGGCCGGCGGCGCCACGGTAACGGAGGCGGCGTACGCAGCGGGCTTCGAAAGCCTGTCCGCCTTTCACCTCAACTTTCGCCGGCTCAAAGGCCTGACGCCCGGCGAGTACCGCGCGCTGGGCACGTCGCCGTCGTTCACCATCGCGCTGCCGGACGGCTTCCGGGTAGACACGGTGCTCGGCTACCTGGGGCGCGATCCGGCGAGCGTCATCGAGCGCGTCCGCGGCAGTGAGCTGGCGAAGGCGATGCGGCTGGGCGGCCGGCCCGCGGTGCTGCGGATGCGGTTCGACGCGGAGGCGGGGGCCTGCACGGTGGATGCGGCGGATCCGCTCGACGCGGAGGGGATGCGCGAGGCGCATGCGGCCGCCGTGCGGATGCTGAACCTGGCGAGCGATCCGTCCGCGTTCGAGCGGCAGGTGGGGCGGCAGCCGGAGCTGGCGCGGCTGATCGCGCCGCGGCGAGGGATGCGGATTCCGCTGACGGCGACGCCGTGGGAGTGCCTGCTGTGGGCCATTGTGGGCCAGCAGGTGAACCTGCCCTTCGCCTACGCGCTACGCACAGAGGTGGCCGAATTGGCCGGTGAGCCGGCGGGGGACGGGCTGCGTGCGCATCCCACGCCGGAAGCGGTCGCGGGGCTGGAGTACGAGGACCTGACCGCCCGCCGCTTCTCGCGCCGCAAGGCGGAGTACCTGATCGACACGGCGCGGCTGATCGCGGGCGGCGCGCTGCGCATCGACGGCGAGCGCGAGATGGCGACGGCGGTGGAGCGGCGGATGCTGGAGGTGCGCGGGCTGGGCCCCTGGTCCGTGCAGTACTTCCTGATGCGCGGCTGCGGATTCGCCGACTGCGTCCCCGTGGGCGACGCGGGGCTCACGGCCGCGCTGCAGCGCTTCCACAACCTCGATCATCGCCCCGGGCCTGCGGAGACGCTCAGCCTGATGGAGCCGTTCGCCCCCTTCCGCACCCTGGGGACCTATCACCTCTGGAGCAGCCTGGGAGATCCCGCATGAACACGTACGCCCACACGCTCGACTCGCCCATCGGCCCGCTGACCCTGGTGGTGAACGCGGACGGCGCGCTGACGCACATCCTCTTTGCCCACCAGCCGCCGCCCGCGCACGTCACGTGGGACGCGGAGCGGTGCGGCGCCGCGGCCACGCAGCTGCGCGAGTACTTCGCCGGCCAGCGGACGGACTTCGACCTTCCCCTGGCCCCCGCCGGCAGCGACTTCCAGCGCCGCGTGTGGGATGCGCTGCGGAATCTGGGGCACGGCGAGGTGGTGGATTACGGTGGATTGGGAACGCGCATCGGCCGCCCCGGCGCCGCCCGCGCCGTGGGCCGCGCCAACGCAACGAACCCCATCCCCATCGTCATCCCCTGCCACCGGGTGATCGGCGCGAACGGGACGCTGACGGGCTACGCGGGAGGGCTCGACGCCAAGCGGGTGCTGCTGCGTCTGGAAGGCCGGGACGTGCGGGACGGGCGCATTGCGCGCGCGGTGGCGGCGTGAGCGGTCCGGAAGACCTGGGCGGTCCGGAAGAAACGCTGGACCCGGCGGACTGGGAGGCGTTCCGCGCGCTGGCGCACCGCATGGTGGACGACACGCTGGACCACCTGCGCACCCTTCGCGACCAGCCGGCGTGGCAGCCCATGCCGCCCGCCGTCCGCGAGGGCTTCCGCGAGCCCCTGCCGCGCGCCGGGGAGGGCGAGGACGCGGCGTACGCGCAGTTCCGGCACCGCATCCTCCCCTATCCCAACGGCAACCTGCACCCGCGCTTCTGGGGGTGGGTGCAGGGCACCGGCACGCCGCTGGGGATGATGTCGGACATGCTGGCCGCGGCGATGAACCCGCACCTGGGCGGCCTGAACCACGCGCCGGCGCTGGTGGAGCACCAGGTGATCCGCTGGCTGGCGGAGCTGATGGGCTTTCCGGTGGACGCGAGCGGCGTGCTGGTGACCGGCGGGTCGATGGCCAACGTGCTGGGGCTCGCCGTCGGCCGCCACGCGCGCGCCGGGTGGGACGTGCGCGAGGAGGGGATGCACGGCGGGCCCCCGCTCATCGTCTACGCCTCTACCGAGACGCACGGCTGGGCGCGCAAGGCGGTGGAGCTGATGGGGATGGGCCGCCGTTCCCTGCGCACGGTGCCGGTGGACGCGCTCGACCGCATGGACCTGGACGCGCTCGCCGCCGCCGTCCGCGAAGACCGCGCGGCGGGGCACCGGCCCGTCTGCGTGATCGGCACGGCGGGGTCGGTGAACACCGGCGCGTCCGACGACTTGGCGGCGCTGGCGGACTTCTGCGCGGCGGAAGGGCTGTGGTTCCACGTGGACGGCGCGTTCGGCGCGTGGGCGTACACGTCCGACGCGCTGCGGCCGCGGGTGGCGGGGATGGAGCGGGCGGATTCGCTCGCCTTCGACCTGCACAAGTGGGGCTACCTGCCCTTCGAGTGCGCGTGCGTGCTGGTGCGGGACGCGGAGCTGCACCGCGGCGCCTTTGCCGCGTCCGCGCCGTACCTGGCGCAGATGGAGCGCGGGGTGATCGCCGGCGGGCTGCCGTTCGCGGATCGCGGCATCGACCTGACGCGCGGCTTCAAGGCGCTCAAGGTGTGGATGAGCTTCAAGGCGCACGGCGTGGATGCCATCATCCGCCTGGTGGAGCAGAACGTGGCCCAGGCCCGGCACCTGGCCGCGCGGGTGGAGGCGAGTCCCACGCTGGAGCTGCTGATGCCGGTGCAGCTGAACGTGGTCTGCTTTCGCTATGCGCCCGCGGACCTGCCGGAGGCGGAGCGGGACGCGACCAACCAGGAGATCCTGCTGCGGCTGCAGGAGGACGGGATCGCGGTGCCGTCCGGGACCGTGGTGCGCGGCCGCTACGCCATTCGCGCCGCCATCGTGAACCACCGCAGCCGCCGCGAGGATTACGACGTGCTGGCGGATGCCGTGGAGCGGATCGGGCGCGAGGTGGCGGGGACCATCGGGTGAGTGCGTGATGAACCGGGTGAGCTGGCGGGGTAGAGGCTGGCACGCACCAGTACGACGCGCGCAAACCTCCCCGAACAGGCTGCCGAACAGCACCAGCGCGAACTGCGTGACGAACGGGTGCACCTCGGCGTACATCTGTCATTCCGAAGGAGGCGCCTCATCGCGCTTGGCCGCTCGCGCAGAAGCTTGGCGCCGACTGACAGGGTGTTGCCAAACCTCCCAGCGTGATTGACTTCCTGAGGGAGGCGCCGCCCGATAACTCGCTTGTACACTGCACCTTGGCGCCGACCGAAGGACCTCGCCAGCAGAACGGCGGGACTGGTCCCGCGGCATGGAGCCGGCCCCGCCTTGCCGGAGAGCAGGTCCTTCGGTCGCGCGCAGGCGGTTGTGTGGAATTGAGTTACACGTGGTGCGCTCCCTCAGGAAGTCATCGCTTCTTTGTGAGGTTTGGGGGTTTAGCAACACCCTCTGAGGAATCCATTTTCGGGCTGCTCGTGGCGTGCCGGTCGCGCCTTCCGACTTGCGGCCACGCCCCACGATGCACTCTCCGGCGCCGTCGTAGCCGCGGGTCTGGCCCGGGCTGCCGCGTCTGCCCTCCAGCACGCCGAAAGCAGATTCCTCGGCCCTGCAACTGGCGGCGCGAGAGGAGGGGCACACGCGGCCGGGCCTCGGAATGACAGACTCCCGCTATTCCCTATTCCCTATTCCCTATTCCCTATTCCCTATTCCCTATTCCCTATTCCCTATTCCCTATTCCCTATTCCCTGCTTTCCTACTCCACCCGCGTCAGAAAATCCAGCCGGATCATCCGCGTGCCGTGGCCCTCGAAGTCCACCTCGGCCTTGTCGCCGGCGATCGCGAGCACCAGGCCTTCGCCAAAGGTGCCGTGCGTCACCTCGTCGCCCACGGCCAGCGCCTCGGCGTCCTCCGCGGCGGAGGCACGGGCCGCGGCGCCGCCGTCCATCATGGCGATGGCGGGGGCCTCGGCGGCGGCGGTCATCCCCTCCACCCGCGGCGCCACGCAGTTGTCGCAGTGGCCGCAGGTCCAGTCGTCCGCGCGCACCTCGCCAAAGTAGTCCAGGATCAGCTTCGTCCGGCACTTTGCCGTGCGGCAGTAGCGGATCATCTCCTCCAGCTTTACCCGGTCCTGCGCGCGGCGCGTCTCGTAGTCCTGCAGCTCGCGGCTCAGGTCCGCCGCCGCCACGTCCGGCGCCAGCCGCTCCCACAGGCCGCCGCGATGCTCGCGCATCATCCCGTGCCGCTTGAGCAGCGTCATCACGATGCGGGCCTTGCGGCGCGGCACCTCGGCCATGTCGGCGATCTCGTCCAGCGGGCGCTTTTCCGCCAGCGGCATGCGGTTGACGATGCGCGCCGTGGCGATGGCCTCGTCCAGGTCGGGGTACTTGCCGCCCAGGAAGTAGCCCTGTACGCCGCGGTCCTCCTCGCGATAGAGGATGACGCACCGCGAAGGCTCCGCGTCGCGCCCCGCGCGGCCGGCCTCCTGGTAGTACGACTCCATGCTGCCGGGAAAGTGGTAGTGCACGATGAAGCGGATGTCGGGCTTGTCGATCCCCAGCCCGAACGCGTTCGTGGCCACCACCGCCTTTACCTGGCCCGCCATGAAGCGGTCCTGCGCCTCGTGCCGCTCCCTGGATCCCAGCTTTCCGTGGTACAGCGCAAGCGAGTGCCGCTTGCCGAACTCGTCGTGGATGCGCTCCGCCTCCTTGACCGTCGCCACGTAGACGATCCCCGTCCCTTCCGCCCGGCGCAGCACCTGCTCCAGCGCCGCGTCCTTGGCCGATTCGTTGACGGTGGGCTGCACTTCCAGGAACAGGTTGGCGCGGATGAGCTCGCCCACCCAGGTGAACGGGTCGCGCATCCGCAGCTGGTGCGTGATGTCGTCGCGCACCTCGGGGCTGGCCGTGGCGGTGAGCGCCATCACCGGCGGCCGCCCCAGCCGCTCGGCGATGCCGCCCAGCATCATGTAGTCGGGGCGAAAGTCGTGGCCCCACTGGCTTACGCAGTGCGCCTCGTCGACGACGAACAGCGACACCTCGCGGTCCAGCAGCACCTCGAAGAACTCGCGGTCGCGAAAGCGCTCCGGCGTCACGTACAGGATCTTGCCGCCGCCGCCCTCCACCGCCTCCTCCGCCTCGCGCTGCTCCCGCGCCGACTGGGCGGAGTTGATGGTCCACGCGTCCACGCCCAGCTCGTCCAGCTTGTCGGTCTGGTCCTTCATCAGCGCGATGAGCGGGCTCACGACGATGGTGAGCCCCGGCAGCAGCAGCGCCGGCAGCTGGTAGATGAGCGACTTGCCCGCCCCCGTCGGCAGCACCACCAGCGCGTCCTGGCCGCCCAGCACCGCGCGGATGGTTTCCTCCTGCCCCGCCCGGAACTCGTCCAGCGAGAAGTGCTCTTTCAGGAACGGAAGCAGGTTCGCGTTCGCGTCGGCTTGGGGCGTCGCGGTTGGCAAATCGAAATCGTGGCGCGGGTAGACCAGGCACTCCGGTGAACGGACGCCGGAGGGGCAAGCACCGGGCCACCTCGTGCGAAGCCGGCGCCGCCGGAGCCCGTCCCCGTCGGCCGTCGAGCGAAAGGCCGGTGCGGCGGTTCGTGCGGCGCGGCGAAGGGAATGAACTCCGACATTGTACATTCTTTATACGACCTTTAAAGATGGACAGGCACTCCCTTTGCCAGGCCCCTCCGGCCCCAGAGAAGCATCTGTTTTTCACCTGGTGTACCGGAGGACCGCATGCCCAAGCCTGCGCCCGTGCTTCACCGTGTCGCGCGCCTGCTGGCGCTCGCCGCCATCCTTTCCGCCTGTGACGCCGACGACATCACGGGAGGAGGGGGAGGGGGAGGAGACAACCTCGATCCGCCAACCTCGGGGAGCCTGGCCCGCTTCAACGTGGACCTGAGCGCCGCCGGTTCATTCCGTCCGGGCCAGCCCGTGCAGCTTACCATGAGCGTACGCGCCCTGCTCCCCACCAGCGACGCCACCGTCGACCTGGTGCTTCCCGAGCTGGCCCAGGCCGAGCTGCGCGGCGGGTGGGACCGGTACCAGCCCGCGCGCGGCGGGGCCCTGCGCCCCCTGGCCTCGAAGCGCCAGGCGCTGGGCCGCGGCGCCACCACGCAGCACCAGGCATCCGTCACCTTTCCCCGGCCGGGCTACTATTCCGTCTGGGCGTCGGTAAGCTCCGCCGACAGCACGTTCGTGGGCGGCCAGCCGGTGCAGAACACCGAGGTCAAGGCGCTGTACGTGTGGATCAGCGAAACCGGCGGGCGGGTGATGGAGGAGTTCGACCCCACCCTGCTCCCGGACGACGCCGTCCCGGGGCTGGGGCCGCTGCGCAGCCGCTCCGCCCGCGCCGCGCAGTCGCGGCAGCCGCGCGACGGGCAGATGCAGCAGACCACCGGCACCATCGAAGTGGTCATCGACTACTACCACCCCATCGACAGCATGTACGTCAACGTCCCCGACGCGGACTACAAGGTGGACGCGTACAACTCCGCGGGCGCGCTGCAGGGAAGCTACACCGGCCGCACCAACGCCAACGGCAGCATCTTCATCAACTGCGGCACCGGGTACCGCTTCAACGTGTCGGTGTGGGCGCGCAACCCGCGGGTCACCGTGACCAACTCCTCCAGCACCCTGCGGACGGGCGCGCTCATCTCGTCGGCCACGTACTACGCCTCCAGCAGCTGCGGATATCCGGAGTGGCCCGACGCCACGCCCAACGTGTCGCACGTCTTCAACCAGATGAACATCGTCGCCACCAACGCGGCCAGCTTCTTCGGGTACGCGCGCCCGCAGGCCAACGTGCTGCTGGTGAACGAGTCGGCGCAGCCGTACAGCTCGTACTGCCCCACCACCGCCTACCTGGGCTGCACCCCGGGCAACGACTTCATCCGCATCAACACCTACACCGGCAGCACCTACGGGCAGCAGGTGTACGGCAGCAACGGCGTGTGGACGCAGGCGCACGAGTACGGGCACGCATACCACGAAAAGGCGCTGGGCGGATACAT
Organism: Longimicrobium sp.; assembly: GCF_036399255.1. GTDB lineage: Bacteria > Gemmatimonadota > Gemmatimonadetes > Longimicrobiales > Longimicrobiaceae > Longimicrobium. Next base: position 28,881 of record NZ_DASWNM010000038.1, read on the forward strand.
CGAGCAGTTCTGGCGGGCGGCCAGCTGCCCCGCCAACCATCCCATCAGCACCGCCACCAAGCTGCAGTGCGCCTATCCCGAGGGCTTCGCCGACTACTTCGCCGTCGCCACGCGCGGCGACGCCACGGGGTACGAGTACGGCTTCGAGATCAGCTGGTACTACCTGCACGTGGCCGGGCGCCCCGCCGACGGGTCGGTGGTGGAGGGCGCCGTGGGCTCGTTCCTGTACGACATCACCGACAGCAACCGCTTCGGGGCGGGCACCGCCGGCGGGCAGCTGGACGAGCTGCACGATGCGGTGGCGTACCCCGGCCGCCTGGTGGCCGACATGATGCGGACCTGCGAGGTCACCGAGAGCGGCGTGTGGAAGCGGGCCAGCGGCATCGACCACATCATTCACTGCCTGGAGAAGGCCGTGCACCCGGCGATCACCGGCTCCACGACGTACTTCCCGTCGCGCACGCCGGATCCCACCGCGCAGCGCGCCACCAGCACGGTGACGTGGGACGCGGCGCAGGTCCGCAAGCTGTGGCTGAAGAACCTGTACAACCGCACCACGCTGTAAGCCGGCACGCTCCATCCGGCGCCCCAGTGGGCGCCGGAGGACCGCGGGCGGCGGGCATGGTCCGCGCATGATCACGGGTCCCGCGCATCATTCCGGATGCGCGGGCCCTTTTACAGAGGATGGAGATGGCTCCAGTGAAGTACGCTTTTCGGTACGCGGCGGCCGTGCTGGCCCTCCTGACGGCCGGCTGCGCGGCGGCCGGCGTGCGCGCGGGCACGGCCGATACACCCGCGCTGCGGTTCGTCTCGTACCTGGCGCCGGGATACGGGGCGGAGTTCGCGTACGATGAGGCGGGCCGGGGGGGAACGGCGCGCACGGACGCGTTCGGGCAGGACAGCGGGGAAGTTGCCCCGCACTCGCCGTGGGTGCCGCTGGCGGAGGGGGAGCCGGTGGAGGTGGAGGTGCGGCTGCTGGATGACGCGCGTTCTCCGCTGGCCACGGGGAGCGTGCAGATCCCGCGGGCGGAGCGCGACTGGTTCTACGAGGTGCAGGTCGCGGTCATCCGCTACGATCCACGCATTCCCCGGCCGCCGTGCATGGGCTGCTCTGGCGAGGTGCGCTTCCCCGTTCGCCCCGGCGGCGCGCTGACCGTCGGCGACTCGCTCGTCGTCACATGGAGCGCCCGCCACGCACATCTTCCCATGCCGCCGTCGTGACGCGAGCTGCCTCTCCCTGCATGTCACCGGGTCAAGTTGATGTCCTGTATGGATTTGAGGACAGGGTGCCGGTCCTGGCACGCCGGCCGCGGGGTCGCCCGGAGTGCGGATGAACCGTGGAGATTGCTTGCGTTCTGGCGCCGGGACGGCAGTATTGGGCCGCGGAACCAGCGGAAGGGCCTTCGGGGCACCGGCCTTGCAGAGGACCGGCGCCGAAGTAGCCAACTCGGCTGATGTGGCAGGCTAGGTCCCCAAGACGGAGCTAAACGTTATGAACGCTGTATCTCGCAAGTTCACGGTGGCGCTGGCCGCGCTCACCGTAAGCACCGGCATGACCGGGTGCGCGTCGATGAACAACACGGAGCGCGGTGCCGCGGGCGGCGCCGGGGCGGGCGGCGCCATCGGCGCCATCATCGGGCGGCAGACGGGCAACACGGCCCGCGGCGCCATCATCGGCGCGGTGCTGGGCGGCGCGGCCGGCGCGGTGATCGGGCGGCGGATGGACCGCCAGGCGGAGCAGCTGGAGTCCACGCTTCCCGCCGCCGAGGTGGAGCGGGTGGGCGAAGGCATCGCGGTGACCTTCGAGAGCGGCGTGCTGTTCCCCTTCGACAGCGACCAGGTGCTCCCCGCCGGCCGTGAGAACCTGCGCCAGCTGGCCAACAGCCTGCGCGACTATCCGGAGACCGAGGTGCTGATCGTGGGCCACACGGACAGCCAGGGCACGGATGAGTACAACATGGGGCTTTCGCAGCGCCGCGCGGCGTCGGCGCGCCAGTTCCTGGTGGGCCAGGGCATCAACGGCGCCCGCATTCGCGTGGAAGGCCGCGGCGAGTCGGAGCCGGTCGCCGACAACAGCAGCGACGCGGGCCGCGCGCAGAACCGCCGCGTAGAGGTCGCCATCTTCGCGAGCGAAGAGTACCGCGAGCAGATCCTGCGCGAGAACCGCCAGTAAACCGGCGCTCTTTCGCGGACGGCCGCCCCGGCACCTTCATGGTGCCGGGGCGGTCTTCGTATTTGGGGGAAGGAAAGGCCTCACGCAGAGACGCGGAGGCGCAGAAAGAGGATGGGGCCGGATCGTGGCGCGCGATGGGTTACGAGGAGGCCGAGAGTAGATTCCTCAGTCGCGCGCAGGGTTTTTCGCAACGGACGGGGTGGGGTGGGCGCTCCTTCGGAATGACAGATTGGAGGCTAGCCCAGCACTTCGCCCAGGATCGTGAACGCGGCGGTGCGGATGCGGCCCTCTTCGTCGCACGACGGATCGTAGGCGGTGAGGGCGACGGCGGCGATGGGCAGTGTCTGGCGGATGGTTTGGATCACGTTCAGCACGTCGCTCAGCAGCAGTCCACCATCGGCCGCGAACGCGTTTGCGCGGCCTTCCGGGGGATCCAGAACGTCGAGGTCAATGTGCAGATACACGGCGTCCGTGCGGGTCTGCAAGCCTTCCAGCGCGGCGGGAAGCCACTCGGGATAGTCGACGACCGAGAGGACGGGCGTGCGGGAGTGATACAGATACTCCGATTCTGCGGGATCCAGGTCGCGAGCGCCGATCAGGCAGACGTTGTGGTCGGGGACGGGGCGAAAGCCGGGGAGGGTGGCCGCCATCTGCCCCCAGCAGCGGCCGGTGGCGATGGCGAGCGCCATCCCGTCCAGAAAGCCGCTGCGCGTGGTGTCCGGCGTGTTGAAGTCGGCGTGCGCGTCCAGCCAGACGACGGCGGGCTCGGCATCCGCCAGTCCGGCCAGCGTCCCCATGGCGGTGGCGCAGTTGCCGGCCAGGACCACGGGAAAGGCACTGGCGGAACGTGCCTCCCGCACCGCGTCCGCCACGCTGGCGGCGAGCTGAAAGGTGGTGCGGATCTCCGCGGGCGGCGGATCGGCGGGGGCCTCGATCCAGCGCGTGCCGACGGTGTGGCCGCGGGCGCGCAGGGCCGCTTCCAGGCCGCCCTCCAGCAGGTGCGCCGGACCGGCACCCATCCGCCAGCCGCGGATGCCGCTGTCGTAGGGGACGGCGATCAGGCGGACGTCGCGGCTCACGGGCGGGCGGCCAGGATCTCCAGCAGCAGCCGCGCGGCCAGGCGGGCCGTGCGGCCGTCGGGATCGTACGGGGGCGAGGTTTCCATGATGTCGGCGGCCACCAGGCGCGGATCGGCGGCGGCGGTGCGGACCACGTCGATCATCTCCCGCGCGGAAAGTCCGCCGGTGCCGGGCGCGCTGACGCCGGGGGCGAACGCCGCGTCGGCCGCATCCATGTCGATGCTCAGGTACAGCGCATCCGCGCCCGCCGTAGCACGGTAGAGGGCGGCCTTGGTAACTGTCACCGCGCCGTGCTTCTCTACGTCCTCCACCGGGGACAGCCGCACGCCTGCGCTGGTGGCGAAGTCCAGGTAGTACTGCGAGTTGGCGAAGCGGCGGATGCCGATCATCGCCACGTGCGCGCCGTCGACGATGGGCGTCTCCATGGCGCGGCGGAACGGGGTGCCGCTGGAAAGGTGCGCCTCGTCGTCGTACTCGCGGACGTCCAGGTGCGCGTCGACGTTGACGACGGCCAGGCCGATCTCCGGCCGCGCGGCGGCCAGGCCGCGGATGATGGAGCCGGTGATCCCGTGGTCGCCGCCCAGGAAGACGGGGCGCGCGCCGGCGGCGAACACCTGGCGCGCGGCCGCCTCGATGCGGGCGTGCGCGTCGGCGCCGTTCATCCCCGGCAGCGCCACGTCGCCCAGGTCCAGCGCGGGGGGCACGTGCCGCTCGCCGTCGTAGGTGCCGAACGAGGCCAGCGCCTCGCGGATGGCGCGCGGCCCAAAGCGGGCGCCCGGGCGCGACGGAATGCCGCCGTCGTACGGAAAGCCCAGCACCACCGTGCGGCCGTCCAGCGGCTCGCCCTCCGTCCACGGCTGCAGCAGCGTGGGCGCGCGGGGGTCGCGCGCGTCCGGCTGCGCGCGCAGGCCGGCCAGGGGATCAGCGGTTGAGTCGCTCACGAAGCGGCGGATGTGAATGTGGGTGGAATGAGGCTCATCTCCGGAGCAACCTGGCCATCTCCGGAGCAACGCTGGGTTGTCTCCGGAACAACCTGGGTCGTCTCCGGAGGCAGCTGGGTTGTCTCCGGAGCAACCTGGGTCGTCTCCGGAGGCAGCCCTGGATCATCCCCGGAGCAACGTGGACCATCTCCGGAGCAACCCTGGGTTGTCTCAGGAGCAAGTCCGGGCGAGCGGGCGAGGGCCCCCGCCGGCGCGCGCGGATGTGTGTACTTTCGCGTTTTATCCTGTCCAGGCCGTCCGTTTATCCGCTACTGCACCACGCGCCGGACTTCGCCCACGCCGACGGCGGCCCCGCCGCGGCGGGGGTCGGCCACGGCGGACTGCACGCCGTTGGGCAGCACCATGATGGACTGCACGTCGCCCTGAAAGCCCTCGCGCTGCGCCAGCGCGTGGCCCATGGCGCGCAGGCGGGCCGCGGTGGCGGGGGACAGGCCGGCGCGCTCGTAGCGCAGGGTGTCGGGGAGGTGCTGGTGGTGCAGGCGCGGGGCCGAGGTGGCGGTGGCCACGTCCATCCGGAAGTCCACCACGTTGCTGATGGCCTGCGCGATGGAGGTGATGATGGTGGCGCCGCCCGGTGTGCCCGTCACGAACAGCACCTTGCCGCTGGGGTCCAGCACGATGGTGGGCGTCATCGCCGAGAGCATCCGCTTGCCGGGCGCCACGGCGTTCGCCGCGCCCTGCACCAGGCCGAACTGGTTGGGCACCCCCGGCTTGGCGGTAAAGTCGTCCATCTCGTTGTTCAGCAGGAATCCGGCGCCCTCCACCGTCACCAGGCTGCCGTACAGCGAGTTGATGGTCGTCGTCACCGCCACGGCGTTGCCGCGCTCGTCCACGATGGAGTAGTGCGTGGTGTGTGTTCCCTCGCGCGGCGGGGCGCCCAGGCCCGGCGCCACCTGCGCGCTGGGCGTGGCGCGGTCGCGGGCGATGGTGGCGCGGCGCTCGGCGGCGTACGCGTCCGACATCATCCGCGCGGTGGGCTGCGGGACGAAGTCGGGGTCGGCCAGGTAGGCGTTGCGGTCGGCGTAGGCGCGGCGCGCGGCCTCGGCGAACACGTGCACGTGCTCGGGCGACAGGTAGCCCATCGCGCGCAGGTCGTACCCTTCCAGGATGTTCAGCATCTCGGCCATCGTCACCCCGCCGCTGCTGGGCGGGGGCATGGAGATGACCTCGTGGCCGCGGTAGTCGAAGCGCAGCGGGTCGCGCCACACGGCGCGGTAGCGGGCCATGTCGTCGCGGGTGATGAGCCCGTTGCCGCGCCGCATCTCGGCCTCCACCAGCTCCGCCGTGCGGCCGCGGTAGAAGCCGTCCGCGCCCTCCGCGGCGATGCGCCGGAAGGTCTGGGCCAGGTCCGCCTGCACCAGCCGGTCGCCCACGCGCAGGACGCGGTTGTTGGGCATGAAGACGCGGGCGGTGGCGTGAAAGCGGCCGATCTTGTCCGCGTTGCTTCGCAGCGAGTTGGCCAGCCGCTCGTGCACCATGATCCCCTCCGCCAGCGACACGGCCGGCTGCACCAGCTCGGCCCACGGAAGCGAGCCGAAGCGGCGGTGCGCCTCCCACATCCCCGCCACCGAGCCGGGAACGCCGGAGGCCAGGTGGCCGATGAGCGACTTTTCGGTCACGTTCCCCGCGGCGTCCAGGAACATGTCCGCCGTGGCCGCCATGGGCGCCGCTTCGCGAAAGTCCAGCGACGCGGTGGTGCCGTCCGCCATCCGCACCACCATGAACCCGCCGCCGCCGATGTTGCCGGCCTCGGGGTTCACCACCGCCAGCGCAAAGTGGGTGGCCACCGCGGCGTCCACGGCGTTGCCGCCGCGGTGCAGGATCTCGGCGCCCACCTCCGACGCCACGCGGTCGGTCGTCACGACCATCCCGCGCTGGGCGTTTACGGGGGATGTGGAGCCCCGCGGAAAGTCCCAGCCGGGGGCAAAGGTCACGGTGTCGGCCTGGGCGGCGTCGGCGCGCGACGGGCCGCCGGGGCCGCACGCGGAAAGCGCCAGGAGGACGGGGGCCAGCAGCAGCGGAAGCGCGCGCGAGCGGATCATCGGTATCAGCCGTGTAGCAGGACTCTGGTCGTGGCGGAGTGGACGCCGTAAGATGAAAGTACAGGGAATAGGGAACAGGGAATAGGGAAATTAGGGGACAGGTTACAGGGGACAGCGGGATTGATGCCAATGAGGGAGCCGGCCGTGATTCCTCCGGTTGCGGACGCGCAGGTGCTTCGGACGCCGTAGATCGCGGGCCGCCGAGTCCGCGAAGGCGGACTTTGCGTGGTTCCAGCGGCGAATTCATTCGCTCCCGCAGGCGGAACTGGCGGTTTCCAGCGTCGGATTCACTCGCTCCTGGAGCGGGCGGCGGGGGGGCTGATCGGATCGCACGGGCGGTGCCGGCGGGGCGTCCACTCCGGCGACTGGCGGCGAACGGGCCCGAAGCGTGCGGACTCTTGCGTTCCCTTGCGGGACCGCGCACGTTGCGGGGCTCGCCCGTGCGGTTCTTTATCCCCCGATCTGACCGGATGACCAAGCCGCCGCTGGACCCCCGGCTCACCGAGCAGCGCAACCCGGACACCGCCGGGATCGACCAGCTCTCGGCGCTGGAGATCGCCCGGATCATCAACCGCGAAGACCAGCGCATCGCCCCCGCGGTGGCCACGCAGCTGGACTGCATCGCCCGGGCGATCGAGATGGCGGAGGACACCTTCCGCGCCGGCGGGCGGCTGATCTACGTGGGCGCGGGAACGTCCGGCCGGCTGGGGGTGCTGGACGCCTCGGAGATGCCGCCCACCTACGGCACCGACCCCGAGATGTTCCAGGGGGTCATCGCCGGGGGATACGACGCGCTGCTGAAGGCGGCGGAGGGGGCCGAGGACAGCCGCGAGGCGGGCGGCGCGGTGATGGACGAGAAGGGGGTGGGGCCCAACGACTTCGTCTTCGGCATCGCCGCTTCGGGAAGCACGCCGTACGTGCACGGGGCGCTCACCCGGGCCAAGCAGCGCGGCGCCAAAGCCGGCTTCCTGCTGTGCACCGAGCCGGAGCAGTGGATGCTGGACGTGTACGACGTCGTCATCGCCCCCCTCGTCGGGCCGGAAGTGGTCACGGGGTCCACGCGGATGAAGGCGGGGACGGCCACCAAGCTGGTGCTCAACATGATCAGCACGGGCGCCATGATCCGCACCGGCAAGGTGTTCGGCAACCTGATGGTGGACCTGCGCGCCACCAACCAGAAGCTGCGCGACCGCAGCGAGCGCATCCTGATGGAAACGCTGGACCTGGAGCGCGACGACGCCCGCGCCCTCCTCGCCCGCAGCGGCGGCAGCGTAAAGACGGCGATGGTGATGCACTGGACGGGCGCGGACCGCGAGCACGCCGCCGAAGAATTGGCCCGCGCCGGCGGCCGCCTGGGCGACCTGGTAAAGATCGCGGCGGGATGACCTTCTCCGCCGATCCGCGCACCCTTCCCGCGCGCCCGCCCAGCGAAGTGGAGTGGGAGGACCTGCTGGTGCGCGTGGAGATCGCCGCCCGCGCCCTGCGCGTCGCGGTCGAGGACGCCCCCGCGGACCATCCCGGCGTGGTCCAGGCGCTGGGGACGGGCGTACGCGGCGAGATGGCGCTGCAGCGGATGCTGGAGGCCATGGTGGACGGGCGCGAGCTGCCGGCGGACCTCGGCGTCGGGGCGGAGGTCGTCGCGGGGGATGCGCCGTCGCTGGTGGCCGAGTACGGGCGGCTGCGCTACCGCAGCTTTCTGATGGTGCAGCGCCGCGGGTTGAACGTGTGGGACTGGCAGGTGCGCGGCGGCCCGTACGACGGCGCCACGGCCTACCAGCTGTTCCAGGCCGCCGCGCGGACCGACGGCGCGCTGCTGGCCGCCGTCCGCGGCGCCGCGCGACAGGGGGCGGGCGCGTGAGGATCGTGGGACTGATGTCCGGCACCTCGCTGGACGGCGTGGACGCGGCGCTGGTGGACGTGGAGGGAAGCGGGACGGAGGACGTGCGGATCACCGTCGTCCACGCCCTCACGCTTCCCTACGCCGAGGAGCGGCGGACGGCGATCCACGACGCCATCGTGGCGGGGACGGCGGAGGCGCTCTGCGGGCTGCACGGCGACCTGGGCGAGTGGCTGGCGGAGGCGGCGCTGGCCGTCTGCGCCGAGGCGGAGGTCGACGTGGCGACGGTGGACGCGGTGGGCTCGCACGGGCAGACGGTGTGGCACCGGCCGCCGGCGGAGGGAAAGCGCGGGGCGACGCTGCAGCTGGGGGACGCGGCGACCATCGCGGAGCGGACGGGGCGGCCGGTCGTATCGGACTTCCGCACGCGCGACGTGGCGGCGGGGGGGCAGGGGGCGCCGCTGGTGCCCTGGACGGACCAGCTGCTGTTCAGCGTGCCGGACCGCGCCCGCGCGCTGCAGAACCTGGGCGGCATCGGCAACGTGACACGCGTGCCGCCGCGGGGAAGCGCCGAGCCGGTGTGGGCGTTCGACACCGGGCCCGCCAACTCGCTGATCGACGCGGCGGTGGAGATCGCCACGGAGGGGCGGCACCGGTACGACAAGGATGGGCGGCTGGCGGCGCGGGGGACGGTGGACGAGGCGCTGCTCGCCGATCTGCTTCGCCACCCGTACTTTGCCGCGGAGCCGCCCAAGTCCACCGGGCGCGAGGAGTTTGGCCGGCCGTTCGTGGAGCGGCTGGTGGCGGCGGTCCATCCCGAGGGCGACGGGGACTGGATGGACCTGATCGCCACGCTGACGGAGCTGACGGCGCGCACGGTGGCCGACGCCTACGCGCGCTGGGTGGTGCCGCGCGGCGTGGACGAGGTGGTGCTGACGGGCGGGGGCGCGCGCAACCCGGTGCTGGCGGGGCGCATCCGGGCGCTGCTGCACCCGCTGCCGGTGGTGGACGGGGCCGCGCTGGGCGTGGACCCCGACGCCAAGGAGGCCGTGGCGTTCGCGGTGCTGGCCTGGGCGCACCTGCGGGGAATTCCCGCCAACCTGCCCAGCGCCACCGGCGCCGCGGGGCCGCGCGTGCTGGGCTCGCTTACGCCCGGCGCCTGATTCATCCTTCGCAGACGAGCGATGAGGCCGATCCGCATCCCCCCCCTTCTTCGCACGGCCCGCGGCGCACTGGCGCTGGCGGGCCTGGCGGCGCTGGGCGGATGCGCGCTGCTGCAGCCCTCGGCGCCGCCGCGCTACGGCAACCGCCTGTTCGTGAACCAGGTGGTACGCATTCTGGACGCGGAGGAGCAGTCGCCGGCGTACTACCGCGAGCGGGGGCGGCTGGAGGCAATGGGGCCGGAGCTGGACGCGGTGCTCATCGGGCTGGTGGAGGACCAGTCGCTGGACGAGAACGTGCGCGCCAACAGCGCCGTCCTGCTGGCGGACCGCCGCGCGCCGGGGTCCATGCACCTGCTGCGGCGCACGCTGGCGGCCAGCGGCAGCGACGTGGTGCGCGCGGCGGCGGTGCGGGGGCTGCAGCGCTTTGCGCCGGACTCGGCGGCGGCGCGCAACGCCCTGCGCGCGGCGGTGGGCGATCCGTCGTCGCTGGTGCGGCTGACGGTGCTGGGGCGGCTGGAGGTGGAGGACGCGCCGCTGATCCGCGCGCTGCTGGCCCGCGAAGACGACGCCCAGGTGCGCACCATCGCCCGGCAGCTGCTGGAATTGATGGAGGCCCGCGGGGCGCGGCTGGTGCGCGACGCGCGCGGCGACCTGCGCACCTCGGGGCGCGAGGGCGCGCCGCAGATCGTGTTTCACCCCGCGTGGCGCGACTCGCTGGGCGGGGTCGAGGTGGGGGCGCTGTGGGTGGAGCTGCCGGGAAACACGTCGCTGGTGCCGCTGGCGCAGGACGTGGAGGTGGTGGACGACGTGGTGCCGGCGTTCTTCGACGTGGAGCGCTCGGTGGTGGCGTTCGAGGCGGGGCGCGAGATCCGCATTCGCGAGCTGCGCAGCGGAGAAACGCGCACGGTGGGCCCCGGCGTGGCGCCGCGGGTCATCCCGTTCACCAACAACATCGTCTACGTGCGCCCCATCCCGGACGCGGTAAAGCCGGTGGGCGACGACGCCACGGTGAGCTACCACGTGATGCGCGTGTCGCTGCTGGGGGGCGCGCCCGAGGTGATCGGCCAGCTGGAGGCGCGGGTGCGGCCCACGGTGCACTCGGGGGCGTCGCCGGTGCGGTGGATGGTGGTGGGCGATACGCCCGACCGCGGCTTCGTGCTGCGCGCGCCCGGCGTGGAGACGTTCGTGCTGCCGGGCCCGTACGAGATGCCGCCAGGGAATAGGGAATAGGGAATAGGGAATAGGGGACAGCCTGCAGTTGCGGACCGCCGGTCCAGCGCCCTGGCGCGGGCCGGCGGGTTGCGTAGAGGGGGCGGATGGGTGGGGGAGGATGTTGTGAGCGGCCGACTGCGGGGCGAATGAATTCGCTGCAACAACCACACGAAGGCCGCCTTCGCGGACTGGCGGGCGTTCAGGGAAGGCGAGTGCCTGCCACGTGGCGGCCTGCCGGAGCGCGATCGAATTCTCCCCTCTCCGTGAGGAACGAACGGGGAGGGGCCGGGGGAGGGGCACCCCGCCGACGCAGTGCGATGCTTGTCGTTGCGTCCCGGTCTGTCGGCAACCCAACCTCCCCCAGCAGTTTTGGGGGAGGTGGGCGAGTAATGCGAGCCCGGAGGGGGCGCCCGCGGTACGGCACGACGCCCTTCGTATCGCCCCCGGCTCGTAGTCATCAGGCACAGACACACATCTCCAACCGGAGCGACGGTTTGAACGTAGCGCGGCTGCTGCTGCCCGTGATCCGCTGGGACGCGGAGAACGGCTTCGAGGGATTCCGGGAAAGCATCGAGCGGGGGCTGGAGCTGGGGGTGGGCGGGTTCATCCTGTTTGGCGGGGAGGCGCGGGCGGTGCGCGCGCTCACCGACGAGCTGCACCGCCGCGCGCCGCATCCGCTGCTCATCGCCAGCGACCTGGAGCGCGGGGCGGGACAGCAGTTCCGCGGCGCCACGCCCCTTCCCCCCGCCGCCGCCCTGGGCTCGCTGGACGACGAGGCGCTGGCGGAGCGCGCGGGCGAGCTGACGGCCCGCGAGGCGCGCGCGCTGGGCGTGAACTGGATCTACGCGCCCGTCGCGGACGTGGACCTGGAGCCGGAAAACCCCATCATCGGCGTGCGGGCGTTCGGGTCGGCGCCGGACGGGGTGGCGCGGCAGGTGGCGGCGTGGGTGCGCGGATGCACCCGCGGCGGCGCGCTGAGCTGCGCCAAGCACTTTCCCGGGCACGGCCGCACCGTGGGCGACTCGCACATCGAGCGGCCCACGGTCCGCGTGTCGCGCGAGCAGCTGGAGCAGGACCTGGCGCCGTTCCGCGCGGCGATCGGGGCCGGCGTGGACTCGCTGATGACGGCACACGTGGCCTACCCCGCGCTGGACCCGGAGGGGCGGCCGGCCACGCTGTCGCCGCCCATCATCGGCGGGCTGCTGCGCGGCGAGCTGGGGTACGGCGGGCTGGTGGTGACGGACGCCATCATCATGGAGGGGATGACGGAAGGCGGCAGCGAGGCCACGGCGTCGGTGGAGGCGCTGGCGGCGGGCTGCGACGCGCTCCTGTATCCGCAGGACAACGAGGCGGTGATCGCCGAGGTGCGGGCGGCGGTGGGGGACGGCCGCCTGCCGCGCGAGCGGGTGGAGGACGCGCTGCGGCGGATCGCGGAGGCGGCGGAGCGGGTGGCGGGGCCGGCGGGGGGCGGATGGGGCGCGGACGACGACCGCCGCTGGGCGCTGGAAACCGCCGTGCGCACCCTGCGCGTCTGCCGGGGCGAGCCGCGTCTGCCGGCGGGGCGGGTGCGCATCGAGGAGATCGAGGACGACGGCGGCGGGCCCTGGCCCCCGTATCCCCGCCACGCCTTTCCCGCCGCGCTCCAGGCCGCCGGCGTGGAGGTCGCGGACGACGGCGCGCCGCTGGTGGTGCTGTACTCCGACATCCGCGCGTGGAAGGGCCGCCCCGGCATCAGCGCCGCCGCGCGCGCGCGGGTGCGCGAGCTCACGGCCGCGCATCCGGAGGCGACCGTGGTGCTCTTCAGCCATCCGCGCCTGGCGAGCGACATCCCCACCGCCGGCAACCTGCTGGCCGCGTGGGGCGGCGAGGGGATCATGCAGGAGGCCGCGGTGGCGTGGCTTACGGGGCAGACGGGCGGGATGGTGGGGCTGGGCGGCGGTCTGGACAGATAGGGGCAGGGAATAGGGGACAGGGGACAGGGGACAGGTTACAGTGGGATGGTGGCTCGGCTGGGTGTGTGGCGTGCTGCCGGCTGACTTCCTGAAGGAGGCGCCGCGATGAACCGGGCCCTAGCGCCGGAGCCGGGGCGCCGACTGAAGGATCTCGCCGGCAGAACCGGGGGGTGTCTTCTGCACCCGGATCTCAGCCCGTCGTGGGGCGAACGAGATCCTTCGGTCGCGCGCAAACGGTTGTGCGGCTTCTGGTTCCGCGTGGGCGCTCCCTCAGGAAGTCACGGCGTGCGCGTGGAGAGGATCGAGGAGGCGTCCAGATGGGCGCCTCTTCGTGTGTCGGGCGGGGCCGTTGCTGGCTGTCCCCTGTAACCTGTCCCCTATTCCCTATTCCCTATTCCCTATTCCCTATTCCCTGCAGTTGGCGTCCAACTTGCGCACCGGCGGGCGCAGTTCCGGGTTCCACGACCCACGACGCGACCCCGCGAGGAATCCCTTGAACGAGCACCAGTCCCGATCCATCCTGCGCGTCTTCGGCCAGCCGAAGATGGCGGCACTGCTGTTCCTGGGCTTCTCGTCCGGGCTTCCCCTGTTCCTCACCAGCAGCACGCTGCAGGCGTGGATGACGGTGGAAAAGGTGGACCTGGCCACCGTGGGCATGGTGAGCCTGCTCAGCATCCCCTACTCCTTCAAGTTCGTCATCGCGCCGCTGATGGACCGCTACATCCCGCCGTTCCTGGGACGCAGGCGCGGCTGGCTGGTCATCACCCAGGTGGCGCTGTTCATCTGCATCGCGGCCATGTCGATGCACGACCCGCGGCGCGGGCTGCAGCTGCTGGCCATCAACGCCCTGCTGATCGCCTTCTTCAGCGCGGCGCAGGACGTGGTGGTGGACGCGTACAGTATCGACGTGCTGGAAGAGCGCGAGATGGGCGCGGGCGCGTCGCTCAAGGTGATGGGGTACCGCCTGGCGCTGATCGTGACCGGCGGCGTGGCGCTGATGCTGGCGGACCGCATGTCGTGGCCCACCGTGTACCTGGTGATGGCGGCGCTGATGCTGGTGGGGATCGCGGCCTCGGTCTTTGCCCCCGAGCCGGTGCTGCGCGAGGGGCCGCCCACCACGCTGGCCAACGCGGTGGTGGAGCCGTTCATGGACTTCATCCGGCGCGCCGGGCCGGGAATCGCGGGGCTTCTGCTGCTGTTCGTGGTGCTGTACAGCCTGTCGGACCGCATGGTGCAGAACATGACCGTGCCGTTTCTGCTGGCCCAGGGCTACACCCAGACGGCCATCGGCGAAATTCGCGGCGTCATCGGCCTGGCGGCGACCATCGTGGGCGTGCTGGCCGGCGGCGGCCTGGTGGCGCGGCTGGGCATCAACCGGTCGCTGTGGGTGCTGGCGGCCATCCAGATGGGAAGCAACCTGGCCTACTACTGGCTGGCGGTCTCGCCGCCCAGCCGCGGCGCGCTCACGGTCGCCATCGTCATCGAGAACTTTGCGGGCGGGCTGGTGACGGCGGGCTTCGTGGCCTTTCTGATGTCGCTGTGCAGCAAGCAGTTCTCCGCCACGCAGTACGCGCTGCTCAGCAGCTTCATGGCCTTTGCCCGCGACGTTCTGGTGGCGCCCTCCGGCGGCATCGCCGAGCGGACGGGATGGCCGCAGTTCTTTCTGATCACCATCGCCGCGGGAATCCCGGTGCTGCTGATGCTGCCCATCATTGCCCCGTGGACGCGCGAGAACCCGCGCGGCGCGGCGCCGCACAGCGGTGAGGTGACGCACGAGGGGCCGTCGGCGGTGAAGGGGTGAAGGGGTGACGGGGTGAAGAAGAGAGGATGAGGGGGATGATGATCCGCACACGTCCGGCGGGGCTGCTGGTGCTGGCGCTGCTTTCCGCCTGCACCGGCGGACGCCGCGCCGGGCCCGACCCGGCCCCGCAGCCCGTAGATGCCTCGGTGTCCGTTCCCATGACCAGTCCCGGTGTCGATCCGCCCATCCGCAACGACCTGCCGCCGGTGCCGGCGCGCTCGGGGCCGCTGCGCATCTCGGTGGCGTACCCCGGTGAGAACGCGGCACTGGCGACGGCGGACAGCAACTTCATCTTCGGCAGCGTGGGGACGGGCGGGGCCACGCTCACCATCAACGGCGCACCGGTGGAGGTGGCCGCGAACGGCGCCTTTCTGGGCTTTGTGCCGGTGCCGGCGGACGGGGTCTACCGGCTGCGCGCGGCGGCGGGGGGGCAGACGGCGGAGCGGACCGTGACCGTCCGCGTCCCCGCCCGGTCCGGGGCCGCCGTCTCCGGGATCAGCGCGGGGACGCTGGCGCCGCGGGGGGCGATCACCGGGTACCCGGGGGAGCGGGTGACGGTGCGCTTTCGCGGGGCGCCCGGCGGCCGCGCGCAGATCCGCATGCCCGACGGCGCCACGTATCCCCTGGCGGAGACGCGGGTGATGGACCGCGCCGAAGGCTTCATGCAGGACCAGGCGGTGGCGGCGCGCGAGGTGTCGGAGTACGCGGGCACCTTTCCCATCACCACGCCCCTGGGGGTACCCGGCGACACGGCGCGCGCTTCCACGATCGTCGCCGGGCAGGACGCGGCGGCGCAGGCGGTGGTGGAGCTGTTCCACGGCGCGGAGGTCGCGCGCGTGCCGCTGCCGCTGAGCGTGGCGGTGCTGCGCGAGGGGGACGTGCGGCTCGCCGTCGCCTCCGCCAGCCGGCCGGGGGGAATGGCGATCGGGACGGCGGTGCCGGGGTCGGGAACGCCGTACCACTGGTTCTTTCCCAACGGCACGCGGTTCACGGTCACGGGGGAGCGTGAGGGGGCATACCGCGTCCGCCTCACCAGCGACCTGAGCGTGTGGGTGGCCGCGGGGGACGTGCGGCTGATGCCCGAGGGCGCGCCGCCCGCCGCGGGAACGGTGGGGACGGTGCGGGTGGATCCCGATCCGGCGCACGTGGACCTGCGGCTGGTGACCAGCGACCGCCTGCCCTTCGAGGTGCGGGTGGTGGACGACCGCTGGATGGAGGTGCGCGTGTACGGCGCGGAGTCGCGCGCCAACTGGCTGCACTACGGCACCGAGGACCCGCTGGTCCGGCGCGTGGAGTGGCAGCAGGAGCGCGACGACCTGTTCGTGGTGCGGATGGAGCTGGCGGAGGCGGTGTGGGGATGGCGCGCGTTCTGGGACGAGCGGGGAAGCCTGGTGGTGCGCGTCCGCCGGCCGCCGCGCGTGGACGGCGCGCGGCCCCTGCAGGGGCTGCGGATCGCGATCGACGCGGGGCATCCGCCGGGCGGCGCCATCGGGCCCACGGGGCTCACGGAGGCCGAGGCCAACCTGGCCATCAGCAAGCAGCTGGTGCGCATGCTGCGCGAGGCGGGCGCCGAGGTGCTGGAGACGCGCCCCGACACGGCGGCGGTGGACCTGGGGGTTCGCCCGGTGCGCGCGGCGGAGTGGGACGCGCACCTGCTGGTGTCGGTGCACAACAACGCTTTCCCCGACGGCGTGAACCCGTGGGAGAACAACGGCACCAGCGTGTTCTACAACCAGCCGCAGTCGCTGGGCCTGGCCCGCCATGCGCAGCGCGAGCTGCTGCGGGAGCTGGGGCTGCGCGACCTGGGGATCGCCCGGGCGGACCTGGCGCTGGTGCGGCCCACGTGGATGCCCTCGGTGCTGACGGAGACGATGTTCCTGATGGTGCCGCAGCAGGAAGCCGCCCTGCGCGACCCCGCCGTGCACGGGCGCATCGCCCGCGCCCACTTCCGCGCTATTGAGGCGTTCCTGCGCGAGCGGGCGGAGGCGGGGCGGACCGCGGCGGGACGGTAGAGGCTGAGCGGTAGGGCTGAGCGGTAGGGGAGAGGGCGGCGCGACCCGCGGGGCGCCCCCTCCGCTCGCTTAGGCTCGCACCTCCCCCAAAACTGCTGGGGGAGGTTGGGTGGGGCAGGGCTCGGGAGGCTCGGCGAACGGGATCGGGCTGCGCCGGCGGGGGCCCTCACCCGCTCGCTCAGGCTCGCACCCTCTCCCGCTTGCGGGAGAGGTATATAACGTGAGACAACCGGTCGAGCGTTCCGGGAGGTGTGTCGCGTCGGCGGGCGCCCCCCTCCCCGCCCTCCCCGCAAATTGCGCGGGGGAGGGTGACGCGCCCGACAGGCTGTCCGAAGCGGGATCGAATTTTCCTCTCCCCCATGTAGTTTATGGGGGAGAGGCCGGGAGAGGGGGCAGCGCTGGCGCAGTTCGATGCAAGTTGTCGAGCCGCAATCGCATCGGCACCACAAGCTCCCCCAGCAGTTTTGGGGGAGGTGGGCGAGTAATGCGAGCCCGGTGGGGGCGTCAGCGGACGCAGATCGATTCCAGCCGCAGCACGATCGAATTCTCCCCTCTCCGTGAGGAACGAACGGGGAGGGGCCGGGGGAGGGGCCCCCCGCCGGCGCCAGTTCGCTATCCTTCGACGCGCCTCCTGCGCGAGCGGAGCAGGCCGAGGGATCGCGCGAAATCCGCTTGGGTGCACCAGATCCATTTTCATCCAAAATCCACCGATCCCCATGACCCGACTGCGGGCCGTTCATCTCGCGCTGTCGCTCGTTCTCATCTCCGCCCTCGTCTCCGCTCCGGCGGGGGCGCAGGTGGCGCCGGACGCGCGGTGGTGGACGTTCGATACGCCCAACTTCGTGGTGCACTACCAGGACGGGCTGGAGCCGCTGGCCCGGCGGGCGGCCGCGCGCGCGGAAGAGGCGCGCGTGGCCCTGTCCACGGCGCTGGTGGAGCCGCCGCGCGGGCGCGTGCACCTGGTGATCGCCGACAACCTGGACTACGCCAACGGGCTGGCGAACGTCTTTCCCCGCAACCGCATCGTGGTGTACGCGCACGGGCCGGTGGAGGAGCCGTCGCTGGCGTACTCGTACGACTGGCTGGACCTGGTGGTGAGCCACGAGCTGGCCCACGTACACCACCTGGACCACGCCAGCCCCCTCATCCGCGCCGCGAGGCGGGTGCTGGGCCGCAACCCGGTGCTGTTTCCCACGGCCAGCGTGCCGCAGTGGACCACCGAGGGGCTGGCCACGTACCTGGAGTCGCGCCTGACGGGCGTGGGGCGCGTGCACGGCAGCTTTCACGACATGGTGCTGCGCACGGCCATCCTGGAAGACCGCTTCTTTTCCATCGACCGGGTAACGGGGCGGCCCACCACCTGGCCGGCGGGGAATTCGGCGTACGTCTACGGGTCGATGTTCGCCGAGTACCTGTCCAACCGGTATGGGCCGGAGCGCGCGGGCGAGTTCCTGCGCGTGGTGGGGCGGCGCTGGGTGCCGTACCTGGTGGACGACGCGGCCCGCGTGGCGTACGGCGTCTCGTTTTCGCGCGCGTGGGGGGAGTGGCGCGACTCGCTGCGCACGGAGTACGGCACGCTGGCGGATTCGCTGCGGGCGGCGGGGATCACGCAGCCGGAGCAGCTGACGCGCGAGGGGCGCCTTACGCAGTACCCGCGCTGGTCGCCGGACGGGTCGCGGCTGGCGTTCGCGCAGTCCACCGGGCGCGACGACCCGGTGACGCGGGTGATGGAGGCGGATGGGACGGTCCGCAATGTGGCGGCCAGAAAGAGCATGGGGCCGCTGGCGTGGCTGCCGGACGGAAGCGGGCTGGTCACGTCGCAGCTGGACGCGGTGGACCCGTACCGAACCTTCTCGGACCTGTACCGCATGCCGCTGGACGGCGGGGTGCGGCGGCTGACGCGCGCGGCGCGGCTGTCCGAGCCGGACGTGCGGCGCGACGGGCGGATGGTGGCGGTGCGCGGCGGGGGCGAGTCGAACGTGCTGGTGGTGGCCGACAGGGACGGGGGCGCGGTGCGGACGCTGGTGGCCGCCGCGCCCGGCGTGTGGTGGGCGGCGCCGCGCTGGTCGCCCGCGGGGGACCGCATCGCGGTGGCGCGCCAGCGGACGGGCGGGCCGTACGACGTGGTGGTGATGGACACCACGGGCCGCGTGCTTCGCGCGCTGACGGAGGACCGCGCGCTGGACATGACGCCCGCGTGGTCGCCGGACGGGCGCTACGTCGTCTTTTCGTCCGACCGCACGGGGATCCCCGACCTGTACGCGTACGACCTGGCGGAGAATCGGCTGATGCAGGTGACCCGCCTGCTGACGGGCGCCTTTCAGCCGGACGTGTCGCCGGACGGGCGGTGGATCGCGTTCTCGTGGTACCGTTCGGACGGGTACCACGTCGCGCGCATCCCCTTCGATCCCTCCACCTGGCGCCCCGCGCCGCCGGTGCGCGTGGAAGCCGCGGCCCCGGCGCCGGACCCCGCGCGCTGGACGGCGACGGTCGGCGGGCCGTCGCGCCGCTATTCCCCGCTCCGGACGCTGCCGCCGACCACGTGGAGCCCGGTCTACGCGCGGGACGAGGTCGTGGGGAACGCGTACGGCATCGGCGTGGCGGGAAGCGACGTGCTGAACCGGCACGCGTACGCCGCCCGCGCCACGGTGCGGGACGAGGCGAGCCGGACGGAGGCGTTCCTGGCGTGGAGCTACGCCGGGCTGGGGCGGCCGGTGCTGGGCGCGTCCGTCTACCAGGACTGGGGCGTGGCCGCGCGCGCCGGCCAGCTGTCCCGACCCGATGACACGCCGATCCCCACGGCGCTGCTGAACCGGGAGCGCTCGGCCAGCGTGGTGGCCACCTTTCCGCGCCCGCGCTTTCGCTCGTACAGCTGGGTGAGCGTGGGGCTGAACCTGCGCGACATCCGCTACGTGTGGGACGAGCCGGAGGCGGCGGAGGGCATCGGCGAGCCGGAGATCGCGCCGGACCTGGGGGCGGTGCTCACGCTGGGGCGCTCCACCGCGCGGGGATTCGACTTCTCCATCAGCCAGGAGGAGGGGTGGATCCACTCGCTGACGGTGGAGGGCCGCCGCGCCACCCGCGCGGTGGGGGAGGCGGCTGACCCGCGCGGCTACGTTCGCGTGGCCGGCCAGTCGCGGCGGTACGACGCGCTGGGGCGGGTGGGCTTTGCGCGTCCGGTGCTGGCGGCGCGCGTGCTGGCCGCCGCGGACGTGGGGTCGCGCAGCCCCGGCTTCAGCCTGGGCGGGCTGACGGGCGGAAGCGTGGGGCTGCCGCTGGGCACGGGGCTGGGGATCGGGGGGGAGCTGGACTTTCCCGTGCGCGGCTACCCGGAGGCGGCGCAGCGCGGGGACCGGGCGGTGGCCGCCAGCGTGGAGTACCGGCACCCGATCGCGCTGGTGGAGCGGGGATACCGGCTGGTGCCGCTGTTCCTGGACAAGGTGTGGGCGTCGGCGTTCGCGGACGGCGGCGCGGCGTGGTGCCTGGACGACTGCCCCCGCGTGCTGACCCCCAGCCGCGACGCCAGCCCCATCTTTTCCGTGGGCGCCGAGCTGGCCGGCGAGCTGACCGTCTTCTTCTTTGGAGACGTGATGCTGGTGGGCGGCATCGCCGTGCCGCTGAACGAGATCGAGATCTCCGGCAACCCCAGCCGCCCCAACCCGGCGGGGTACATCCGGCTGGGGCGGTCGTTCTAGGGGATTGATTCGGGGGAGCGTAGATCCGTCTGCGTCCGCCGTCGCCCCCCACCCGGCCCTCCCCCGCAAACTGCGCGGGGGAGGGTGACGCGCTCGACAAGCCGCCCGAAGCACAATCGAATTTCTCCCCTCTCCCCGAGGAACGAGGGGTGAGTGGCCGGGGGAGGGGCCCGTCGCGGACGCAGCCCGCTGCAAGTCGTCGAGCCGCAATCGCATCGGCACCCCAACCTCCCCCAGCAGTTTTGGGGGAGGTGGGCGAGTAATGCGAGCCCGGTGGGGGCGCCCGCGGACGCAGCCGGGATCATCCGCAGCACGATCGAATTCTCCCCTCTCCGCGAGGAACGAGGGTGAGGGGCGAAGGCCGGCCGGGGGAGGGGCCCGTCGCGGACACAGCCCGCTGCAAGTGGTCGAGCCGGAATCGCATCGACACCCCAACCTCCCCCAGCAGTTTTGGGGGAGGTGGGCGAGTAATGCGAGCCCGGTGGGGGCGCCGGCGGACGCAGTTCGATCCCGGCCGAAGCACGATCGAATTCTCCCCTCTCCGCGAGGAACGAGCGGGAGGGGCCGGGGGAGGGGCCCCCGGCCGGCGCAGTTCGATGCACGTCGTCGAGCCGGCCCCCCGCCGGCACCCCGGCACGGAACCTGAATGGTCAGTCCGCCCAAGCACTTGCGACCCGCAGACTAGGAGATCGCCATCATGGCCGGCAAGCGACCTGATCAGCACAACATCGACCCGCGCGAGGCGGGCTCCATGGACTACAAGACCCTGCCGCAGAACGGGCACGGGAACTCCAGCATCGACGAGACCGTGCTGGAGGACAAGCAGCAGGTGGCGCAGTCGGCGGCCAACGCCGGCATTCCGCACAACCCGGGCAAGCCGGCGCCCAGCGTGCACGCGCGGGCGGGGCACCGCATCGACGCGGACGACGGCGGCAGCGACGAGGGCAAGGAGCGCGAGGCCCGCGGCAACACCGACCCGCGCGACGAAGGGGTCGGCGCATGACGGTGGAGCGCGACGCCGGACCCGGGCCGCGCAAGGAGATCGGCACCGCGGCGTCGTCGCAGGTGCATCCGCCGCACGTGACGGAGAACGACCGGGGCGCGCAGGTGCAGGGAAGTACCGACGCCCCCAACGAGGTGCCGGCCCTGCCCGCCAACGCGCACGGCCAGGACCTGGTGGAGGCCGACAAGCAGGTGCGGGAGATCGACGACGAGTCGATGTACGGCAACCGCCCCGGCGAGGACAAGGACCGCGGCAAGACGGACCATCCCTGACGGGCCGCCGTCTGCTCGGCCGCGCCTGAAGAAGGGTTCACGCGGAGGACGTGGAGGAAAAGAGAGAGGACGCGGATGAGAATTTCTCCGCGTCCTCTCTCCGTATCTCCGCGTCCTCCGCGTGGTGCGTTTCCGGGCAGGCCGCTGCGAAATCCAGTCCTTTGCCGCATCCGGATGGCCCTGTCGGACACCCTGGCCGCTTCGGCGCGGGGGCGTGTCAACCCCGTGACCGGGCATCGGCACGCCGTTATCTTTGGCGCCCGGTCAGGATAGGGGACAGGTTACAGGGGACAGGTTACAGCGGGCTGATGGCCGCGGGTCCTCTGCGCTTCGAAGGCCAGCCGGAGCGGGATCGAATTCTCTCCTCTCCCCGAGGAACGAGGGGGGAGGGGCCGGGGGAGGGGCGCCCGCCCGCTCACGCCCAACCCTTTCGACGAACCCCGCGGCCAGCCCCACCAACCTCCCCCAGCAGTTTTGGGGGAGGTGCGAGCCTAAGCGAGCGGAGGGGGCGGCGGTAGAAGCGTGCCGGAGCGGCACCGCACCCGCCCTTCGCCCCAACCTCCCCCAGCAGTTTTGGGGGAGGTGCGAGCCTGAGCGAGCGGAGGGGGCGGCGGTAGAAGCGTGCCGGAGCGGCACCGCACCCGCGCTTCGCCAACCTCCCCCAGCAGTTTTGGGGGAGGTGCGAGCCTGAGCGAGCGGAGGGGGCGCCCCGCCGACGCAGTTCAATGCCTGTCGAAGCCCCTCATCCACCCCCCCTTGTGCCATCCTGGCGGTCCCGCCGCCGGGGCGGACAGAACGCCCGTCCACGTTTGCCGCGCCCGCCGCAACTCCCTGCGGGACAACACCCCCGCCCCGCCTGAACAATCGCTCGAAACAGATGATGTGGGGTATCAACGGTACGCATGTTGCCAGCGTGCGAAGAACCTTGACCCACAAGATGTAGTGGTACTACCTTGAGCTTCCGCTAGATGTGGTGCACGGGTCTGCGGCTCCCCCGGCCGGGGGCCTGATCCGGAAAGATGTTGCAGTACATCCGCTTTCGTCGTCCAGAACCGCCGTCAACCGCACGCGCACAGGAGTCCCCAGGATGAACCCTTCCTCCGCCGCCACCACGGCCATCACCCCCGGCGTGAACCTGCCCCGCGCCGAGCTCAGCGACAACGCCCGCATCGTCCTGGCCAAGCGCTACCTGCGCAAGGACGAGAACGGCAAGCCCGTGGAGGAGCCGGAGGAGATGTTCTGGCGCGTGGCGCTCACCATCGCCCGCGCCGACGCCAAGTACGGCGCCGGCGAGGCCGAGGTGCACGCGCTGGCCCGGGAGTTCTACCTGCTGATGACGCGCCGGCTGTTCGAGCCCAACTCGCCCACGCTGATGAACGCCGGGCGGCCGCTGGGCCAGCTGAGCGCCTGCTTCGTGCTGCCGGTGGACGATGCGCTGAGCAACGGGCAGAGCGGCGTGTACGACACGCTGCGGTCGATGGCGGTGGTGCACCAGTCGGGCGGCGGCACGGGCTTCTCGTTCAGCCGCATTCGCCCCGAGGGCGACATCGTCCGCAGCACCACGGGCGTGGCCAGCGGGCCGGTGAGCTTCATGAAGCTGTACGATGCGTCCACCGAGGTGGTGAAGCAGGGCGGCACGCGCCGCGGCGCCAACATGGGCATCCTGCGCGTGGACCATCCCAACATCGAAGAGTTCATCGACTGCAAGCAGGACATCACCCAGATCACCAACTTCAACATCTCGGTCGCCATCACCGACGCGTTCATGAACGCGGTGCACCGGGGCGAGGCGTACGACCTGATCAACCCGCGCACCAGGGAGTTCGCGGGGAAGAAGGACGCGCGGCAGATCTTCGACAAGATCGTCCAGAACGCGTGGCGCACGGGCGAGCCGGGGGTGTTCTTCATCGACCGCGCCAACTTCTACAACCCGGTGCCGCACCTGGGCAGCTACGAGGCCACCAACCCCTGCGGCGAGCAGCCGCTGCTGCCGTACGACGTGTGCAACCTGGGCAGCGTGAACGTGGGCGCCTTCTTCCGTGAGGACGTGCCGGCCACGGAGCACTGGAGCGAGCGCATCGACTGGAAGGAGTACCGGCGCGTCGTGCACCTGTCGACGCACTTCCTGGACAACGTGATCGACGCGAACAAGTACCCGCTGGACGAGATCACCAGCCTGGCCAACAACATCCGCCGCATTGGCCTGGGCGTGATGGGCCACGCCGACCTGCTTGTGCGCCTGGGCATCGCCTACAACAGCGAGGAAGGCGTCGAGGTGGGCCGGCGCGTCATGGAGTTCATGGACAGCGAGAGCAAGGCGGCGTCGGAAAAGCTGGCCGAAACCCGCGGCGTGTTTCCCGAGTGGGAGCGCAGCATCTGGGGCCCGGACGCCACGGCCGCCCGCGCGCCCAACGGCGAGCGCATTCGCCCCATGCGCCGGCTGCGCAACTGCAACGTGACCACGGTGGCGCCCACGGGAACCATTTCGATCTTCGCCGGCTGCTCGTCGGGGATCGAGCCGCTGTTCGCGGTGGCCTTCATGCGCAACCAGGCCGGCTCGCTGATGCCGGACGTGAACGAGGACTTCGTGAAGGTGGCGAAGGCGGGCGGCTGGTACAGCGACGAGCTGATGGAGCGCATTGCCCGCGAGGGGCACATCCACTTCGCCGAGGTGCCCGAGTCGGTGCAGCGCGCGTTCAGCACGGCGCACGACATCACCCCCGAGTGGCACGTGCGGGCGCAGGCGGCGTTCCAGGAGCACTGCGACAGCGCCATCAGCAAGACGACCAACTTCCCCAACGAGGCGACCGTCGAGGACGTTCGGAAGATCTACGAGATGGCGTTCAACCTGGGGTGCAAGGGCGTCACGGTGTACCGCGACGGCTCTCGCGACGGCCAGGTGCTCAGCACCGGCGCCACCAAGACCCCGGCGCAGCAGGCGGACGACGCGGCCAGGGCCACCGAGGCGGTGGCGGAGCTGGGTGAGGCCCGCGAGCGCATCGCCAAGCTGGAGCGCGAGATGGCGCGCCTGCGCGGCGAGCTGAGCCAGAGCGAGGCGGCCGTGGCCCACGCGCGCCGGCAGAAGCGCAAGCGCCCCAACGTGCTCAGCGGCACCACCCGCAAGATGAGCAGCCCGCTGGGCGACGTGTTCGTGACCATCAACGAGGACCTGGAGCACAAGCCCTTCGAGGTGTTCGCCACGCTGGGCAAGGCGGGCTCCGTGGCCATGGCCGACGTGGAGGCCATCGGCCGGCTGATCTCGCTGGCGCTGCGCTTTGGCATCCCGGTGAACGACGTGTACTCGCAGCTGCGCGGCATTTCGTCGGACCGGGCGATCGGGTTCGGCGACAACAAGGTGCTCTCGGTGCCCGATGCCATTGCCCAGGCGCTGGGGCTGCGCGAGCGCGAAAAGGCGGGGATCCAGCAGGAGCTGATTCCCGAGGCGGTGGGCGGGGCCACGGAGGTGGTGGCGCTCCCCGAGAGCCTGGACGTGCAGCCGCAGCTGCCCTTCAACAACTACGCGGCCGAGGCCGAGACCTTCATGGGCACCTGCCCCGACTGCAGCAGCCAGCTGGAGTTTGCCGAAGGCTGCAAGAAGTGCCACGCCTGCGGGTATTCCGAGTGCGGCTGATCGGCTGATGGAGTGAGGAGGCCCGCGGCTCTGCTTGAGCCGCGGGCCTTTTCGCGGGACTTTGCGTGTTGGAGGTGCAGATGGACTACGTGGCGGTGAGCTCTTCGAACATCGCGGCGATCGCGTACGACGACGCGGGCCGGGTGCTGGGGGTGCAGTTCCTGAACGGGCGCGAGTACCGGTACCATGGCGTGGGGCGCCCCGTCTATATGGGCTTCCTGGGCGCCGGCTCCAAGGGCGGCTACTTCAATGACTTCGTGAAGGAAGCCTACGTCTGCACGAGGGTGCGGTAGGGTAGCTGTCCCAGAGTGCGGCCCAGCGGCGTTGTAGCGTGGTGGCGCTCCCCGCCGGAGCGCCCGCGAACCCCTTTTCTCCGTGAGGTTCCATGCGTCGCGCTCCCCTGATGGGTCTTCTTCTGCTGGCTGCAGGCTGCAGTGTTTCGGGCACGACGGCGTCCGGCGCCCCCAGTGGCGTGGGCGTCCAGGTCCAGGCCTCGGGCTTGCGCTGCGGGCTGGTGCTGGTGGACGGCAAGCCGCAGCGGGTGTGCGGCCCGCGCGGCCGGGCTCCCGGCGAGACGCCGGCCGACACGACCGCCACCCCGGACACAGCCCGCGGCATGCGCTGACACCCTGCGCCTTACCAACTGCGCGGCCGGGGCCGAGAGCTTCACGGGCACCTTCCTAACCTGAGGAGCCACCTGGAGTCGCCGAAGGCTGTAAGAAGTGCTACGCCTGCGGTATTCTGAGTGCGGGTGATGGGCGGATGGTGAACGAGGCCCGCAGTTCTCCGGAGCCGCGGCGTTTTCGGTGCCGCAGCGGGTGCAGCTACCCGGTCTTGGTGATGTGGAGCCGCAACTGATGGGACTACGCGATGGAGGCCGAAGCCTTCGTGGGCACCGGCCTGATTAGAGCAGCCCGTTGAAGTTAGCCGAGGTCCGCAAGAAGTGCCACGCCCGTGGCTACTCCGAGGGTGATGATCATCGGGCGGTGAATGAGGTCCGCGGCTCTGGTGAGCTGAGGACCTTTCTGCAGAAGACAACGCACTCTGCGGGACTCACTAGGGGGAGAGAGCGGAACGGGCAAGTAGGCACCTGAGTAGAGCCTCCAATTTGTACCGCGGGGCTCTCGCAATTGGTGACTCAACCCTAAAGCCTCATCGCACGAGAGGGCCGATGACGCGATCAGGAAAAGCGATGAGCGTGTGGTCAATGTCCGCGAGGAATTCACCCAACAACTCACGATCTTCACTTGTCGCTATTATTACCTGCTGGCCTGCGTTAGCAGCAATGCTAGAACGGCGGAAGAAGGTCCTCAGGCTCGCTCCCTTGGTGCTTTGCTGGCGTGGTTCGTCAAACAATACTAAACCGAGATGGTTAGTAGCTTCGGTGCGAGCAACCTCAAGGAGCCCCAATGTGTAAGCCCAGATTAGGCGAATGCTATCACTTGCAGACACATCGAATTGCAGATCGAACCCTTCATAAACAGGAGCATAACTATCCGGGGAGATCGTGATCTCCTGCGGCTGGACGCTTTCAACGCCAAACTGTCCAATCTGATCAACGAACAGGCTTTGGAACTTCTGTAGCTTACGGATGTCCGCTTCGGATAAATCTCCTTTGGGAAGCTTTGCTCGCTCCGTTTCAAGCTCCCGCCATTCCGAAGCGAGCGACATGAACTCCCCAATCGCCTCATCCAATGCACGCTCACTCTCGGCCAACTGCTTGATGCTGTTTTCGAGGCGCACTCGTTCGGCAACTGCCGCGTACGACGGTGCTCGGTTGTCTGTGACCAGAGTGGATTTCAACGCCCTGATCTCATCGCGAAGCTGATCTGCTATGCGAGACTTGGCAACAAGTTGCTGTTCTCGGACGGACTGTGTTTCGACTTCATTGCGGAGAACAGCCCTAAATACCTGTCGCTGACTCTGTAGAAAAGAGATATTCGCATCGAGAGACATCGGCCTAGCCTCTGCAACCTGCGCAAGCAGCGCATCGACCACTCGCTGGTGACAAGTTGGACATGAACCGGTGTTTACTTCTAACTCCTGATACGCCGTCATTCGTGAAATCTTTCGTACATCTTGGTTGCGACCAAGATCTTCTTCGAGTGCAGCAAGGCGAATTTCTGCGTTTCTGATCTGGGAGCGACCGTCATTTACAGCGTCTAATGCTTGGCGGGTACCAAGCTCCGCCGCGGCTAGCCTATCCTCGAGACTCCGTAGTTGCTCACGAGCTTGCGCAGCAACATCGCCGACGGTCGGAATATCGGCAGATTGAAGCTCGACCAGCTTCGCCCGTTCAAGTTCGATCGCTTCGGGAAGCGTAACCCAGCGATCTTCTGAAAGTGGGATTAGCGCACGTACTGGAGCAGCGGGTGGCCAGGACGAGAGTGGCTCATCCGGTAGCCCGTCCACGTACGCGTTTGCAGTCTTAGCAAGTCTTCTGACTTCAGTTACTGCTACTCGCCAACTACCCCGTAACTCGGTTGTTTTTATTGCAAGCTCAGCTTTGCGCGTTGCAATCTCAAACGCATCCATGCCGAGCAAAAATTCGATTGCTCGCTTACCAACATCACGAATGCGAAATTGCGTTGGGAAGCGCCCCCTGATGCTTTGCCATCCATGCTTCTGCTCAATGAACATTAGTGGAAACACAGTTTCCACGTATAATGGCACGGACGTATCACCATATGTTGCAACGTCCGGAAGATTCCAATCCATAAACCTCGCTAATTGGTAATGGAACCCCTTATCTCTCGTGGCTCCTCCTGGCAGTCTGACATAGTAATGCTGTGCTCGAGTAGTGTTCAACTGTGTGAATCTACTATTCCAAACGCTTATCAAACGTCTGTCGTCACTCCCCTTGATTTGGCGCCTTATCGTCCAAACGTCCGATTTTCCATTCTCAATCTCCAAGAAAACCTCGGACTCCAGTACCGGAATCGCACTGCCTGCGTATTCCAAGTAATCCTTCACCGCGTGTGGCAGGGGAATCTCCTGGCTAGGGCCCAACATGCCCTCAATTCCAAGCGCGTACAAAATAGCCTGCATACAGGTTGACTTCCCGCGCGAGTTGTCGGCCCATAGGATGAATAGCCCGTCCGTGAATGGGATGTCCACACCGAAGGCTCCGCTGGGAGTCGCGATGCGGAGGGCTAAGTGACGTAGGCGAAGACTCATATTTCAGATGAAACGTGTAAGGTTCGTGACCATCTGCTCCGTGACTTGCAGGCGCAATTCCTTAAAGAACGCGATTTCAGCTATCAGCACTTCTTTCTGTGCCAGTAACTCGGCCGCAAAAGAACTCCCCTGCTCCGTGAGTTGAATTGATCCTGAGTCCAGAATCGCGACCAAATGCTCACCGGCTGCGAAATCTATGGCACGGTTGAGGCTTGGTTCATAGCGGATCAAGATAGCTCCAGGATCGGTTGAACCCGCCAGAAACTTGCGAAATGTCTTCCGGTTCTCCTCGTTGCGCACAGCCCAGTTTAGTACATGCAGTTTTTGTAGTGATGCTCTACGCCCACGTGAACACAACACTAGGATTAGGATCACAAGCGATAAACCCCACGCGATCCGATGCCGCGGAAGGACCGGTGCTGGACGCTCAGAGAACCGGAACGGAACGTCAAAAGCGGCGAGCAGTTCGTCATCAGTAATAGAACCGTCGAACGCAGCAACCGGTTTCTCCTCATTCATGTACTCTCCTGCGTCACAAATTCAAGCGGGCAGTTGGAGAGCCATTCGACAACCGCTTCCCAGCTTAGCGATTGCGCAGTTGTCCTGGGCAATCCGTGTAGGTGGCTTTGCAGATCTATGGTGTGCTTTTGGAATACGTCCAAGAGCACCGAATTTGAAGGCCGGTCATCTAGAATGGTTTCCAATACCAAAGAATTTGCCCGCTCTTGCTTTAACCTGACGATTTCGTCACCAAGATCAGGATAATTCTCGTGATATCCACGAAGTACATTCTGACCCTTGGCATAACGCTCAAGCAGAACGAGACGAAACTTTTTCAATGTCGACGGATCTCGCCCCAATGCCTGAAGCTTCCGATCAAGATTTGCAAGTGGCTCCGGATTTGAATCAAACCACTCCTCAATATCTGATACCGCGACTGGCTGTGATGGCGCCGGTTCAGGGATCGAGCCAATCTGAGATAGCGCCGCAAGCTCGTGCTCAAAAAACGACTCGTCCGCTATGGTGACGTGAAAATCGGACGCGACGTACGGAAGTTGTTTTTGCTTGATATAGTTGGTGCGATTAGCCGCGTGAACTAGAATTTGCTTGTCATCGTAAAAAGGTACGACTAGAACCCATTGTTTGACGGGCAGATTAGCGAACAGCGTCTGCAATTGCTGCTTGTTCGATATCAACTTTTCCGTGTCCGTCGTCATTTTCTTCCGGTGCTTCGCATACCGACGTTCAGTCGTGAGGGGCTCTTCCGGAGCATAGCACTGGAATATACATCCGTCTCTCGTCGAAAATCCCTCCATTCCAAAATCACCGCGATTACCTGCCGGGACTGGCTGGTAATTAAAGGAATATTTCAGCTTGAGAAGGCGGTTAATCCAACGCTCCCACTCGTCGGGGGCCCAGTTCCTTGCTGTGGAAGTCATTGAATGAGACGTGATTGGTTGAGATAACCCCTTGCTCCACTCTACTCTATCTGAAACGACACAGAAACGCAAACTTCGACGCGTTCGTGAGAGGATCTTGTTGAAGGTCAGGTCCTATGAATGGCAGGCCATTCATAGGGCCCGGTATCAATAACGGTGAGTAGTACTGTTAGTGAGTCAGTCGTCTGACTACTTCCATGCTCCACGCTTGTACACTGTCACGCAAACCAACTCTCCCGCCGCGTCCAAGACCTCCCAGAACTTGCCGCGGCGCCTGATCTTGTAGCTGGGCTGTGGAGCAGCGCCGAAAGCCTCGGGCTGGCGCTTTTTGGTCATCGTTGCCTCCATCCTCTTGACCCGTGCCGCCCGGCAGGGCTACCGTTGTGGTGCGGGCGGCTTTCGGGTGGTTCGCGATGTGAGGCTGGCCGTACTTCTTAGCGGGAGAGCGGCCAGCCTTGCTTTTTTCCCTGCGTGGAAATAACCTAGTACCGGTTTGGCTGAAAGTCAATACCCTAGTACCGGATTGG
Source organism: Longimicrobium sp. (assembly GCF_036399255.1). Classification (GTDB taxonomy): domain Bacteria; phylum Gemmatimonadota; class Gemmatimonadetes; order Longimicrobiales; family Longimicrobiaceae; genus Longimicrobium. The sequence continues at coordinate 58,897 of NZ_DASWNM010000038.1, forward strand.
CAATGGATTTCAAGGCAGCGACAGACATCCTTTGGGGGACGCAGCCTGTGACCGCGGCCGACATGGCCGAGCGGCTCGGGAAGGATCCGCACACGATTCGCCGTGCGCGAATGAGTGGGCCGAACGCGCGGTCGGCGCCGAAAGGGTGGGAGGCGGTGGTGGCGGACCTGGCGGAGAGGCACGCGGACGAACTGGAGGGGCAAGTGCAGGAGCTTCGCCGCCTTGCCAACTTGCTACGAGGCTAGCTGATCCCGTGGGGCTGTGTACGCACCGGTGCATCCAAATCATAACTGAGTTATCTTGGAAGCGAACCTTGGAGGGGAGTGGATATGCCTGATATTCTCGAGCGGATCGTCATCAACCCCGCTGTGCGAAGCGGGAAACCGGTTGTCCGTGGCACTCGCATAACGGTGTCGGACGTGCTGGAGTATCTTGCGGGTGGGATGACGCCGGACGAAATCCTCGCGGATTTTCCCGATCTGAATGCAGAGGATATCCGCGCCGTGCTGGCGTTCGCGGCACAGCGCGAGCACCGCCTCTTCTCGGTCTCGTGAAGCTGCTCTTCGACGAGAATCTGTCGTTCCGGCTTGTCGCTGCCCTGGCTGACATCTATCCCGGGTCCGCCCACGTGCGGGACATCGGGTTGCTTGGCGGTGAAGACCCGGCCATCTGGGCTCATGCAGCGGAGCACGGATTTCTCCTCACGTCCAAGGACACAGACTTCTACGATCGAAGCGTGTTCTATGGCGCCCCACCCAAGGTCCTCTGGCTCCGCATCGGCAATAGCACCGTCTCGGAAACCGCAGACCTGCTCCGGCACCAGTACATCCTGATCCGCCGGTTCTACGACGATCCAACAGCCACTTTCCTCCCGCTTCATCGGCTCGACGCGCGGTGACCCTCCGCCGTGCGCGGATGAGCGGGCCGAACGCGCGCTCGGCGCCGAGGGGGTGGGAGGCGGTGGTGGCGGACCTGGCGGAGAGGCACGCGGACGAACTGGAGCGGCGGGTTGAGGAACTTCGCCAGCTGACACGTCAGCTCCGAGGATGAGACGGGTGCAGAGCAAAGGGAAGGATCTTCATCCGGCTCAGGGTAGCCTGACGCACCCTGGCGCGCGCTGGAGCCCGCGATGAGTGGCGTCCCCATCCTCCGTCGGCGAGCACAGCGGTTCGAGCGGCCGCTGGTCTACTTCCGCTTCAGCCCCGACGAGTTCATCCTCTCCGTCGCGGGCTCCGAGGAGACGTATCGGTCAACGCCACACGTCGCGCTGGTGCGGGAGACCCGGGTGGTGAAGGCGATCGGGCCGGAGGCGCACCGCTTCGCCAGCCAGGAAGTAGACGTGGAAAACGGGTTCAGCCATTCGCGCGGGCTGATCATGAGCGATGCCTACCTGGCGGAAATCGGCTTTCGGTACACGTTCGAGCTGTTCATCGAGAGGGTGCGCAGGGGCCAGTTGCCGTTCCTGCGCTGGATGAAGCCCAACCTGCTGATCCACCCGCTGAACATGGCATCCGGCCACCTGAACACGCTGGAGATGCGTGCGCTGTACGAGATCGGTGGACGATGTGGTGTGCGCGACGTAACCGTGTATTTTGGCCCGGAACTCAGCGATCTGGAACTGCGAACGGGCTGGTACGTGGTCGCGTAATGAGGAACTGACCTGCGCTGCGCCGCCGTGCGTTGTCAGAAAAGCTGTCGTCGCCGCGCGCGATCCGCTGCGGCCGGCGCACTGACCCCGCGGCTCCGCTGAGCACGGACCGGACGAGCGGGGGCCGGCCTGACGGATCAGGCCGGCCCCCCGGTCCATCCACCCACCTGTGGGTCGTTACGCCGGCGTCGCTTCGGCGGCGGGGGCGGGGCGGCGGGCGAGGAGGTTCGCGGCGCCGCCCGCGATGCCCACGCCCAGGGCCAGCCACGCGGCGCCGGGCGTCCACAGGCGCGTCAGGCCCAGCGCCGCATCCGCCGAGTAGGCGCCGGGGCCGGTGAGCGCCAGGGCGAACGCGCCCGCCGCGTACAGCAGCGCCAGCTCGTATCCGCCCTTCTGCGCCCACAGCCCGTTCTTGAGGTGCGCGCTCACGGCGCGCCACCAGCATCACCGACACCATCAGCGCCGGCCCGGCGGGGCCCAGTAGCCCCAGCATCACCAGCACCCCGGCGGCGAGTTCCGTTCACCCCGCCGCCAGCGCGAACGGGAGCCCGGGGCGGAACCCCAGGTGCTCCATCCCCGCCGCCGTCTCCCGCAGCCCCGGGCCGCCAAACCAGCCGAACAGCTTTTGCGCGCCGTGCGCGGCCATTAGCGGGCCCAGCACCAGCCGCACCACCAGCAGCCCCGCGCCCAGCATCGGCGCGTCGTCTACGTCGTCAGCCGGGGCACGGCGCGGCTGGAGCTGCCGGACGCGCACGCCGCGCACCGCGGGCCCATCGACCTGGCTGCGGGGGACGCCGTGCTCCTGCCGCGCGTATCGGCGCACGTGCTGGCGAGCGCGGGCGCGGCGCAGGCCCCGCCGCACGCGTTCGACTACGAGGGGTGCCCGCGGGTGCCCGGTGGCCACTCGGCCCGCTTTGGCGGCGGCGGCGAAGAGACGGACCTCATCGCCGGCCACTTTACGATGGGCGGCGCGCGGCGCAACGTGCTGCTGGACACGCTGCCGCCCGCCATCCACGTACCCGCCGCGGCGCACGGCCGGCACCCGCAGCTGGCGGGCGTGGTGGGGCTGATCCTGGGCGAGAGCGCGCAGCCGGGGCCGGGAAGCCCCATCGTGCTGGGGCGGCTGGCGGACCTGCTGTTCGTCCACGCCATCCGCTACTGGATCACCGCGGGCGGAGCGTCGTCGTGCGGGATGCGCGCGGTGGCGGACCCGGCGATCGGAGCGACGCTGCGGCTGATGCACGGGCGCTTTGCCGAGCCGTGGACGCTGGAGCGGCTGGCGTCGTCGGTGGCCATGTCGCGCTCCGCGTTCGCCGCGCGCTTTACCGAGCTGGTGGGCGAGCCGCCCATGCAGTACCTGGCGGAGTGGCGGATGACGCGTGCCGGGCGGCTGCTGCGCGAGGGGATGAGCGTGGCGGGCGTGGCGCAGCAGGTGGGATACGCCAACCCGGCCGCGTTCAGCAAGGCGTTCGCGCGCGTGCAGGGCATGGCCCCGGCGCCTGGCGCCGCGCCCCCGCCGGCGGAGAGGCACGCGGATGATCCCGAATCCGGGGAAAAACAACACCTTTATGGGTACAGAGGAACAGAGTCATATATCAGACAGAGGAACCAAGCCGATAACTCAGCTCGCTTTCTCTGTCTGACCCTGTTCCTCTGTACGACGATTCTTTTCAGATCTGGCGTGCTTCGCGGCGGCGCGTGGATGAAAACGAACGAGGCCGCCGGACGGGTGCCGGCGGACCCTGCGACGGCTCAGTAGAGCAAGGCGACCGTGAAGTGGTCGTTCGCGTCCGTCAGCGTGTTGCCGTCGGCAGCGGAAAGGGTGAGGGTGAACTGGCCGTAGCCACCTTTCACCGCGGTAAACCCCGTCGGGAACGCCAGGTGCGTGGTGGCCTGGTTCGCGAACATCTGAATGGTGCCGATCCAGGTGCCCGCCATGTTTACCTTGACGTTCAGCATGGTGCCGGGCGTTTTGGCGTACGCAGACCCCGACACGGCAATGACCACCGTGTTGCTGCTGGGCCATTGAACGGTCGTGCTGATGGGCAGGGGTCCGGCCTGGTCGATGATCACCGGGAAGGCCATGCGTGGTGTCTCCGTGGAAATCGGGGATGGAAAACCGCGCCGCCAGGATGCGGGGGCCGGCTTCGGTATCGGATCGGGCGATCAGTAGATCAGGGCGACCTGGAAGTGGTCGTTCTGGTCCGTGAACGTGTTGCCGTCACCGGCGGAGAGCGTGACGTCGCACTGGCCGTACGCACCGGTCCTGGTGAAGAACCCCGTCGGCAGCGCCATGTGGGTCGAGGCCTGGTTCGCGTAGACCTGGACCGTTTCCGTGGTGTCCTGAATGGTCAGCTTGACCGTCAGCAGGGTGCCCGGCTTTTGCGCGTACGCAGAGCCCGACACGGCCACGACTATGGTGCCGGTGCTGGGCCACTTGACGGAGGTCTTGATGGGAAGGGGTCCGGCCTGATCGATGATCACCGGGAACATCATGTGTTTATCTCCGTGACGGATGGAAGGTGAGAATCGCCCCGCCACGATACGGCGCAACCACATGCAATCCTAGGCTTTTCTTCTGGCGCCAACAGGATTTCGCGAAAAATTGTCGGGTGCGGCCCAACGGCCGCGCTCGCGGGGACCGGCAACGCGGCGGATGCAGCCCGGAGGGGACGCAAAGAGGCTCCCGCGCTCGACGAGCGCGGGAGCCTCGTTCCGTGTCCAGCGCCGTCAGAGCGGGAAGGCGACCCGCACGGGGACGGGGCTGGCGGTCCGGGAGCCGTTGCCCAGCTGGCCGCTTTCGTTCCGGCCCCAGCAGTACACGCCGTCGTCGTCCGTCACCCCGCACGACGTGTACTCGCCGGCGCTGACCTGCTTCCAGCGCAGGCCGCCGGCCACCTGCACCGGCGTGGCCGAGAACTCCACCGCCGTGCCGGCACCCAGTGCGCCGTGGGTGTTCAGCCCCCAGCAGTACGCGGCGCCGTCGATGGCCACGCCGCACGCGTGGAACTTGCCCACGCTCAGGCGGGCCAGGCGCAGCCCGCCCGCCACCTGCGCGGGGGCCGGGCTGTCGGCGGTGCCGCCGGTGCCCAGCATGCCGTACAGCCCCCGGCCCCAGCACCAGGCGGTGGCGTCCGTGGCCAGCGCGCAGGCGTGGTTCATCCCCGTCCCCACGCTGGTGAACCGCGTGGATCCGGCGACGGGGGCGGGCGAGGCGACCGGCTCCAGCGAGCCCACGGGCGTCCGGGCGCCGTTCCCCAGTTCGCCGTACCAGTTTTCGCCCCAGCACAGCACCATCCCCTCGCGCAGCCCGCACTGGTGAAGGTAGGTGCGGCTGCTGTTGCCGCCGGCGTCCACGAACGACAGCGAGCGGGTGAACGCCGAGAACGCCTGCCCGGGCGCCACCGGCGCGAACCCGCTCGCGTCGAACGCCGCGCACGCCGCCTGCCCCTCGGGCGAGAGGCCGCACGGGCCAAAGCCCCACCCCATGGCCGTGACCTCGGCGAAGCGCACCCCGGCGATCTCCCGGGGCGCCGGCACCTTGCCGAAACCCACCGGGCCGGGATACTCGCCCCAGCAGTAGAGCTTCGCGCCGGCGGTGGTGGCGCAGGTGTACGTGGGCCCGGCGCTGATGGTGGTGAAGCGCACGCCGCCCGCCACCCGCTCGGGCGTGGTGTGGTAGGTCTCTCCGGTGTCGATGGACCCGGTGCCCAGGTTGCCGTGGAAGTTGTTGCCGCCCCAGCAGTACGCGGCCCCTTCGGTGGTGAGGGCACAGACCACCGGGGCGTCGTTCGCCACCGCCACGGAGGCGATCGGGTCTCCCCGCGAGCCGGTGGGGTCGCGCTCGCAGGCGCCCAGGGCGAGCGCGGCCACGGCGGCGATGCGGGATGCGGAGGGGGTTCTGAAGAACATCGGTCGACGCGGCTGAAGTGAAGCGTCCGGGCTGGCGGGCCCGGGAGGGCCACCGGGCGCCCGGCGCGGCGGAACGGGTAGAACGCCTTTGCACCGCGGTTCCGGACGGCGGGGCGCGGAGCGGCCGGCGCGCCGGAAGCCTGGCTGGCACGCGGCCCCAAGCCGCGGTCCTCTTGACCGGCGGCGAGCGGAACGGCTACCGTTGGAGCGCGGGGCTCCGGGGCTGCTCGCGTGCAAAGGCTGGTCGATTCTTCCTGGCAGGAGAGCGGCCGGCCTTTCTCGTTGCCTCCGCGGATGCGGTCCCGGGGACCCGCGTCCATCCGACGACACCAGCGGCCACGTCACCGGAGCGCGTAAACCTCTGGACAGGGTGCAGCGATGACGCTTTTCGCGGGGCAGGTGGGCATCACGGCGGGCCGCGGCGCCGGTGCGGGCCGGACGCTTCGCCGCGCATGGGGCGCCGCGGGCTTCGCGGTTCTCGCCGCGTCCGCGGGTGCCCCCGCCCAGGCGCCCGCGCCGATCCAGCCGCGGCCCGGGCCCACCGCCGCGGCGCTGGACTCGCTGCGCGCCGAGAACGCGCGCCTTGCCGCGCAGATGGATTCGGTACGGCAGGAGCTGCGGGAGCACCGCTACCCCGAAAACTTCGTCAGCACCGCGCTGGAGGAGCAGGCCAACCGCTTTACGCTCATCGTGACGCTTGCCCTGGGCGCCGTCGGCGTGTTCACCTTCGGCAGCCTGTGGTGGCGAGTGCACCGGGCCACGCAGGAGGTGCGGGACCTGATCGACGCGCAGAAGCGCGAAAGCGCCGCACTCGAGGCCCGGCTGATGGAGGAGGTGCGCCGCACCGGCCTGAAGGTGCGGGCCTCGCTGGGCAAGGCGCGTGAAACACAGAAGCGGGTGCTGGCGCAGACGGTGGAAGCGCAGAAGCGGGCGCTGGGAGAGACGCTGGAGGCACACCGGCGCGATGCCGCCGGCATGGAAGCGCGGCTGGCCGGGAACGAAGCGCTGATGCGGCGAGCCGCGGGGAATACCTACGTCGCCATCGCATCGCTGTACCACACGTCGGCGCCGGGGTTCGCCGTCGCGGCATCCCTGCTCGCGGCAGGCAACTTCTACGCGGCCCACGCGGACGCGCCAAACCGCAAGAGCAAGCTGGGCGCCAAGAACCTTGCGCACGCGCTGGCGCTTCTGAAGGGCATTCGCCCCGAGGAGCGGCCGCGGGTCGCCACCGAGCTGGTGAGTGCCGCGGGCCTTCGCGACGACGCGTTCAACCTGCTGCATCAGTACGCCGACCGCGCCATGGACGACGTGGTCGCCGAGGTCCGCATGCGCATCCAGGCCCTGATCCCCCCGCCCGCCCAGGCGTCCGCCGAGGGAGCCGCCACCGGCTGAGCCGCCGTCCGGAGCCCCCCGCTCGAAGGCCCCGTCCGTCCCGCGTCCGCAATCAGCCGAACAGCGTGGGCGTGGATCCCGGCTCGGGGGGTGCGGGCGGGCGCTCGCCGCCGCCCTTCACCAGCGTATCCCACAGCTCGTCCACCTCGCGGCGCAGCAGCGCGTCGTCCGCCTCGGTGTTCCCGCTTCCGTTCAGCACGCCGCACACGCTCATGTGCAGGTAGCGCTTGAAGCACTCCAGCGCGGCGTCCAGGTCCGCGCGCGAGCGGATGAACACCGGGTTCACCCGGTTTCCCAGCCGCGGCGTCTCGTAGCGCACGGCCGAAACCGGCGTGTACTCGCGGCCGGTGCGCTTTAGCAGCAGCACCATGTGCTGGTTGTGGGCCCAGGCGGGGATGTAGAAGACGGGCGGATTGGTCAGCCCCAGCATCTGCGGGTAGTACCGCTGCAGGCGCGCCTCGGCCACCTCGGGATGGTCGTTCTTGGCCAGGATCAGGCAGAACCGCTTGTCGGCCTGGTCGTACCCGATGCTGTGGTTGTCCACGTGGCGCTGGTACTTGGACATCACCTTGCCGTTCTCCGACATGGCCAGCATCAGGTCCCAGGACTGGTTCAGCATCTCCACGAACCGCAGCGTAAGCCCCAGGCTGGTGTGGATCACGTCCTTGGCCTGGGGTTCGCGCGAGAGCAGCAGGTGGCGGTGGCTGAAAGCGGGACTGATGTCCTGCGCGTCGGACGACGCCAGCCGCCGGAAGCGGTCCACCATCTTTCTTGCCCGCGGCCCCCGCCGCATGTCGTCCAGGTGGTACTCGAAGTCCGGGTCGGGAATCTTGCGCAGCGCATCCAGCAGGCATTCCCACAGCTCACGCGCCAGGTTGTCGTTCAGCCGGGCGGCGTCGCGCGCCTGCTCGTACTGGAATCGATACACGCTGTTGTCGCGCCCCGAGAACTCCACGTTTCCCCCGCGCGAGAACGGCTGCAGGATCTGGTGGATGGAGATGTTGCGGCCGTCCTTGCAGCTGCGCATGAGCTCGAAGGTGACGCCCACCCGGCTTTCGGCCATGGTGCCCAGGTCGATCTGCCCGTTGCCGCGGGCAAGGGCCATGGCCACCTCGGCGTACAGCCGCGCCTGGAAGTAGTACAGGTTGCGGTTTCCGTCCGGCCCGGCGCCGGGCACCCGCGTTCCCGCCGTGCCGTCGGGCCCGCCCGCAAAGAACAGGTTGTGGACGATCTCGTGCCGGGCAATGCCGCGGGGCCGGAACGGCTTGTGAAAGCGTCCGCCCACCGCGTTCCACAGGGCGCGAAGGGTTTCGGCGAGCCCTCCCTTGCCGGCCTCCCGTTCCTTTTCCGCGTCCTTGCCCTCGTCGGCGTCGCTTCGCCTGTCCACGTCGATGAACTCTTCGGTGACCCGGCTCCACCCCCGCGTCTCGGCCGCCGCCCGCAGCGCGTCCAGCCCGCGGCCCTGGTTCAGGTGAAACAGGGTGATGCCGCTGTGCTTCCGCTCCCTGCTCACCTCCTGCAGGATCTTCAGCAGGGGCACGCTTTCCATCGAGAACCCGATGGTGATCAGGTTTACCCCGTACGGCTGGTAGTTGGGACGGGCCTGCGCCCGGGGCTCGTTCTCCCAGTGGCCGCCGATGATCTGGGCCAGCAGGTTGTGCATGGGCTCCGGCAGCTGCGCGTGGGGCTCGCGGGTAAAGCGCATGCTGCTGGGGTGGCTCACCGTGCCGTTGGGCTTGATGTACAGGGGAATCTTCAGCCGCCGGTCCACCAGCAGCGGCGCCAGCCCCTGGCACTGCCCCTCGAACAGCACGTGGTGGTACTCGGCCGTGCCCATCTCGCCCTCGATGGCTTCGTCCAGCAGCTCGTCGAAGTTGAAGTTGATGATGACGTCGATGAAGCGGTGCTTGAAGAGGTGGGCGATGATCTCGAACCCCAGGTGCGGGTGGTGCCGCTCGCCGTACATGCGGACCAGCTCCGCCCGGATGCGCGTGTCCCCGAACTCGTCCACCAGCGCGGCGAGCGCGGTTTCGAACTGGCCGGCCGGGCTCGCGCCCTCCGCATCGCCGGGACCTTCCTCTTCCGCGGCGGCGGCGGGGGGAACGAGCCCCACCGCGCCCGAGATGCGCTGGACGGCCGCCGCCGTTCCGGGGTACGCGTCGCCAAACGCGCCAAAGCTGGCGCCGGCGCCCACCACCAGCACGATGCGCTCGGGACGCTTGACGGCCAGCTCCTCCGCGTCGTCGTCGGTGAACACCTGGCGCCCCGTCGCGCGCAGGGTGTTCGCGGCCTCGTCGGCGAGCGCTCCGCCAGGGGTGGTGGTGAACAGGGTCTGGGAGGTGTCGAAGTAGTTCTTGGCAAGGACGCGGGCCAGCTGCTCCAGGGGTGTTCGTTCTGCCACGGCACTCCTCCAGGGGGCGTCAGAGCAAAGACCGATGCGGATCCGGCAAGACTTCGCGGCGGGGCGGGCACCCCAGGGGGCGTGGAACAGTGCAGCACATTACGTTGCGGCGCGCTCTGGCGGCAATAGGTGGTTCAGGTCCCGCGCAAGCGCCCACCCCGCCGAACCGGGGTTTTCCGAGGCCAGCCGTCGCGGCTGCGCGGGGGAAGCCGTGGGACGGCCACGGACGTCCGGCCGCGTGCGGCGGAGGTGGGCCGGGCCGTTCACGGGGCGGCGATGGAGGGCCGCGCGGCGTCCGTACCGCTGGCGGAAGCGGCGCTGGTCTGCGTACCTTTCACCGCCACGTCACGAAACACGCGCCCCCCGGCGTCCGCCGCGCCTGAACGCGGATGCGGACGTCCCGCCGGAGCCTCGCGCCCGGCCGGGCTTCACCGTTCCACCCCCCGCGCATGAGCAAGCGCCCGATCCGGCTGGGAGAGATGCTGGTGCAGATGGGGCGCGTGACCGCCGACGAGGTGGAGCGCGCGCTGGCGCACCAGCACGCGCACGGCGGCTACATGGGCGACGCGCTGGTCGCGCTGGGCATCCTTACCCGCGACGAGCTGTGGTGGGGGCTCGCCAACCAGCACGACATCCCCTTCGTGCACCTGCGGCCCGAGAACATCGACCACGAGCTGGCCGCGCGGGTCCCCGCGGCGTGGGCGGCCGAGCACCGGGTGCTCCCCGTGCTGTGGGACGAGGGGCGCGTCACCGTGGTGATGCCCGAGGTGGGCGGGCTGGAGCGGCTGGAAGAGGTGCGGCTGATGACGGGCGCCCGCGAGGTGGTGCCGGCGCTCACCTCGCCCGAGGCCATCGCGGATCTCATCGAGGCGGTGCACGGGCCCGCCGAGCGCGTGGGCGTGGCCGCGCTGCTGGCCGAGGCGCTGGAGCGCGGCGCCACCGCCTTTGGCGTCTCCGCGCGGCCGGGGCGCGCCGTGGGGTGGTTCCGCGCGGGCGACGTCGTCGCGCGGGCGCTGGCGCCGGACTGGCGCGACGAGCTGGGCCGCCTGGTGCAGCCGCCGGTCCCCGCGCCGGGCACGGAGGGGCGATGGGCGGCCACGGCACGGGTGGGGAGCGAGATCTGCCCGCTGGAGTGCCACCTGGTGGGGAGCGGCGAGGCGATGGAGTGGGCGGCCGTCCCCGGCCCGCGCCTGACGGCCGATCCCGCCCGCGTGCACGCCGATCCCGCGCTGGTGCAGCGGGCGCGGGATGCGCGGCGCGCGGGCGGTGTGGCGGCGCGCGTGGCCTGCGACCCCGGCGACGAGCGGGCGGCGGAGGCGCTGCTCACCCTGCTTCCCGCGCGGCTGCTGGGGGACGCGGTGCGCGCCATTCACCTGGCCGACCGCCCCGGCGCGGCCCCGCCGGGGACGCTGGCGCTGTCCCTGGCGCAGCCGCTGGCCGCCACGGCGGCCGGGCTGGAGCCGTTCGTCCCCGACTGCGTGACGGTGGGCGTGGACGCGCTGGGCGAGGGCGACCTGGACGCGCTGCGCCGCCTGGCCCCGTTCGTGGCCGTGCTCGCCCGGTCCGCCGTGGGGCCGGCCCCTGACTTCGACTGCGTGGTGCGGCTCCGCCTGGGTGCGGACGGGCCGGCGTGGACGCTTGCCGGTACGGACTGATGCCCAGGATCGACCAGTTCCTGAACCTCCTGATCCAGCACAGCGGCTCGGACCTGCACCTGAGCTGCGGCGGGCCGCCGCAGCTGCGGGTGCACGGGCACCTGCAGCGGGTGCAGTTTCGCGACCTTACCGAAGCCGACCTGAACACGCTGGTCAGCGAGATCATCACGCCGGCGCAGCTGGCGCGCTACCAGGCCACGCACGACCTGGACTTTGCCTACGAGATCCCGGGCACGGCGCGCTTTCGCGGCAACTTCTTTCGCCAGCACCGCGGGCCCGGGGCGGTGTTCCGCATCATCCCGTCCAGGATCCCCTCGGCGGACGAGATCGGCCTCCCCGACGCCATCCGCCGCTTTACCGACCTCAACAAGGGGCTGGTGCTGGTCACGGGCCCCACGGGGTCGGGAAAGTCGACCACGCTGGCGGCGATGGTGGACCTGATCAACGGCACGCGGCCCGAGCACATCCTGACCATCGAGGACCCCATCGAGTTCGTGCACCAGAACAAGAAGGCCCTGGTGAACCAGCGCGAGGTGGGGCCGCACACCGAGAGCTTTGCCGCGGCGCTCAAGGCGGCGCTGCGCGAGGACCCGGACGTGATCCTGGTGGGCGAGATGCGCGACCGCGAGACCATTGCCCTGGCGCTGACGGCGGCCGAGACGGGGCACCTGGTGTTCGGCACGCTGCACACCAACAGCGCGCACAAGACGGTGGACCGCATCATCGACACCTTTCCCGGCGACCTGCAGCAGCAGGTGCGGGCGATGCTGGCCGAAAGCCTGCGCGGCGTGGTCGCCCAGCAGCTGCTGCGCACCAAGGGCGGCAAGGGGCGGGTGGCGGCGCACGAGATCATGGTGGGCACGGCCGCCGTGTCCAACCTGATCCGCGAGGCCAAGACGTACCAGATCCCCTCCATCATCCAGACCGGCAAGCGCGATGGGATGATCCAGATGGACCAGTCGATCCTGGCGCTGCTGATGGCGGGGAAGGTGGATGGAGCCGAGGCCTACGCCAAGGCGCTCGACAAGTCGCTCTTTCAGCAGTACGCCGGCTGAAAAGAAGGGTCTCACCCAGAGGCCGCAGAGGCCTCAGAGGAACTCATTCCGCTTCCGCGACGTTCTCTGCGTGATGCCGGGTCCGGAAAAAACAACCTCAAAGGGTACAGAGGGGCAGAGAACAGCCAGAGGAGCAGAGGACAACCGGTTTCCTCTGCTCCTCTGGCTTTTCTCTGCTCCTCTGTACCCCCCGCTTTTCACTGATGGAATGATGGCGAGCCGCGCCTACGGTGATGGGGGCGGTGCGGCCTCGGTGCCGATTTCCGGACGCACGGCGACGAGGGCGGGGTATCCGTCCCGGTGCGTAAGAAAGAAGAACAGTTCTCCCGCCCGCGCCATGCGCTGGAACGGCACCGGGGTGGAGATGCTGCGCAGGTACGCTCCGTCACGCTGGCGGTAGAAGTCGACCAGGCGGTTCTCCAGCGCACCTTCGCCACCCGGCGAGATCGCGATTTCCCCCGCTTCGGCGGTCACGGACGTCGCCGCGCTCCGCATGCCGACCACGCGTTCGTACACGGTGCCGCCGTCGTCCACCGTCTTCTCGACGCGTGGCAGCGGCAGATCCTCCAGGTACGAGAACGTGCGCGCCCCCCGCTCGGCCAGCGTCGCGAAGCCACGGCCCAGGGCCAGCGCCAGCACGCATCCCTCGGGCGTGGGCGCGAGCAGCTTCTGTACGGACAGCGGCGCCGCTCCGGCAAGATCCCGCCACGGAAGGTCCATTCTCCCGGCGATCTCACCGTCCGCGGAGAGACGGAACAGCGGCTCGGTGGCGGCCGACGTGGCGACCAGCATGCCGCCACCGGGGAGCGGGCACATCGCCTCGGGGTAGGGAAAGTCCGGCAGCGGCACGGAGGCGTGAAGGGAGCCGTCGGGCCGGTACAAAGTCATTCTGCTGTTCCTGGCGTCCGCGACCCACAGGATCCCGCGCCTGTCGACCGCCAGCGCGGTGGGAAGCTGGAACTCTCCCGGGCCGCTCCCGCGCCCGCCGCGGATCCAGGCCAGGCTGCCGTCCGCGACGCGGAATGCCGCCACCCGAAGGCCCCCCTTGTCGGCCACGTACACCAGGCCGTTCCCCACGGCGACGCGCCATGGCTGGAGCAGCGTGGTGTCGGCCTCCGTGCCCCCCGCCGTCCAGACGCGGTTCCAGCGAGCCGGCGTGAGCGTCCGCTCGGCTCGCCGCGGCGCGGGATTCCCGCCGGTATCACACGCCGCCGCCGCGGCGCAGAGCCCCAGGGCGAACATGCAGCGTCGGGTGATTCTCACGATTCGCCTGTTCCAACGGCGGGTGCGCGGGTCAGTTCCGCCAGCTGCCGCTCAAAGCCACGGCTCGCTTCGTACGAGGTGGGAACCTCTGCGGCGAACCGGACCTGCCCGTGAGGATCGAGCACCACGATGAAGGGCGTCTTGCGGTAGCCGAGCGCCACCATTGCGGCATCCACCTCCCGGGACAACGAGCGAACTACGCCGCGGCCCGTCAGGTCACGGAACCTCCGCGCCGAAATCGCCTTCTCGCCAGCGCCGGTGCTCCGGGTGATCATCCCCGTCACGGCAACGGTAGAGCGAAACCGCGGACGCGCGAGCACGCGCAGGAACTCGAGGTTCGCCGAACAGTCCGCCGGCTGAAAGAACACGTATGCATGAAGCGGAGCCATCGAACTCCCGGACACCGGCAGGACCTCACCCAGGGCTCTTGGCTTCGGGCGGGTGACGACAATGCCCGCGGTGCAGAGCATTACGATCAGCGGCGCAGCGATCACCCAGTAACGCCGGAGCAGGGAAAGAAGCTGGTTCGTCATTCAGGTTTCCGACTGCGAGCCCTGGTCGCAGCCCTCGCCGTCGTCACTCCACAGGTCCGGGTCACCACACGGCTTGGTGGTGCTCCCGCTTCCGGTCCCGCCACCGCTCCCAGTGCCGCCACCCCCACCTCCGCCGCCAATCGGATAGTGGCACTGGACGCACAGGGCGGCCTTGAAGAGATAGGTTTCCACCGACGTGGCGCAGGATGCGCCCACACCACCGCCGGTCGTAGAAATCTCACCGCTGGTCAGCCGCCACGAGGTGCACCTCGTGATGGTACCGCACCGGTCGCCAGTGCCATCCTGGTTGCATTCGGAGGTCTGGGCGAGCAATCGCCCGCCACTGGCCGCATGCACCCCCACACCTCCGAAGGCGAGCACCGAGAACACCAGCAACTTTTCCGACAGGGATTTCATGAGCGGATCTCCTGTGGATCAGGGTTGTTCGGGCGGCCTGCCGCTCAAATCCAATGATCTGCTCATTCCGAATCTGGCTGCGGCTTGCAGGCGGGAGGACGACATCGCACTCTACATGCGCCAGGGCGGATTCGCAATGTCCTTGTAAGAGCGATAGAAATGAGACGCTGCGTCGGTCCTCGCCTGCCACATTCCCGACGGAGCGCGAACAGACGGGGCGCTGCACGATTGCCGCTCCGGTCCGTGATCCGGATGGGATCATCTTGAGCGTGCGTCCGAGAACCGCGCCGCAAACGGACGGGCGGGGGCGGGTGTCTGATGCGCGGCGAGTTGCGCCGTCCCCGGCGGGGTCGCTAATTTTTCAGCATCCCGCGTGGGACCGGCATCCCCATCCGGCAGGCCCTCCCCTACACGTCATCGGCATCGTGCGAAGCATACTCTGGTTCGGCTCCCTGGCGGCCGCGGCGGTGGCCGTGAGCTCGTGCGCGCCCGCCGGCGCGCGCCCGTCCTCCGCGCCCGCGCCGCGCTCCGACGCGCCGGCCGCGGCGGCACCCTCCGGCGGCGGCGCGGCGAGCGGCGGGGGTGGCGGCGGATCGCGGGTGTCGGCCCCCAGGCCGTACGCGCAGGTCATCCCTGCGCGCGCGGTCACCGACTCGGGCGGCATTACGGTGCACCGCGTGGACGAGCGCTGGTTCCTGGAGGTGCCGGACTCCCTCGTCGGGCGCGACTTCCTGATGGTGGGGCGCGTGGCCGCCACGCCGGCCAACTTCGGCGCGTACATCCCCGCCGGCGCCAGCGTGCACGAGCGGCTGGTGCGGTGGGAGCGGCAGGGCGACCGCGTGATCCTGCGCGGCGTGGAAACCGGCGCGGTGGCGGCGGACAGCCTGCCGATCGCCCGCTCGGTGGCCAGCAACTACCTGGGCGCCATCCTGGCCGCCTTTCCCGTGCAGGCGTATTCGCAGGACAGCGCCGCGGTGATCGACGTCACCGACTTCTTCGGGGGCGACACGCCGGCGCTCAGCGGGCTGACCACGCAGCAGCGCGAGCAGTTCAAGGTGCGCCGGCTGGACCCGGCGCGCAGCTTCGTGAACGCGGCGCGCAGCTATCCGCTGAACGTGGAGGTGCGCCACACGCAGACCTTCGAGGCCACGGCGCCCCCCAGCGACCGCGCCGGCGGCACCATCACGCTCGAAATGCGGCAGTCGCTGGTGCTGCTGCCGCGCGTGCCCATGCGCCCGCGCTACGCCGACCCGCGCGCCGGCTTCTTTACGGTGGACCGCATCAACTACGGGCTGGAAGAGCAGGCGGCCGAGACGGAAAGCTTCATCGCGCGCTGGCGGCTGGAGCCGTCGGACCCGGCGGCGTACGCGCGCGGCGAGCTGGTCGAGCCGGTGAAGCCCATCGTGTACTACATCGACCCGGCCACGCCCGCGCGCTGGCGCCCGTACGTGCGGCAGGGGGTTGAGGACTGGGGCCGCGTGTTCGAAAAGGCGGGGTTCCGCAACGCGGTGCGGGTGATGGACCCGCCGGCGGCGTCGGAGGACGCGGAGTGGGACCCGGAAGACATCCGCTACTCAGTGGTGCGCTGGGCGGCCAGCACCACGCGCAACGCGCAGGGGCCCAGCACGGTGGACCCCCGCTCGGGCGAGATCATCGAGAGCGACATCGTGTGGTACCACAACCACATGCGCAGCTACCGCAACCGGCTGATGATCGAGACGGGCGCGGCCAACCCCGCGGCGCGCTCGCTGGAGATCCCGGAGACGCTGATGGGCGAGACCATGCGCCAGGTGATCACCCACGAGATCGGCCACGCGCTGGGGCTGCCGCACAACATGATCGCCAGCGCCTCGTTCCCCGTGGATTCGCTGCGCAGCACGTCGTTCACGCGGCGCTACGGGGTAAGCGCCACCATCATGGACTACGCGCGGCAGAACTACGTGGCGCAGCCGGGCGACGGGCTGCAGCCCAACGACTTCATCCGCCGGCTGGGGCCCTTCGACGAGTTCATCATCGAGTGGGGCTACCGCGTCTTTCCCGAGGCGCCCACCCCCGAGGCGGAGCGGCCGATCCTGGACCGCATGCTCTCGTCGTCGTCCGGCCCGATGAAGTACCGCTACCTGCCGCAGTACCTGTCGGGGATCGACCCGCGGTCGCAGACGGAGGACCTGGGCGACGACCCGGTGCGGGCCACGGGGTACGCGCTGGCCAACCTGCAGCGCGTGGTGCCCAACCTTCCCGCCTGGACGGCGCAGCCGGGCGAGGACGACGAGGACCTGACGGAGCTGTACCGCGAGACGGTGGGAATGTGGGGCACCTACATGCGCCACGTGGCCAGCGTGATCGGCGGGGTGCAGGTGGACCCGCGCACGGCGGGCGAGCCGGGCGCGGTGTACTCGCCGGTGCCGCGGGCGGCGCAGCGGCGCGCGCTGGACTTCCTGGCGCAGAACGCCATCCGCACGCCGTCGTGGCTGGCGCCCACGGCGATCACGCGGCGCGTGGGCGGGTCGCCGCTGGCCAACGCGCAGGCGGCGGTGGTCACGGCGCTGCTGGATGCGCGGCGGCTGGACCGGCTGGCCATGGCGCAGGAGATGGACCCGGCGGTCGCCTACTCGCAGGCGGAGTACCTGGGCGACCTGCGCCGCGCGGTGTGGAGCCTCTCGGCGCCCGACGCCAACCAGCGCGGGCTGCACCGCGTGTACCTGGACCGCCTGGCGGCGCTGGTGTCGCCGCCCGCCGCGCGCCCCGCGGAGGGCGGTGAGGGCGAGGGCCCGCCGCCGCCGCTGCTGGCGCCGCTGAACGTGCCGCGCAGCGACCTGCCGGCGCTGGCGCGCAGCGAGCTGCGGGCCATCCGCGCGCTGGCGCAGGGCAACGCGTCCGCGGCCCCCGCCGGCGTGCAGCGCGCGCACTGGGCCGACGTGGTGGCGCGCGTGGACGAGATCCTGGACCCCTCCAGCCGCGCCGCTACCGCGCGCTGATCGGCCGGGAAGACGGGCCTCACGCAGAGGCGCACTGACGCGGAGAGAGGACGTGGAGATGGCTTCCACGTCCTCTCTCCGTTCTTCCGCATACGCCCGTGATCGACTTCCTGAGGGAGGCGCCGCCCCGCAACTCGCTTGTACACTGCACCCTGGCGCCGACCGAAGGACCTCGCCAGCAGAACGACGCGGCTGGTCCCGTGCCCTGATCTGGCCCCTGCGCGACCGTGACGAGGTCCTTCGTTCGCGCGCAGGTGATTGTGTGGAATCGGGTTACACGTGGCGCGCTCCCTCAGGAAGTCATCGCTTCTTTGTGAGCTTGAGGGTTTGCCAGCACCCTCTGATACGATACCGAATCCGGGAAAACAACACCTTTATGGGGTACAGAGGAACAGAGTCAGACAGAGGAACAAAGATGACATCTCAGCTCGCTTTCTCTGTCTGCCTCTGTTCCTCTGTACGATCATTCGTTTTCAGGACCTGGCATGAGGGAGGCGCCGCACAGGGCCGGCAGCACGGCGGCGCGGGCGGAGGCCAGGTGGATGCGGGTCATGTCGGCGGTTCCGGGAATGAATGGAGGTGGATCGTCGCGTCCGTCGACGGTCCTATGGCTGGCGCGGATGGATGACGACGGAGGCCGCGGTGCGCTCCCACCGCGCCCGGTGCGTCTCGAAGTCCGCCTCGCGGATCATGAAGGTGATGCCGTAGAACACGCCGTCGCGCACGGTGACGTATCCGCCGGAGCTCACCCGCCCCTCGTCGCGGTCCGTGACCTCGTACAGGTAGCCCGCGGGTCCGCCGGCCCAGGTGCGCAGCTCCCGCTCCTGGTGCAGCACCGTGCCGGCGCGCTGGCTGGTCAGGTGGCCAGCCAGGCGCAGCAGTGCGCTGTCCGCCAGCTGGGCCTGCGTAAGCCGCCGCCGCGCGCCGCCCGCGTCGCGCGCCTCGCGGCGAAAGGCGTCCGCCTCCGCCGCGGTGGGGGCGCGGTCCAGCAGCACCTCCGCCGCCATTCTCCAGTAGTCCGCCGAGTCCGCCGCCGTCACCGGGTCGGGGATCTGGTCGCCGCCGTGGAGGGTGATGATGGCGGTGCCGCGGCTGGCCATCAGGATCACGTCGCGCTGGATGTGCTCGCTGAACTCCCATCCCGCGGGCAGGTCCACCGAAAACCGCACCGCCCGCGACAGCTCGCCGCGCCCCGCGCAGTCGTGCCGCACCACCACCGAGCCCTCGGGGCGCGGCGCGGCCACGCAGCGCGGCTCCAGGTCCATCGCGGCGGTGGCGGACGGTGCGGGGGCAGGCGCAGGCGCGGGCGTCTGCGTGCACCCGCCCGCCATCGAAAGAAGAACGGCGGACAGGGCACGCCGGGAGATACGAAGCATCGTGTGCATCATCTGTAAGGGATAGAGACGCGGGCTGTGGTGACACCTGATCCACCCCGCGATCCGTCATTCCGAAGGAGGCGCCGCGCGGCCCCGTCTTCTACCCGGTATTCTGGCGCGACTGAGAGGGTGTTGCTAATCCTCGCCCTGCGATTTGACTTCCTGAGGGAGGCGCCGCCCCGCAACTCCCTTGTACACTGCACCCTGGCGCCGACCGAAGGACCTCGCCAGCAGAACGGGGGGGCCGGTCCCGTGCCCTGATCTGGCCCCTGCGCCACCGGGACGAGGTCCTTCGGTCGCGCGCTATCTGTAGTGTGACTTCTGGTTACACGTGATGCGCTCCCTCAGGAAGTCACCGCTTCTTTGTGAGTTTGGGGGTTTGGCAACACCCTTTCAGGAAGACAAAGCTCCGGGTGCATGCTTGGACACCCTCTGAAGCAGCCGCCGGTTTGGGGCTGTCCGACAAGTTACGAGCATTCCGAAAGTAGATTCCTCAGTCGGCGCCAAAGGATGCGGTTCGGGACGGGTCCGTGCGGCGCCTCCTTCGGAATGACAGATTTTGGCGAGGGTCAAAGATTCGGATCTGGATCGATGCTGGACATCCGCTCGCGGCCGGCCGCGGATCGCTCGGTCCACGTGCGCAGCGAGGCGAGGGCGCGCTCCCACACGGGGAGCGCGTCGCCGCAGCCGGAATCGGGGCACTCCAGGGTGGCGATGAACATCACCGCGTCGCGCACGGTCACGTACGATTCGGCGCGCCGTGGGATGCCGTCCGCCTCGAACGTCTCGGCGAGGTAGCCGGCGGGCCTGCCCGCCAGCCGGCGGACCTCCGCGGCCCGGGCCACCACCTTGCGGTCCTCGTGCGCGGCGGAGAGGCCGCCCGCCATCGCCAGCAGCACGCTGTCGCGCAGCTGCGCGGCGGTGACGGCGCGGCGGGCCTTGTCGGGATTCGCCGCGCGCCGGCGGAAGGCCTGCAGGTCCTCCAGCGTGGGATCGCGCGCCAGCACCAGGCGGGTGGCGCGCATCCAGAAGCCCGCGGTGTCGGCGCGGGTTCGCGGCGCGTGCAGCTGGTCCTCCGCCGCCACGGCGATCTGCACGCCGCCCTGGGAGGCGCGGATCACCAGCCCCGCATCCTCCGGCGCCGTGACGGTCCAGTCCGCGGGAAGGAAGACGGAGAACCGCACCGCGGCGTCGTATCCCGTACCCGCGCATGCCCAGCGCACCACGCCGGCGGAGTCCGCCGGCGCGGGGACGCACGCCGGGACCGAATCCGCCGCCTGGGCCCGCAGCGGAGCCGCCGCGAGCACCAGGACGGCGAAGGCCGGCACGCGCATCACGTCAGCTGCCGTCGACGAGCTCGTACACGCCGTACCAGAAGCTCAGCGCGCCCATGGTACCGGAAAGGATGGGCAGGAAGGGCACGCCGTCCTCGCCGTCCTCCCCTTCCATCTTCTTGGTCACGTACATCAGGCCGCTTCCCATCAGGATAAGGCCCACGCCGCGCACGGGGCGGGGGATGGCCGCCGCGCTGTACCGCGCGCGCTCCACCGGCGCCGCGGCCGGCGGGGTGAGGCGCGCGTCCCACGCGGGCGCCGCCAGGACGGGGGAAGGCTGCTGCGCCGCGGCGGGCGCCGCAAGGGCCAGCACCAGGACGGCGGCCGCGGCGGCCATCCGTACGATCTGCATCATGTCGCTTCGGTCTCGTGGATGGATGGAGGACGTCAGCTGCCGCCGAGCGGGGCAAAGACGATGGTGGCGTAGCCGGTGTAGCGGATCAGGGCGCCCAGCGGCTCGGCGGGCCCGTCCTCCAGCTTGGCCCCGCCGATGATCATCCCCACCCCCGCCGCCGCCATCAGCCAGGCGCCGGCGCGGCTGGAGATGGCGGCGCGGCGTGCGCGCGGCAGCCGGGGCGCATCGAAGGCGCGCGCGGCGGGTGCCCGCAGCCGCGCATCCGCCGCGAACGCAGTGGGGAGCGCGGAGAATCCCGCGGACGATGCCGCGAACGAGGGCGGCGCCGGGGCGGCGGCCGCGCGTCCCGCGTCTTCCGAGACCGGCAGGGCGGAGGTGCGCGACGACTCGAGCACGATGGTGTAGCGGCCGGTCTCGCCCGCGTTCAGCGAGTTGGCGCGGATGAGCAGCGGTCCGGCGCGGGAGGCGGTGTACTCCACGCGGGCGTTGGTCCCGCCGCCGCCGTCGTCGTCCACCACCGGGTTCTCGGGCTCCCCGTCCGCCCCGATCCCCGTGACCGCCGCAATCGCGTCGAAGTCGTCGGACTCCAGCCGCACCACCAGCCGCTCCCCGGCGCGCGCGGTGTAGGTGTAGTCGTCGTGGAACGAGCCGTCGTCCAGCCGCGAATCGCCCTCCGCGAGCTCGCCCTGCACCGGCCGCCCCACGCGCAGCACGGGCATGCTGCCGGACGGTCCGCCCTGCGCTCCGTCGTCGGAGGGCGAGCCGCCGCCGCTGGCGGACTCCAGCACCACGGTGTAGGCGCCGGTTTCGCCCGCGGACACGGTGTTCACGCGAATGGTGACGGGGCCGTCCTGGTCCGCCTCGTACTCCAGGCGCGCGTCGGTGCCGCCGCCGGCGTCGTCATCGAACACATAGTTCTCCAGCGACCCCTCGGCGTTGCGCCGGCCCACGTGCAGAAACGCGTCGAAGTCCCCGGACGAGAGCGCCACCACCAGCCGCTCGCCGCGCCGGGCGACGTAGGTGTAGTCCTGGTAGTACGAGTCGTCCGCCATCGTCTCGCTGGCGGTGGTCAGCTCGCCCCGCACCGGCCGTCCCGCCCGCAGCGCCGATCCGCCGGCCGCGTCCGCTTCGGGCTGCGCCGGGCGCGCGGGACGGTCGGAGCGCAGGGTAAAGGTGTAGTCGCCGGTGGAGCCGCGGCGGCCCAGCGAGACGTTGCTCTCCACCTGGATGAGGATGCGTCCCGCCGCCGGCACCGTCCCCGTGGCGGTAAGCGTCCGCCCGCGGCGGCCGCGCTGCTGCACCACGTCCTTGGTGCCGCCGCCGCGCCAGTGCGTGGTGGCGGTGATGGACGGGTCGAGGGTCCGCGACTCCAGCACGAAGGTAAGCCGCTCGCCCGCCTGCGCCTCGTAGAAGAAGCCGTCGAACGGCCGCCCGGTGCAGGCGTCCGTGCCGTCGTAGCGGTCGCCCGGCAGCGTAAAGTCCTCGCGGGCCAGCGCCCCGCGCACCGTCTGCCCGGCCGTGAGCGTGACCGCGCCGCCGGTCTTGGTGCCGCACTGCTGCGCATGCGCCGGTGCCGCCGCGGCCAGGGCCAGCAGGGCGGCCGTCATCCACCGGGCGCTCACTGGGGCAGCCCCCGCGCGTTGTCGGCCTGCACGGCGAAGAAGTCGTTGTCGCTCACGTCGCGGGTGGCGCCGTCCACGAAGGCGCGCACGTGCTCCAGGCTGTCGCCCTCCCACAGGCACACGCCGCGCGTGCCGTCGGCGTTGGGGAACACGTTGTGGATGCGGATGCCGTCGGGGAGGTTGGGCAGCGCCTGCGCCGCGCGCTCCCAGAACTCGCGCGGGTTGCGCACGGTGTGGTTGCAGAGGACGTACATTCGATGATGGCTCCGGATGGGGGATTCGCGGGCCGGCCCGGCCCGGCGGGCGGGGGGCGTGGACCTCCGCGCCCCGTACCCGCGTACCAACGATGGCGGCCGGGCGTATCCCAGCCGTATCCCCCGCGTCGCCCGGCCGTTGCGGGAGTGCCCCGCGGCCGGATACCTTGGACAGGCCTTCGATTTTTCCCTCCGCAAATCCCCCTTTTCTTGTACGAGCTCCGCACTCTGGGCACGCTGGACCTGCGCGGTCCGGACGGCACCAGCCTGGCTCCGCTGCTGGCGCAGCCCAAGCGCGCGGCGCTGCTGGCGTACCTGGCGCTGGCCCGTCCGTACGGCCCGGTGCGCCGCGACATCCTGCTGGCCACCTTCTGGCCCGAGATGCCGGACGACCGCGCGCGCGCCGCCCTGCGCAACGCGCTCAGCTTCGTCCGCAAGACGGCGCCGGGGATCCTGGCCGCGCGCACGGACGACGCGGTGCAGGTGGCGGACGACGTGCTGGGGTGCGACGTGCGGCGGATGGAGGCGGCGCTGGCGGCGGGGGACGTGGCGGGCGCGCTGCGGCACTACGGGGGCGACCTGCTGGCGGGGCTGCACGTGGACGATGCGCCGGCCTGGGAGCAGTGGCGCGACGCCGAGCGGCTGCGGCTGGGCCACGTGGCGCTGGCCGCCGCCCGCGGCGCGGCCGAGGCGGCGCGGGGCCGCGGCGACCTGGACGGCGCGGTGGCGCTTTCCCGCCGCGCCTGCGAGATCGATCCCGACGACGAGCCCAGCGTCCGCCGGCTGATGCAGATGCTGGCCGAGCGCGGCGACCCCGCCGGCGCCCTGCGCGAGTACGAGCGCTTTGCCGCCCGGCTGATGCGCGAGCTGGAGATGGAGCCCGCGCCCGAGACCGAGGCCCTGCGCCGTTCCCTCCGCGTCCGCGCCGAGCCCCCCGCCGCTCCGCCCGCCCCTCCGCCTCCGTCTCGCCCCGAATCCAGCGATGCGGCGGTCCCGACCGATGCGGATCGCCCCGCCGCCGCCGGCCTCCACCCCGCGTCCTCCACCGCCGTATCCATCGCACCGGACGACGCACGCCCGCTCACCCCTTCACCCGTTCACCCGCTCACCCCTTCACCCGCTCACCCGTTCACCCCCTCACCTCCGCCCCTGCCTCTCAGGGGGCGCCGGTGGGGGTGGATCGGCGGCATGGCTGCCGCCCTCTGCCTCCTCGTGCTGGCGTCCATCGCCACGCCCGTGATCCGGGAAGATCGGGGGAGGCCGCAGCCGGTGGCCACGCGCATCGCCGTGCTCCCCTTCACCGTCCGCACGGGGCCGGCGCACGCCTACCTGGGCGAGGGGATGGCGGACCTGCTTTCCGTGCGCCTGGACGGCACGGGCGAGCTGACCACGGTGGACCCGTTCGCCCTGCTCTCCTTTCTGCGCGCTTCGGGTGAGGGCGAGACGGGGCTGGATGCGGGGCGCGCCGCCGCCGCGCGGTTCGGCGCGGGGCGGTTCATCCTGGGCACGGTGGTCGAGGCGGGCGGGCGGCTGCACCTGAACGCCGCCGTCTACGGCCCCGACGGCCGCCGCCACGCCCGCGCCGAGGTGGCCGACGTGCGCGAGGAAAGCCTCTTTGGCGCCGTGGACGCGCTGGTGCGCACGCTGGTGGCGCAGGGAATGGACACGCCGCCCGAGCAGCTGGACCGCACCGCCGCGCTCACCACCGGCTCGCTTCCCGCGCTCAAGGCGTACCTGGCGGGGGAGCGCGCCTTCCGGACGGGCGACTTCAGGCGTGCGGCGGAGCAGTTCGAGCGCGCGGTGGAGGGCGACACCGCCTTTGCGCTGGCGTCGTACCGCATGAGCGTGGCGCAGGACTGGGCGGCGGAAGACGGCTCCGCCGCGGCGGCGCGCGCGCTGCGGCAGAGCCACCGGCTGTCCGGGGCGGAGCAGCGGCTGCTGCGGGCGCGGGTGGCGTTTCGCACCGGTGACGCGTCCGTGGCCGAGGGGCTGCTGCGGGAGCTGGTGGCCACGCGCCCCGACAACGTGGAGGCGTGGAACGACCTGGGCGAGGTGCTGCACCACCGCGCCATGTGGCAGGGCCGCCCGCTGCCGGGCGCCCGCGGCGCGTGGGAGCAGGTGGCGGCGCTGGACCCCGCCAATCTGAACGCCCGCGTGCACCTGGCCCACGTGGCCGCGCTGCAGGGGCGCCCGGGCGAGGTGGACGCGCACGTGCGCGCCATCGAGCGGCTGAGCCCCGCGCACGAGTCGCTGCGCCGCCTGCGCACGCTGCGCGCGTTCGCCACGGGCGACGCGCGGGCGCAGGCGGCCGCGATCGACACGCTGCGCGCGCAGGTGCCGCGCGACGCCAACGACCTCCCCGCGTGGGGCGCCGCGTGGCGCACGGCTGACTTTCTGAACGATCCCCAGGCCGGCTTCCGCATCGCGGCAGTGATGGTGGAGCCGGGGCGCGGCGAGCAGAGCCGTCTGGTGGGCCACACCGCCCGCGCGCACATGGCCATG
Organism: Longimicrobium sp.; assembly: GCF_036399255.1. Classification (GTDB taxonomy): domain Bacteria; phylum Gemmatimonadota; class Gemmatimonadetes; order Longimicrobiales; family Longimicrobiaceae; genus Longimicrobium. The sequence continues at coordinate 83,594 of NZ_DASWNM010000038.1, forward strand.
GCGCGCGGCCGCTGGCGCGACGCCCGCGCGCAGGCCGACTCCGCCGCGACCCTCGACGCGGCGTACGCGGCGCGCACCTGGGCGTTCCTGGCCGCCTTCTTTCCGAGGGAGATGCCGCGCGCCGAGACCCTGCGCGCGTACCGCTGGCTGGCCGGCACCGCGCTCCCCCGCGGGCTGGGCACCGGCGGCCCGGTGGACGAGGAGCGCGGCCGCTTTCCCGCCGCGCGCCACCAGTACCTGCTGGGCGCGCTCGCCGTGCGGCTGGGAGACACGGCGGAGGCGCGGCGGCGGGTGGCGGGGCTGGCGGCGCTGGAGGATACCGCCGCCGCGGGGCGTTTTGCCGTGCACCTGCGGCACCAGCTGCAGGCGCGGATGCGCTGGGCGGCGGGGGACGCGGCCGGCGCGCTGCGGCTGGTGGAGGGCGGGTGGCCGCGGCCGGTGCCGGAACTGTTCGTGAAGGACGATTCGTACAGCACCGTGGCCGAGCGCTACTTTCGCGCGCAGCTGCTGGCGCGCGCGGGGCGCGACCGCGAGGCGCTGGCGTGGTTCGGCAGCCTGGCCGAGGACATCAGCCGCGGCATCATGTTCCCCGTCGCGGCGGAGCTGGAGCAGGGCCGCGCGCTGGAGCGCCTGGGCCGCCGCCGCGAGGCCGCCGCGCACCTCGCCCGCTTCGCCGCCCTCTGGCGCGACGCCGACCCCGAGTCCGCCCGCGTGCAACCGTAGCCCTCCCCGCTGCTTTTCTGCCTTCCTCCGATTCCTGAAAAAGAATGATCGTACAGAGGAACAGAGTCAGACAGAGAAACGAGATCATGCTTTCACTCGCTTTCTCTGTCTGACTCTGTTCCTCTGTACCCCAATGCCGTTGTTTTTCCGGATTGGGTAGCGCACACGAAAACAGGGGAAGCGGAGTGGATCCTCCGCTTCCCCTGCGTGATGAGACGAGTCTTGCCGGGGAGATCAGGCCGCTTGGGCCGCCGGACCCGTCTCCCCGTCCAGCACCTGCCGCACCCGGCGCATCAGCGTCTCGGGGGCGAACGGCTTGGGGAGAAAGTCCAGCCCGGAGCTGAACACCTCGGCCGACGCGCCGGCGAACTCGGTGTACCCGGAGGTGAACAGCACCGGCATCTCCGGCCGGATGGCCCGCAGGCGCTCCGCCAGCTCCGGACCGCTCATCTCGGGCATCACCACGTCCGTGATCACCAGGTGGACGGGCTCCGCCAGCGTGGCGAACAGCTCCAGCGCCTGCGACGGCCGCTGGGCGTGCAGCACCCGGTAGCCGCTGCGCGTGAGCACCTTGCACACCACCGCCCCCACCGTCTCCTCGTCCTCCACCACCAGCACCGTTTCCGAGCCCCCCGGCGCGGCCTCGGCCTCGGCGTCCAGCCAGGGCTCGGCCTCGCCCTCCACCCGCGGCAGGTAGATGGTGAAGGTGGTGCCCCGGCCCGGAGTGCTGTCGACGCTGACGTGCCCGCCGCTCTGGGTGACGATGCCGTACACCGTCGACAGCCCCAGCCCCGTGCCGATTCCCGCCGCCTTGGTGGTGAAGAACGGCTCGAAGATCCGCTCCATGGTGTCGGCGTCCATGCCGCACCCCGTGTCGCTCACCACCAGCATCACCGTCGCGTTGCCGGGCACCTGGCCCGGCGGGGGCGCCGCGCCCGGCAGCAGGTTGCGCGTCTCGATGCGCATCTCGCCGCCGTCGGGCATGGCGTCGCGGGCGTTCACGGCCAGGTTCAGGATGATCTGCTCCACCTGCGCCGGGTCGGCCATCACCGTTTCCAGCGCGGGGTCCAGGACGGTGGTGAACACCACGTCCTCGCCGATGATGCGGCGCAGCATGGGCGCCACCCCCCGCACCGACGCGTTCAGGTCCAGCCGCCGCGGCTGCAGCACCTGGTTGCGGCTGAAGGCCAGCAGCTGCCGCGTGAGGTCGGCCGCGCGGCCGGCCGCCCGGTCGATCTCTTCCAGGTCGGCGAGCAGGGCGCTGCCGCGCGGCAGGTCCCCCATCATCAGCTGCGCGTTGCCGCGGATGGCCGTGAGCATGTTGTTGAAGTCGTGCGCCACCCCGCCCGCCAGCCGCCCCACCGCCTCCATCTTCTGCGCCTGCCGCAGCTGCTGCTCCATCCGCTTTTGCGGCGACAGGTCCGACGACACGCTCACGGCCCCCATCACCGCCCCGGACGGGTCGCGCAGGGGGGTCAGGGTGACCATGGCGGGAAAGACGGAGCCGTCGCGCCGGCGAATCTCCATCTCGCCCGCCCAGCTGCCGCCTTCCATCACCACCGCCCAGCTGTGCACGTTTCCCGACTTGCTGGCGGTGGAGGGGGCCAGCGACCAGGGGCTGCGGCCCAGCGCCTCCTCCGCCTTCCAGCCGTACAGCTGCTCGGCGAAGCGGTTCCAGAACAGCACCGACCCCCGGGCGTCGGTGGCGATCACCGCCTGCCCCACCACCTCCAGCAGCCCGGCCTGAAAGCGGATCGCCATCTCGGCCTTCCGGCGCTCGCTGACGTCGCGCGACGAGCAGACGATGCGGTGCACCCGCCCGCCGGGGCCCGGCACCATCGAAACCTGGCTGGAGAACCACCGGGCGGGTGCGCCCTCGGGGCCGGCCAGCCGCCACTCCACCTGCGCGCTTCCCTCGGCGGCCGCCCGCCGGCCGGCGTGCAGGATCGCCTCCCGGTCTTCGGGATGCACCACCGTCATCGCGGAGCGGCCCACCAGGGCCTCGGGGTCGAACCCCGTGGCCCTGGACATGGAGGGGCTCACGTACAGAAAGCGGCCCGCCCGGTCGTGCAGGCTCACCACGTCGTGGGTGCCGTCGGCCAGCATGCGGTAGCGGTCCTCGATCTCGGCGCGCGCCTGCTCGGCCCGCTTGCGCTCGGTGACGTCGCGGTTGATGCTGAGCACCACCGGCCGGCCGCCGTACTCCGTGACGGCGGCCGTCACCTCCAGGAACACCTGCGACCCGTCCGCCCGCGTCTGCACGGTTTCGAACTGGTACGGCTGCTCGCCGCCCAGGGTGCGCCGCAGGCGGTCGTTCCCCGCCTGCAGGTCGGTCGAGAGCGTGCGCAGCGAGGTGCCCACCAGGCGGTCCAGCGGAATGCCGTACAGCGCCGCCGCGCGGGGGTTGGCGGCCACCACCGTCTCGTCGGCGGGGTCCAGCAGCAGGATGGCGTCGCTGGCGTGCATGAAGAGGCCCTGGTAGTCCTGCTGCGAGCGGCGCAGGGCCTCTTCGACACTCTTGCGCGCCGTGATGTCGGTCCACGAGCCCACCACCTCGGCCACGCCGTCACTGCCGATGGCCGAGCGCAGCTCGCCCTGCACCCACCGGTACTCGCCCGACGCCCCGGCAAAGCGGAACTCGTAGCGCGTGCTTACGCCCCGGCCGGCCCGGTGGCTGGCCGACAGCGCCAGCGCGCGGTCGTCGGGGTGCACGCGCTGCAGCCACCAGTCGCGCGACACCACCTCCTCCGGCCGGTAGCCGAACATGGTGTACAGGTTGTCACTGAACCACACGGGCCCGACGTGGGTGTCCCTGCCCCGCAGCATGAAGATGACCACGGGGCTGGCGGCGATGACGTGGTGCAGCCCGTCGCGCGCCCGCGCCAGCATGGACGAGGTGTGCTCCAGGTCGCGCGCCTGCCGCACCGACCCGGTCCACCGGCGCAGCATGAGGACGAGCATGCCCATGCACGCGCCCGCCATGGCGACCACGGTCTCGTCCGCCTGCAGGCGTTCGTGCACGCGGGACCACGCCAGGAAGCGCTCGAACAGGTCCAGCCGGCTGCCGGCGGCGTAGCTCACCCCGGTGACGGCCACCAGGAAGGCGACCTGCGCCGCGATTTCCATTGCGCGCGACCTGCGGGCGGGGAGCGCGGCGGGGTGCGGGGGGGTGTCCCACGGGGGGGCGCCCGGCCGCGGAGGGGGGGAGGACGCGGACGCCCCGGGGCGATGCGCAGGGGGCGCGGGTGGCTGTCGGGAAATGAGGGTTGAAGCTGTCATGTGAATCCATCGGATGCCGGCGCCGTACCGGGTGCACGAACGCTGGCGAGAGGGGGGTAAGGCGGGTGCGGAGAGGGCGGTGCTGTTGTATGATTGTTACGAAGCCGAATTGTGTCAATACAATCGTTTGCCGCGCTGTTCGCGCCTGATTTTCTGTGCGGGTGTCATAAAACGAAAGTATTGCATCACGGGAGGAATGGCGAAGTTCCGCGACGCCCTCGCCAGAACCGCGGGGCCACGGACCACCGGGTGAGGGAAATGCCCGGCGGCGCCACCCGGGCTGCCCGCCCGGGGCCGTTGCAGGGGCGAGGCCTTCAGTCCGGGCGGCGTTGCGAGCGTCCGGTAAACAAGCGTTTGTCGGCGTGCCGCCTGTCCGGAAATGGCTCCCCTGATTGTTACAAGGGGGCGCTGAACGCCGGGCGTGTTACAGCCGGTGCCGGGGAATTCCTGGTTCGGCCCCCGGGTTCTCCCCAATGGCGTGGGTAGGCGCGAGGAACGTGGGAAAGGCTACTGCTCCGAAAGCCAGGCCAGCGCGGGCTCGCGGGTGGAGAAGGCGGTGAAGCGCCGCTTGCTGAACAGGCTGGCGACGTTCAGCGCCACGCGGTGCACGGCGGTGGGCACCACCACCGCCGCCACCCCCACGTACGGCACGTTGTGCGCGGCCAGGTCCTTGAGGCCGTCCAGGATCCGGGCGTCGTAGCGGCTGCCCGTGGCGTCGGTGCACACGCGCAGGCTGCCGTCGGGCGTCTGCCGGGCGAACCACGCCTTGGCCGCGGCGATCCGCTGCACCCCGTCTTCGGGATCGCGGACGTTGGTCAGGTCCAGCAGCACGAGCTCGCGGCCGTTGCGCTGAATCTTCTGGATGGGATCTGCCATGTCGCCGGTATCGCTGGCCGTGGACCGTAGAAGGAGATGCCGCGCATCTCGGAGATCGTCGGCGAAAGAGTAGGGAGGTGCGCGCTTCATCACAAGCACCCACGTCCGTTTGCCGTCACCCGCGAGTACCTGGGGACACGGACGGATTGGACGTGCGGCCGCCGGGCGCCAGCCGCGGCGCATCCATCCGGCATTGATTCCGTGGCGGACGCGTGGGATATTCGGGTCCGGCGGGGAGCGGTGGATCAGGGCCGGCGTTCAGCCACGGGCCTGTCCGCCGCGTCGATACGGCCAACGCGGGCGTCCCCGGAACGCACCCGATGGAAGCGGAGGGAGCGGTTGCTGACGAAGTACGATCCCGACCGCGCGCCGGACCCGCAGCGCTGGCGCGCGCAGAACGAGATGGACCTGATGGACATCGTGCAGCGGTACCACCGCCGCGCGGGCATCCGGCTGCCCGACGAGCGAATTCACGCGGCGCTGCACGTGATGGTCGAGAACCAGGTGGCGCTCGGCGCGCAGACGCCCGTGGGCGAGGCCGTGGACCGGCTGATGGGGGAGGGGATGAGCCGCCACGACGCCATCCACGCCGTGGGTGCCGTGCTCGACAAGCACGTCTTCCAGGCGCATTCCACCGGCATTCCCGTCAGCCGCGAAGCCTACTACGCCGACATCCGCGCGGTCACCAAGGAAGGGTGGCTCGCCGAGTTCGGCCCCGCTCCGGACGCCTGAAAACTGATCCGGCCTGACAGGGAATAGGGAATAGGGAATAGGGAATAGGGAATAGGGTACAGGGGACAGGGGACAGGGAATAGCCGGCAACGGCGGGCCGGATGCCGCTGCTGCTGGCCCGGGTTCCCGGAGAGGGTGTTGCTAAACCTCAAATCCATAACGAAGCGGTGACTTCCTGAGGGAGCGCACCACGTCCAACCAGAAGTCACACTACAGATTGCGCGCGACCGAAGGACCTCGTCTCGGTGGCGCAGGGGCCAGATCAGGGCCTGGAACCAGCCCCGTCATTCTGCTGGCGAGGTCCTTCGGTCGGCGCCAAGGTGCAGTGTACAAGCGAGTTACGAGGCGGCGCCTCTCCCTCAGGAAGTCGATCACGCCGGGGGGTGGCAACACCCTCTGGGCAAGGGTCTGCGCAGCAGGTGGGGAACTCACACAGAGTCAGCAGAGTCAACAGAGGAGCTTGCACTCTGTTGACTCTGCTGACTCTGTGTGAGGCCAATCTTTTCCAGGGCCGGCGATCAGTAGATCGTGTCGATCGGCGCGCTGGCCACGTAGAACGTGTCGATCGGTGTGCGCTGGGCGGCGACGTAGAAGGTGTCGATGGGCGCGCGCTGGCCCAGGTAGAAGGTGTCGATGGACGCCCGGGCCGAGGCGAACGTGTCGATCGGGGCCATGCGGCCCGTCTCGACGGGCTGCGTGATCGGGTCCGTGCACGCCACGGCCACCGCGGACAGGGCGATCATCGGGACGATGCGGGCGAAGCTCTTACGCATGAGGGCACCATGTATGTGTAAACCGCGGTTTTGCCTGGACCGCCCCGGCGCCGACCGCGGTGTTCCGCGGCGCCGGGCTTCTGGTTAGCCGCCGCGAGCCCGGTGCTCCGGCGGGGCGGGGAGGATCGCGTCGGGCGATCGTTCCCCGGGGTGGGCGGCGGTGCGACCCGCCGCCCGAAGTGCGTCATCCCCAGGCTTGAAATGTTCGTGAGTGCCGGTTTCTGACAACCCGCGAAATCATCGTTTTTATCACCGGGTGACGCTTCGCTTCGGGGGAGGTGTACGGGGGCATCCAGGGCCGGGTTTCAGGGAGATTGCGGCGGATCGAGAGCCGAGTCCTGTCGGAAATTCGCAACTTGTTTTCATACTTCCACTTCTGCGCATCGAAAGAATTTTTCCGAATTCTTCCGAACCGGAAGTGCTTCGGAGCGCAATGGGTCATGTGACCCACCCCGCCGCTTGACGAAGGTCGTATGTTGCTCGGCGCGTGCGGATGCAGATCCCCGTCCGCCGCGCTCGCGCACCCTCCGCATCCAGAGAATCGAATCGATGAGCACGGACCAGGACATCGCCTTTCCCACGCTGGACGAGGCGCAGCTCCAGGCGCTGATGCCGCGCGGCACGGTGCGGCGCGTGTCGGCCGGCGAGGTGCTGTGGAACGAGGGCGACCGCGGCTTCAGCTTCTACGTGGTGCTGGCGGGAGAGATGGAGATCATCGACCCCACCGGCGACGCGCCGCGCCAGGTGGTGGTGCACCAGCCCGGCCAGTTTACCGGCGACGTGGACATGCTCACCGGCCGCGTGGCCCTGATCACCGCCCGCATGCTCACCGACGGCCAGGTGCTGGAGCTGGACGTGCCCGCGCTGCGCCGGGTAATCGGCGAGCTCCCCGAGATCAGCGAGCCGCTGCTGCGCGCGTTCCTGATGCGGCGGCAGCTGCTGCTGGGCGCGGGGTTCCGGGGAATCCAGATCATCGGCTCGCGCTTCAGCCCCGAGGCGCACCACCTGCGCGAGTTCTGCAGCCGCAACAACATCCCCTACACCTGGATCGACGTGGAGCAGGACCCCCACGCCGAAGAATTGCTCTGCCAGTTCGGCGTGGGGCCCGAGGAGACGCCCATCGTCATCGGCCGGGGCGGCAAGTGGGTCAGCAACCCCAGCGTGGCCGACCTGGCGCACTACATGGGGCTGGACGTGCAGGTGGCCGACGGCGAGGTGTTCGACCTGGTGGTCGTCGGCGCCGGGCCGGCGGGGCTGGCCGCGGCCGTGTACGCCAGCAGCGAAGGGCTGCAGGTGCTCACCATCGAAGGCACGGGCGTGGGCGGGCAGGCGGGCACCAGCTCGCGCATCGAGAACTACCTGGGCTTTCCCACCGGCATCTCGGGCGCCGACCTGGCCCGCAAGGCCGAGCTGCAGGCGCAGAAGTTCGGCGCGCGCATCTCCGTCCCGCAGCGCGCGGTGGGGCTGGCGCTGGAGGGCGGCCTGCGGGTGGTGAAGATGGAGGACGGGTCGCGCATCACGGCGCGCTGCGTGCTGGTGGCCAGTGGCGCGGAGTACCGCACGCTCGAGATTCCCGGCCTGCGCGAGCTGGAGGGCGCCGGCGTGTACTACGCGGCCACGGAGATGGAGGGCCGCCTGTGCGCGGGCGAGGAGGCGGTCATCGTGGGCGGCGGCAACAGCGCCGGGCAGGCGGCCATGTACCTGTCGCGCTTCGCCAAAAAGGTGCACGTCTGCATCCGCGGCGACGACCTGGGCAAGGGGATGTCGCGCTACCTGGTGGACCGCATCGAAAAGGCGGCCAACGTCCAGGTGCACACGGGCCACGTCGTCTCGTCGGTGAACGGCGAGGGCACGCTGCGCGAGGTGTGCCTGCGCTGCCTGCAGAAGGGGGACGAGGTCACCATCCCCACCCGCGCGCTCTTCCTGTTCATCGGCGCGCGGCCGCGCACGGACTGGCTGAGCGGGTGCGTGCAGCTGGACCGCCGGGGCTTCGTGCTCACCGGCGAGACGCTGCCGCCCGAAACGCGCGGAAGCCAGACGTGGACGGGCGCGGGCCGCACCCCGTTCTTCCTGGAGACCAGCCTGCCCGGCGTGTTCGCCGCGGGCGACGTGCGCTCCGGCTCGGTGAAGCGCGTGGCCAGCGCCGTGGGCGAGGGATCGATGTCGGTGAGCTTCGTGCATGCGCACATCGGGGGGGCGGTGTAGGGGAGGGGCAGGGAATAGGGAACAGGGAATAGGGAATAGGGAACAGGGAATAGGGAATAGCGGGACAGGGGACAGGGGACAGCAACCACGGGATCCAGCAGAGGGAGATGCAGATGGCGCAGCAGTGCATGCACGTGGGCGCGGTGCAGGACGTGGAGCCGCGGACGCCGGGGGGATGCGAGGAGTGCCTGCAGTCGGGATCGGGATGGGTGCACCTGCGCCTGTGCCGCACCTGCGGACACGTGGGGTGCTGCGACCAGTCGCCCAACCGCCACGCGACCAAACACTTCCACGAGACGCAGCACCCCATCATCACCAGCGCCGAGCCCGGCGAAGACTGGTCCTGGTGCTTCGCCGACCGCATGGAAGTGGACGTCTAGGCATCCCTTCCGGGCGCGGCTTTTTACCAGATCCGGAAGAGCACCTGTCATTCTGAGGGAGCGCCCACCCCGGGCGCTCGGGAACGCCGCGGAGCCCGTTGGCGCGACCGAAGAATCTTTCTCCCCTCGCGCGGAGTCCTCTCCCGGGCATAGCCCGGGAACCCCGCGTGACGGAAAGATCCTGCCTCCCAGCGTGAAGATTCTTCGGTCGGCACCACGTTACTGAGGAGAGCACCGCGGGGTGCCTCCCTCAGAGGGTGTTGCCAAACCCTGAAACTCACAAAGAAGCGGTGACTTCCTGAGCTCGACTTTGGCCTTTTCAGGCGGCGTAAGCGAGTGCTTGGGCCCAGCGTTGGAGCAGCGGGCTCGAAATTGTAGCACTCTCGGGGTCGGACGCCGAGGAGGAAATAAACTCGTGCATCCAGAGTTTGCTCCGCACGGCAGCGATGGCGTCGCTGAAAGTGAGCGCCGGTTTGGCGTACCATGCCGCCTGTCGCGGTGTCAGCCGTGCGGTGCGATGAAGCTCCTGCGCCAGGATCGCTACGACCGAGAACAACCCGAGCAGAACGGGAGTGGCGCGGTCGATCGCGAGCCGTGACCATTGGCGCTGTGTCTCGACTCCGAGGTGACGGCGGACTTCGGCGAAAGTGACTTCCATCTGCCACCGGCGCACAAAGTATGAGAGAATGCGCACAGGGCGAAGCGAGGGGTCGGTGCAGAGGAAAGCACGCGGCTCCAGCTTCCCGTCAGGATCTCTGACCAGCACGAATCGCCCGGTGACCGGAGGCTTGCCCCCCTTGTACCACACCGCGGTGAAGGAGGTGATCTCGACGGCCTTGCGGGTGCGGCCATACCAGGCGCGGAGGTGGATGCGCTGCCACGGC
>NZ_DASWNM010000039.1:0-3680 GCF_036399255.1 Longimicrobium sp.
AAGGGGTGAAGGGGTGAAGGGGTGAAGGGGTGAAGGGGTGAAGGGGTGAAGGGGTGAAGGGGTGAACGGGTGAACGGGTGAACGGGTGAACGGGTGAACGGGTGAACGGGTGAACGGGTGAACGGGGCCGTCGCGGGCGGGCCGGCATGGTGCCGTCCAGACGGCTCGGTCCAGCACCGGCGGCTAAAGCCGCAGGCTGGAACTGCGATAAGCCCGGTCTCGGCTCGCTACCGCTCGCCGAACCGGGCTTCACCTGCTCGGGCCGGCGGGGGCCGGCGCGCGGTTGACGATGTGGGTCCGGGGAACGGTCCCGTCTGCACGGGCCGGTGTCATACCGGGAGCGCTCGCCGATGTGCGAGGTCTGCGGTCCGCGAGAAGTTGAAGCCCCGTTCGGCGAGCGCAGCGAGCCGAGACGGGGCTTATGGCATTCCTAGCCGCGGGCTTTAGCCCGTGGTTGGCGGGTTCGCGGGTCGTGATTCGTGATTCGCGGGTCGGGTTTCGCGGGCCGCGGAAACCCACGGTTCTCCGGAATTCCGTGGATTTCGGAACCCCGCGTTTCCCGCAGCGTCCCCCCGCGTCGTCCGCGGGATGCATCGCCCGCTGTAACCTGTCCCCTGTACCCTGTCCCCTATCCCCACAACGCAAACGGGGCGGCATCGCTGCCGCCCCGTCCGCATCCATCCATCACCGCCGACTACACCCCGTCGTCGTCCAGCAGCTCGTCCACCGAGTCGGGGCCTTCGTCCTCCTCGATGAAGTCCTCGGGCTCGTCGGCGAGGTCGTCGTCATCCGCGTCGTCCAGCCCCAGCGCCTCCTCCAGCGCGGTCGAATCGACCACCTCCTGGCTCGCGGGGAGTTCGGTGCTGATGGGCTGCGGCTCCTCGTCCTCGCTCACCACGCGGGCCACGTCCATCACCGCGTCCTTGGGGCCCAGGTTGATCAGCTTGACGCCCTGCGTGTTGCGCCCGATCACCCGGATCTGGTCCACCGGGCTGCGGATGATGACGCCCTGGCGGGTGATCATCATCAGCTCGTCGCCCGGGTGCACCTCCATGATGCTCACCACGCGGCCGGTCTTTTCCGTCACCCGGATGTTGATGACGCCCTTGCCGCCACGGTTCTGCACCCGGTACGCGTCCAGGTCGGTGCGCTTGCCGAAGCCCAGCTCCGTCACCGCCAGCAGCGTGCTTCCCGGCCCGGTGACCACCATGCCGATCACCAGGTCGTCACCCTCCAGCATGATGCCGCGCACGCCCGTGGTGGCGCGCGAAAGCTGCCGCAGCCGGCTGTCCTCGAAGTGAATGGCCATGCCGTCGCGCGTGGCCAGCACCACGTGGCACCCCGGGTCGGCCAGCGCCACCGAGATCAGCTCGTCGCCCTCGATGACGTTGATGGCGTTGATCCCCACCCGCCGCGGGTTGCCGTACGCCGCCAGCGACGTCTTCTTCACCACGCCCTTGCGGGTGGCGAAGATCAGCGACCGCTCGTGGCTGAACTTACGCACCGGCACCAGCGCCGCGATCTTCTCGTCGGGCTCGATGTTGATCAGGTTCACCACCGGCTTGCCGCGGCTGTTGCGGCTGCCCACCGGCACCTCGTGCACCTTGAGCCAGTAGCACTGGCCGTCCTGCGTAAAGAACATCAGGTAGTCGTGGGTGTTGGCCAGGAACAGGTGCTCCACCCAGTCCTCTTCCTTGGTCTTCATCCCCTCGATGCCGCGCCCGCCCCGCGCCTGCGCCCGGTAGGTGTCGCTGGGCACGCGCTTGATGTAGCCGCTGTGCGACACCGTGATCACCATCTCCTCGTCGGGGATCAGGTCCTCGATGGTGAACGCGCCCGTCATCCCCAGCAGGTCCGTGCGCCGCTCGTCGCCGAACTTGTCGGCCACCTCGGTCAGCTCGTCCTTGATGATCCCCTTGCGGCGCTCCAGGTTGGTCAGGATGTCCTCGAGGTCGGCGATGGTCGCGCGCACCTCGCTGAGCTCCGCCTCCAGCTGCTCGATCTCCAGCCCCGTAAGCCGCGCCAGGCGCATGTTCAGGATGGCGTCGGACTGCCGCTCGCTCAGCGCGAACCGCTCGCGCAGCAGCGTCCCGGCCTCGGCCGTGGTGTCGCTGCCGCGGATGATGGTGATGACCTCGTCGATGTTGTCGACGGCGATCTTGAGGCCTTCCAGGATGTGCTCCCGCTCCTTCGCCTTGCGCAGCTCGAAGGTCGTCCGCCGCACCACCACCTCGTGCCGGTGCTGCACGAAGTGGTAGATGATGTCGCGCAGCCCCAGCACGCGCGGCACGCCGCCCACCAGCGCCAGCATGATCACGCCGAAGGTGCTCTGCAGCTGCGTGTGCTTGTACAGCTGGTTGAGCACGATATGGGGAATGGCGTCGCGCTTGAGGTCGATGACTACGCGAATGGTCTTGGAGCTCTCGTCGCGCAGGTCGGCGATCCCCTCCAGCTTCTTGTCGCGCACCAGCTCGGCGATGTGCTCGATGACGCGCGCCTTGTTCACCTGGAACGGCACCTCGGTGATGATGATGCGCTCGCCCTTGCCGCCCTCGCGCTCCTCGATGGTCGCCCGCGCACGTACGACGACCCGGCCGCGGCCGTTCTCGTACGCCTCGCGGATCCCGTCGATGCCGTAGATGACGCCGCCCGTGGGAAAGTCGGGCCCGCGCACGAACTTGTGCAGGTCTTCCCAGGTGCAGTCGGGGTTGTCGATCAGGTGCACGCACGCCGCCACCACCTCGCGCAGGTTGTGCGGCGGAATGTTGGTGGCCATCCCCACGGCGATGCCGCTGGAGCCGTTGACGAGCAGGTTGGGGAACTTCGCCGGCAGCACGCGCGGCTCCATGAGCCGGTCGTCGTAGTTGGGCGAAAAGTCCACCGTCTCCTTGTCGATGTCGGCCAGCATCTCGGTGGCCAGCGGCGCCAGGCGGCTTTCCGTGTACCGGTACGCCGCCGCGCTGTCGCCGTCCAGCGAACCGAAGTTGCCCTGGCCGTCGATGAGCGGGTAGCGCAGGGAGAAGTCCTGCACCATGCGCACGAGGGCGTCGTACACTGACTGGTCGCCGTGCGGGTGGTACTTGCCCAGCACGTCGCCCACCACCGTCGCGCACTTCTTGTACGGGCGCGTGGGGACCAGGCCGGCCTCCTGCATGGCGTACAGGATGCGGCGATGCACCGGCTTCAGGCCGTCGCGCACGTCCGGCAGGGCGCGCTGCACGATGACGCTCATCGAGTAGTCGATGAACGACTCGCGCATCTCGTCCTCGATCAGGCGCGGACGAACGCGCGACCCGGTCGCGGGCAGCTCGATGGGATCGTCGCCGCCGTCCATCTCGGGCGGCTCGGGCGTGAAGTCGTCGGACATCCGGGTATCGTGGAACGGTGCGGGAAGTTGTTGCCTGAAGCGCGTTTGAGCGCAGCGGATGTACTACCCCGCCAGGGCGGTGCGGTGCCCCTGGAACGGGGCCTCGGATGGACCGACAAAGTACGCTCCCACGCGGGTTTCCGCCAGCCCGCGCGTGTGCATGCGAGCGCGTACGCGTGTAGGGGTACGCGCGTGCGGGAGTGCGGGAGCGCGGGAGCGCGGGAGCGCGGGAGTGCGGAAGTGCGGAAGTGCGGAAGTGCGGAAGCAGGTAGGGGTGGATGATGCGCGAGGCGGGCCGGAGCAACACGCTCCG
>NZ_DASWNM010000040.1:0-65333 GCF_036399255.1 Longimicrobium sp.
CGGCTACGACACGGGCGGACAGGGCCAGTGCCGGAGCGGTGCGGCGGGGCACCAGCAGCAGACAGTAGATTTCTCAGTCGGCGCGCCGGATTTCGTGCGAGCCGATGGTGCGGTGTGGCGCCTCCTTCGAAATGACAGACCGGCGCGACCGCAGGGATTCTTAAACACCCTCTTAGAATTTGCGCTTGGGACCGTTCGCGGGACCCAGCACCTCGGGGCCGTCGTAGGCGTCCATGGCCGCGATCTGCTCTGGCGTCAGCGACGCGATGAAGCCGCGGTAGCCCCGCATCCGCTCCTCGACTTCCTCCATCGTGGGCAGCGGCATGAATTCCCACGACGCGCGTATGCGGCGGATGCCCCGCCGGCAGCCGGCGGCGCACGCGAACCGGGGGCGTGAAGCGTGCCTCCGGACGGGTTGAGAGATCAGGGCTGTGGCGTGATTCGTCATGGCTCAATCCTCCGTTCACAATATAACACCCGATCTCCTTCTCGTACAACGTCGAAGCCAAGATTGGTGTACAGAGTGACCACGCCGGGCAACGGCTGTATCAACCGCAGCCAGCGAGCACCGAGGGCGTGCCCGTAGGCGTCCGCGGCACTGGTTGCCAGAACTGCGATGTTCCCGTGCAGCGGGTGATGGGGGTCGTGTGCGCTTTCGATGAAATCGATGGAGACCGCGTGGCGCAGTCCGGCGGGATCGCGATCAGAGACTCGCCCCACCGCCAGCCCACACAGGATCCTGTCGCTCCAGATCGCGAGATGAAAGGCGGATGGATGCTTCCATGCGCGCCGGAGCAGCGGCTCCCAATCCCATCCGCCCCAGCCGGACGGGTGTGGACCTGCCCAGGTCGTCTTCCAGACGGAGAGCGTGTACGGATCGCAATCCGCCAGCCGGAGCGGCGCATCGACCCGTCCCGTGGCGAAGGCGTCGTCACGCGCGAGTGCGTACGCGTGCTGCCGGATGCGGGCGTATCGCTGCTGTGCCTGCTTGAATGAGCGCTCGGACATGGGGCGGCGGAGTTGCGCGGAAGGGAACGAAGTGCACGCAAATGTCCGCCGCGTTCAAGCCGAACGCAAGTGATTTGATGTGGCCGCTTTGCGCCGCTCCCACCGGCCCAGGTGCGACACGCCGGATCTCCAGTATCCATCCCGATCCGGGGTGAAAACCGCTCCGGATGCGCCAGGTGGGAATCCCGCGAATTACGCGTCTTCGTCCCCGCCTTCGCGCTTGCGCTTTCCTTCGAGAGGGTCGCCGCCGGAGACGAGGTCGTCCTGGCGCACGTCGAGGGCTTCCAGTGCCTCGGCGGCGGCCTCGGCGCCGGCGCCGTAGAGAAAGACGGGGACGCCGGCCCGCCGCAGCTGCTCGGCCACGTCGATGCGGTCCTCGAAGGCGCACACCAGCTCGTACTCGCGCCGAAGCTCCTCCACCACGTCGGCCTTGAAGAAGCCGGCCGGGCGATACTCGCCGTCGGGCCGCATGATGAGCGCGTCGTACTCGGTGAGCCCGTTGGCCTCGAGCCAGCGCACGGTCTTGGAGCGGGTGTACTCCGGGCGGCCGGTAAGAAAGAGGATGCGCAGGCCGGCGCCGTGCATGGCGCGCAGCACCTCCATGGACGCGGCGATGGGCGGATCGGTGTCGATGGCGTCGAAGTACGACTTCCAGTCGCGCGCGCGCCCCCGCTCCACCTCCACGAAGTGCGCGCGCGCCTTGTCGTCGCTCAGCGTGCCGTCCAGGTCCCAGATGACGGCGCGGAGCCGCGGGTGCGTCCTTCCGGCTCCGCCCTGCGCGGGATCGCTCCGCCCGCCCGCTCCTGCTTCGCTCACGCCCGCTTCCTGGGCCGCGAGGGGCGGATCTCGATGCGCGAGGGGAGCGCGTTCTCGGGAAAGGCCAGCAGCTCCATCACCAGGCGCGCGACGTCCTGGGGCTGGATCATCCAGGCGTTCTCGGGCGACGGCTCCTTGTTGTTGAAGTGCGTATCCACCGAGCCGGGCATGATGCAGCACACGCGGATCCCCTCGTCGCGCACGTCCAGCATCATCGCCTCGCTGAAGCCCAGCAGGCCGAACTTGCTGGCGTTGTACGCGGCGCCGCCGGCAAACGGGTTCTTTCCCGCCAGCGAGCCGATGTTGATGATCCACCCGCCGCCGCGCTCCCGCAGCCGGGGAATGGCCTCGTGGCAGGCGTAGTACACGCCGGTCAGGTTGGTTTCGATGACCTGGTGCCAGTGCTCGGGCGACATTTCGTCCACGGTGCCGAAGCGGCCCACGCCGGCGTTGTTCACCAGCACGTCCAGGCCGCCCAGGTCCATGGCGGCCGCCACCAGCTGCCGCACGTCGTCGTGCTTGCGCATGTCGCAGCGCACCGCGGCCACGTTGCCGGATCCGAGCGCGTCCAGCCGCTTTGCCGCGGCCTGCACCTCGGCCTCGTCGCGGGCGCTGACGACCACGTTGGCCCCTTCGCGCGCCATGGCCTCGGCGATGGCGTAGCCGATCCCCTTGCTGCTCCCCGTGACGATCGCCGTCTTTCCCTCCAGCATCCCCGCCATTCCGGTCTCTCCCGTGCTCGTTCGTGGTTCGGTGTGGGGCGAGCCGGGCAGCAAGTCGCAGGCCCCGGGGGGCAGACGGCGAGGGAATAGGGAACAGGGAATAGGGAATAGCCATCAACGGATGCCAGATTCCACGTTTTTGTGTGCACCGGGAAGGACGCAGATCCCAAGCGGATGTGGCGGTTGATACCGATCCGGGAAAAAAGCCTTTATAGGTACAGAGGAACAGAGTCAGACAGAGGAGCCAGGATGATGTTTCGGCTCGCTTTCTCTGTCTGACTCTGTTCCTCTGTACGATCATCCTTTTTCAGGATCGGGGAGGATCGCTACAGGGTGCTCTTGAACAGCAGCAGGTTGGGCGTGCCGGCGGGGACGCCGGTCAGGATGCCGGGGGTGGCGTTGCCGACGATCCACGAGCTCACCTGCGCGGTGGTGGCCGTGGGGACGTAGTGCTTGTACAGCGCGGCCACGCCCGCCACGTACGCCGAAGAGAACGAGGTGGCGCCCGACACGTTGCCGGGCGCGGAGCCGGGCGCGTACAGGTCTACGCAGCTTCCCCAGTTGGTGGCCGCCGAGCTGGCGTCGGTGATGGTGGACGCGGCGGCGGCCAGCGCGGCCGTGGCGCCCGCGGGCGAGGTGTTGCAGGCGTTGGTGCCGCCGTTGCCGGCCGCCACCGCCACCGGCACGCCGCTGTTGGCCAGGTTGTTGACCGCCGTGTTCATCGCCAGCGACGCGCCGCCGCCCAGCGACATGTTGGCGACCGCGGGGTTCACGCGGTTGATGCGCACCCAGTCCACCGCGGCGATGATCCCCGAGGTGGTGCCCGAGCCGTTGCAGTCCAGCACCTTTACGCCGCGCAGCCGCACGGTCTTCGCGACGCCCGCGGTGTTGCTGCCGATGGTGCGCGCCACCAGGGTGCCGTGCCCGTTGCAGTCCACGCCGCTGCCGCCGAACGCGTCGTACACGTTCACCACGCGCGGCGAAAGCTCCGCGTGCGTGGGCGTGATCCCCGTGTCGATGACGTACACGTGCACGCCGGGCGCCCCCGTGTTGGCGTTGTAGATGCCGTTCAGCGGCAGAAACTGCTGGTCGATGCGGTCCAGCCCCCAGTGGATGGCCTGCGCGGCCACCCGCTGGTCCTGCTCCACCCACGCGACGGCGGGATTCCTCCGCACCGCGTTCAGCTGCCCCTCGTTGAGCGTGGCGGCGAAACCGTTGAGCGCCGCCGTGTACACGTATCGCGGCGCCACGCCCGCGACGGCGGCGGCCGCGCGCGGATCGGCGTCCTCCTTCAGCACCACCACGTACTCGCCCTGCACCGCCTTGCCGGGCGCGGCGCTCGCCAGCGGGGCGCTTGGGGACGCGTCGGCGGCGCGCGTGGGCTGGTCGGCGCAGGCGGCCAGCGCCAGCAGGGCCAGGGCGGGAAGGGTGTGTCTGGTCGGGTTCATCTGGCTGTCCTTTCTTGCTGGGGGCACGGGGGTGCGGCGCTCCGGTGCGCCGCGCCCGTCCGCATTTACGTCCCGCCGCCGTTACAGGCCCACGTACAGCAGGCGGTTGGGGGTGCCGGTGGGGTTGCCGGTGATGACGTTGGCCGTCGCGCGGTTCTTGATCCACGTGTCGATGGTGGCCGTGGCCGCGTTGCCGTACGTCGCCTTGTAGCGCGCCGCCACACCCGCGGCGTGCGGAGCGGCCATCGAGGTGCCGCTGATGGTGTTGGTGGCGGTGGTGCTGGTGTGCCAGGTGCTGATGATGCTGCTCCCCGGCGCGTAGATGTCGACGCAGCTGCCGTAGTTGGTGTAGCTGGCCTTGGCGTCGGTGCTGGTGCTGGCCGCCACCGTCATGGCCGATGCGGCGCTCGCGGGCGAGACGTTGCAGGCGCTCGCGTTGTCGGCGCCGGCTCCCACCGACACGAACACGCCGCTGTTCGCCAGGTTGTTGACCGCCGTGTTCAGCGCGGTCGAGAATCCGCCGCCCACGGACATGTTGGCCACCGCCGGGTTCACGCGGTTCACGCGCACCCAGTCCACCCCCGCGATGACGCCCGCGCTGGTGCCGCTGCCGGTGCAGTTGAGCACGCGCACGCCGTGCAGCGTCACCCGGTTGGCCACGCCGTACGACGTGGCGCCGATGATCCCCGCCACGTGGGTGCCGTGGCCGTTGCAGTCGGCGCCGTTGCCGCCCGTGGCGTCGTACACGTTGCTGGCGCGCCCGCCGAACTGCGTGTGGGCCGTGTAGATGCCCGTGTCGATGACGTACGCGCGCACCCCGGTGCCGGGCGTGCCGATGGGGGTGTAGGCGCCGTTCAGCGGCAGGCTGCGCTGGTCGATGCGGTCCAGGTTCCAGGGCACCGACGTCTGCGTGGCGCGCACCACCTGGTCCTGCTCCACGTAGTCCACGCTGGGATTGTGGCGCAGCGCGTTCAGCTGGCCCGCGTTCAGCGACGCGCTGAAGCCGTTGAGGGTGGCGGTGTAGACGTAGCGCGGGCTCACCCCGGCGACGGCCGCCACCGAGCGCGGGTCGGCGCCGTCGTTCAGCACCACGATGTACGATCCCTCGATGCCGCCGGACTGCGCGGCCAGCAGCGGGGCGGCATCCGGCGCGTTCACGGTGACGGGCGACTGGTCCGCGCAGGCGCCGAGGGCTACCAGCCCGGCGACGGCGATCGGAATTCGAATCGGTTTCATCTTCACGTCCTTTGGCTGAAGTGGGGCGGTGCGTGGGCGCCGCCGTACTGCGGGCTACGGCTACAGCGTATTCTTGTTCACCAGCCGGTTCGGAGTGCCGGCTGGGTTGCCGGTGATGACGTTCGTGATCGCGTTGTTGATGATCCACGAGGTCATGATGGCCGGTGACGCGACGGTGTTGCCCGACTTGTGGAGCACCGCTACGCCTGCGACGTGCGCACTGGCCATCGAGGTGCCGCTAAGCGTATTGGTGCCGCTGTTGATCCAGGTGCTGAGGATGTTGACGCCCGGCGCGTAGATGTCCGTGCAGCTTCCATAGTTGCTGGACGGCCACCGTGCGTCGGTGCTGCTGCTGGCCATCACCGTCATGGCCGGCGCGGCGCTGGCGGGGGAGAAGTTGCAGGCGTCGGCGTTGCTGTTGCCTGCGGGCACGGCCACGAAAACGCCGGAGTTCACCAGGTTGTTCACCGCTGTGTTCAGGGCCGCCGAAAGGCCGCCGCCCAGCGAGATGTTGGCGACCGCCGGGTTCGTGCGGTTCACGCGCACCCAGTCGACGCCCGCAATGACCCCCGACGTGGTTCCGCTTCCCGAGCAGTCGAGAACGCGTACCGCCCGCAGCCGCACCCCTTTGGCGATCCCGTAGGTCTTAGCGCCAATGATCCCGGCTACGTGGGTGCCGTGGCCGTGGCAATCCTGCCCGTTGCCGCCCAGCGCGTCGTATGCCACCGCCGCGCGGCCGCCGAACTCGGGATGGTTGGTCTGAATGCCGGTATCGATCACGTAGGTGTAGATGTTGAACCCGGTTTGTGTATAGGTGTAGGTCCCGTTGAGGGGCAGCCTGGGCTGGTCGATCCGGTCGATCCCCCACGGAGCCCCCGACTGGGTGGCCGCGCCGCGCACCTCCTGGTCCTGCTCCACGTACGCGACGTTGCGGTTGTTGCGGAGGGCGTTCAGCTGGCCCGCGTTCAGCGCGGCGCTGAAGCCGTTGAGCGCGGCCGTGTAGACGTGGCGCGGGCTCACCCCCGCCACGGCGGCCACCGACCGCGGATCGGCGCCTTCGTTCAGCACCACGACGTACGATCCGCCGATCCCACCGGACCCCGCGGCCAGTAGCGGCGCTTGCGAAGCGCGCGTGGCCACGGGCGACGCGTCCGAGCAGGCGGCCAGCGACAGCGCGGCGCCCACGGCAAGGACGAGGCTGCGTTTCATCATTTTCGAATACTCGCGTAAAAAGAATGTTTCCTGCGGGTGGAAAGGCGCGCCGCCCCCGGGGGGAGCGGCGCGCCGGGTCCTGCGTCAGCCGCTTACAGCGTGCTCTTGAAGAGCAGGCGGTTGGGCGTGCCGGTGACGTTGCCGGTGATCACGTTGGCCGTGGAGTTGGTCTTGATCCACGAGTCGATGGTCGACGTGGCCGCGTTGCCGTACGTCGCCTTGTACAGCGCCGCCACGCCGGCCACGTGCGGGCTCGCCATGCTGGTGCCGCTGATGGTGTTGGTGCCGCCGTTCAGCCAGGTGCTGGTGATGCTGCTGCCCGGGGCGTACAGGTCGACGCAGCTGCCGTAGTTGCTGTAGCTGGCCTTGGCGTCGGTGCTGGTGCTGGCGGCGACCGTGGTGGCCGACGCGGCGCTGGCCGGCGAGACGTTGCAGGCGTTCTGGTTCTCGTTGCCCGCGGCCACGGCCACGAACACGCCGCTGTTGGCCAGGTTGTTGATCGCCGTGTTCAGCGTGGACGAGTAGCCGCCGCCCAGCGACAGGTTGGCCACCGCCGGGTTGGTGCGGTTCACGCGCACCCAGTCGATGGCCGCGATGATGCCCGACGTGGCGCCCGAGCCGTTGCAGTCAAGCACGCGCAGGCCGCGCAGCCGCGCCGCCTTGGCCACGCCGTACGTGGAGCTGCCGATGGTGCCGGCCACGTGCGTGCCGTGCCCGTTGCAGTCGTTGCCGCTGCCGCCCAGCGCGTCGTACACGTTGCTGGCCCGGCCGCCGAACTGGCTGTGGCTGGCGTAGATGCCCGTGTCGATGACGTACGCGTACACCGTCGAGGCGGTGGTCGTGTAGTTGTACGTGCCGCTCAGCGGGCGGGCGCGCTGGTCGATGCGGTCGATGCCCCAGGTGGCGCCGGACTGCGTGGCGTCGGCCTGGTACGCCTGGTCCTGCTCCACGTACGCCACGTTGGGGTTGTGGCGCAGCGCGTTCAGCTGGCCCGCGTTCAGCGAGGCGGCAAAGCCGTTCACCGCCGCCGAGTACACGAAGTTGGGCTCCACGCCCGCCACCGCCGCCACCGAGCGCGGGTCGGCGCCCTCGTTCAGCACCACCACGTACGAGCCCGGGATCCCGTTGGCGCTCGCGGCCATCAGGGGCGCGGCCTCGGGGGCGCGGGCCGACGACACCGGCGACTGGTCCGAGCACGCGGCCAGGGCCAGCGCGCCAACTGCCACCGCGGTCTTGCTAAGCTTCATTGCATCCTCCAGGGGGGTGTTTGAGATGGGTTTCTCCGTCGCGGCGCGCCGCCCGGGGGAGCGGCGCGCCGGTCCTGCCCGCCAGGTGCTTACAGCGTGCTCTTGAAGAGCAGGCGGTTGGGCGTGCCCGTGGGGTTGCCGCTGATCACGTTGGGCGTGGCGTTGTTGATGATCCACGAACGCACGGTCGCGTTGCTGGCCGTGGGGTTCCCCGCCAGGTACAGCGCGCCCACGCCGGCCACGTGCGGGCTGGCCATGCTGGTGCCGCTGATGGTGTTGGTGGCCGTGCTGCTGGTGTACCAGGCGCTGGTGATGTTCTGGCCCGGCGCGTACAGGTGCGTGCAGCTGCCGTAGTTGGAGAACGAGGCCTTGGCGTTGGTGCTGGTGGAGGCGTTCACCGAGGTGACGTTCGCCGCGCTGGCCGGCGAGTAGTTGCAGGCGTTGGCGTTGCTGTTGCCCGAGGCCACGGCCACGTACACGCCCGAGTTGGCCAGGTTGTTGACGGCCGTGTTGGTGGCCGACGAGAAGCCGCCGCCCAGCGACAGGTTGGCCACCGCCGGCTTGGTGGCGTTCAGGCGCACCCAGTCGACGCCCGCGATGATCCCCGAGGTCGAGCCCGAGCCGGAGCAGCTCAGCACCTTCACGCCGCGGATGCGGACGGCCTTGGCCACGCCGTACGTGCTGCCGCCGATGGTGCCGGCCACGTGCGTGCCGTGCCCGTTGCAGTCGTCGTTGCTGCCGCCGACCGCGTTGTAGACGCTCGAGGCGCGCCCGCCGAACTGGGTGTGCCCGGGCGTCACGCCCGTGTCGATGACGTAGGCGGTGACGTTGGACGCGGTGGTGTTGTAGATGTAGGTGCCGTTGAGCGTGTTGCTGGTCTGGTCGATGCGGTCCAGCCCCCAGGTGGCGCCGCTCTGCGTGACGTCGATGGACATCACCTGGTCCTGCTCCACGTACTCCACGTTGGGGTTGTGGCGCAGGGCGTTCAGCTGGCCCGCGTTCAGGGTGGCCGAGAAGCCGTTCACCGCCGCCGTGTAGACGAAGCCGGGCTCCACGCCCGCCACCGCCGCCACCGAGCGCGGGTTGGCGCCGTCCTTCAGCACCACCACGTACGACCCCTCGATCCCGTTGGCGCTCGCGGCCATCAGGGGCGCGGCCTCGGGGGCGCGGCCGGCCACCGGCGACTGGTCCGAGCACGCGGCGAGGGCCAGCGCACCGACTGCCACTGCGGTCTTGCTCAGCTTCATTTGCATCCTCCCTACGGGTGAGTTGTGCGCGCCGCCCGCAGAGGGGGGGCGGCGCACGGGTCGCGGCGCGCTGGGGGTCAGAGCGCCGCCTTGTACAGCAGGCGGTTGGGCGTGCCGGCCGGGTTGCCGGTAATCACGCCCGCCGTCGCGTTGTTCTTGATCCACGTGTCGATCGTCGCCGACGACACGTTGCCGTTCACCGCCTTGTACAGCGCCGCCACGCCGGCCACGTGCGGGCTGGCCATCGAGCTTCCGCTGATGGTGTTGGTGGCGCTTCCGATCCAGGTGCTGGTGATGCTTCCGCCCGGCGCGTAGCCGTCCACGCAGCTTCCCCAGTTGCTGCTGGTGCGCTTGGCGTCGTTGCTCTCGGACGAGGCGGTGGTGAACGCCGCCGCGGCGCTGGCCGGCGAGTAGTTGCAGGCGTCGCTGTTGCTGTTGCCCGCGGCCACGGCCACGAACACGCCCGAGCTGGACAGGTTGGTGACCGCCGTGTTGAGCGTCGCCGAGAAGCCGCCGCCCAGCGAGATGTTGGCGACCGCCGGGTTGGTGCGGTTCAGCCGCACCCAGTCCACCCCCGCGACGATCTGCGCGATCGATCCGCTGCCGTTGCAGTCCATCACCCGCACCCCGCGCAGCCGCACGCTCTTGGCGACGCCGTACGTGGTGCTGCCGATGGTCCCCGCCACGTGGGTGCCGTGCCCGTTGCAGTCGGCCCCGCTGCCGCCCGCGTAGTCGTACGCTGAGGCCGCGCGGGTGCCGAACTGCGGGTGGTTGGCCTGGATCCCCGTGTCGAGGATGTAGGCGTAGACGGTGGAGGCCGTGGCCGTGTAGGTGTAGCTGTTGCTGAGCGGCAGGTTGCGCTGGTCGATGCGGTCGATGCCCCAGGTGGCGCCCGTCTGCGTGGCGTACGTCTCCGCCCGCTGGTCCTGCTCCACGTACGCCACGTTCGGGTTGTGGCGCAGCGCCGTGAGCTGCCCCGGGTTCAGCGCCGCGGCAAATCCGTTCACGGCAGACGTGTAGACGAAGCGCGGGCTCACGCCGGCGATGGCCGCCACGGAGCGCGGGTCGGCGCCCTCGTTCAGCACCACGATGTACTGCCCGTCGATGCCGCGGCCGGACTGCGCCGACTGCAGGGGGGCGGCGCCGGCGGCGGGGCCGGCCACGGGGGTGCCGTCGGCGCAGGCGGCCAGCGCCAGCAGCGCGGCGGCCGAAAGGGTGGAGCGGTTCAGCATCGTGCGTCCTCGGCTTCGCGGGGGTGTGGGGCGCGCCGCCGGGGGAAGCGGCGCGCCGGGGGATCTGCCTGGTCCGGTTACATCGCCGCCTTGTACAGCACGCGGTTGGGGGTGCCGGCGGGGTTGCCGGTCACGTAGCCGTTGCTGGCGTTGTTCAGGATCCAGTTGGTGATGGTGACGGAGGTCAGGTCGCCGTAGGTGGCCTTGTACAGCGCCGCCACCCCCGCCACGTGGGGGCTGGCCATCGAGGTGCCGCTCAGGACGCTGGTGCCGCCGTTGTGCCAGGTGCTGGTCACCGACACCCCGGGGGCGTACAGGTCGGTGCACGCGCCCCAGTTGCTGAAGGTGGCGCGCGCGCCGTTGCTTCCCACCGCGTTGGTCGAAAGCGTGCCGGATGCGCTGGCGGGGGAGGTGTTGCAGGCGTCGGCGTTGGCGTTGCCCGAGGCCACGGCGGTGTACACGCCCGCGTTCACCAGGTTGGTCGCCGCGGTGTTCACCGCCGCGGAGTACGGGTAGGCCAGCGACATGTTGGCCACCGCGGGCTTCAGGTGGTTCAGCCGCACCCAATCGATCGCCGCCGTCACCACCGAGGTGGTGCCGTAGCCGTTGCAGTCCACCACGCGCACCCCGCGCAGCAGCACCCCCTTGGCCACGCCGTAGGTGGTGCTGCCGATGGTGCCCGCCACGTGGGTGCCGTGCCCGTTGCAGTCGGCCCCGCTGCCGCCCGCGTAGTCGTACACGTTCTGCGCGCGGGTGCCGAACTGGGCGTGGGCGGTGTAGATGCCGCTGTCGATGACGTACGCGCGGACGGCGCCCGCGGTGGTGTTGTAGACGTAGGCGTTGTTCAGCGCGTTGGGGCGCTGGTCGATGCGGTCCAGCCCCCAGGTGGCGGGGCTCTGCGTCACGGCGATGCCGCCCACCTGGTCCTGCTCCACGTAGTCCACCTGGGGGTTGTGGCGCAGGGCGTTCAGCTGCCCCTGGTTGAGCGCGGCCGCAAAGCCGTTGAGCGCCGAGGTGTAGACCAGGCGCGGGCTTACCCCGGCCACCGCGGCCACGGAACGCGGGTCGGCACCCTCGTGCAGCACCACGATGTACTGTCCCTCGACCCCGTGCCCCGCCTGGGCGGAGCGGAGCGGGGCGGCGTCCGCGGCGCGGGCGCCGGCGGGCGTCTGGTCCGCGCAGGCGGCCAGCGCGGCGGCGGCGGCCAGCAGGGCGGTGGAGCGAAGGGCGCGCATGGGGGTTCCTCCGTCACGGGGTGTGCCTCTGCACGGCGGCGGTCCCGGGAAAAATCCCGTATACCGGCCGGCGCCCGCCGGGGGGCGGGGGCGCGAAGAGTGCCCGGCGCCGCAAGCGAAAATGCCTGCGGCGGGGGGCGCTGCGCACCATCATATCCGTTTGAAAGGCGGGTCCCTTACGAGGCACGCACCGGGCCATGGGCGTGACCAGCGGTAAGTGCTTGCCGCGCAACGAAAAGAGCCAAAGCGGACGTCTCCGGGGTGGTGCAGAATGGTGCGGTGGCGGACCAGAATGATGCAGGAAAGACGCAATGGCACGTCGACAAAGGAGCGACACGGAATCGTGAGGCTGGCGGTCCTGCGCACGCAGCCCCTGATATGTACTGAACTCTGCCGAAATCATCCGGCATCCGTTTGGTGGACTTTGTGTCGTTTAGAGAAAGTGGATAGAAACATCTGTCGCTCGCCGTCGTCGATCCACCGAGTCACTGAAGAGACAACCGCGAAAGTACAGAGGGGCAGAGAAAAGCCAGAGGAGCAGAGGACGATCTTCCTCTGTTCCTCTGGCCCTTCTCCGTTCCTCTGTACCCCCCTCTTTTTCCTGGAGGATACGAAGAAACCGCCCGGCGCGTGCTGCGCCGGGCGGCTTTCTTCATCCAGCGACCCCGGCGTGGCTCAGGGGCGCGTGGTGACCAGCGTGTACGAGCCGCTGCCGCTGTACGACAGGATGCGCCAGTAGTAGTACCCGGCCGCCCCGTTGTAGCTGATGTTCTCGGTGGAGGTGGCGCCCTCGGAGCTGGCCGCGATCACCCAGGACGAGCCGTTCCAGCGGTACAGGAACAGGTCGAAGTCCGCGCCCGTGCCCGTGAGCTGCCCCGTGTGCGCGCCCGAGACCGTGCTCTGGTAGTACGTGCCGTTGGGCTGGATGGCCGCGGCGCCGGTGCCGCTCAGCGTGCCCGTGTAGGTAAAGCTGTTGCTGGGCGGGGGCGTGGTGCCGCCGCCGGTGAGCAGCGAGAACACCAGGCGGTTGGGCGAGCCCGTGCCGGCGCTGGTCACCTTGCCGGTGGTGGAGGTGGTCACGATGGCGTTGGCCACCGTGGCCGGCGTGGCCGACGGCGCGCCCTGCAGGTACAGCGCGGCGATGCCGGCCACGTGCGGGCTGGCCATGCTGGTGCCGCTGATGGTGTTGGTGGCCGACGTGCCGGTGTACCACGAGCTGGTGATGTTGCTGCCCGGGGCGAACACGTCCACGCAGCTGCCCCAGTTGCTGAACGACGAGCGCGCGTCGGTGCTGGTGGTGCTGCCCACGGTGATGGCGTTGGGCGCGCGCGAGGGCGACACGTTGCAGGCGTTCTGGTTCTCGTTGCCGGCCGCCACCACCACGGTCACGCCGCGGTTGTGCATGCGGTTCACCGCGTCGTCGATGGCCTGGCTGGCGCCGCCGCCCAGCGACATGTTGGCCACCGCCGGAAGGACCCGGTTGTTGGCCACCCAGTCCATGCCGGCCACCACGCCGGCGTCGGTGCCGCTGCCGGCGCAGTCCAGCACGCGCACCGGGTGCAGGGTCACGCCCTTGGCCACGCCGTAGGTGGTGCCGCCCACCGTGCCCGCCACGTGCGTTCCGTGGCCGTTGCAGTCGTTGGCGCTCCCGCCCGACGTCACGGCGTCGTAGCCGTTGCCCATGCGGCCGGTGAACTGCGTGTGCGAGGTGAGGATGCCCGTGTCGATGATGTACGCGTGCACGCCCGCGCCGGTGGGCGTGTAGGTGTAGGTGCTGTTCAGGGGCAGGTCGCGCTGGTCCACGCGGTCCAGCCCCCAGGTGGCGCCGCTCTGCGTGGTGCTGGCGGCCACGCGGCCGTCCTGCTGGATGTACGCCACCGCCGGGTTGTGCTGCAGCGCGTTCAGCTGGCCCTGGTTCAGCGCGCCCGAAAAGCCGTTGAGCGCCGCCGTGTATACGAAGCGCGGGCTCACGCCGGCCACTGCCGCCACCGAGGCGGGGTTGGCGCCGTCGTTCAGCACCACGATGTACTGTCCATCCACGCCGCGCCCTTCGGCGGCGGAGAGCAGGGGGGCGGTGCGGCCGTTGGGGGCGGCCGTCGGCGCCTGTCCGGCGTCGGAGCAGGCCGCGGCAAAGGCCAGCGCCGTGAGTGCGAGGGGTGCGAGGGTCCGCTTCATCAGTCCTCCAGCAGGGTGGTGTGGCGTCGGCGGCAGGGGTGCCGCGGCGCGTGCAAAGGCCGCGTCCGCGGCCCGTAGCTCCCGATCCCATCCCAAATCCCTTCCGCGCCCGCCGTCCCGATCCCGGGTGCCGGATCCCCCCTCATCCACGAACGCGGCCACGTGCCGGGCAGTTTTGCCCCGGCTTCGCGCAGGCGCCATCGCTGATGGAAGTGCGTCCTCCAAGTGCAGGCGATGGACCGCAAATCCTTGTTTGCCTATCTCCGGTGCGTGCAACGACATAGTTCTACCACACCGTGAAAACTGGCGGGAGAGAATGGGGCGATCGCACCGATCCGGTGCACCGTTGCGGTGCAGTGCGCGCGACACTGGAGAGCCGTTGCGTTCCGGGGTTCCTGGAAAACTGGCCTCATGCCGAATCCGGGAAAACAACACCTTCAGGGGTACAGAGGAACAGAGTCAGACAGAGGAGCCAGGATGATATTTCAGCTCGCTTTCTCTGTCTGACTCTGTTCCTCTGTACGATCATTCTTTTCCAGAATCTGGTATGGGGATGAGTCCCGCTGTCTGGGGGATTCGGGGATGAAAAGAGCCGCCCGGCGCAACGGTGCGCCGGGCGGCCCGGGGTGCGTTCAGCGGGACGAGGCTCAGGGCTTCGTCGTCACCAGGGTGTAGGTGCCGCTGCCGCTGTACGAGTACACGCGCCAGCGGTAGGTGCCGGCCGTGCCGCTGTAGTTGATGCTCTCGGACGACGTGGTGCCCAGCGAGCTGGCCACGTTGCTCCAGGTGCTGCCGCTGAGCTTCTGCAGGTACAGGTCGAAGTCGGCACCCGTGCCCGTGAGCTGCGCGGTGTGCGCGCCCGACACCGTTACCGTGTAGCCCGTGGTGCTGGGCTGGTAGCTGTTGGCGCCGGTGCCGCTGAGCGAGCCCGTGTAGGTGGTGCCGGTCGGAGGCGGCGTGGTGCCGCCGCCGGTGAGCAGCGAGAACACCAGGCGGTTGGGCGAGCCCGTGCCGGCGCTGGTCACCACGCCCGTGGTGGAGGTGGTCACGATGGCGTTGGCCACCGTGGCCGGCGTGGCCGCCGGCGCGCCCTGCAGGTACAGCGCGGCGACGCCCGCCACGTGCGGGCTGGCCATGCTGGTGCCGCTGATGGTGTTGGTGGCGGTGGTGCTGGTGTACCACGAGCTGGTGATGCTGCTGCCCGGGGCAAACACGTCCACGCAGGTGCCGTAGTTGCTGAACGACGAGCGCGCGTCGGTGTTGGTGGTGCTGCCCACGGTGATGGCGTTGGGCGCGCGCGCCGGCGACACGTTGCAGGCGTTCTGGTTCTCGTTGCCGGCGGCCACCACCACGGTGACGCCCGCGTTGTGCATGCGGTTGATGGCGTCGTCGGTGGCGGTGCTGGCGCCGCCGCCCAGCGACATGTTGGCCACGGCCGGCTTCACGTGGTTGCTGGCCACCCAGTCCATCCCCGCGATCACGCCGGCGTTGGTGCCGCTGCCGTTGCAGCCCAGCACGCGCACCGGGTGCAGGGTCACGCCCTTGGCCACGCCGTAGGTGGTGCCGCCCACCGTGCCCGCCACGTGCGTTCCGTGGCCGTTGCAGTCGACCGCGTTGCCGCCCGACGTCACCGCGTCGTATCCGTTGCCGATGCGGCCGGTGAACTGCGTGTGCGAGGTGAGGATGCCGGTGTCGATGATGTACGCGTGCACGCCCGCGCCGGTGGGCGTGTAGTCGTAGTTGCCGTTCAGCGGCAGGTTGCGCTGGTCCACGCGGTCCAGGCCCCAGGTGGCGCCGGTCTGCGTGGTGCTGGCCTCGACCCGGGCGTCCTGCTCGATGTAGTCCACCGCGGGGTTGTTGCGCAGGGCGTTCAGCTGGCCCTGGTTCAGCGAAGCGGAGAAGCCGTTGAGCGCCGCCGTGTACACGTGGCGGGGGCCGGCGCCGGTGATGGCGGCCACCGAATGGGGGTTGGCGCCGTCCTTCAGGACCACGATGTACTCGCCGTCCACGCCCGTGCCCGGCGCCGCGGCGAACAGGGGGGCGCCGCCGGTGCCGGGGGCCGCGATCTGCGTGGGGCCGCCGTCGGAGCAGGCCGCCGTAACGGCCAGCGCCGCCAGGGCGAAGGGGGTGAGGGTGCGTTTCATCAGGCTCCTCCAACAGGGTGGGTTGGCGGCGTCCGGCGGGGGTGCCGTGCCGCGGAAACAGGCCGCGTCGTGCGCCTGGGCTTCCCTTGATCAACCTGCGTCTCCTGCCGCGGCACGCCCCCCGGACCCGCCCGAAGGATTCTCCGCGTTCCCACGTCCTCCACACCCGGCCTTCAGGTGCCCACGCGATGGCGCACGGGGCCCGTGCAGTCCTCCCCGATCCGCCACGCCGTCTCTTGATGAGGTGGACCGATGCAGCGCAGAGGCTGGGCCGCGGCGAAATCTGCGACAAACCCGTTGCGGCGATTGGTATTAACGTTTTGGGGCCGGATCGGTGAGGTGCCGTGGAATGGTGCGGGCGCACCGATCTGGTGCACCGGGGCGGTGCGGCAGAGTGGCCCCTGCGTATCCGTCGTTCCACTGCGTGATGCCGAATTCGGGAAAACAACACCTTCACGGGGGTACAGAGGAACAGAGTCAGACAGAGGAGCCAAGATGATATTTCGGCTCGCTTTCTCTGTCTGACTCTGTTCCTCTGTACGATCATTCTTTTTCAGGATCTGGCACGAGACATTCTTCTTCCGGAGCCGGTATGTGCCACCGCACTCGCGGAAAACGCGAAGGACGCAGAGAGCAACCGGTGCTCTCTGCGTCCTCCTGTCAGACTGCCGGTTTCAGGCTCAGTACGCCGTGAACAGCAGGCGGTTGGGCGAGCCGGTGCCCGGCGACGTCACCTTGTTCAGTGTGGAGCCCGCGATCAGCGCGCTGGCCACCCCCGCGGGCGTCGCGCCCGGGTTGCTCTGCAGGTACAGCGCGGCCACGCCCGCCACGTGCGGCGAGGCCATCGACGTGCCGCTGATGGTGTTGGTGGCGGCCACGCCCGTGTACCAGGCGCTGGTGATGCCGCTGCCCGGGGCAAAGATGTCGACGCACGTGCCGTAGTTGCTGTACGACGCCTTCTTGTCGGTCTTTTCGGTGGCGCCCACGGTGATGGCTTCGGGCACGCGCGCCGGCGAGTAGTTGCAGGCGTTGGCGGCGATTCCCAGGAAGTTGCCGTTGCCCGCCGCCACCGCGAAGGTGATGCCCTTGGCGATGGCGTTCTTGACCGCGTTGTCCAGCGTGGTGCTGGCGCCGCCGCCCAGCGACATGTTGGCGACCGCCGGCTTGACGTGGTTGGCCGCCACCCAGTCGACGCCCGCGATCACGCCGGCGTTGGTGCCGCTGCCGGCGCAGTCCAGCACGCGCACGGCCACCAGGCTGGACGCCTTGGCCACCCCGTACACCGTGCCGCCGACGGTGCCGGCCACGTGCGTGCCGTGCCCGTTGCAGTCGTCGGCGCTGCCGCCGTCCACCGCGTCGAAGCCGCTGCTGACGCGGCCCGTGAACTCGCCGTGCGCCAGGTGAATGCCCGTGTCGACGATGTAGGCGCGCACGCCCAGGCCGGTGTTGCTGTAGCTGAAGGTGGTGCTCAGCGGCAGGCTCGCCTGGTCGATGCGGTCCAGCCCCCAGGTGGCGCCGGCCTGCAGGACCGACGCCTGCACCACCTGGTCCTGCTCGATGTACGACACGCCGGGGTTGTGCTGCAGCGCGTTCAGCTGGCCCTGGTTGAGCGCGGCCGAAAAGCCGTTGACCGCGGTGGTGTACACGTACCGGGGGCTCACGCCCGCGACCGCCGCCACCGAGCGCGGGTTGGCGCCCGGGTTCAGCACCACGATGTACTGGCCTTCGATGCCGCCGGCCTGCGCGGCCAGCAGGGGCGCCGTGCCGCCCGGGGCGGCCGCCGGCTGGGTGACGTCGGCGTCGGAGCACGCCGCGGCCAGGCCAAGGGCGGCCATGGCAAGGGGGGTAAGGCTGCGCTTCATCGGAGCTTCTCCCATCTGGGGGGATGACGGAGGCGGGGGATGCCGCCCTGCCGATCAGGCTGCCGCCGCGGCGCATAGTGCGCTGCCACGGCCGTGCATCCACCGCCCGCTGGGCTGACTCTCCACGGCAGACGGTGCCGCCGGGGGAGGGATGGGGATTGCATGCCTGAACGGTGGAGAGCCTTTGCACTGCGCGGGCCACATGGCGAAATTTACGTAAATCATGTAATCACAGGCACTTGAGTGTTGATCAGGTGCGCTGTGTTTCTGCGACGGTTGCACCGGATTTGGTCCGGGTGCACCATTCTGTGCCGCCGCGGAGTGCATGTGGGTGGCTGGTGCACTTTCTTGTAAAAGAGGCGGTTTACGGAGGCCCGGTGCGAATGGCGGATGTGGCCGCCGGTCTTGTGCGCTTCGGCGGATCACGAGAATTCCGACGGTAGATTCCTCGGTCGCGCGCCGGGTGAGGAGGATGCGGATGGTTCCGCGCGGCGCTCCCTCGGAATGACAGAGCAAAGTGTGGGGGGAGGGATGATGGTGCTGAGGATGCGAACTGGGTTGAGGAGGGATCGAATTCTCCCCCTCCTGCGCGGTTTGCGAGGGAAGGAGCAGGGTGAGGTCCCCGCGGACGCCGTTCGGCATCATTCCCCTTCACCCCTTCACCCCTTCACCCGTTCACCCGTTCACCCTCCAACGCCCACCAGCCCTTGACTTTACGCCCCCGCATCGCGTTCTTCCACCGCACTTCCCCATCAAACGCCCATCCACGCAGTCTCTCCCGATGGAAACCACCCGAGCCGACGCGCCCGCGCCGGAGCGCATCCAGGCGCCGCCCGCGCCCATCGTCACCGGTCCCGAAACGTCCATCCACGAGCCCGCCGTGCGGCCGTGGGAGCTGGAGCTGCTCATCTCGGGCGCGGTGGTGTTCTCGCTGCTGCAGATGCCCGGCGTGGTGGACGGCATCTTCAACCACGCGCAGCCGCACCTGGCCGGGCGCGCCCACCTGGGCGCGTTCATGATGTACACGTACGTCAAGATCGCCCTCTACACGCTCATCTCGTGCTTCATCCTGCACCTGGGGATGCGGGCGTACTGGGTGGGGCTGATCGGGCTCGAGACGGTGTTTCCGCACGGCGTGCGCTGGGAAGACAGCTCGTACGGGCCGGTGATGACGGAGGTGTACCGCAAGAAGCTGGGCCGCCTGCAGCCCCGCATCGACGCGGCGGACCGCTTCTGCAGCATCCTGTTTCCGCTGGCGTTCACGCTGGTGATGCTGTGCGTGTACTCCACCGCCATGATCGCCATCGTGGCGGCCCTGGCGTTCGGCGTGTCGCGGCTGCTGCTGAACGGGGAGCACTTCATGCGCGTGTCCGCCGTCATCTTTCTGCTGGCGTTCCTGCTTCCGCTGACGGCGTGGGCGCTGGACAAGGCCATCGGCGGCCGGGTGCGGCCCGGCGACCGGGGCGAGCGGGTGATCCGGCGGCTGTCGCTGGCGTCGTACTACGTGAACGCCATGCCGGCGTACGGCACCGTGTTCATGACGCTGTTCACCAACGCCCGGAAGGGCGCGCGCTACCCCGTGATGTACGCGCTGATGGCGGTGCTGTTCGGGTTCTTCATCACCAAGGACGTGTTCCTGGGCCGGGGCGTGCTGCTGGCCGCCGACCACCTGTACCTGCCGGACGATCCCGGAAAGTTCGGCGTGGGGGCCGAGTACTACGAGAGCCAGCGCGAGCCCGGCGCCGTGTACGACCGCACCCCGTCCATCCAGTCCGACATCGTGCGCGACCCGTACATCAAGCTGTTCATCCCCTACACCCCCGTCCGCCACGGCGAAGCGTTCGTGGAGGGCTGCCCCGACGCGCCGCGGCTTTCGCGCGGCGGCCTGCGGATGAACGTGGACGAGCCGCCGCCGGCCGCGCAGGTGCGGGCGGTGCTGGAATGCTGGACGCGCCTGCAGCCGGTCACGCTCAACGGCCGGCCGCTGCGCCCGGACTTTCGCTTTTACACGCACCCCGAGTCGGGGCTGCGCGGCATCATGGCCTACATTCCCGCCGCCGGCCTGCCCCGCGGCGAGAACCTGCTGACCGTGGGCGTGTCCCCGCGCGACCTGGACGACCAGCGCATCCGCGACCGCGTGCGCGGCACCCCGCAGGAGCCGCACTACATTCCCTTCTGGCTGTAGGCGGAGCCGAAGGGCTCGCCCCGCTCGATCTTCACGACCTCCTCCGGGGCCTGCCGGGGGAGGTCGTTGCTTTTCTGGGAGGAAGTTCGTCGAAGCGGATCGCACTGCGCGGGCGGGGTGCCCCTCCCCCGGCCCCTCCCCGTTCGTTCCTCACGGAGAGGGGAGAATTCGATCGCGCGGCGGATGGATCACGCTGCGTCCGCGGGCGCCCCCTCCGGCTCGCCTAGGCTCGCCACCTCCCCCAAAACTGCTGGGGGAGGTTGGGGTTGCCGCTCGTTCCTCGCGGAGAGGGGAGAATTCGATCGCGCAACGGATGGATCACGCCGCGTCCGCGGCGCCCCCACCGGCTCGCTTAGGCTCGCCACCTCCCCCAAAACTGCTGGGGGAGGTTGGGGTTGCCGCTCGATCTCGAGACTCGACGAAAAGGCTTTGGGCTGGCGTCCGAAAGGCCCCCTCTCCCCCGCCCTCACCCCCGGCCCCCTCCCACTGCGCGGGAGAAAGGGGAGAATTCGATCGCGATGCCGCGGCTCACGTGCCTGGCGGCTGACTCAGAACCCGCCACGTGGCAGGTACTT
Source organism: Longimicrobium sp. (assembly GCF_036399255.1). GTDB lineage: Bacteria > Gemmatimonadota > Gemmatimonadetes > Longimicrobiales > Longimicrobiaceae > Longimicrobium. The sequence continues at coordinate 20,345 of NZ_DASWNM010000040.1, forward strand.
GACCGTACTGCAGAGCCGCCAGTCCGCGAAGGCGGTCTTCGTGTGGTTGTTGCAGCGAATTCATTCGCCCGTGCCCGCCCGATCCTCAAGCCCTCCCCCATCCCCCACACCGCCGCTCTGGCCCCCGCGCACCCGCCGCCGTACCATTCATCCCGCCGCAGGATCCGGCCCTTCGCCCGCCCCCACACTCCGGAGCACGGATGGACTACCCGCTGCAGCTCTCCTTCAAGCTGATGGCCCTTACGCCGCAGATCTTCGTGCGCGACGCCGCCGGCCGGGTGCGGATGTACGTCAAGCAGAAGATGTTCAAGCTCAAGGAGAACGTCACCGTCTTCGGCGACGAGTCGCAGGGGCAGCCGCTGTACCACATCAAGGCCGACCGCGTGATCGACTTCAACGCGCGCTACGACTTCACCACGGCCGACGGGCGGCAGATCGGCAGCGTGCGCCGGCGCGGACGCAAGTCGCTGCTGCGCGCGCACTACGAGGTCATGCAGGGCGAAGACGTGGTGCTGCTGATCCGCGAGGCCAACCCCTGGGCCAAGGTGGGCGACGCCCTGTTCGGCGAGATCCCCGTCATCGGCATCTTTGCCGGCTACGTGTTCCACCCCGTGTACGTGGTGTCCCGCGCCGACGGGGTGGAGGTGCTGCGCGCCGCCAAGCAGCCCGCCCTGTGGGAGGGCCTGTACACCGTGCAGAAGACGGCCGACCTTTCGGTGGAGGCCGAGGCGCTGGGCGTGCTGAGCCTGCTGACCATGCTGCTGCTGGAGCGCCGCCGCGGCTGAGGGCCGCAACCAATCCCTTTTGTTCATCCACTGGAGAGAAAGACTGATGAAGAAGCTGCTGACGATGCTGGCCCTTGCCCTGTTCTGCGCCGCGCCCGCCGCCGCGCAGGGCGAGCCCACGCCGGGCGAGGTGGCGGCCGTGCGCGAGCTGCTGGAGGCCAGCCGCACCCGCGAGAACTTCATCGCGGCCATGGAGATGGGAATGGAGCAGGGCGGGATGGGCGAGATGACGCCCCAGATTCGCGCCGTGCTGCGGGCGTTCATGGACGAGCACTTTCGCTACGAGGACCTGGAGCCCGAGTTCGTAAAGGTCTACGCCGACGCCTTTACCGAGCAGGAGATCCGCGACCTGGCCGCCTTCTACCGCACGCCGCTGGGCCAGCGGGTGGTGGAGACGCTTCCCGAGATCACCGCCGCCTCGCAGCGCATTGCCATGGAGCGCCTGCAGGCCGCCATGCCGCAGCTGATGCAGGCCATCATGGAGGCGATGGAGGAAGAGCAGCCCGCCCCCAAGAGCTGACGGGCAGACGACGATGGCCGCGCTCTTTCGCGACAACGTGGTGGTGATCACCGGCGCCAGCGAAGGCATCGGCGCCGAGATGGCGCGGCAGCTGGCGGCGCAGGGCGCGTGGCTGGCGCTCGCCGCGCGCGACGCGGAAAAGCTGGAGGCCGTGGCCGCCGAGTGCCGCGCGCGCGGCGGCCGCGCCGTCGCCGTCCGCACCGACGTGGGCGACGAGGCGCAGTGCCGCGCGCTCATCGACCGCACGGTGGCGGAGTTCGGCCGGGTGGACACGCTGGTGAACAACGCCGGCGTCAGCATGTGGGCGCGCTTCGACCAGGTGACGGACCTGGCGCCGTTCGAAACCATGATGCGCGTCAACTACATGGGCGGCGTGTACTGCACCCATGCCGCCCTGCCGCACCTCAAGAAGTCGCGCGGGCGCATCGTGGGCATAAGCAGCCTCACCGGCCGCACCGGCGTGCCCACCCGCAGCGGCTACGCGGCCAGCAAGCACGCCATGACCGGCTTCTTCGACTCGCTGCGCATCGAGCTGGTGGACGAAGGGGTCACGGTGACGATGGTCTTTCCCGGCTTCGTCTCTACCGCAATCCGCCAGCATGCGTACGGTCCGGATGGCCGGGTGCTGGCCAGCAGCCCGGTACGCGAGAGCGAGGTGATGACGCCGGAGGAGTGCGCGCGGCAGACCATCGCCGCCATGGCGGGGCGGCGGCGCGAGCTGGTGATGACGGCGCGCGGCAAGGTGGGGCAGTGGATCAAGCTGGTCGCGCCCGGCGTGGTGGACCGCATTGCGCGCCGGGCCATCGAGCAGGGGCGCTGACCGGGCAACCTTATGGGCCAAACGGGGTTCAAAGGGGGTTGATGGACACAGCCAACCCGTTGCGAAGCCAGAAGATGCGCCTCCGTTCCCTGTTTCTCCCGCTCGTTTCCCTCTTTCCCTTCGCCGCGCCCGCCATGTCCGACGAGCAGCTGGTGTCCGGCTACTACACGGTCGGCTGGGAAGAGCAGTCGTTCACGCCGTGCGGCAGCCGGCAGAAGTGGTGGGTCAACAACCCGGGGCCCATGATGGGGCCCTACCGCGATCTGGTGGAGGGCGACTGGGGCACCATCTTCGTCACGGTGCGCGTGGACCTGACCACCGAGGGCCAGTGGGGCCACATGGGCGGATACCGCCGCGGGATGGCGGTCACGGAGCTGGTGGACGCGCGCAAGCCGTCGCCGGAGCGGGATGACTGCTCGCGGGTGCGGGAGGCGGAGTGACGGTGAGCGGGTGAAGGGGTGAAGGGGTGAAGGGGTGAAGGGGTGAAGGGGTGAAGGGGTGAAGGGGTGAAGGGGTGAAGGGGTGAAGGGGGCGGGGATGACGATGACGCCGGCCAGGGAGCTTTCCCGGCCGGCGTCTTTGCGTTTGCGGCTCGCGGGGCGCGGCGGCGATGCATATCTTGATGGCCGCGAACGCATTCCGCGTGCGGAGCCGTGCCGGAGCGCGATCGAATTCTCCCCTTTCTCCCGCTCCGCGGGGGAGAGGGGCAGGGGGAGAGGGGGTCCTGTCGGGCGCAGTTCGATCCCGTTCGTCGTGCCCCAATCTCTCCGATCCCCCAACCTCCCCCAGCAGTTTTGGGGGAGGTGCGAGCCTAAGCGAGCGGAGGGGGCGCTCGCGGACGCAGCGTGATCCATCCGCCGCGAGATCGAGTTCTCCCCTCTCCGTGAGGAACGAGCGGGGAGGGGCCGGGGGAGGGGCCCTGTCGGGCGCAGTTCGATCCCGTTCGCCGCGCCCGAATCTCTCCGGATCCACCAACCTCCCCCAGCAGTTTTGGGGGAGGTGGCGAGCCTAAGCGAGCCGGAGGGGGCGCTCGCGGACGCAGCGTGATCCATCCGCCGCGCGATCGAATTCTCCCCTCTCCGTGAGGAACGAACGGGGAGGGGCCGGGGGAGGGGCGCTGTCGGGCGCAGTTCGATCCCGTTCGTTGCGCCCCAATCTCTCCGATCCACCAACCTCCCCCAGCAGTTTTGGGGGAGGTGGCGAGCCTAAGCCAGCCGGAGGGGGCGCCGTTCGCCGAGCCCGAATCCGTCCGACCGAGTCCATCAACAGCGAAGACCAGGCAGTTTCCGTGACCGATACCATCCATCCAGACGGCAGGGGGCCGGACCCGTACGATCCGGCGGTGCGCCGCAAGAACCTCAAGACCATGGGGATCCTGGTGATCGTCGTGGCCGTGCTGGCCGCCATCCCCGCCACGTACCGCCGGTTTCAGCAGCCGGAGCAGTTCTACGCCACCCACGCCGAGGCCCGTCCCGCGGTGGAGGCCGGCGACGTGCCCGCGTTCGTCCCCGCCACGGCGACCGAGATCCACGCGCGCAACAACCGCGACTCAGGGCAACGCTTCGTGCGCTTTACCTACGCGGACGAGGCGCTGCCCGCCATCACGCGCGGCATGCGGCGCCTGCCGCCCGAGCAGGTCGAAAAGGTGATGGTGCCCACGCCCGGGTGGAGCGAATGGTGGCCCATCACCTCGCGCACGCTCTCCGGCGGGCAGGGCGAGTACCTGCAGGTGTACGAGATCGATTCCGGGCCGGACCGCGGCTACCTGGCCGTGGACCCGCGCACCCGGCACGCCTACTTCTGGAGCCGCTCCGGCCGCCGGAGCTGACGCGTACGGAGCGCCCCATGGCAGTCACCCCCGCGTACCGCGAGTTCGTGCTGGAGCAGCTGGGGCGCGTGGCCCCGGTCACCGCGCGCCCCATGTTCGGCGGCGTGGGCATCTACTCCGGCGGGTTCTTCTTTGCCCTTATCGGGGGCGACGCGCTGTACTTCAAGGTCGACGACACCAACCGCCCCGACTTCGAGGCGGCCGGCATGGGCCCCTTTCGCCCCTTCGACGGCGAGGGCGCCATGCAGTACTACGAGGTGCCCGCCGACCTGCTGGAGGACCCCGACCGCCTGCGCCCCTGGATGGACAAGGCGGTCGACGTCGCCCGCCGCAAGCGCACCCGCAAGAAGAAGTAGCGGCGGACGCGCTCCATCTCGCGGCAGAATCCGGCGCGCCCCGGCGCGTCTACTCCGCCTTCTTCGGGGTGGCCACTTGGGGCCGGGGGTGGCGCAGATAGCCCGCTCCTCTTGTGAACGAGCGGGCAGGGCTCTACTCTATCGCCTGGACGCAGTCCTGACACAAAACCCTGATGCCCGTTCGCGGGCGGGACGGAACGGATACGGATGCCGCCGCGTAAAGACGACGCCTCCGTCGAGACGCTTCGCGAGGCCGCGCGCACGTTCATGGACGCCACGTCGCTGCGCCAGGCGGCGCGCGACATCGGCATGAGCCCCACCGGCCTGCGCGGATTTCTGGACGGGGCCGCGCCGTACGTAAAGACGGAGCGGAAGCTGCGCGCGTGGTACCTGCGCGAGGCGCAGCGCCAGGTGCAGGCGGTCTCGCCCGAGGCCGCCAACAACGCGCTCAGGCTGCTGGTGGGGCACTTTGCCGCCGGCTTTGCCCGCGAGACCACCCTGGAGCTGGTGGACGTGCTGGAGCGCCGCTGCGTCGACAGCCAGACGCCGGTGCCCGCCTGGATCGCCGAAGTCCGCGGCTGGTACTCGGAATAGGTTACAGGGGATAGGGTACAGGGGACAGCCTGCCCGGGCCTTTGCGCGCCGGGTGGGCTGGTTCCGCTGGGAGATAGGGAATAGGGAATAGGGAATAGGGAATAGGGGACAGGTTACAGCCTGCCCGGGCATCTGCGTGCCGGGTGGGCTCGTTCCGCGAGGGGAGTGTGGGTGGGCGGCAAGCGGCCTGCAGGACCTGCAAAGCTTGCAAGGGCGAATGAATTCGCTGCAACAACCACACGAAGACCGCCTTCGCGGGCTGGCGGCGGTTGGCTGGCAGCAGGTGCCTGCCACGCCCCGGCTCCGCAACCGGCGGAAACAATGCCCGCTGTAACCTGTCCCCTGTAACCTGTCACCTATCCCTCCGCTCGCGGGCGGCTTCCCGGGCATCCCGCAGCGTGGCGTTGAAGGCTTCGGCGGCGGTGGCGAAGGCGCCGGCTTTGCGCAGGGTGGTGCTGTCCATCCCAAGGAACGCGGTGATGGCCCGACGCAGCGACCGCTCGGTCTGGTAGCCGCTGGCGTACGCGGCGCCGTACACGGTGCGGCCGGGGTCGTCCAGCAGCACGCACGCCAGCAGCATCCGCATCCATGCCTGCACCTGCCGCGGCGCCGGCAGGTCCGCCCGCGCGCACCGCACCGTCAGCGTGCGGGGCGTCACTCCCAGCCGCGCCGCCAGCTCCGGCGCCAGCCCGCCCTCCGCCGCCACCTCGGCGGCCGCCATCAGCATCTGCCGCGCCTCAAGGCTCACGTACGTCGAAAGCGACCGCTCCAGCGCGCGCTTGAACGGCCGCGCGTGCGCCAGGCGCAGCCGCGCGGACAGGGCGCGCGGGGTGCTCTCGGGCCCCAGCGCCACCACCTCGCTCACCCCCCACTCCAGCAGCATCGCCACGTCGCCCGTCATCTCGGGGCGAATCTGCAGCGCGGCCACCACCGGCACCGAGGGAAAGCTGCGCAGCAGGGTGCGCACCCGCGGAAAGCAGTCGCCCGGGTGGGTGCCGGCGTACGGGTCCACCACCACCACCGTGGTGGCGGGCGCGCGGCGCAGCGCGGCGTCCAGCTCGCTCCACGCCACGTCGCCCATCACGCGGAAGGGCTCGCCGGCCGCGGAGAACAGGGGGAGCAGCGCCGGCTCCATCACCAGCACTGGACGCAGGTTGGCGGGGAAGGATGGAAATAGTGGCGCAGCAAGAGCGGTCATCTGCGACGGGGGTCGCGTTGACCCGCAGGCAAAGCGGACAACATTCCAGCCACGGCAACCCTGCCCCGTATTCCGTTCTCAGGAGATGAATCCATGAAGTCGCTGCGCCTTTCCGCTCTCGCCGCCGCCCTGCTGCTCTCCGCCTGCTCCACCTCCGCCCCCACCGAGCCCGCCCAGGCCGGCTCTGCCAGCTTCGACGGTGGTGCTTCGCTCGGCTCAGGGAACAGGGACGGCGGCAACACGATCGGGTCCGGCAACGACGCGACGCAGGACGGCGGTGGCATGCTGGGCTCGGGCAGCGGGGCGGCTGGGTCTGACACCACGGGAACACAGCGCGGCGGCGGCAGTCTCGGCTCGGGGAACTGATGAACGAGGGCCGGCGCGTAGTACACGTGCCGGCCCTGGCTCATGCCGCCGCGGCGCTGTGTTCCTGCTTCTGGAGAGACAGGAGAAAGCCCGATGCGAACCGATCTTCTTCGGGTTCTAGGCGGGCATCGGAAAGGCTTTGTTCGTGCTCCGCCACGCGCCGGGCCGATACCGCCGCAAGTGCAGTCTCGGCGCGAATGCGAATATCCGCCTCGCCAGTTCTTTCCGCGAGAAGAAGCGCGCGATTGAGGGCGGATTCCGCCATCTCCCACTTGTTGAGGCTGGAGGCTCCGAGTCCGAGTTCTACAAGGTCTGGAGCAGCCCGCCTTTCAGCGATTGGATCCTCGAAGAAGTCCCAGGCTTCCTTCCATGCTTCCAGAAAAAGCCGCTCGTGGCCGCACGCCGCGGCTGCACGCGCCAGTACCGCATACACACGGCTTCGCTCTTCCGGAGCAGTGATATACGCAGGTAGTTCCCTCAGAACGAAGAGCGCGCGGGAGAAGTGCCCCCGCTTCATCCAGAGAACGGCCACGTCATGAGCAAGGGCGGGAAGACGGTGGTGGCCGTGCCGGTAAATCTCGTAGGCATCACGTGCAAACTGTTCCGCCTCCTCCAGTTTTCCGCACCAGGTCGCGAGGACGAATAGATCGTGCAGAATCTCACCTTCCCGCTGTACATACCGATGCTTACGTGCCACCCGCAGCGCCTCCCGCAGCGTGCGCCCGGACATCGGGTAGTTGCCTGCCTCATAAAACACGTTTCCCAAGCTGTTCAGCCCCAGCGTCTGCGTCTCCCAATCCCCCATGCTCGCGGCGACGCGGACGGAGCGCTTGATCCACTGCTCGGCTTCGCGCAGAAAGCCGTGCGTCCTGAGCAGCCGTCCGGCCATCCACGCAAACCGCGGCTGATCGGGACGGCAGAGCGCCGCGGCCTCGGTGTAGGCGAGCGCCGTACGCGTGGCGTTGCGGGCGAGGCCCCATTCCGTGACGCAGAGGCACGCGTGGGCCAGCTGCTCGGGCGAGGCGGACTCGAGCGCCGCCAACTCGCCGACGATGACGGCCAGGGGGTAGCGCAACTCCTTGTCGAAGGTGCCCTCCAGCAGTTCGCGCTCCCACTGCTCCATGGCCCGTGGCTCGAAGAGGTCGCCGCGCTGGGCGGGGATCTCCGCAGCCCACATCAGCACGCTGCGCAGCACCTGCCACACCGTCAGCGCCAGCTCCGCCGGCAGCTCGCGCACCACCTCCGTGCCCGCCACTTCTCCGCCAGGAATAGTGAGCGGAGACGTGAAATCCGCGCCGCGAAGGGCATGGCCGGGGCGTAGCGGGCTGGCGGGCATGGAGCCTCCTGACGGAGTGCGTCGGGTTATGAGTGTGGGCATGATCGCGCCAGAGCCGCGCCCGGCGTTGAGGCTCATTCTAAGCGTGGCCGGGCGGCCAGTCTACACCCTAACATGACCGCCCCACATGCGCCAAGAGGCGCACAGCCACTGGCCTTGCGCTCTGATAGTGGACAAAGTAGCCTTACGGGGATTCACGTCCACAATGGCTACTATCGCACAGCGAGGGTCACGCATGACCGATCGTCCGCCAACCTCCATCAGCCGCCTTCGCGAGGCGGTCACCATCCGGGTGCAGGCCACCTCGCTGCGGTCCGTTGCGCGGCAGGTGGGGATGAGCCCCAGCGGCCTGGACAAGTTCCTGGCCGGGGGCATGCCGTACCAGAAGAGCCGGCGCAAGCTGTTCGACTGGCTACACCGCGAGCGCGCCAACCTGGGCGCGGACCTCACCGTGGACGGCATTGCCGCCGCGCTGGGCTCGCTGGTGCGCGACCTGCCGCCCGACCGGCGCGAGCGCGCCCTGCACTCGCTGCTGGACACGCTGAACATCCTGTACGCCGAGCACAGCGAAACCCCGCCCCCCTGGCTGGCCGAGATCACCCAGAAAGCCGCCGACGGCAGCGCCTTTCCCGAAGACGAGGTGCCGCCCTCCCGCCCCACGACGACCGACGTGCAGCAGGCGTAAGCATCTCACTGCGTCCGCCCGCGGCCCCATCCCGGCCCTCCCCCGCAAACAGCGCGGGGAAGGGTGACGCGCTCGACAGGCTCTCCGAAGCACGCTCGAATTCTCCCCTCTCCCTGAGGAACGAGAGGGGGGGGAGGGGCCGGGGGGGCGCGTCCGGCGCAACGCGAGTCCAGTCACCGAGCCGCGCCCCATCCTCACCCCAACCTCCCCCAGCAGTTTTGGGGGAGGTGGCGAGCCTAAGCGAGCCGGAGGGGGCGCCTGCGGACGCAGCGTGATCCATCCGCCGTGCACTCGAATTCTCCCCCTCTCCGTGAGGAACGAGGGGGGAGGTGCCGGGGGAGGGGCCCCCGTCCGGCGCAGTTCGATGTAAGTCGCAGAGCGCGGATCCGTCGGCACCCCCAACCTCCCCCAGCAGTTTTGGGGGAGGTGGCAGCCTAGGCGAGCCGGAGGGGGCGCCCGCGGACGCAGCGTGATCCATCCGCCGCGCGCTCGAATTCTCCCCTCTCCGTGAGGAACGAACGGGGAGGGGCCGGGGGAGGGGCCCCCCGCCGTTCGCGCCGATCCCGGCTCCCCCGCCGGCATTCCGCCGGCATTCCGCCGGCATTCCGCCGGCATCCCGCCCCTCCGTCTGGTCGCCGGCGCACGCGTCGTGTAGGTTCACCGGGCGGGAGACCGACATCCGCACATCATCACGGCGAACCACGGGACAGGGAGGGGCAGGATGCCTACACGCAACGCGAGCGCGACGTGGGAGGGGGGACTTCGGGAGGGCAAGGGAAGCTTCCGCGGCGAGAGCGGCGCCATCGACGCGAGCTATTCGTTCGGCTCGCGGTTTGGCGATTCCGGCGGCACCAACCCCGAAGAGCTGCTGGCGGCCGCCGAGGCCGCGTGCTTCAGCATGGCGCTGGCGGTGGGGCTGGAGCAGGCGGGCACGCCCGCCACGCGCGTGCACACCGACGCCGCCTGCACGGTGGAAAAGGTGGAAGACGGCTTCAAGATCACCACCATCAAGCTGCGCGTGCGCGCACAGGTGCCCGGCATCGACGACGCCGCCTTCCAGCAGGCCGCCGAAGCCACCAAGAAAGGCTGCCCCGTCTCCAAGGCCCTGTCCGGCGTCGACATCCAGATGGAAGCCGTGCTGGAGCAGGCCAACAGCTGATCCGCACCCTGGAAAAGACGGGCCTCACGCAAGACGCGGGGGCGCGGAGAGGAAGCATCTCTCCGTGCCGCCGCGTCTCCGCGTGAGGCCTTCTCGTTTCTGCGGATGATGACGAACGCTGTCGCGCGGCGGGACAGCGTGTCGCCGTTCGCGGCGAATCCAGGGGAGGGGCGGGGATGATCGGCCTGATGTGGATCATCCCCATCGACCTGGCGCTGTGGGAGTTTTCCCTACCCGAGGAGTGGGAATAATCCTGACGGAACGAAGCGTGCGGCGAGATCATCCGTGATCGGCACCGGCGTCCCTGGGGCGCCGGTCGAGCCTTTCCGCCGCCGCTTCCCCGGCGGCACCGCCCACGGCTCACCGGGAGGCCCACATGCAGCTGTTCGATCGAATCTCCGGAATCTTCAGGGGCGACGGCGCATCCTCCTCGCCCGCGTCTCCCGCCCTGTCGCGGGCGGAGGTCGAGGCGCGGCTGCGGGGCGGCGGGCGCTCGCTGGCGGGCGCCAACCTGAGCCGGGCGGACCTCTCCGGGCTGGACCTGTCGGGCGCCGACCTTTCCGGCGCGGAGCTCAGCCGGGCGTCGCTCGCCGGGGCCAACCTGTCACGCGCCAACCTGACGGGCGCCTGCATGCAGGAGGCGGACTTCACCGGCGCCAACCTGGCCGGCGCCATCCTGCGCGACGCCAACACCACCGTTTCCGGCGCGCAGGGCCCGCCGGTGCTGGAGCGCGCCGACCTTACCGACGCCGACGCCACCGGGGCGGACCTCACCCGCGCCAACCTGCGCGAGGCCACGCTCACCGGTGCGCGCCTGTGCGAGGCCGCGCTGGGCCGCGCGGACCTGACGGGCGCGCGGCTGCAGCGCGCGGAGCTCGACGGCGCCAACCTGCGCCACGCCCGCGCCGACGGTGCCGACTTCAGCGGCGCGGGGCTGGAGACGGCGGACCTGGCCAACGCGAGCGCCGCCGGCGCACGCTTCATCGGCGCGCGGATGGCGCGCGCCAACCTGGACGGCGCCCGGCTGGAGCGCGCGGACTTCAGCGGCGCCGACCTTACAGAGGCCAACCTCGAGGGTGCGCGCCTGAACGCCGCCGTCCTGCGCGGCACCACGCTGAACGGCGCCGACCTGGGCGACGCGGATCTTACGGGCGCGGACCTGGAGGGCACCGACACGGTCACCTGCCACAACCTGCGCGCCGCCCCCGCCGCCGCGCCGGCCGGCGCGGCGTAGGCGCGTCCGCTTGGGTGGAATCCGGTTGTACCAGATCCAGAAAAACAACAGCTTTGGGGTACAGAGGAACAGAGTCAGACAGAGAAAGCGAGTGGAAGCATGATCTCGTTTCCTCTGTCTGACTCTGTTCCTCTGTACGATCATTCTTTTCCAGGATCTGGTATTACTGCGCCGGTGCCGCCAGGCTGAACGTGACGATGTTGGAGCGGTGCCCCTTCTCGTACTCGCGCTCGCCGCCCACGGCCTCGTAATGCTCCCAGAGCACCGCGTACGCCGTGTGCTCCCGCGCAAAGGTCGAGGCCACCAGCCAGACGTCGGAAAAGGGCAGCGAGTCGCGCGCCGGCAGCTCCAGCACGGTAGGGCCGCCCATGCAGCTGGCGCCGCCGCCCGCCGGGTGCAGCACCGTCTTGTCGGGCGCCATCACGTAGAACACCACCTGGCACTGGTCGTCGAACTCCAGCCGCACCGGCGTGCGCCCCGGGTTCACCAGGTGCGCCGTCATCCGCAGGCTGTCGCCGGGGTTCACCGGGCCGGAGGGCTGCACGGTCAGGCGCAGCGGCAGGTTGCTGCTGTCCGTGCCGCCGTCGCCGCACCCCGCCAGCACCAGCGCGGCCGCCAGAAAGAACGCGTGCCTCATGCCGTGATCGTGCGAAGAAGAAAGCGCGGGATGGCCGCGCGAAACTGCGACCCGTCGGGGCGCTCCATCACGTAGTATCCCTCCATGTGGCCTTCGGGGCCCTGCAGCACGCAAAAGCTCTCGTACTCGTGCACGCCGCCGGGGCGCAGCTCGGGCTCGACGCCCACCACGCCCTCGCCCTGCACCTCGCTGTCCGTCCCCGCCGCGTCGTGGATGTACCAGTGGCGCCAGCGCAGCGTGGCGGCCACGTCGCCCACGTTCTCGATGCGGATGCGGTAGGTGAACACGAAGCGCGGCTCCCCCGGGTCCGACTGCCGGTCCAGGTAGAAGGGCGTCACGGTGACGCGAATGCCCTCGGTGATGCTGTGAAAGAGCATGGGGGTCCCAGGCGGGTGAACGTGCGGCTCCGCAGGGCACGATACGGCGCCCGCACCGGCCGGTCAACGCCGCCGGTTTGTCGATGCGCCGGGGCGCGCGCTAGATTGGGCGCCGTCCACGCATCCCCCGCGTTCCCCTTTCACCCTACAGGACGGGCCTGATGGAGCACCTCAAGGCGCTCATCCGCGACGTGCCGGACTTTCCCATGCCGGGCATCCTGTTCCGCGACGTCACCCCCCTGCTGCGCGATCCCGGCGGCCTGCGGCAGGTGGTGGATGCGCTCGCCGAACGCTACCGGGACCAGCGCATCGACCTGGTGGCGGGGATCGAGTCGCGCGGCTTTCTGTTCGGCGCGCCGCTGGCGCTGGCGCTGGGGGTGGGGTTCGTCCCCATCCGCAAGCTGGGCAAGCTGCCGGCCGAGTGCATCAGCCGCGAGTACGCGCTGGAGTACGGCACCAACGCGCTCGAGATGCACCGCGACGCCGTGCGTCCCGGCGAGCGCGTGCTTCTGATCGACGACCTGCTGGCCACCGGCGGCACCGCCCGCGCCGCCGCCGAGCTGGTCGCCGAGCTGGGCGGCCAGATCGCCGAGGTGGCGTTCGTCATCGAGCTCGCCTTCCTGAACGGCCGCGCCGCGCTCCCTGGCCTTCCCGTCCACGCGCTGATGGCCTACTGAGGCGACGCTCCTGAAGAACAGGGTTTCCGAGGGATTGCGAGACTCCGGTCCCGAGTCATTCGGCGCGAAGCGCACTCCGGGAGGATGAAAACCGGCTGTCATTCCGAGGCCCGGCCACGCTGGCGCCTGCCGTTCGCTCGACAGGTTGCAGGGCCGAGGAATCTACTGTCGGGTTGCTGGAGGGTGGGCGCGGCAGCCCGCGGAAGACTCGCGATTGCGCCGCGGCCGGACAGGGCCGGTGCCGTGGCGCGCGATGGGTCACCCGCTTGGGGCGAGTAGATTTCTCAGTCGGCGCGCAAGGATTCCGGTGAGAGGAGGGTGCCGTGTGGCGCCTCCTTCGAAATGACAGTCCGGCGCGAGGCCGGGAAGGTTTCCACTCAGGGAGCGCGCCGCGTGTAACCAGAAGTCGCACGACCCATTGTGCGCGACCGAAGGACTTCGTCTGCCTCGTCGAGGGGCTGGCTCCCGGGTGCGGGAGCCAGCCCCTCGGTTCTGCCGGCGAGATCCTTTGGTCGGCGCCAGAGTGCATGGTACGGCCGGGTTGCCGATCGGCGCCTCCGTCAGAAAGCAGTCGTGCGGGGCGTTGGCAGCTATCCGGTTTTCCTTTTGCGCGAGGATGAGCTCCGGATTAAATTTGTCCCCCGGGTGTCGGTGGATTGAAACCTCTGTGTGCCGCCGCCGTACTGGTGCCGCGGGAGCCAGGCAACTCTGGCGTCCCCCGCGGGTTCCAAGCGGTTGGGATTTGCGTTCAGGAGGTGCGGATTCCATTGCCCGCCCCACACGGACCTCAACGAAAAGCCACGTCCATGAAGACCATAGCTTCCCGCACGCTCGTCGTCGCCGGCGCCCTTGCCATGTTCGCCGCGGTGGACACCGCCGCCGCGCAGACGCAGGAGCCGGCCCCGGCCCCGCAGGTGCAGGCCGCGCCCGCCGCCGCGGCGCAGACACAGGTGGAGCGCCGCCGGGAGCCGCGCCGCCGCCGCGACGTGATCACCAAGGAAGAGATGGCCGAAAGCGGCGCCACCAACCTGTACGAGGTGGTGCAGCGGATTCGCCCGGCGTGGCTGCGCGGCGGCAACGCCAGCAACTTCGGGGGTGGTGGTGGCGGCTACGTGGTGTACCAGAACAGCACGCAGCTGGGCGGGCTCGAGGCGCTGCGGCAGATGTCGCCCGGCTACGCCGAGTCGCTTCGGTTCCTGGATGGTACCACGGCCAGCAACACCCTTCCCGGCCTGGGCTCGCGCCGCGTCGCCGGCGCCATCGTGGTGGTGCTGCCGGGGAGCAACTAGCGGATAGGGGATAGGGGACAGGGGACAGGTTACAGCCTGCGCGGGAGCGCGCGGAGCGAATGATGTTCCTTCCGGTTCTAAACGGAACCGTGCCGTCCGCCCGCTGGAGCGAATGAATTCGCCGCTGGAACTACGCAAAGTCCGCCTGCGCGGACTCGGCGGCCCGGACGTGTGCGGCGCCTGAAACACCTGCGCGTCCGCAACCACGCTCGACCAGGATTCTGCTCTCGAAACGCCCCCGCTCTCACCGTGAGAGCGGGGGCGTTTCACTCCCGCACTTTCGCACTCCCGCACTCCCGCACTCCCGCACTTCCGCACTTCCGCACTCCCGCACTCCCGCACTCCCGCACTCCCGCACTCCCGCACTCCCGCACTTCCGCACTACTTCCTTTCCCCGATCCACGCCTCCACGCTCTCCCGCAGCATGGGCAGCGTCACGGCGCCGTTGCGCAGCAGCACCTCGTGGAACTCGCGCAGGTCGAAGCGGGGGCCCAGCTCGCGCTCGGCAAGCTCGCGCAGGGCAAAGAACTCCAGCGCGCCGGTGTCGTACGCGGTCAGCTGGCCGGGCCAGGCCACCACGCGGTCCACCAGCGCGTCGGCCTCGTGCGCGCCCATCCGCCCGCTGCGCACGATGTACTCCCGCGCCTGCTCGGGCGTCCAGCCGAACAGGTGAATGCCGGGGTCCAGCACCATCCCCCGCGCGGGCCACATCCGCCGCGACACGCGGGCCGCGTCGCTGGTGTACAGCCCCATCTCCTCCGCCAGCGCCTCGGCGTAGCGCGCCCATCCCTCCACGAAGCTGCCGCTGGAGATGAGCCGCGTGACCACGTGCGCCCCCGGCAGCTCCTGCGCAATCCCGATCTGCAGGTGGTGGCCGGGATACGTTTCGTGGAACGCCGTGATCTCGGCCTGCGCGCGCGAGCTGGTGGTTGCCTTGCCCAGGTTGATGCGGTACTCCGCGGGGCGGCTTCCATCCTCCGCCGCGGGAAAGTACTGGTCCGACGCGGTCGCCTCCAGGAACGGCGGATGGGGCGCGATGACCACCCCCGCGCGCGGCATGGCGCCGAAGCCCCGCGGCACCGCCGCCCGCGCCCGGTCCACCGCGGCGTTGGCAAAGGCCAGCATCTCGTCCCGCGAGGCGAACCCGTCCGCCGTGGTCCGCGCGCGGATGGAGTCCAGGTCCGCCGTGCCGTACGCCCGCCTTCCGATCTCCACCGCCTCCGCCTGGTTGCGCGCCACCCGCTGCTGACCCAGCGCGAACGTCTCCTCCGGCGCGCGGTCCAGCGTGGTAAAGGCGCGGAACGAAGCCTGGTAGCAGGCGCGCCCGTCCGGCAGCGCGCCCACGCCCACGGTGGTGCGCGCCGCCGGCAGGTACTCGTCCGCGAGATACGCGCGGTAGCGCGCCACGGCCGGCATCACCTGGCCGCGCAGCAGGGCGGCCCAGGCGGCGCGGAACTCCGGCGTGGAATCGCGTTCCGCCGGGGACCAGAACGGGCCCTGCTCCGCCGGCGCGCCCAGCAGCGCGTCCAGCTGCTCGATCACCAGCTCCACGTTGCGGCGGGGCGTGGTGTATCCCAGCCGCACCCCTTCGCGCAGGTTGGCCAGCTCGTTGTCCAGGTAGTCGGGCATCCGCCGCCACCGCGCCAGCGCCTGCTCGCGCAGCGCGGGCGTGCCCACCGGCTGCAGCGCCGCGATGGTGGAAAATCCCACCTGCCAGCCGGACATCTGGTTCACCGGCCACAGCTCGCTCCGGCACACGCGGGCCGCGCGCGACGCCTCCAGCCGCTCGCGCAGCATTCCGAACGTCACCCACTCCGGCCGCCCCCGCAGCGCCGCCCCGTCAATGCGCGCCAGCTCCGCGGCCCACGCGTCCTCGCGCGCCTGCCACGCGCGCACGCCGGCCAGCGAGTTGTCGCTCAGCCCGTCGTGGCGCTCGATGGTGAGGCCGGAGACGTGCGCCTCTTCCGGGAACGACGCCACGAACGCGCGCACGAAGTCGTCCGCCAGCGCCGTCACCCGCGCGGCATCCGCCGCGGGCGCGGTCTGCGCGCTCGCGGCGGTCGAGGCGGCAACGGCCAGCAGGAGCGCGGAAACGATGCGGGCGGGGCGGTGGATGCGCATGGGATCGGAGCGAGAAGTGGGTATTCTGATGGAGATCTCCTGAATCTACATCCCACGTACCAAAGGGGGAGGCGGAGGGATGCGGATGCGGACGCGGCGGCGTGGAACGGTCTTCGCAAAGCCGTGCCGCCCCGCGAGATGGAACGAGTGCGAGGGGAGGGGATGATGGGAGTGCTGGGACGCTACATCGACGGGCTGCCGCCGCACGCGCGCGACCGGCTGATCCAGGCGCAGGACTGGTGCGTGGCGGCCGTGAGCGGGCCCGACGGCTCGCGGTGCCTGGTGGGCCACGCCGAAGACTGGCAGCCGCTGGCGGAAGACGATGGCTGGTGGAGCCGCTGGGTGCACGCCGGCGCAGGCTCCGCCACCCATCCGGAGTCCGACGTCGACCTCCTCTGCCGCCCGGAGCTGTTCGCGTTCCGCCGCGCGCGCCCCGCGGACCTGGACGTGTACCGCGAGCGCCTGTGCCGGTGGGGGGTGGAGTCGGAGGCCCGCATCGGCGCGCGGTTCGACCAACTGTGCGTGCGGTGCGGCGTGCCCGGCGCCATCCGCGTGGTCAAGCGCCGCGCCGGCCGCGCCTTCGCCATCCCGGCGGTGGCATCGGACGGTTCTTCGCGGGCGAAAGGCGTGCTGGCTTCGCGGTGATCCGGAGAGTGTACCGCGCGGCGCCCCCTCCGCTCGCTTAGGCTCGCACCTCACCCGAAACTGCCGGGGGAGGTTGATCCGTGTCGAAGGCTCGTCGCCCGTCGGCTGGCTCGGATGAGTCCGGCGGAATCCCACGCTCAAGCGCGGAGAATCGCCGGAGCGCGATCGAATCCTCCCCTCTCCGTGAGGAACGAACGGGGAGGGGCCGGGGGAGGGGCACCCCGGCGGGCGCAGTTCGAACCCGTCCCCGAAACGAATTTCGGGATGGTGATGCCCGCCGCGCATCCCCATCCCGAACTCGCCGTCCTCATTCCGCCGCCCCGCCCTACTCCACCACCGTGAACCACTCCACCTCGTCCAGCGGCACTTCCACCCGGTCGCCGGTGCCCACGTGGCGCCCCACCAGGATCTCGCCGCCGTAGTCGTGGCGCAGGCGGTCGGGAAGCACCACCAGCTCGGCCCCCAGGCGGCGCATCCGCACCCGGGAGCCGTCGTCGATGGCGCGCTCCAGCCGGTCCAGCGCGTCGGGCGTCCAGTTCACGTGCCGGCGGTCGCGGTGTCGGCGGTGCGGGCGGCGCTGTCGCGGCGAACGCTGTCGGCGCGCGCGCTGTCGGCGGCGTGGGCCACGGCGCTGTCGTAGCGCACCAGCGTGGTGTCGGGGCGCAGCGTGGCCGTGGTGCGGGCGCGGCGCAGCCCTTCGGGACGGACGGAAACGTAGAAGTCGCGGATGAACAGCGAGTCGATCTTGGCGAACCCGCTGTCGGGCACGTCGCCGAACTTGGTGCCGGGGCGCGGCCGCGGAATCACCACGTTCAGCGTGTCGGCCCACATGTCGAACTCGGCGCGCGACACCTTCTGCAGGTAGCCGTTCACCTCCACGCGCCCGCCCGGCCCCAGCGCCCGCAGCGCCCCCGCCGGCGGGTCCGGCTCGAAGCGCACCAGGATGCGCCGCCCCGAGGGCGTGCGCACCCACACCGCGTTGGCCCGCACCACCGACTCGGCCGTGGCCGTCAGGTGCACCAGCCGCCCCAGCTCGCGCGTGTCCAGCGGGATCAGGGTCTCGAACTCCTCGGTGCGCATGGGCAGCACCTCGGCGCGGTCGGCGCCGAAGTTGGCGGCGGCGCCCACCCGCCGCTTGGCCGCCATGGTCTGGTCGCCAAAGACCGCGGCGCCGATGAGCACCGCGATGGAGAGGCCCGCCAGCAGCCCCACCCAGAGCCACACGCGGGACTCGCGCCCGCGCACCAGCCGAATGTCCATCGGAAAACCGTTCGTGAGAGTCGCGTTAAACCGGTGCCGGGGGTGCAAGGAGCGTTCCGGGCGCGGCTTGCACCGGGCGCCGCGCTCCCGTTATCATTTCGCGCCCCACACTACTTTCGCGCGACCGCGCGCCGCAACGAGACAGACCGGAGAAACACCCGTGCCCCGTCCCGCGCCCAAAGCCCGGCGTAATTCGCTTCCGTTGTTCTACGTGGTCCTGGGCGTGGTGGCCCTTGGCGGCGCCTGGTTCCTGTTCAGGCAGATGGGCGGCGGTGGCACCCCGGCCACCACGCTTACGCCGGTGGTGATGACGCCCGCGCAGCTGCAGCGGGTGCCCGGCATCAGCAAGGGCCAGCCCAACGCGCCGGTGGTCATCATGGAGTTCGCCGACTTCCAGTGCCCCGGCTGCGGCGACTTCGCGCGCTTCTCGGAGCCGCTGCTGCAGGACCACATCGACAACGGCACCGTGCGCTTCGTCTGGTACGACTTCCCGCTGGTCCAGATCCACAAGAACGCCATGCTGGCGGCGCGCGCCGGCCGCTGCGCCAACGAGCAGAACCAGTTCTGGCCCTTCCACGACCACCTCTTCGGCCAGCAGGGCGAGTGGTCCGAATCCAACAAGGCGGCGAACCTGTTCGAGGGGTACGCGCAGCAGGCCGGGCTGAACCGCGACGCGTTCGCCACCTGCCTGCGCAGCGAAAAGTACCAGAAGGAAGTGTCGGAGAGCTACGAGCTGGGCAACACGCTGGGCGTCACGAGCACGCCCACGCTGCTCATCAACGGCAAGAAGGTGCAGCAGACGCCCCGCACCCGCGCCGCCTGGGACGAGCTGATCCGCCAGGAAGCGGGGAGCGCGGCCCCGGCCGCCGGTGGCGCCACCCCGGCCGCGCCCGCGCCGGCCACCACCGGCTCCGCTCCCGCCGCGGCGCCCGCGGACAGCGCCGCCGGCTGATGGACGCGGCCCTGGACGGCGCCCACGGCGACGAGCTCACGGGGGCCGAGGAGCTGGAGGCCAGTCCGCCGCTCAGCCGCATGGCCATCGCCCTGCTGGCGTTGGCCGGGCTGCTGATCTCCAGCTACCTGACGATGTACAAGGTGGGGCTGCTGGGCACCATCCAGTGCACCATCGGCGGGTGCGAGAAGGTGCAGACCTCGCGCTGGTCGTACTTCCTGGGGCTGCCGGTCTCGGCGTGGGGCGTGGGCGCCTACGTCGCCATCCTGGCCGTGGCGCTGCTGGGCGTGCAGCCGCGGTTCATGCGCGAGCGGTGGGTGGCGCTGGCGCTGTTCGCGATGTCGGCGGTGGGGGTGGTGTTCAGCGCCTACCTTACGTACCTGGAAGCGTTCGTGATCCACGCATGGTGCCAGTGGTGCGTGATCTCGGCCATCCTGATCACCCTGATCTTTCTGCTCAGCCTTCCGGGGCTGCGGCAGGCCCGCTGAACCAGAGAGGATAGACGGATGTCGCAGACCCCCGGCCAGACGGTGCGCGTGCGCCTGGTGTTCGCCGACCAGGGAACGTTCCACGCCGAGACGGTGCACGTGCCCATGGACATGCTGGGCCGCTACGACCGGCTGGTGGACCTGCTGCGCGAAGAGGAGGCGGTCACCCGCCAGCTGTTCGTGGACATGGGCCGCCTGGTCAGCGCCTACGTAGTGGGCGACGAGGAGTAGCCCGCCGCCGCGCCATCGAGACACTCGAGACGAAGCCCCGCCGCCGGAGATCCGGCGGCGGGGCTTTTTCGTGTTCCTCGATAGGCGGACTGCGCGATCAGATCACCACGACCGTTCCGTCTGCGCACGCGCCCACGATGCAGTTGCATAGAATCGATCCTCCACATCCCCAGGAGCATACTTCGCCAAAAGGGCTGCGCGTCTTGTACCCACGGCACTTGGTCTGTGTCGTCGCACTGCCGACCGAGATCAGCGTGGCGAGCGCGATTCCCGACGTCAGCCGGCCAAATTGATTCCGCAGCATGATCCGTCTCCTGTGAGATTGAGGGTGCTGAACATGAGCGCGCGGCATACGCGCCCGCCAATCTACCGGCGAACGTGAACGCCAAAGCGCACTGTTTCCGCGTTGGGATCCAGCAGACTGACAACGGTGTCGTTCCGGATGGCGAGCACGATGGGGGCGCTCGTCAGCCCCCGCCACGTGCCGTCGGGACCGCGGTAGGCAGCGACCGCCGAGTCACCGCGCATCAGAATTCCGCGGACGAACATCGCCATTACGGCTTTGTCGCTCGCGCGAACCAGGATGTTCGAAGTCCACGAATCAGCCCAGCGCGAAAAGGCGCCCTCGGCCGACAGGTCCCCATGTGGAGCCTTTGGCGTGACGTACGTGGGCGGCGTGATTCGCTGCGCCGAGCTGCGTCCATCCCGCAGGTTCACGGTCCACAGGCTGTCGGACAGCGCAGTGACCACAAACGCCTGCTCGCCAACAACGGACAGCGACACGCTGCGCATGTTGCCCCAGACGGGCTTTGCCGGCTCCCCTTCCGGGATGAGTTGCGCGTGCGGAACGTAGCTGTCGCGCACCCGCCCCAGGCTGTCGGTGCGGAACAGCAGGTCGCGCGTCGGGCCGTGCCACGCAACCAGCAGGTAGTCGCCGCCGGGGAGCACCGTCATCTCGCCGATCCGGTTCCCCAGATGGAGGGTCGAGACGGTGCGAAGGAATGAGCCGTCGGCGTCGAAGACGGTGATCCTGGGTACCTGCAGGTCCAGCACGTGAACCCGTCCGCGATCATCCACCTTGGGGAACATGGGCATCTGGAACTCGCCGGGCCCGGAGCCAAGCCGGCCCATGCGGCCCAGGAGGCGCCCGTCAGGCGCGTAGCGCATCACCCGCACGCTTCTGACATCGGTAAGCACAAAGCTGCCGTCCGGCGCAAAGTCGATCCCGGAAACCAGGCCGATGGGCACGCTGTCGGGTTGCTCGGGCGTCAGCGTATCGGCGAGCCGGAATACGGAATCGAACGGAGTGGCCGCCATGGTGGGCGCCCGCTCCGGCTGTACGCGATCACAGGCGGTGGCTGTGGTGTTGAGAAGCAGGAGGGCGAGGAGGGGAGTGGGGCGCATGAACGGGACCGATCGGCGGGACGTGAAAGGATCGATCAGTGTGCCTTTGGCGACTGTGCTTGTCAACGGTTTTGAATCATGCGCTTCTCGTATGGGCCGGGTCGAGGTGCGGTGGCGGGAATCGCACTGCGCCCAACGCGGCCCCCCTCTCCCGGCCTCTCCTCCATAAACTGCATGGGGGAGAGGAGAATTCGATCGTGCTTCGGCTGCTTCTCCCTGCGCCGGCTGGGGGCCCCTCCCCCGGCCCCTCCCCGTTCGTTCCTCACGGAGAGGGGAGAATTCGATCCCGCTTCGAAACGCTGTCGTGCGCGTCACCCTGCCCGCGCGGTCTGCGGAGGAGGAGGCGCCGGCGGACGCGGTGCGGGGCCAGACCGGAACGACGCATCCTCCGAACACACATCGCCCCTCCCCGCGGCGCGGAGGAGGGGCGACGTGCGTCCCGCTGATGCGTAAAGCCGCGCTACGGCTGCGGCGGCGTCGCGGCGGGCGGCGTCTGCGCGCCGGGGGCGGCGGGCTGGCCGTTGAGGACGGCGTCGATCTCGCGGGCGAACTGGTCGTAGGGCACGGCGCCGCTCAGGCTGCGCTGGCCACCGCGCCCGTTGATGATGAACGTGGGCGTGCCGTTGATGCGCGCCTCGGCCGCCTGCATGGCATCGGAGACGATGATGGATGCGGTGCGGTCGTTGACGGTGCAGTCGCGCCACGCGGCCATGTCCAGCTGCAGCTCCCCCGCCAGCCGCTCGAAGCGGGTCACTGCGTCGGCCTGGCCGCTCCACTCGCGCTGCGTGGCGAAGAGGCGGTCGTGCATCTGCCAGAACTTGCCCTGCGCCCCGGCGCACATGGCCGCCTCGGCCGCCGAGAACGCCTGCTGGTGCGACGAGAGCGGCAGGTTGATGTAGATGATGCGCGCCCGCCCGGTGCGCACGTACGCACTGTCGATCTGCTTGTAGGTGCCCGCCGCGAACTCGCGGCAGTACGGGCACTGGAAGTCGGAGATCTCGATGATGGTGACCTGCGCGCCCTCCGCCCCCTTCATGCGGCCGCGGTCCGCGCGCCCCAGCACGGAATCGGGGTTCACGGCGCTGGCGCCGGACGCGGGCGTGGCGCCCTGCGACTGGCCGCAGGCGCTGGTCGCCAGGGTGGCCGTGATCAGCAGGGCCGCGGCGGCCAGGGTGCAAAAGCGCCGCGGAAGCGGCACACGGATGCGCATCATCGCTCGTGCGTTCGGTAGGGGATGGCAGAAGGCGCGGCGGATTTCTCCCCGCGCCCGCGGCCCGACATCAACAGGAATCGGCCGGGAAGATAGCCGCGCGGCGCCGGGCGGGTCAAATCTGCGTGGGGGTATCGGCTGGCAAGGGCTGGCAAGGGCGAATGAATTCGCTGCAACAACCACACGAAGGCCGCCTTCGCGGACTGGCGGCCCCGCGGTACGGGCAAGTGTCTGCCACGTGGCGGGTTGGGAGCAAACCGCCGGGCCGTGAGCAGAGGCATCGTGATTGGACCCTCCTCTCTCTCCCGCGCAGCGGGGGAGCAGGGCCTTTCGGACGCCAGTCCGAAGCCTTTCGTCGGGTCTCAAAATTTAGCGGCACTCCCAACCTCCCCCAGCAGTTTTGGGGGAGGTGGGCGAGTAATGCGAGCCCGGAGGGGGCGCCGCGGACGCAGCGTGATCCGTCCGCCGCGCGATCGAATTCTCCCCTCTCCGCGAGGAACGAGAGGGGAGGGGCCGGGGGGGCTCCGTCCGGGCACCAACTCGACACCGGTCGGCGAGCCTCCGCCACCAGTGCCCCCCCAACCTCCCCCAGCAGTTTTGGGGGAGGTGGGCGAGTAATGCGAGCCCGGAGGGGGCGCCCGCGGACGCAGCGTGATCCATCCGCCACGCGATCGAATTCTCCCCTCTCCGTGAGGAACGAACGGGGAGGGGCCGGGGGAGGGGCCCCCCGTCCGGCGTCAGCTCGATGCCGTTCGACGATCCTCCCGCCCCGCAGCCAAAACCCTCATCCCCGTCCACCTGGATCACACCCGCTGCACCACCTCGCCGGCGACCATGGTCAGAAGGCAGCGCATCTCGCGGAGGGCGTCGGGCTCGCAGTTCAGCGGATCGGTGTCCCAGGCCACCAGGTCGGCATCGTAGCCAGGGAGCAGGCGGCCCTGGCGGTGCGGCAGGCCGGCGGCGAACGCCGGGCCCTCGGTGTACGCGCGCAGCGCCTGCTCCGCGGTGACGGCGTTCTCCATCCACCACCCCTCGGCCGGCGCGCCGTCCCACCCCACGCGGCGCACGGCGGCAAACAGCCCCAGCCGCGGGTCGCACGACTCCACCGGCACGTCGCTGCCGAACGCCAGCGTCATCCCCGCCCGCTGCAGGGGGGCGAACGGGTACGCGCCGCGCGAGCGCTGGTGGCCCCAGTGGCGCTCGGCGGTGGGAATGTCGGTCATCAGGTGGATGGGCTGCATCGACCCCACCACGCCCGAGCGGCCGGCGCGCTCCCACAGGTCCGGCGGGCACAGCTGCACGTGCTCGATGCGGTGCGGCATCGCGGGCAAGCGGTCCGCGCCGCCCAGCACGTCGATCGCCATCTCCACCGCCGCGTCGCCGATGGCGTGCACCGTGGACGCGATACCCGCAGCGGCGGCGCGGCGCACGTGGTCGCGGAACTCGTCCGGCTCCAGCGTGCAGATCCCGAGGTCCGCCGCCCCACCGCCCTCGTACGGCTGCCGCATCCAGGCGGTGCGCGATCCCAGGGCGCCGTCCGTGAACATCTTTACCCCGCCGATGCGCAGCCACTCGCCGCCAAAGCCGCTGCGCAGCCGCGCGCCGATGGCGTGGTCCAGCCGGGGAAGGGGGATGGACTGCAGCACGCGCAGCCGCAGCACGCCGTCCAGCTCCATGGCGGTGAAGTCCTCCAGCCCCGTCACCTCCACCGAGTGCACGCCCGTCAGCCCCAGCCGGTGCGCCTCGGCCTGCGCCTCCAGCAGCGCGCCGCGGATCTCCTCCGCCGACTCGATCGGGAGATGCGACTCCACCAGCCGCACGGCTTTTTCCAGCAGCACGCCGGTGGGCTCGCCCCCCGCGTCGCGTACGATCTCGCCGCCGGCGGGGTCCGGCGTGTCGCGGGTGATGCCGCACCGGCGCAGCGCCGCCGTGTTCACCCAGGCGCCGTGGATGTCGTGGCTCAGCATGAAGACGGGCCGGTCCGGCACCGCGCCGTCCAGCGCCTCCTTCGTGGGAAGCCCGCCCCAGCGGTGCCGGTCCCACCCCAGGCCGCGCACCCACCCCTCGCCCGTGCGCGCCGCCTGCGCCACCGCGGCCACGCCGTCCTCGAGTGTGCGCGCGGCATTCAGGTCCACGCGCCGGCGGGCCAGCGCCCACGTGGTCAGGTGCACGTGCGCGTCCGTAAGCCCGGGCGTCACCACGCCGTCCACGTGCTCCGTCCGGGCGCCGGGGAGCGCCGCCGCGCGCACCTCGTCCTCCGTCCCCGCCGCGGCGACGCGCCCGCCGCGGATGAGCAGCGCCGTGACGGAGGGACGGTCGCCCAGCAGGTGGATGCGGCGGGCGGTCAGGACCAGGTCGGGCGCGGGATACGTGGACATGCGA
The DNA here is from genome assembly GCF_036399255.1 of Longimicrobium sp. Taxonomy (GTDB): domain Bacteria; phylum Gemmatimonadota; class Gemmatimonadetes; order Longimicrobiales; family Longimicrobiaceae; genus Longimicrobium. The sequence goes on from NZ_DASWNM010000040.1 coordinate 44,899, forward strand.
TTCGCGATCTGTGGATGCGGATGCTCGGAGCAATCCGCCGAAGATGCGCCCGCGCCCCCGCGCCGTGCAACCCGCGGCGGAAACGAGCAAGGACGCAGGGACCGGGTCGTCCCTGCGTCCTTCGATGTTCTGCCGGCTGCGGACCGTGGGGCAGGGAGTGGGTGGTTTCGGTCGGGATCACGCTGCGTCCGCGGGCGCCCCCCACCCCGGCCCTCCCCCGCAAACAACGCGGGGGAGGGTGACGCGACCCACGTGCTTCCGGAGCGGGATCGAATTCTCCCCTCTCCGTGAGGAACGAACGGGGAGGGGCCGGGGGAGGGGCACCCCGGCGGGCGCCAGTCCAGTGCCCTTCGACGAGGCATCGTCCCTTCGCCCCCCAACCCGCGCTGGCCGATGGAAAAGCCCGCAAAACGAGCGCGGACCTTGCGACGGTTGCGAGTGGATGCCCCTCGGAAAGGAAAGGATGAGCGAGTCGTTCTACACACGGTCGGCGGAATTCTACAACGGTCATCCCGGCGGTGCACGTCCCCCGGCGGTGGCCGAAGGCGCCCGGTGGAGCGCGGGGCGTTCCGGTTGAGGCCGCGAAACGAGCGCGGACCTTGCGACGGCTGCACCGCGCGGCGATTTTGCGGGCTTCCTCGACGCCGAGAGCATGGACCACGAATACATCGAACGTCCCGACCAGCTGCTGGCGCTGGTGGACGAGCTGAGGGGAGAGACGCTGCTGGGGGTCGACACCGAGGCCGCGGGGTACCACCGCTACTTCGACCGGCTCAGCCTGCTGCAGATCTCGTCGCGCACCCGCAACTACCTGGTCGACCCGTTCTCCGTAGGCGACCTGGCGCCGCTGGGTGCGCTGTTCGCCGACCCCGCCGTCGAAAAGATCTTCCACGACGCCGACTACGACGTCCGCATCCTGGACCGCGACGCGGGGCTGCACCTGTCGGGGCTGTTCGACACGCAGATCGCCGCGGCGTTCCTGGGCGAGCGGCAGCTGGGGCTGGGCAACATCGCCGAAAAGTACCTGGGCCTCAAGCTGCCCAAGGAGTTCCAGCGCGCCGACTGGGCCGAGCGCCCGCTGAGCGACGGGATGAAGGAGTACGCGGCCACCGACACCGCCCACCTCCCGGACCTGCGCGACCGGCTGAAGGAGGCGCTGGAGCAGAAGGGCCGGCTGCACTGGGCCCAGGAAGAGTTCCTGCGCCGCGAGCAGACCCGCTGGACGGAGCCCGAGGAGGGGCGCGAGGCGTTCATGCGGATGAAGGGCGCGCGCGACCTGGCCCCGCGCGGCCTGGCCATCCTGCGCGAGCTGCACGAGTGGCGCGAGAGCGTGGCCAAGGAGCGCGACCAGGCCACCTTCCGCATCCTGGGCAACCAGGCGCTGCTGGAGATGAGCGCCTCGCCCCCCGCCGACGTGCGCGACCTGCCGCGCGTCACCGGCCTGTCCGAGGGGATGGCGCAGCGGCGCGGGCGCGAGATCATGGCCGCCATCGGCCGCGGCCTGGCGGTGCCCGAAGAGGAGCTGCCGCGCTGGCCCCGCTCGCAGCGCTGGGAGCGCGACGTGGAGCTGGAGGCGCGCGTGGAGGCGCTCAAGGACGCGCGCACCCGCATCGCCAACGAGCTGGAGCTGGACCCCGGCTTTTTGATCAGCAAGGCGCTGCTGGAAGAGATCGGCCGGGCGCAGCCCAGGACGCTGGAGGCGCTGGAGGCGGTGCCCGGCGTGCGCCGCTGGCAGGTGGAGGCCGCCGGCGAGGGGCTGCTCAAGGCCATCCGCCGCTGACGCACATCATCAGAAACCGCCGCGCCACGATCATCAGGCGCGACCGTACTGGAGGATACGAGGACGATGCGCACCATCAACGACGACCACGGCCGCCCCTGGGAGGCCATCGCCATCCCCACCAAGGTGGCGCACCTGCGCGACGGCGCCCAGCTGGCCTTTCGCGGCGAGGCCGGGGCCACCGTCACCGCGCCCATCGACTTCAACAGCCTGGACGCCGCCGGCTTCGCCATCCGCACGATGAGCGAGAAGGAGCTGCGCCGCCGGCTGGAGTGGGCGAAGACGGCGGCCGGCGTGGTGTAACTGCAGGGGATAGGGGAGAGGTTACGGGGGACGGCCCCCGCCGGCGAGAGATGCCGGCGGGGGCTGTCGTTCGTCGGGGGGCAGCTATAGATCCACGCCGGCCTCCCGCAGATACTCGGCGCTTCGCTTCAGCCCGGATTGGCTTAGGTGATCCAGGTACTGCTCCACCGTCTTTGGCGGTTTGCGGAGCTCGGACCGGTGACGGCGAGCGACGGCGTAGACTTCTTCGGGATGGCGCCCCAGCAGGTCCAGGACGAACGCGTCAGGGCGGCGGACTTCGATGCCGTAGCGCGCGACGGCGCGCCTCGGGAAGTCCCTGGTGTTGAAGGTCACGATCGCTTCCGCCTATGCTTCGATCGCCGCCGCCAGGACGTGCCGATCATCAGGGTCGGGCAGCGTGATGTCGGTCATGTGCCGCTCGAATCCTTCCACCACCGCTCCCGGAACGGCCGCATCCATCAACCTGCGGGTGCGCTCCAGCTGTTCGCGGGTCAGATCAGGGCGGTTGATCAGCAGGTTCCGGATCCACTCCTCGTGGATCACGCTCGACCATCGCGCGCTGACCAGTCCCTGGCGCGCCAGCCGAATCAGGAAGTCCCGGAGCGCGGCGGGATACAGGACGTTGGCATCGTAGACCGCGATGACCGGCGTCGCCGTCACTCGTAGCCCATCCCGAGCTCCTGTGCCTGCTCCACGAGCTCGGTGAACGCGCGGTCCGCTTCCGCATCCATACGCGCCTTGTACTCCAGCACGTCCGCAACCCGGATTCGCCGATGCGAGCCGGTCTTTTTGAACGGAATGCGGCCGGACTCCAGCAGCTTGATCAGGTGCGGGCGGGACACGTTCAGGAGATCCGCGGCTTTCTGCGTCGTGATCTCCCGGTCGATGGGAGACAGCGCCACCGCATGTCCCTGCGCCAGCTCGCCAAGGATCATCTCCAGCATGCGAAACGCGATCGCCGGAATCGTAAGCTCCTCTTCCGTTTCGCCCGAAGCCACCGTGACCTTGAATTCACTCGGCCGGCTGTCGAGGCGGCTCATCTGCGACGAGCTCCGCCGTGCCAGGCGCACATCCTCTTCGCTGGGCCGGATCGGCGTCATCAGCGTCTCGGTCGAAGTCATGGCTCGTTCCTTCTGGTTCAGCGTACCTCTTCATCTGCATCAAGTATAGCCACAATCGAAATAATCGCAACGGCAGGGCGGACCATCTATCACACGGAAAAGGGAGCCGCGGCGACCGCGGCTCCCTTCTCGTGCAGGCTGTAACCTGTCCCCTGTAACCTGTAACCTATCCCCTGTCCCCTATCTTTTCGGCTGCACCAGCCAGCCGTCCATCACGTCGATGACGGCCTGCGAGGGGCCGCGCTCGCGCTGCAGGCGCCCGGCCACCTCCTCCGCCTGGCGCATGACGCGGATGACGTTGCCGCCCAGCACCTTGCGCACGTCCGCCTCGGAGTAGCCGCGGCGCAGAAGCTCGGCGGTGAGGTACGGGAAGCGCGAGACGTCCTCCATCCCCGCGGGGAGCGAGGTCACGCCGTCGTAGTCGGAGCCCAGCCCCACGTGGTCGATGCCCGCCACCTTCACCACGTGGTCGATGTGGTCCGCCAGCGTGGCCGTGGTCCCGCGCGGGACGGGGTTGGCGCGGCGCCACTCGTCGTAGGCACGCTGCGCGGCCGGCGGATCGTTGGGAAACTGCTCGCGAAAGCGGCGCTGCACGGCGTACATCCCGCGCGCCTGCGCCGCCGCCGTGGGCTCCACGAAGCCGGAGTAGAAGTTGATCATCACGATGCCGCCGTTGGCCGGCAGCATCCGCAGCACGTCGTCGGGCACGTTGCGCGGATGGTCCGCAAGGGCGCGCGCGGAGGAGTGCGAGAAGATGACGGGCGCCGCGGACACGCGGATGGCGTCGGCCATGGCTTCGTCCGACACGTGCGACAGGTCCACCAGCATCCCCAGCCGGTTCATCTCCCGCACCACCTCTTCGCCGAACTTCGTCAGTCCGCCGTGGCGCGCGCTGTCGGTGGCCGCGTCGGCCCAGTCGATGGTGCTGGTGTGCGTAAGCGTCATGTAGCGCACGCCCAGCTCGTGGAACTGGCGCAGCGCGTCCAGCGAGTTCTCGATGGCGTGCCCCCCCTCGATGCCGATGAGCGACGCCACTTTTCCCGCGCGATGGATGCGCACCACGTCGTCGGCCGTGCGCGCCAGCTCCAGCTCCGGCGACGCGTCCGTCATCCGCTTGATGAGCCCGATCTGCTCGAGCGCGAACGCCGCCGCCCCGTTGCCGATGCGCTCGACGGGGACGTACGCGGCCCAGAACACACCGCCCACGCCGCCCGCCCTGAGCCGCGGGATGTCGGTGTGCTGCCGCGGCAGGCCGCCGCCGGGGTTCATCACCGACAGGTTGCCCTGCGCCTTTTCGCGGATCTCCCACGGCAGGTCGTTGTGCCCGTCGACCAGCGGCGCCGCGGCGTGAATGCGGCGCGCGCGCTCCAGCAGCGCGTCGTCCTGGGCGGCGGCGGGAACGGCGGCGGCCAGGGCGGCCGGTAGCGCGGCCGCCACGATCATGCGATGCTTCATCTGGGGAGGGTGTGGGGACGGAACGGGCGCCGCCGCGGGATCCTCGGCGCGCAACGTTTACTGCGCGATCATGCCGCGGAACACGGCGGCGGTTCGCAGCGCCAGGGTCTCGGAGCGGCCCACCCACTCCATCTCGGCCACCACGCGGCGCCGCTCGACGAAGGCGTCGTTCACCACCGGCGCGGTGGAGAACTCCTGCGCCTTGTCCGGGGGAACCAGCAGGAGCAGGTCTTCGCGCCGGGGCTCGCCGGAGCGGCCGTACTTGCACACCGCGGCGGGCACGCTGCCGTCGCGGATGAGCGACGCCACCGAGCGCGGCGCCGTGTGGCCCACGATGATGGTGAAGTTCTGGGGCGCCTCGCAGAACACCTCCGCGCGCACCACCTTGCCCACCGCGGCCTCGCCCTCCACCACCAGCCGCTCGTAGCCGGCGGTGCCGTAGGCGTCTTCCGGGCCGCCCGCGGCGGCCTGCGGGTTGGCCGGGGCCACGGTGGTGCCGCCCTCGGCCGGGCGCTCCACCAGCGTCTCGTCGCGGGGCGCCACGGGCTCTTCGTCGCCGCCCCCGCGAAGCAGCATGACGACGGCCAGCGTGCCGATGACGCCGTACGCCACCAGCGCCCACGGCCGCCGCCAGGGCGGGGCCGGCGAGCGGCGCTCCACCCGCCTGCGGTCGTTTCCGCGGCGGTCGCCCGCGCGGGGCGGGTGCTGCGGCCCTTCCTCCGTCTGCTGCGACATGCGTTGCCTGTGGACGTGTTTCTTATCGTGGACCCGGCCGCGCGCGTGCCGCCGGCCGCGGGTCTTTCGTTCGATGCCCGCCGCTCGGGCAGGGTTGTGCCGTGTCCCCGGCCGATGCTCCGCCGCGGTTCGCGCGAATGGATTGCGGCGCTCGCCTCGATTCGGACCGGTAACGGGCGTCCGCCTGCGGGAGCGAATGATGCCCGTTGCGGTTCTAATGCGGTAGCGTGCCGTCCGCCCGCTGGAGCGAATGAATTCGCCGCTGGAAAATCGCAAAGTCCGCCTGCGCGGACTCGGCGGCCCGGCGGTGCGCGGCGTCCAACGCACCTGCGCGTCCGCAACGAAGCGACATCCGCGCCGCTCCGATCCCTCGTATCGACCGCTACTCGCCCTTGGGCGGCGCGGTGGGGAGCGTGAGGCGGAAGGTGCTGCCGACCCCGACGGTGGAGCTGACGTCCAGCGAGCCGCCCAGCACCCGCGCCAGCCGGCGCGAGATGGGCAGGCCCAGGCCGGTGCCTTCGCGCGCGCTGGCCACGTTGTCGGCGCGCCCCAGCTGCACGAACTCGTCCCAGATGCGCGCCTGGTCCTCGTCGGGAATGCCGGGGCCGCCGTCGGTGACCTCGATGGTGATCCCCCCCGAGCGCCCGGGCGACACGTGCACCCACACCGGCGACCCCGCGCCGAACTTGATGGCGTTGGAGATCAGGTTCATCAGGATCTGCCGCAGCCGCCGCGGGTCCGTGCGGATGACGGGGACCTCGCCGTGACGCAGCAGCCGCAGCTGGGTGCGCGTGCTCTCCGCCAACGGACGCAGGCTCTCCAGCAGGTCCTCCACCACCTCGGCCGCGTGCACCTCTTCGGGCTGCACGTCGGGGCGGCCGGTTTCCAGGCGCGACAGGTCCAGCACATCGTTCACCAGCTCGCGCAGGTGCCGCGCGGCGCGCTGGGCGCGCTCCACGGCCAGCTCCTGCTGCTCGTTCAGCGAGCCGTACACCTCGGCCAGCAGCAGGTCGTTGTAGCCCATCACCGCGTTGATGGGGGTGCGCAGCTCGTGGCTCATGGACGCGTAGAAGCGGTTGCGCGCGCCCAGGGCGATCTGCAGCTCGCGGCTGCGGCGCTCCAGCTGCTGATTGGCACTCAGGAGGTGGTCCTGGCCGGAGTGCAGCTGCTCGGTCATGGCCAGGAGCTCCTCGTTCTGCGCCTGCATCTCCTCGTTCTGCGCCTGCAGCGTGCGCGCCAGCCGCTCGTTCTGGCTGAACTCGCGCTCCAGCTCGTCCAGGGCCCGCGCAAGGCGCGCCTTTTCCTTGGCCAGCTGCCGCTGCGCGTTGGCCTGCTCGCTGTTGGCGCTGGCCAGCTCCTCGTACATCTGGTCGAAGCGCGGGTCCCGCGGCGCCTCGACCAGCCACAGCCGCGTGCCCTCCTCGTCGCAGACGGGGTAGAACGAGTGCGGCTGCAGGGTGTCGCGCCCCTCCAGCATGAGCTCCCACGCGGCGCCCAGGTCGTCGCACGGCTCGTAGGCGGCGCGGGTCAGGATGGTGTCCAGCTTGCGGCGCGAGGCCTCGTCGAGCACGGCTCCAAAGGGGGCGCCCACCACCCCGCGCTCCAGCGCGCGCTCCAGGCGCCCGTTGGAGTCCAGGACGGTGCCGTCGCGCGCCAGCTCCAGCACGAAGCCGGGAAAGCCGCGCAGCAGCGGGTGCAGCCCAAGGGAAGCCAGCTCCTTCATCCCGCGAATCTCTCCTTCATGCAGCGTCCTTCATGCCGCCGAACCGCTCCTTCAGCCGCTCGGCGGCTTCTACCGCATCCGCGGCGGTGAGGTCCGCCCCCAGCCGTTCCGCCAGCCCCGCGTCGTCGGCAAAGGCGCGGCCGCCCACCACGATCACCGGCCCGCCCTCCGGCACCGCCGCGCGAATGCCGTCGATGGCCGCCCGCACCCGCGCCACGTGCGGGGCGATGGAGGCCGAGAGCGCCACCACCTGCGGCCGGCGCTCCACCACCATCTGCACCAGGTCCTCCACGGGGACGGACGCGCCCAGGAAGACGGTGTCCCACCCCTCCATCTCCAGCACGTCGCAGATCATCCGCAGCCCCAGCTCGTGCCGCTCCTGGTCGGCGCAGGCGGCAACCAGCAGCGGGCCCGGCTGCGCGCCCCCGGCGAAGAGCTGGTCGTACAGCCGCGCCATGGCCGCCTGGGTGATGGCGGTCGCCAGGTGCTCGTCGGCCACGGTGATCTGGTTCTCCTGCCACAGCCGGCCGATCTCGCGCATCACGGGCTGAAATACCTCCAGGTACAGCGGACGGATCCCCATCCCGTCCTGCACCGCCCCGTCCACCACGGCCATGGCGTCGCGTCGGCTGCCGGCCAGCAGCGCCCGCAGGTACTCCTCGCGCACCTCCTCGGCCGTCATCCTTCGCCCGCCGCGCGCAGCACCTGCACCCCCGCCCGCAGGCACCCGGCCACGGCCTGGGCCTGCTCGGGGGGCAGGCGCGCGGCCACGTCCGACTCCATCAGCTCGAACGAGCGGGCCAGCTCGTCCGTGGGCACGCCGCGCGACCGCAGCACGCCGTCGCACCAGGTGGCGTAGCGGGCGAACATCGCGGGGTCGTCCAGCTCTACCGCGGGCGCCAGGTACTCCAGGTTGTACCGCATGTCCTGCAGGCACTTCAGCCGGCCGCGCTCGCCGTACTTCTCCACCATCCACGGCATCTCGGCGTACAGCAGGCCGGTGACGGAGCGGGCGACGACCTCCTTGAGGTCCAGCAGCGCCACGGCGGCGGCGGGGCCCGCGCTCACTGCACCCATTCCGGCGCGGCGCGCGAGTCCATCAGCACCTCGAACGCCTCGTGCCGCACGCTCGTGCGGGCCATGATCTCGCCCGGCTCGCGGCCGTGCGAGACGGCGTGCTCCTCGCTTCCCATGTAGCGCCTGAAGGCCTCGCGGCTCTCCCAGGCGGTCAGGAAGGTGTGGGTGGCCCCGCCGGCCTGCGGCCGCATCAGCTGCAGGTACAGAAAGCCGGGAAACCCGTCCACCAGCCGGGAGCGCTCGCGAAAGTGGCGCTCCAGCTCCGGCTGGTCTTCCTCGGGAACGGTGAGGTGGGAGATGAACACGAACATTGAATCGGTCACGCGCACACGCTGGGCAATTCAGCAGAAATAAGGTCAGGGCCACGCATCCGCAAGGAACGCGCGCCCGGTTCTCCGTCACGCACCGTCCCGGGCGTCCGCGCGCCACAGGTCGTACAGCGCCAGCGCGGCCACGGACGGGGCGGTGTCGATCTCCCCGCTCAGCACCCGCCGGCGGGCCGCGGCCAGCGGAACGCAGCAGACGCGGGTGTCCTCGCCCTCGTCCAGCTCCTTCTCTCCCGCGCGCCGCACGCCGCGGACCACGACCACGTGCAGGCGCGCGGTGGTCCACGAGGGGTTGATGATGAGCGACCCGATGCACACCGGCTCGCCCCCCGCGTACCCCGTCTCCTCGCGCAGCTCGCGGGCGGCGGCGTCGCCGGGGGCTTCGCCCTCCTCCACGATCCCGGCGGGGAGCTCCAGCGTCACGCACTGCACGGGATGGCGCCACTGCTGCACCATCACCAGCTCGTCTGTGTCCGTCAGCGCCAGCACGGCCACGCCGTCGGGCGCCTGGGCCACGTGAAAGGCCTGTACCGAGCCGTCCTGCGGCGAGCGGGCGTGGAGCGCCCGCACGCGAAACACTTCGAAGTCGCCCTTGTCCTCGTCGCGCACCACCTCCCACGGCCCCGGCCGCCGATCATCCCCCATCCCCAACCCCTCCAAGCGTGGTCCCCGGCGCGTGTCGATAAGACGCAATCCGTTGCAGGGCATATTGTTTGCCACCGTGTCAGCAGCCCCGTGAATCGGGAGATCTGTACGCCATACCCCGGAGGCGAACGATGGCGGACGACGTGACCGGCAAGGCCACCCACCTGGGCGGCAAGCTGAAGGAAGGGCTGGGCGACCTGCTGGGAGACCGGCAGCTGAAGACCGAGGGCCAGCTGGAGCAGGCCGAGGGCGTGGCCGAGCAGGACGCCGCCCGCGCCGAGGAGGCGCTGCGTGAAGCCAACCTCCGCAAGGCCGCCGCCGAGCAGGCCCAGCGCAACAACGGGCTCTGACGGTTCAGATGGGCCTCGATGGATGGTTTCCGCCCTCCTCCGGTGCTTCCGGGGGGAGGGCGGAGGTTTTTGGGGGGGCGGCAGGGTGCGGCGGGCACGGGCGGCACGGGCGAATGAATTCGCTGCAACAACCACACGAAGACCGCCTTCGCGGACTGGCGGCTCTGCAGTACGGTCAAGTACCTGCCACGTGGCGAGTTCTGAGTCAGCCGCCAGGCACGTGAGCCGCGGCATCGCGATCGAATTCTCCCCTTTCTCCCGCGCAGTGGGGAGGGGGGCGGGGGAGAGGGGGCCTTTCGGACGCCAGCCCAAAGCCTTTTCGTCGAGTCTCGAGATCGAGCGGCAACCCCAACCTCCCCCAGCAGTTTTGGGGGAGGTGGCGAGCCTAAGCGAGCCGGTGGGGGCGCCCGCGGACGCAGCGTGATCCATCCGTTGCGCGATCGAATTCTCCCCTCTCCGCGAGGATCGAGCGGCAACCCCAACCTCCCCCAGCAGTTTTGGGGGAGGTGGCGAGCCTAAGCGAGCCGGAGGGGGCCGCCCGCGGACGCAGCGTGATCCCTCCGCCGCGCGATCGAATTCTCCCCTCTCCGTGAGGAACGAACGGGGAGGGGCCGGGGGAGGGGCACCGCGTCGGACGCAGCCCGATGCCCGGGAAATCTCGCGTTTCCCCTGCCGGGCGCACTCCATGCATGCTCTGCCCGCCGGAGAACGCGAACGGCGGACGAAAACCGGAGAGTCGCAATGCACAGGGTGCGCGTGGTGCGGTCGTTCTACGACCAGTCGGAGCCGCACGTCGGTAAGGTGGGCGAGGTGATCGGCCACTGGGGCGCCGACAACAACCAGGAGGGCCGCGACGGCTTCATGGTGCAGTTCGAGGACGGCACCGTGGTCGGCTTTTCGGAGAACGAGGTGGAGGACGCGTCCGATGCGCAGCCCGCCGCCGAAGACGAACAGGCCGCGGAAAACCCGGTCTGACGCTCGGTCACCAGGGTGCAGCCGCACCCAGATCATCTGGGCGAGAGCACGCGCAGGCGCGGAGAGATCTCTCTCCGCGCCTGCGTCTTTTCCGTCCCGGCCGCTATGGCGCCTGCTTTGGCGCGCCGCGCTGGGACGACGGGGCAGCGCCGCACTGCGTGCTCTGCGACGCGCTGGAGGTCAGCTGGAACTGTCCCAGCCCGCTGCCGTACGCCGCGGCTCCCAGCAGGTACGTGCCGGCCGAAAGGCGGATGTGGATCAGCGAGTTCAGGCCGCCGCCGCTGTCGTCGTCGTGGGCCAGCACGGTGCCGCCACTGTTCAGCACGAAGAGGTACGTGTCGTACTCGGCGTTCATCCTGAACTCCAGGCACTGCTCCGACGGAACGGCGAATGAATAGACCTCGGCGTTGCGGCCGGCAACGACGCAGCGGTCGGGCCGGAGCGTGTCGGACAGGGTGGTGAACAGTGTGTAGGTGCGGCGGCCGCACGGCTCCAGCGCGGTCGCGGTGAACTCGACGGAATCCAGCCCGGCGGTGGTTGCGATCAGGCGGTTGCGCCCCATCTCTCCCAAGACCCAGCTGCCCACCCGGGCACGGCCGTCCGCGCCCGTGACGGCCGTGCCGCCCGTAACCACGCCGCTGCCGGCCGCGGGAGTGAACATCACTGTGCGGCCAGGGATCGGATTGCCGAACGAGTCCGCGACGCGCACCGACGGCGCCACCGAAACGGCGAAACCGGAGTACGCCGACTGCGCGTCCCCCGCCACCCGGGTGAGGGCGGCCGGCGGCCCGGGAACGGCCGTCACGCTGAACGACTGCGGCTCCAGCGCCCCCATCCCCGCCAGCACCTGCAGGGTTCCCGGCTGGTTGGGCATCACCAGCATCACACGCGCGTGCCCTTGCGCGCCCGTGGTCACGCGGGTGGCCGTCAGCAGCCCGCCCGACGCGGTAAAGTTCACCAGCATCCCCGGCACCCCGTTGCCGTACTGGTCCACCACGCGTATCGCGATGGAGTCGGCCAGCGGGGTCGCCACCGCGGCGGACTGTCCGTCTCCACCCGTCTTCTGCAGGGCCGCGGGCAATCCCGGCGCGGCGGTGGCGCGGAACACCACCGGCTGCAGCCCCGGCACGGACGCGGTGAGCGTGTTCTCCTGCGCCAGCACGCCCATCACCCAGTTGGCGGCCACGGCAACGCCGCCGGCATCCGTGAGCGACGAGGCCGCGACCGTCCCCTCGCCGCCGGTGACCGCAAAGGTCACCTGTACCCCCACCAGCCCGCGGCCCCTGTTGTCGCTCACGCGCACCGCCGGGGGCACCGGCACAGGCGAGGCGACCGCCGCCGTCTGCGCGACGGCGGTCATGGCCACCAGCGACGCGGGTGCGGCGGGGCCGGTGGAGCCGCCGTCGCCGCAGCCGGCCGTGGCGAACAGCGCGAGCATGGCGGTGCGCCGCAGACATGCGATCTGCTTCATGATGAGACTGCCTCCAGATAAGACCAAGCGCGAGCCACCGGCATCCGCGCAGCGCGGAAACCACGTACCGCCAGTCAGGATCGTTCCTGGAGAGGGAAGCGGAACCAGGGCGGGGAGCCGGGGAGGGATAGGCGGGATTAGCGCCTCTGGTCCCATGCTAACACACATGCATCCCATATGCAATGTGAATGTTCCTGAAGGGAGCGCAACTGGACGTCCTCTCTCTGCTTTACGGACCGACTTCGCCCACGTGAAAAAGACCCTCTCCGCCGCGCGGAGAGGGTCTTGTTATTACGTCATCATCGCCCTCGCAGGCTCAACTCTGCGGGATGCGCAGCTTCTGACCGGGCTGGATCTGCGCGTCTTCGGCCAGGTCGTTGGCGCGGCGCAGGCTCTCGACGGTGGTCTCGTAGCGCCGCGCGATGCCCCACAGCGTCTCGCCCTCGCCCACCGTGTGCTCCCGGCGCGCGGTGCTCGCGCTTCCGGAGCGTGCGGCGCTGGAGGATGACGACGGGCGCGCGGTGGAGGCCGAGGCTCCCGAACTGCTGGAGGTCGTGGACGACGGCCGCTGGGTGGATGCCGGGCTTCCCGCGTTGCTCGAGGACGGCCGCTGGGTGGATGCCGGGCTTCCCGTTCGCCGCCCCGCCGACGCAGAATCCGCCGACCGGCGGGTGCTGGATGCCGATTCGCCCGACGCGCGCCGCTCGCTGCTGCTCGGTGTCGTGCGGCTGCTGGACTCGGTCCGCGCGGTAGAGGCCGCGGTGGAGGAGCCGGCCGCACGGGGGATGCGCAGCGTCTGACCGGGCTGGATGTGGTCGTCCTCGTCCAGGCCGTTGGCCTCGCGCACCGCATCCACCGTTACATCGAAGCGGCGGGCGATTCCCCACAGCGTCTCCCCATCCTCCACCTTGTGCGACCGGCTGGCCGCGGACGATGAGGATGATGACGATCCGCTGCGCGTCCCCTCGTTACGCCGCGCGGTGCTGGCGGACGTCGTCGGGGCAACGGATGTGGATGCCCGCTCACCCGTGCGGCTCGCCCCGCTCTCACGCGCGGAGGACGATGCGCGCGGCGTGGAAGCCGATGCCGAATCGCTCCGCCGCGCCGCCGACGCGTTGCGTTCCGACGCGCTCGCCCCGCTCCGCCGCTCCGACGAGGACGCGGCCTCCGTGCTCCGCCGCGACGCAGGCGATGCCGACTCGCTGCTCCGGCGCGCAGTGGAGGACGACGCCTCGCCGTTGCGCGTGGAGGATGACGACGATTCGGGGCGGCGTGCGGAGGAAGACGAGGACTCGCCGCGGCGCGAGGAAGCCGATTCCGACGATCCGCTACGGCGCTCGGTGGAGGCTTCCGTGCGCGACTCCGACGGGGCGCCTTCCTCCGCGGGAGCGGGATCGCCCAGGACGCGGGGGCCGCGGCGGGAGGCGACGCGCTCGGCGGGGCGGGCGTCGAGCGTGCGGACGGCGTCGGCGTACAGGCGAATGCGGTCGCCGGCGCGCAGGTTGTCGAGGTTGGCGGACAGGTTCAGCGTGCGGATGCGGTCCGCGGGCACGCCGGAAAGCTCGGCCAGGCGGCCCAGCGACTCGCCCTGGCGCACGCGGTAGACGGAAAACCCGCCGCGCTGGCGGAACTCGGAGGTGGCGAACGCCTGCTGCAGCGGCGCGGCCTGCCCCAGCGGCACCCACACCCAGTAGTTGCGCGGCGCCACCTGCCGCAGCATGTGCGGGTTCAGGTCCAGTAGCTCGTTCACCGGCAGGTTGCCCACCTGCGCCAGCACCGAGAGCGGCGTCGCGATGTCCACGCGCACGCTGTCGTACGCGAACCGCCGCCCGCCGGCGGACGCCGGGTAGCCGAAGCGCTGCGGGTCCTTGCCGATGATGGTGACCGCGTACAGCCGCGGCACGTAGCGCCGCGTCTCCTGCGCCAGGTTGCCGCGCTGCGCCACGTCCCAGAAGTCCACCGCCGCGTAGCGCCCCATCGCCCGGTTGATGCGCCCCTCGCCCGCGTTGTACGCCGCGGCCGCCAGTGACCAGTCGCCGCGCATGCGCCGGTGCAGGTCGCGCAGGTGGCGCGCGGCGGCGTGGGTGGCGCGCACCGGGTCCATCCGCTCGTCCACCAGCGTGTCGATGCGCAGCCCCATCTGCCGCCCCGTGGCCGGCATGAACTGCCACATCCCCACCGCGCCCGCGTGGCTGCGCACCGTGGGGCGGTAGCCGCTCTCCATCATCCCCAGGTGGTGCAGGTCGCGGGGAATGCCGTACGAGGCGAACACGTCGCGCACCCACTCGTCGTACCGGTCCGCGGCCCGCAGCCAGCCGGCCACCACCTCGTGGCGCTGGTTGACGAGGAAGTCCAGCTCGCTGCGCACCCACTCGTTGGCCACCACCGGCAGGTCGTACTGCGCGCTGCCCAGCAGGTCCGCCCCCACCGGCGTGGGCGCGCCGGGGAGGGCCGTCCCCTCTTCCACCGGCATCACCGGCTCCACCGCCGCGGGTGCCGGGGCGGCGGGGGCGGGCGCCGGAACGGACGCAACGGGCTGGCGGCCGGGCGCGCACGCGGCGCTCAGCGCGAGCAGCGACAGGCCTGCGGCGGACTTCAGGTACATCGGCCCTTCGGTTCAGGAACGCGGCGGATCGGGATCGTCGAACAGGGCAGTCAAGCCGCCGTCCGTGCGCGAAGGTAGCGCACGGATTGGACATGGGCCAGCCTGTGCGGGGATGGAACGGCATCGAACTGCGTCCGCGGGGGTGCCCCTCCCCCGGCCCCTCCCCGTTCGTTCCTCACGGAGAGGGGAGAATTCGATCGCGCTTAGGATGGTTGGGTCCGAAGGACGGCGCCCCCTCCGGGCTCGCATTACTCGCCCACCTCCCCCAAAACTGCTGGGGGAGGTTGGGGTGGGGCAGGGGATGGACGCGTTACGGCCAAGGGTCGAGCTGCGCCCGAGAGTGGCCCCCTCTCCCGGCCTCTCCCCCGCAAACTGCGCGGGAGAGAGGTGACGCGCGCCGCACCTTCCGAGCGCGTGGTAAGGAAAACGCGAACGCAGTCTGCGGAAACGGAATCGAATTCTCCCCTTTCTCCCGCTCCGTGGGGGAGAGGCCGGAGAGGGGGGCCGCCATCATCCCGCACCACCCCCCGCCGAAGCACCCCGCCCCCTGCCCCACCTCAACCTCCCCCGGCAGTTTCGGGGGAGGTGCGAGCCTGAGCGAGCGGAGGGGGCGCCCGCGGGTCGCACCGAGCCCGCCCCCACCTCACCCGTTCACCCGTTCACCCCCTCACCCGTTCACCAACCCGTCCGTGCTCGTACAACTCGCACAGGCGGCGCAGGTACTCCGCCTCGCGCGCGGCGTCCGCCTCCGCGCCCAGCGTCAGGCCGCGGAGCACGCGCCAGCGGTGAAAGGCCAGCTCGCTGGCCACGCGGTGCAGCTCGCGGCGCGTGCGCCAGTGCTGCACGCCGCCGTGCCTCCACGCCTGCATGCTGGCGGCCATCCGCCGGCGCACCCGGCACAGGCACTCCAGGTCCGCGTCCGTCAGCACGCCGTCGCCCACCAGCGGCTTCAGGTGGTCGCGCAGAACGCGGCTTTCGCGGCGCAGCGACAGGTAGATCAGGGCCAGCACGCCGATGAACGCCGGCAGCATCACCAGCATGTACAGGACGAAGAACCACCCCTCGAACGTCGCCGCCAGGTTCCACAGCGAGTGCAGCGCGATGGCCGCGGTAAGGCCCAGCACCGGCGCTGCCCAGCTCCTTCCCTCGCCGTGCCGCTCGCGCACCAGCCCCAGCCCGATGCCGAACATGCTGGTGAACAGCGGGTGCGCAAAGGGCGAGATCATCCCCCGCAGAAAGAAGGTGAGCTGCGAGCTCTCGCGGCCGCCCGAGATGGCCTCGCCGTAGTACTGCACGTTCTCGATCATGGCGAAGCCCAGCCCCACCATGGCCGCGTACACCACGCCGTCCACCACGCCGTCGAACTCGTCCTTGAGCTCGCGGTACAGCACGAAGAGCGCGAAGCCCTTGGCCAGCTCCTCCACCACCGGCGCCGTCACCAGCCCGGCGAACAGCTCCGCCGCCGGCGCGCCGCCGATGGCCGTCATGACGTCGACGCTCAGCATGTTCACCATCAGCGCCACGAACACGGCCACCGTGGCGCCCCAGGCAAAGGTCTGCAGCAGGGTCAGCGGCGGCTCCGGCTCGAAGCGGTCCAGCCACAGCGCCAGGATCACGTACACCGGCACGGGCGCGGCCGCCACCACGAAGCCCAGCCCGAACGCGCGCAGCCCCAGGTCGCCCGCGATGAGCCCCAGGCTCAGCACGCCGCACACCAGCGCCGCCCGCGTCAGCATGGGATGCGGATGCACGGGCGCCGTGTGGGGGTGGTGCAGCCGGTCCAGGAACCGGGACTCGTTCACGGCCATCAGGGGGTCAGGCGGGGGGATTGCGGGTCGGGGTACACGCCGAACATCTCTTCGAGCACGCGGCGGCGATGGTCGAAGATCAGCTGCAGCCGCGGGCCGATCAGGAACGGGTGGACCGCCCGGGCGCGCTTGGGCAGGGCGTAGTGCACGATGTCGCGCATGGCCACGCCGCCGGGGATCTCGCTGAACAGGTGCTGGTGGTGCCAGAAGCGGTACGGGCCAAAGCGCTGCTCGTCCACGAACATGCGCGGCTCGTCCATGTGCGTGATCTCCGTCACCCAGGTGATCGGCACGCGCAGCAGCGGGCGGACGGTGTAGGTGATGATGAGACCGGCGTACATCCGCTCCGGCAGCGGCGACGTCACCTTGAACCCCATGTCGGGCGGGGTGATCCGGGCCAGGTTGCGCGGATCGGCCACGAACTCCCACGCCTGTGCCACCGGGATGGGCAGGCGGATCTCGCGTTCCAGCACGTGCAGCTTCATCGTCCCCTCGTCACCCGGTCCCAGGCTCCATGGCCGCGTACTCGCGCCCCTTCCACCGCACCCGCCCACCGCGCGCCACGCTGCGCAGCACGATCCCGCACATCACCAGCGCGCCCACGGGCACCAGCAGTGCGTACGCCGGGTTGTGCCCGTCGCGCCGGTACATCGCCGCCCAGAACGCCGTCCCCGCCGCCTGCGCCACCGCCGCGGCGGGGACCCACGGCCACCCCGCCATCCCCAGCGCGCCGCGGACCAGGACCAGCGGCGGCAGCAGCCAGAAGAAGAAGACGCCCGCCAGCAGCAGCCAGGGCACCACGGCCGCCAGCGGCCCCGGCGCCGTGCGCCGCGACGAGAGCGCCAGGTTCTTGCTCCACCCGTCCACGATCTCCGCCAGCGAGCGGTACATCCGCACGCTCAGAAAGCGCTCCGCCGCCACCAGCAGGGGCGGATGGCCCAGGGCGTGGAACCGCTGGGCCAGCGCCATGTCCTCGGCCACCTCGTGGCGCACGGCGCGGTGGCCGCCCGTCGCATCGTACGCGTCGCGCCGGACAAGAATGTAGCCGCCGAGCGCGATCTTGTCGCGGGTGCCGGCGGAACGGTTGACGCGCTCCGGGTCCGGGTAGCGGGCCAGGAACAGCATTCCCACCTGCGCCATCACCACCCGCTCCCAGAAGCCGCCCAGCACCTGCCGCGGGATGGCGGAAAGCAGCGCCGCGCCCCGCTCCGCCAGCGCCGCCACCGTGCGCCCCACCAGCTCGGGGTGGGCGGCCACGTCCGCGTCCGCGAACGCCAGCAGCTCGCCCCGCGCGGCGCGGACCCCCTGCTCGCACGCCCACGCCTTGCCGAACCACCCCGCCGGCAGCGGCTCGCCGGACAGCACGCGGACGCGCGGATCGCCCTCCGCCGCCGCCCGCGCCGCATCCCCCGTCCCGTCCGTGGAGCCGTCGTCGACGACGATGATCTCCAGCCGCGGGTGCGCCGACGCCCGCAGCGCACGCACGCATTGCCCGATGTTGAGCGCCTCGTTGCGCGCGGGGACGATGACGGACACCCGCGGCGCCTCCGCGTCCGGCGGCGCGCTCCAGTGCTCCAGCGCGGGCCGCCTGCGCACGAAGGCGGCGGCCAGCACGGGCAGCAGCAGCCAGGGAAGCGCGAGCAGCAGCGGAAGGGTCAAGCGGAGGCGCTTTGCGGATGGAGGTCGTTGCGCGGGTTGAACCTACGTTCTTTGCGCCCGGTTTGGAAGTGCGTCGCGGTGACGGGCAGGAATTAGATGCCGGTTCCACGAAAAGGTTTGTCTCATACCAGATCCGGGAAAAGAATAATCGTACAGAGGAACAGAGTCAGACAGAGAAAACGAGATCATGCTTCCACTCGCTTTCTCTGTTTGACTCTGTTCCTCTGTACCCTACAGGTGTTGTTTTCCGGATCTGGATGAGACGCGAATCCCGCTACGGGCGGCGGATCATCAGAACTTGGTGTAGAGCAGCAGGTTGGGCGTGCCGCCGCCGGCGCTGGCGGAGTGCAGGGTGATGCGGCCCACCGTGGCCAGGGAAAGTATCGTGGTCTCCACGTCGTATGGCGTGGCCGTGGGCACCCACGACAGGTACTGCGCCGCGACGCCGGCCACGTGCGGCGTGGCCATGGAGGTGCCGCTGTTGACGTACGTGGCCGTCGTGCTGCCTACCCACGCCGAGGTGATGCTGCTTCCCGGCGCCAGCAGGGTCACGCAGCGCCCGTAGTTGCTGAAGCTGGATTCCTGGTCGGTGCTGGTGGTGGCGCCGACGGTCACCACGCCCGGCGCGCCGGCCGGCGACTGCAGGCAGGCGTTCTGCGGCACGCCCGCGTAGTTGCCGTTGCCCGCCGCCGCCGCCACGAAGAAGCCCGTCTTGACCATGCGGGTGGCCGCCTCGCGCACGGAGGGGACGTCGCCGTAGCCCAGGCTCATGTTCACCACCGCCGGCAATTTGCCGTTGCGGGTGATCCAGTCCATCCCCGCGATGGCCATGGACGCGGTGCCGTTGCCCGAGCAGTTCACCACCCGCCCCGCGACGATCCTGACCTGCTTGGCCACGCCGTACGTGGTGCCGCCGATGGTGCCCGCCACGTGGGTGCCGTGCCCGTGGCAGTCTGCCGCGCTGCCGTGCCCGTCGCCCACGAAGTCGCCGCGGGCGCCGTTGTCGATGTAGCTTGCGCGCGGGTACAGGTCGACGTGCCTGGAGTTGACCCCCGTGTCCAGCACGTACGCGGTCACGCCGGAGCCCGAGTAGTTGTAGCTGTAGGTGTTGTTCAGGGGCAGGTCGCGCTGGTTGATGCGGTCGATGCCCCAGGTGGCGGGCGTCTGCGTGACGTACGCCATCAGCTGCGCCGGCGCGTCCACGTCGATGCGGGCCACGTTGGGGTTGTGGCGCAGCGCGTTGATCTGTCCCGCGTTCAGCTGCGCGGCGAATCCGTTGATGGCCGCCGTGTACACGAAGCGCGGGCGGATGCCGGCCACCGCCGCCACCGACGCGGGGCTGGCCCCCTCCCGCAGCACCACGATGTAGCCGTCGCTGGGCGATGCGGAGGGCAGGGGGATCACCGGCACCGCGGCCGTGGGCACGGTGGACGGGTCGCTGCAGGCCGCCAGCGCCAGCAGGGGGAGCAGGGCGAAGATGCGCTTCATGGAGGGTTCCTCCGGAACCGATGAGGCCGGCGCGCACGCCGGCGGAGTGCCCCGCCGAGGGAGCCGGCGGGGCGGGAGAGCGGCCTTCCGGGAGCACGTGCCGCGCCGCGATGCGCTGGTCGACAGACTCCAGCAAATAGCCCGTTCCAGCGGACCGCCTCTCTCGATCGCGCCGTCCTGGCGGACCACCGCAGGTACAGCTTGGGGCGCTCTTGCCCCAACTGCGACCGTCGCAGTTTGCGAAGGGCGCACCGGGCCGGGTGGAAGGGGACAAGGGTGGACGGATGTGGCGGTGCGTTTCCGCGGGGGCCCTCTCCCCCGACCTGCCTTTTGCTCGTTCCTCGCAACGGCGGTCGACCCCTCCCCCAACCCGGGGGAGGGGTTGTGCGCGGGTCCGGGGCATCCGAACGCGAGCGGGTGAAGCCCCGCCGGGCGAGCTCCGCGAGCCGCCACGGGCTAAAGCCCGCGGCTAGAAGGGCCATAAGCCCCGTCTCGGCGCCGCTCACGCGGCACCGAACGGGGCTTCGACCACTCGTGATCCTCCGTCCACGCGCAACCCTCACGCGTGGACGTGATCGATCGAACGGGTCCGGCGGCACCTCCGCTCTTCGTCGCACCTCGGACGCGGCCCATGCGAGCAGGTGAAGCCCCGCCGGGCGAGCTCCGCGAGCCCAGGGCGGGGCTTATGGCGTTTCCAGCCGTGGGCTTTAGCCCACAGTTGTCGAAAGTGGTAAACAGAGTGAACATTAGAGGCTGACGCATGAACGATGGGAACCCTCAGCAGGAGGAACCATGGCGGCAAATCGAGTCAGCCTCGAAGAACTGGAACGCGTCCTACCCGCCCGGCAGGTAAGCAAGCTGGCCGTGAAGTACGGGGTGGATGCACGCAACCAGCATCGTCTGCCCGGGGCCAC
>NZ_DASWNM010000041.1:0-20159 GCF_036399255.1 Longimicrobium sp.
GCTCGCACGAAATCCTGCGCGCCGACTGAGAAATCTACTGTCTGCTGCTGGTGCCCCGCTGCACCGCTCCGGCACTGGCCCTGTCCGCCCGTGTCGTAGCCGCAAGGTAAGCACGGGCTACCGCGTCTGCCCTCCAGCAAATCCGACAGTAGATTCCTCGGCCCTGCAACCTCTGGTGTGAAGGCAGGCTGCGGCGTGGCCGGGCCTCGGAATGACAGCGCTGGTGGATCTGACTGGATGTGCAGCGTCGGATTCTTAAACACCCTCTCAGGAAGTCATTGCTCCTCGTGATACCCGCAGAGGTCTGGCGACACTTCGCGGGAAGTCAGTTTGCCGCGGAGGTTCAGCCTCCGCCACTCGCGCGGACGGGACCCGCGGCTCGCGCCGGGGTCCCGCCTGTCGTCCGTCTCTGGTCCGTCCCGCCGCTACTCCACCGTCACCGCGCCGCTCCAGGCGGTCTGTGCCACCCCGTCCGTCACGTGCACCACCGTGAAGTTGTACGAGCCCGCCGCCAGGCCGGAAACGCGCCCCGTGTAGTTCTGGTGCGTGATCACCTGCGTGCAGGTGTTGCCGTTGTAGTCGGCGGTCACGGTCACCGTTACGTCCGTCTGCCGCGCGCTGCGCGTGGCGCTGACGTCGTAGCACGGGTTGGGCGTCGTCAGGCTGCCGCCGAAGTCGATGCCGCCGGCGCCGCCGGACGCACTCTGCGGGGTGCGGGCGGCGTAGTCGTAGGTGGGCGTGCGGTTGAAGGTGAAGTTGCTGGACGCCGCCATGGCGATGCCGTCGCTCTCCGACACGAACGCAGAGGCCGTCGTGGGCGATCCGTCGCACGCCGCCGTGGCGGCAAGCAGCGCGATGGTCATCAGCCCCGTGGTCACTGCCTTCATCGTGTCCTCCAGTTCGGAAGTGTTGGCCTGTCCGCGCCGGCCCTCCGGCACGGTCTGCTGTCGCTTCCGGCGGCGTCCCGCCGTTCTTCCCTTCGGGCCCGATCTGCCTCTCAAGGCGTGGCGGCAACCGAGGCAAGTCGCGGGCCACCTTCGCCCTCGGTAAGTCGATGCAAACCGGCAACTTACGCTTGGAACGCATGAACAAACCCTGGATCGCAGGATAAAATCAGAGAAGCAAGCACCTGCGCTGCAAGCTGTTGTGGATGAGGGATATACGGGCGGTTGGCGCGTGCGGGCCCGGAAACATCTGGATAGAAAGCGGACGCCCCGCCGGCGGGTGTCGGCAGGGCACGTAACGAGCGGCGGTGAACGCGGGCGCACGCGGTGCGGGAGCGTCCCACACCACGCGGACCATCGAAGCAGAACGAAGCGGGGCCCGCGACGGATCGCGGGCCCCGCTTTTGGCCGGCCTCAGCGGCCGGTGCGGGCTACTGCACCGTCACCGTGCTGGTGTAGGCGGTTTCGGACGTGCCGTTGACGACGTGCACCACGTTGAAGGTGTACGTCCCCGGCGCCAGGCCCGAGATGCTGCCGGTGTAGTTGTTGTTGGTGATCACCTGCGCGCAGAAGCCGCCGTTCGGGCTGGCCGTCACCGTGAGCGTGATGGTGTCGCGGCGCCCGCTCTGCGTGGCCGACACGTCGAAGCAGGGCGTGGGCGTGGTGACGCTCCCCGTGAAGCTGATGGTGCCCGTGCCGCCGGTGGCCGTCTGCGGGGTCTGCTCGCTGGAGCTCTGGGTAGACGCGAACGTCAGCGTGCCACTGGGTGCCTTTGCCGCCGCGATCCCTTCACCGGCAACGAGCGCCGATCCCGCCGTGGGAGACCCGTCGCAGGCCGCCGTGGCGGCCACCAGCGCGATCATCATCAGCCCCTTGCCCAGTGTCTTCATCGTAGCCTCTCCCATCCTCGGAAGTTGTCGCCTGTCCGTGCCGGCCCCCTGCCGGCGTACGGTCTGCTGTCGCTTCCGGCGGCGTCCCGCCGTCCCCATCCCCCGGGCCCGTTCTGCCTCTCAAGGCGTGGCGGCAAGCGAAGGCAAATCACGGGCCAGCTTTCGTTCCGCTAAGTCGATGCAGAAGTGTAACTTAGGCGCTCAGGCCACCGAACGATCGTTCGATCCCACGCGAAAGTAGGGGAAGCAAACACCACGATTGTAACCCCATGCGGATCAGCGGCTTGGCGGGATTCCGCAGCAAACGTTTGGCGGCGAGTGTACGGTTCGTACGTGTTCCTTGGCGCGGCGTGTAACGATCGCGTTGTGAAATCGAGTGCATGGACGACAAACGGAGAGAGGACGCCGGGGGGTGCCCCTCCGCGTCCTCTCTCCGTTTCTCCGCGACCTCGAATCGACCCCAGAAGCCGTTCTGTCGATCCGGATCAGCCGGTGCCCGCGACCTCGGCCAGCTGCTCGGCGTTCAGGCGGTAGGTGTACCACTCGGTCATGCGGCGCGCGCCCAGCTTGTCGTAGAAGTCGATGGCGAGCTGGTTCCAGTCCAGCACCACCCACTCCATCCGTCCGCACCCGCGCCGCACCGCCTCCACGGCCAGGGCCTTGAAGAACGCGCGCCCCATCCCGAACCGCCGCGCGTCCGGCACCACGAACAGGTCTTCCAGGTACAGCGTGGGCAGCGCCAGGAACGACGAGTACGTCTCGAGCACGATGGCGTACCCCACCGCGCGCCCGTGCAGCTCGCCCAGGAACACGCTGATGCGCGGCCGCTCGCCAAAGGCGTCGTTCAGCAGCCGCTGGCGCGCCTCGGGGGTGGGGCGGTCCAGCTTTTCGTAGTCCGCCAGCGCGTCGACCAGCGTCAGGAACGTCTCGCCGTCCGCGGGCGTCGCGGGGCGGATGTGGATGGCGTCCGTCATTCCGCGGAGTCCGGGGTGCGGGGCGGGAGCAGGGCCGGGTCTGCCTGGTAGACGGTGACCGCCGTGTCCTCGAAGACGCGGCGCTTGCCGCCGGGCGCGAGCTCGTGCTCCACCGCGTGCTCCACCGACAGCGTGGCCGCGAACGGCGTCCGCAGCCAGATGGCGATCAGCCGGTCCAGCATCTTCGACTCGTACGGCGGGTCGGCGAAGCACAGGTCGTACGCGCCCGCCTGCAGCGCCTCGGCAAAGGGCAGCGCGTCCTTCTTGAAGATGCGCGTCTTGGCCCGCAGGTGCAGCGCGGCCACGTTGGCCTTGAGCGCGTGCAGGCTGGCCGGGCGCGTCTCCACGAAATCGGCGTACGCCGCCCCGCGCGAGAGGGCCTCCAGCCCCAGCGCGCCCGTGCCGGCGAACAGGTCCAGCACCCGCGCGCCCTTCAGCACCGGCTGCAGGTGCGAGAGCCACGCGTCGCGCACGTGCTCGGCCGTGGGGCGCACGCGCCGGTCCGGCGGCGACGTAAGGTGGCGCCCCGCGTGCTTTCCGCCCACGATCCTCATCCGACCCTCCCCCGAAAAGCCTTCACGGCGCGATCCATCCCTTCCACTTGGCCTCGTCCCATCCGACGGTAAGGTGGTTTCCCGAGCGCACCAGCGGCGTCACCAGCAGCGCGGGATCGTCCGCCAGCATGGGGAGAATGCGCGACTCGGCTACGTGCGCCACGTGCAGCCCGCGGTCCTTGAAGCGCTTGCCGCCGCGGTCCAGCAGTGCCTCGGCGCCAAAGCGCTCCGCGAAGCGCTTCAGCTCGCCCGGCGACGCCGCGCGCTCCTTCAGGTCCACGAAGTGGGTCCTGAGCCGGCGCTCCTTGAAGAACCGCAGCGCCTTCTTGGTCTCGTTGCAGCTCTTCAGCCCGAAGATCTGTACTTCCATCCGACAAGTGCAGGGAAATGGTGGTTGGGAACCGGTATTGGGGCGAGCCGCCGGCGCCCCCTCCGCTCGCCTAGGCTCGCACCTCCCCCAAAACTGCTGGGGGAGGTTGGTGTCGCCCGCGGAGATCGAGGCTCTTCGACACACAACGAACTGCGTCCGCGGGGTGCCCCTCCCCCGGCCCCTCCCCGTTCGTTCCTCACGGAGAGGGGAGAATTCGATCGCGCTACAACAGTCTGACGCACACCCAACCTCCCCCAGCAGTTTTGGGGGAGGTGGGCGAGTAATGCGAGCCCGGAGGGGGCGCCCGCCCTTCGCCGCGAATCTTCGGAAACGACGATACGCCGCCGCCGGGGGACGCCCTACGCCGCCGCCTTGGCCCGCGTCCGCGGCTTCGCCTCGGCGGCGGCGGGCGTGGTGCGCGTGTGGCCGGCCAGCCTGCGCACCGTCCACGCCAGCACCAGGTTTACCGGCAGCGCCAGGGCGATCACGTGGCCGTTGCGCTGGTCCAGGCCGGGAAGCACCTGCATCACCAGTCCCAGGACCGAGAGCGCCGCCACCGCCGCGGCGAGCAGCCACGCCCCCCGCGCCGCCCAGCGCGCGCCGTAGGCCAGGCACGGCACCAGCAGCACCAGCGGCAGCGCCAGCGGCGAAAGCTGCAGCAGGTTCTCGTTGCGGTAGGCGATCTGGTGGTTGGTGAACGCCCACAGCCCCAGGAGCGCCACGCCGGCCGTCCCCGCGAACAGCAGCCAGATCGCGCTCACCGCCGAGTACCCGAACCGCGCCGCCGCCGACCGCGGCGCGGACATCCCCGTCAGCAGCAGCACGGACGAGATCAGCACCGACGCGACCATGAAGAACGGGATGGCCAGCGGCGGGTCGCGGCGCTCCTCGGCGCGGCCCCGCGCCGGCACCATGGTCCACTCGCGCGCCACCAGCGGCACCTGGCGCCCACTGGCGTCGGCGACGGTGACGGCGCGGACCTGCTCCTGCAGCTTGAAGGGCAGGAACATCTCCTCCCACGCGCTGATCCGGCGGTCCGCCGCCGGCCCCAGCCCCGCCGCCAGCCCCACGTACGACGGCTCGTCCTCCACGATCAGCCGCTCGCTGTGCCAGCGGTAGGTGGTGCCCGTCATGCTGTCGGCCGTGGCCGCGCGCAGGCGCCCGCCGATCACCCGGTCCAGCACGTCGCGCACGCGGGTGGAGCAGTTGTCGCGGTAGTAGTCGTACAGGTACTCGCGGTTCTCCGGGCGCGCGTTGTTCTCGAGGAACGCCTGCAGCTCGCGCTTCTGCGCGGGGGTAAGGTTCAGCTGCTGCGCCCACACCGCGCGGTTGAAGTACTGGTAGCTGTACAGCGTCTGGTCGATGCCGTGCACCCCCAGCTGGTACAGCCAGTTCCCCTTCATGAACCGGCCCCAGTACCCGGGCGAGTTGAAGTCGAACATCCCGTAGTTGTACACCCGGTCCGTCTCCGCCGCCGCGGGGTCGTGGATCCAGAGCGCGTTGTGCCCGAACTTTTCCCACACCAGGTCGCCCTGCCCCATGGTGAGCAGGGTGACGGTCAGGCCGGTGTCGGGGGCCACGGGGGCCTGGGCGCGCGCGGGGACGGCGGCAAGCGCCAGCGCGGCGGCGACGAGCAGAAGGGGGCGGATGGACATCGGGGGCTCTCGTGGGATCGTGCAAAGCGTTTGGCGGTGCACAAGTTACCCCGAAAGGCGAGGAATGCGCCATGCCCGGCGCACTTTCGCCGCTGGCGGCGGGGGCGTACTCTGAGGCCGGGAGAGGGACGACGACGCAACGAATGG
The DNA here is from genome assembly GCF_036399255.1 of Longimicrobium sp. Classification (GTDB taxonomy): domain Bacteria; phylum Gemmatimonadota; class Gemmatimonadetes; order Longimicrobiales; family Longimicrobiaceae; genus Longimicrobium. Next base: position 5,535 of record NZ_DASWNM010000041.1, read on the forward strand.
GGATGGAGGGCACGTGTTCCGCGACGACCTGCTGGCGGGCAAATCGGTGCTGGTGACGGGGGGCGGCTCCGGGCTGGGGCTGTCGATGTCGAAGAAGTTCGCGGCGCTGGGCGCCAACGTGGCCATCACCGGCCGCAGCGCAGAGCGGCTGGCGGGCGCGGCGGGGCAGATCGACCCCAGCGGCGAGCGGGTGTTCACGCACCCCTGCGACGTGCGCGACTTTGCCGCGGTCGAGGCCACCGCCGCCGCCGTGGCCGAGCGCTATGGCGGCATCGACATCCTGGTGAACAACGCCGCCGGCAACTTCCTGGCGGCCACCGAAGACCTGTCGCCCGGCGGCTTCAACGCCGTGGTGCAGACGGTGCTCTACGGCACCTTCAACGCCACGCTGGCCATCGGCCGGCGGATGATCGAGGCGGGGAAGGGCGGCGCGGTGCTGAACATCGTCACCACCTACGCGTGGACGGGAAGCGCGTTCGTCATCCCCAGCGCCGCGGCCAAGGCGGGGGTGCTGGCGATGACGCGGTCGCTGGCGGTGGAGTGGGCGGAGTACGGCATCCGCAGCAACGCCATCGCCCCCGGCCCGTTTCCCACCGAGGGCGCCTGGAACGCGCTGATGCCCACGCCTGAGATCGAGGCCGAGGCCCGCGCGCGCATTCCCATGAAGCGCTTTGGCGACCACGACGAGCTGGCCAACCTTGCCGCGTTCCTGGTGTCGGACGGCGCGCCGTTCGTCAACGGCGAGTGCGTGACCATCGATGGCGGCGAGTGGATCGCCAGCGGCGGCGAGTTCAACGGCCTCACGCGCATGCCCCGCGCTGCCGTAAAGGGCGCGCTCAAGGCCATGCGGGGAAAGTAGTAGTCCGATGACAGGGGCCGAACCTAGGCTTATGCATCTCGTACCGAACGACTGGACAGAGGCGAAGTACATCCTTAGCCAGTTGCCTCGATATATCTTCCGCGGACACGCAGAAACCAATTGGGAACTCACGACCTCACTGGAACGAGCTGCCATTCGATGGAACGCATATGCCCACATAGAAGATGCAGAAGCGGCAATGCTACGGGAGTTCCAACGCCGGGCCCATCACTACGGGGTTGATCTGCCAGAGAAGAACGACTTGGTCGAATGGCTGGCTCTAATCCAACATTATGGCGGGCCAACGCGTCTACTGGATTTTACCAGATCCCCGTACGTAGCAGCCTTTTTCGCGATGGAAAATGCGGATCGGGATGCCACAGTATTCGCAATTGATACAGATGCGCTGATGACGAAAGCAAGAAACACCTACACATTCAACACCAGCGATTTCAATACAAAAATGCTTGCTGAGGCGAACAATGTCCTTCAGCAGCGCTCGAGGAATACAGGCCTTCTATGGGTTGAGCCAGATCGGCTAAACCAGCGAATATCAGTACAGCAGGGGACATTTTTGCTGCCCTTGGATACCGCGCGCAGTTTTGAGGACAACATGTTTGAGGATTTTAGCGTCAGGTCCTCAATGTTCAGTCAGATGGAACCACAGAAGCTCACAAGTTACACGTTTCTAGATCGTGCGATCCTCGTAAAAATAGTTCTTTCTCGGAATTTCCATTCGCAAGCGATGCTTGATCTCGCGTCAATGAATGTCACATCAACGTCGCTCTTTGGAGGGTTAGAGGGGTTCGCCCGTTCCCTCCCCGGAATTCTGCGGGAAGATGACGCAAGATTTTACCACCACATGTACGTCAACCAGATTTTCCGCCAGCAAGGATCACGGGGAGTTGGAGGCCGCAAGGAGCATAGGGGTGACTAAATGAAAGCTGCCTTCCTTGCCATCGGCGACGAGATCGTCGGCGGGCTCACGACCGACACCAACTCCGGCTTCATCGCGGGCGAGCTGAAGGCGCTGGGGGTTGAGGCGGTCTGCGGCTTCAGCGTACGCGACGAGGAGGACGAGATCATCCGCGCCTTTGGGCAGGCGCTGCGGCAGGCGGAGCTGGTCATCAGCACCGGCGGGCTGGGGCCCACGGCGGACGACCTGACCACGGCGTGCGTGGCGAAGCTGGCTGGGCGCGAGATGGTGCTGCACGAGCCGTCGCTGCAGTTCATGATCGAGCGCTTTCGCGGGCGGGGGATGGAGATGCCGCCCAACAACCGCAAGCAGGCGCTGTTTCCCGAAGGCGCCAAGGTCATCCCCAACCCTAACGGCACCGCGCCGGGCTTCATCTGCCCCATCACGGTGGATGGGCAGACGCGCCACGTGGCCTGCTTTCCCGGCGTTCCCCGCGAGACGCGGCACATGGTGGCGGCCACGCTGGTGCCCTGGGTGGCGGCGCGGCAGCCCGGGCGGCGTTTCCTGTCGCGCACCTTCAGCACCGTGGGGCTGGCGGAGAGCCGCATCGACGAGCTGCTGGAGGGCGCCATTGGCCCCGACGAGGCGCGGGTGGCGTTCCGCGCCTCGTTTCCGCGCATGTACGTGCGGCTGACGGTGGACGGCACGCCGGATGACGACCTGGAAGGGCGGATGGACGGGCTGGAGGCGCGCGTCCGCGAGCGGCTGGGCGACGCCGTCTACGCCGCGGGCGACGAGGGGCTGGAAGAGACGGTGGGCCGCATGCTGCGCGAGCGCGGCCTTACGCTGGCGCTGGCGGAGTCGTGCACGGGCGGGCGCATCGGCGACCGCATCACCGACGTGCCGGGGAGCTCGGCGTACTTTCTCCTGGGTACCGCCACCTACAGCAACACGGCGAAGACGTCCGTGCTCGGCGTGTCGGAGCAGACGCTGGCCGCGCACGGCGCCGTGAGCACGCAGACGGCGGAGGAGATGGCGGCGGGCGCACGGCGCCTCGCCGGCGCGGACGTGGGACTTTCCACCACCGGCGTCGCGGGGCCGGGCGGCGGTACCCCGGACAAGCCGGTGGGCACGGTGTGCATCGGCCTGGCGTGGGAGGGCGGCACCTGGGCGCGGCGCTTTGACCTGGGTGACCGCGGCCGTGACTGGATCAAGGCCACCACCGCCCAGATGGCGCTCGACAGCCTGCGCCGCTGGCTGCTGAGCGCTCTGGTATGAATTGTGTACACAAGGATAACGCATTACATTGAGTATGCGGCGGGCCTTCGCGTAGAAATCGATAGCATCAGGAGCAGTACCAATGGTTGCACGAATGGGTGCCCGCGAGGCGCGGCAGAAGTTTTCGGAGTTGATTGGCCGCGTACATTACGGAGGGGAAACCGTGATTCTCGAAAGTTCGGGCAAGCCCATGGCAGCAGTGGTCCCAATTGACATGTATCGGCAGATGATGGAAGAGCGGGACGCTCGTTTCGAGCGACTGGAGAAGATGAAGGAGAGTCGCCCCGCCTTTTCCGAAGAAGAGGTGGAGGCCGATATCGCCGAAGCACTCGCAGCCGTGAGAGGCAGGAATGTTACGAGTGGTACTTGATACCTCCGTACTCGTCAGTAACGTGCTGTTCCCCCAAGGTGTGCCCGCTCAGGTCTTCAAGGCTTGGCGGGCACACTGCTATTCTCTTTTTACGACACCGGCGATTCTGCAGGAGTTGATGACGACGCTGGCATATCCTCGGATCAGACTCAAATACCGGATCTCGGAAGCGGAAATCCAGGAGACGGTTGATTACATCCGGGATTACGCCTCGTTCGTCCCTGGCACGGCGGATGTCAGTGACTCGCTGTTGCGCGACCCGAATGATCGGATGATCCTGAGCACGGTTCTGGAGGCAAAAGCGCACGTGCTGGTCGCCAGTGACAAAGACCTTCTCGTCTTGGGCCAGTACAGGGGTACTGAGATCGTCACACCAAGGCAGTTTCTAGAGCGTTTCGTGAAGCTCGGCGAGCAGCCGGACGCAGGCGGATGACTCTTCGTTAGTAGCGGACGACGAGACGGAACTCGGCGTGGACGACCAAGCGCCGCGACTGCACGTGCACATCCTCGCGCCGGGACTCATCCGCTGCGGGGAATGCCAACCGAGACGGCCCCGCCCCGCTTCCTTCCGCACCTCCCGCTGATCGGGCTTCTTCTACAAACATCTAACGCCCGTGCACGGAAGTTGCCTCGGACCCGGCCCGCGCCCGCGCCCGGCGGGCTGGCACCGTGCCCAATCGAAATGACGGCGGAGGATTATCCGAATGGCGGACATCAACATCGAGAAAAAGCGCAAGAGCCCGTTACCCTGGATCCTGGGCCTGCTCGCCCTGGCCCTGCTGGCGTTCTTTCTGATGCGCAACCGCGGCGACGACGAGCCCGAGGCCGTCGAGGGCACGGTGGTCGACACCACCACGTCGATGACGCCCACCTCCGGGGCGCCCGTCACCACGACCCCGTAGCTCCAGGTGCCTGCCGGGAGGGCACGCGAGGCTTCTCGGGTGAGCGGACAGCAAAGCGGGGCGGGCCAGATGGCTCGCCCCGCTTGCTGTCGATGCACGATTGCAAAAGCCACCTGGGCGGCAGGAGCGGCACGGCCTGCAAGGGCGAATGATGCCCATTTCGGATCTGATTCGGTGATCGCCGGGTTGCGGACGCGCAGGTGCTTCGGACGCCGTATGAGCCGGGCCGCCGAGTCCGCGAAGGCGGACTTTGCGATTTTCCAGCGGCGAATTCATTCGCTCCAGCGGGCGGACGGCACGTTGCCGGATTAAATCGCAACGGCATGATTCGCTGCAACAAGGACACGAAATCCGCCTTCGCGGATTGGCGGGTTCGGTGGTTGCTCACGGGCTCCGTGCGCCCCGGGCTTTACCTGATGCGGGTGGATGGATTCCGGGCGTGGCGCATCCTATCTTGCAGGCACCATCCGGCAACCGAATCCCGAACGTCCGTCCATCGACATGAGCTTTTCCGGAACCGTCCTGATCACCGGCGCCACCGCGGGCATCGGCGAGGCGTGCGCGCGGGCCTTTGCGGCGGCGGGCGCGCGGCTGGTGCTCACCGGCCGGCGCCGCGAGCGGCTGCAGGCCCTGGCCGACGAGCTGCGGCAGGCGCACGGCACCGAAACCCACCTGCTGGCTTTCGACGTCCGCGACCGCGAGGCCGTCTTCGCGGCTGTGGGCGGGCTGCCGCCGGAGTGGGCGGCCATCGACGTGCTGGTGAACAACGCCGGCCTGGGACGCGGGATGGACAAGGTGCAGGCGGGCGACGTGGACGGCTGGGACGAGATGGTGGACACCAACGTCAAGGGCCTGCTGTACGCCACCCGCGCCGTTATGCCGGGGATGGTGGAGCGCGGGCGGGGGCACGTCATCAACCTGGGCTCCGTGGCGGGGCACGAGGTGTACCCCGGCGGCGCGGTGTACTGCGCCACCAAGCACGCGGTGGGTGCCATCACCCGCGGGCTGCGGATGGACCTGCTGGGCACCGGCGTGCGGGTGAGCACGGTGGATCCGGGGATGGTGGAGACGGAGTTCAGCGTGGTGCGTTTTCACGGCGACCGCGATCGCGCCGACAAGGTGTACCGCGGCATGACCCCCCTGACCCCCGCCGACATCGCCGAGACGGTGCTGTGGGTGGCCACGCGCCCCCCGCACGTGAACATCGACGAGATCATCATCAAGCCCACCGACCAGGCCAGCGCCACCCTCGTCCACCGCTCGGAGACGCCCGCATGACACCGGAATCCTTTCGCACCGACCTGGCGAGCGCCGGGCTGGGCCGGCACGTCGAAACGATCGCCGCGCTCGCGAAGCCCTGCATCCAGCTTGAAACCAGCCCCGGTGACGACGCGGCGGATCGTGTGGGGGCGTCGCGGCTGGGCGGAGAACCCGACCTCCCCCCGGGGGAGCCGTGGCCGGAGTGGCAAGGCCAGCCCATGTCGTTTCTCGTGCAGATCGACCTGGCGACCGTCGCGGGACTTCCGGGCGCGGACGTGCTTCCTTCCGACGGGCTGCTGTCGTTCTTCTGCGAGGGTGCGATCTGGAGGGGCGATCCCACGGACGGAGGAGACTGGCGGGTTCTGTACACTCCGGCCGGGGCCTCGCTGGAGCGCGCACCCATTCCGGATGCGATGCCGGAGGACGGCATCTTCACCGCATGCGGGCTGACTCCGCGCCCGGGCGTGTCGCTGCCGGATCACGGTGAACCACAAAAAATGGCACTGGGGTTGTCATGGGACGAAAGCGATGCGTACATGGACGTACGGGACCGGGGAGCCGGGAGCATACCCACGGAGCACCGGTTGCTGGGCTGGCCGGACATCGTCCAGAACGCCGAGATGGAACTGGAGTGCCAGATCGCGTCCACTGGCCGTGAATGGGACTGGACTGACCTGGACCGGCTCCGGGCACAGCAGGAGCCCGGTACCGCGGAGTGGCGCCTGCTCCTGCAACTGGCGTCCGACGACGCCGCGGACATGATGTGGGGTGACGTGGGACTGCTGTATTTCTGGATTCGCGAGCCCGACCTGGCCGCGCGCGACTTCAGCCGCGTATGGATGATCATGCAGTGCGGCTGATCGGGTGGCGCGATCTGCCCGGTCACTGACGGTTGGACACGAAAGAGCGCGGTGCTCCTCCGTTTCGGCGCCCGCCGCACGTGAACATCGACCAGATCATCATCAAGCCCACCGACCAGGCCAGCGCCACCCTCATCCACCGCTCGGAGACGACTTGCATGACACCGGAATCCTTTCGCACCGACCTGGCGAGCGCCGGGCTGGGCCGGCACGTCGAAACGATCGCCGCGCTCGCGAAGCCCTGCATCCAGCTGGAAACCGTCTTGGGTGACGACACGGCGGGCCGTGTGGGGGCGTCGCGGCTGGGCGGAGAACCCGACCTTCCCCCGGGCGAGCCGTGGCCGGAGTGGCAGGGCACGCCCATGTCGTTTCTCGTGCAGATCGACCTGGCGACCGTCGCGGGACTTCCCGGCGCGGACGTGCTTCCTTCCGCCGGACTTCTGTCGTTCTTCTGCGATGCCCACGGTGCAGTCTGGAACGGCCACCCCGACGCAGGGGCCTGGCGGGTTCTGTACACTCCGGCCGGGGCCTCGCTGGAGCGCGCACCTATTCCGGATGCGGTGCCGGAGGACGGCATCTTTACCGCATGCGGGCTGACTCCACGCCCGGGCGTGTCGCTTCCAGATCACGGTGAACCACAAAAAGTGGCACTGGGGCTGTCATGGGACGAAAGCGATGCGTACATGGACGTACGGGACCAGGGAGCCGGGAGCATTCCCACGGAGCACCGGTTGCTGGGCTGGCCCGACATCGTCCAGAACGCCGAGATGGAACTGGAGTGCCAGCTCATGTCCAGTGGCATTGAATGGACCTGGGATGACATGGACCGGATCCGCGCAGAGCTGGAGCCCGAGATCGCGGAGTGGCGCCTGCTCCTGCAGCTGGCCTCCGACGACGACGCGGGCATGATGTGGGGTGACGTGGGACTGCTGTATTTCTGGATTCGCGAGCCCCACCTGGCCACGCGCGACTTCAGCCGCGTATGGATGATCATGCAGTGCGGCTGATCGGGTGAGCACGGTGGATCCACGGAGTTCAACGTCCCGCGCTTTCAAGGCGGCAAGGCACGCGCGGACAGGGACTGCCAGAACATGACTCCGCTGTCCCCGCGCTGAACGGACGAAGGACGCAGGAGGGCTGATCCATCGCCCCCTGCGTCCTTTTCGCTTCCTCCCCGCGCGCAACTGCCTTTCGGCCGCGCGGTCAACTTGCCATACCGAAGCCCGCGGAAACACCTGTCATTCTGAGGGAGCGCCCACCCCGGACTCTCGGAACAGCCGCGGAGCCGTTGGCGCGACCGAAGAATCTCTCTCCCCTCGCGCGGAACCCCACCCGGGCATCGCCCGGGAACCCAGCGTGACGGAAAGATCCTGCCGCTTCGGACAAAGATTCTTCGGTCGGCGCCACGCTCCTGCGCGCAAAGAGAGCACTTCGCGGCGCCTCCCTCAGAATGACAGTTTAGTCATTCTGGTATAAGCAGATCCGCTCCGCGTCTAGTAATCGGCGTCGGACCGGCGCGGAAGGGGCGGCGGCTCGTCCGGGTAGCGCTCGTCCGGATAGGACTCGTCCGCGTGCCGCTCGGGGAGGGGCGGCGGCGGAAGGTCCACGCGCGACTCGCGGGGGCGCAGCGAGGCCTGGTGCTCCGGCGGCAGCGCGGGAGACGAGGACTCGCGGCTGAACGCCTGGATAACCCGCTTCTCGATCAGCGGGTCCAGCGCGCCGCCGGTGTACGCGGGAAGCGCGGCGATCTCGCGCGCCGTAAGGACGTGCACCCACGCGTCCTCACCCCGCTCGCGCAGCTCCACGAACTCCATGGGCACCACCACGTGCCGGTCGTCGCGCAGCCGGAACAGGTCGTCGGCCACGTCCACGTCCAGGTACATCACCTTCATCAGGTGGGGATCCACCAGCATGTCCTCCACCACGCCCACCCGCTCGTTGTCCTCGCCGAACACGGTCCACCCGCGCAGGTTGGGCGCGTCCTTGGGCAGGCGGAACCCGCGCGCCTCGCGCAGCGGCACGATCTGCGGCGTGCCCTGGTTCTCCAGCGCGTCGAAGGGGAGCGGCGGGCCGTAGAAGCGCGGATGGGCGCGCTCCATCTCGGCCACCACCTCGCCGTCGAGCGGCCGGTCGCCGTCGTACGGGGGCAGGCGGCGCACGTCGGCGTCGAGCCAGCGGTTCAGGCGCATGGACTGCTCGCCCCAGTCCAGCTCCTCGACGGGGATCAGCACGGTGCTGCCCAGCAGCCCGCGCTTCACCGCCAGAAAGCGCACCCGCCCGTCCCGCCCGATCAGCAGGTCCGACACCGTGCCTACGGTGGCGCCGGCGGGGTCCGCCACGGCCCACCCGACCAGGTCGCGCGTGCGCAGCACCTCCGCCCGCGAAGCAGCGCTCTCGGCCATCGTCATCCCTCCGTCCCGTGGTGGCTCAGCGCGCTGGCGGGATTACCAGCCGCTGCCCCGTCCGTACCTGGTCCGACTCCATCTCGTTGGCCTCGCGCAGGGCGGCCACCGTAACCCCGTACCGCCGCGCGATGCCGAACAGCGTCTCGCCCTGCGCCACGGTGTGCGTACGGCCGCCGCGGGGCTGTGTGGGCGCCGTGGAGGGCCGCGCGGGGGTGCCCGTGCCGGTGCGCGCCGGCTGCGCGGGTGCCCGGCTGTCGCGCGCGCCGGCGGGCAGGCGCAGCACGTCGCCCACCTCCAGCTCGTTCATGTCCACGTCCGGGTTCAGCGCCCGCAGCTGGGCCGCCGTCACCCCGTACCGCCGCGCGATCCCGTAGAACGTCTCGCCCGTGGCCACCGTGTGCGCGCGGGGCCGCGAGGTCGCGGGCGTAGATGTGCTCGCCCCCGCGCGCCCGCTCGTCGCGGAGGTCGACGTGTTCGATCCCGTCCGTCCGCCCGTGGTCGTGGACGCGCCCGATCCGGCCCGCCCGCCCGTGGTGGTGGATGCGCTCGATCCCGTCCGTCCGCTCGTGGTGGTGGACGTACTCGATCCTGTCCGTCCGCCCGTGGATGCGCCCGCGTCGTTGCGCCGCACGGTCACGGTGTCGCGGGGGGCGCGGCGGGTGGTGGATGCGGCGGTGTCGCGGCGCGCGGTGGAGCCGGAGGCGACGCGCTGGCCCTGGCCCGTCCGCGCCGTGTCTCGTGCGGCGGGCCGGGATGCGGACGCCGTGTCGCGGCGCGTGGTAGAGCCGGAGGGGACGCGCTGGCCCTGGCCGGTCCGCGCCGTGTCACGCGCGGCGGGGCGGGCTGTGGACGCCGTGTCGCGGCGCGTCGTGGATCCCGAGGCCACGCGGGCGCCCGTCCCGGCACGCGCGGTGTCGCTCGCGGCCGGGCGCGCGGGGGCGGCATTCACCCAGACGACCTCGCTGCGGGCGGGGCGCGGGGCGGGCTCGCCGCTGGCCTGCACGGTGAACGGCCCGGTGCCGGCCGCGCGGGCGTAGGGGCCGTCCGCGGAGACCGGCACCGTGTCGGCGGCGGCGGGGGCCTCTTCCTCCTCCAGCGCGTCGATCGACACCACCTCGCCCTCCTCGGCCATGCGGATGCTGTCCGCGGCGGCGCGGCCGATCCGCACCGTGTCGGCGGGCGGGCGGCGGGTGGACGGCGCGGCCTGCGCCGCGGCATCGGCCGCGGCGCAGGAGAGGACCAGGAGCAGGAGCGGAAGGCGGCGCATGAGGTCAGGCCTGGGTGGGCTCTCCGGCCGCCTTTTCACGGCGGTGCTTGAGCCACTCGATGATCGGGGGAATCAGGGACACGAGGATGATGGCGATCACCACGTACTCGAAGTTCTCCTGAACCGCCGGAATGTTCCCGAAGAAGTAGCCCGCGAACAGAAAGATGGTGATCCACGCCACCCCGCCGATCACGTTGTAGGTAAGGAACCGCGCGTAGTCCATCCGGCTGGCTCCCGCCACGAACGGCGCGTACGTCCGCACGATGGGGATGAAGCGCGCCAGGATGATGGTCTTGCCGCCGTGCTTGGCGTAGAACGCCTCGGTGCGGCGCAGGTACTCCGTCTTCATCACCTTTGCGTCTTCCTTGAACACCCGCAGCCCCAGCCACCGGCCGATCTGGTAGTTCACGGAGTCGCCGATGATGGCGGCCACCATCATCAGCACCCACAGCAGCAGGATGTTGAGCGCGGGGTCGCCGGGCTTGTTGGCCGCCGCCACCACCGCCCCCGCCGCGAACAGCAGCGAGTCGCCGGGAAGAAACGGCGTCACCACCAGCCCCGTCTCGCAGAAGATGATGAGGAACAGGATGGCGTACGTCCACCCGCCGTACTGCCTCAGCAGCTCGGCCAGGTGGGTGTCCATGTGCCGAAAGTAGTCCAGCAGCTGCAGCAGAAAGTCCATCGTCTCCCCGGGCCGCCGTAAGGGCAGGGTGGTCAGCGGTCGGGAAGCCCCCGACGCGGGTGCCCAATGCTACGGGCGCGGCCGTGGGGATACAAGGTTCGGACCGGAGTGCGTGAGCGGGTGAGCGGGAGTGCGTGAGTGCGTGAGTGCGTGAGTGCGTGAGTGCGGGAGTGCGGGAGTGCGGGAGTGCGGGAGTGCGGGAGTGCGGGAGTGCGGGAGTGCGGGAGTGCGGGAGTGCGGGAGTGCGGGAGTGCGAGAGTGCGAGAGTGCGAGAGTGCGAGAGTGCGAGAGTGCGAGAGTGCGGCGGATCGGTGCGGCAGTATCGACCCGGCCTTGTCTCAGCAACGCACCAGCCTTTGTCGGCCAACGCAGAACATCGATCTGTCATTCCGAAGGAGGCGCCGCACGGAATCGTCCTGTACCGCGTACTCTGGCGCCGACTGAGGAATCTACCGTCGGAATTCTCGTGACTTGATCGTGACCGGTACTTGCGGCAAGGACCAGCGTCGGCGCGGATCAGTCCGGGTCGCGGTGGACGGTGGCGGGGGAGAAGGCGGGAAGGCAGACGGCCACGTACTCGGCGCCGCCGGGCTCGGGCGTGCTGTAGCGCACCCACTCGCCCGGGTGCTGCACGACGGCCTGGCCGGCGCGCACCTCCATCGCGCCGCCCTCGTGCTCCACCCGCAGCATCCCGCGCAGCACCACGGTGATCTCCTGGAACTCCGGCCGCTGCCCCGGCTCCACCCACCCCTCCGGCGACTGCATCCGCGCCACGCTCACCTCCGCGTGCCCGCTGTTGACGCGGCCGGCGAACTCCTCGATCCGCTTGGGCTTGTTGCCGGCGGCCTCGATGACGGACGGGGCGGGGATCAGCACAGGCATCGGATCAGCCTCGGAGAGCGGGATCGGGGACCGGGGATCAGGACGCCGGCTGCGAGGTGGGGACGCCGAAGGCGCGGGCGTGCCAGGAGTCGCGCAGCGGCTTTTCCCATCCGCCCGCCCGCAGCTCGCCCACCGTGCCGATGGTGTTGTCGAAGACGGTCGTCTCCTCCGTCACCCCGGCGGCGGCGGCGCGCTGGCGAAAGGCGGGGCGGGGCTCGGCCTGGATCTCTCCCCGCGCGTCGCGATAGAAGACCAGTGAGCCGTCGCGCATGGGCACGCCCATCTGCCCCTCGAGCTCGCCCAGGGTGCGGAACAGCGAGTCGATGGAGCAGCCGGACACGCCGGTGGCCCGCTCGTCGGCGCCCACGAGCAGAAAGCGGCCGTGGCGCATCTCCCGGCCGCCCACCACCGGCGCGCCGTGCGCCGCCCAGCGCCGCAGAAAGGCGTCGGCGTGCTCCAGCAGCGCGCGCTGCTGGTCGTCGTCCAGGGGGCGCGCGGCGGCGAACACCCACAGGCGGGCGTCGTCGGGAAGCCGGTCGAACGGGACTGCGGGCATGGGTCTCCTGCCGGTAGAGGGTGGCACGGTGCCAATCTACAACGCCGCGCGCCGCCGCCCAAGCGTGCATGCTGTCGCCCGGGGGGCGAAGCCGTTAGCATTCAGGCGGATACACGTCGTCCATCTCCCCAACGCGAACCGATTCCCGAGTGAAGGCAGACCGGCGCGGCACCCGATCGTATCGTGTGGGCACCACCATCGCGGCCGTGGCGTCGGGGATGCTGACGTGGCTGGTGTGGTACATCCCCCTCGCCTTTCTCTTCCAGTTCTCCCCCGCCGTCGCGGTCGTGGGGATGGTGGTGCTGGCCGCGCTGTTCCTGCGCGTGTACGCGCTTCCCGGGCGGTGGAGCGCGCGGGCGCGGGCCCGTTCGCGCGTGCGGGGGGTGGGACGGGCGTGGCCGTGGGTGGCGCTCACGGCCCCGGCGATGGTGGGGCTTACGCTGGGGCTGTGGAGCGCGCTGCTGGCGATGGGGTGGGCCACGGAGGTGGACTTTGGCCCGGAGATGGAGAAGTTCCTGGCCCGGCCGGGGGGCGAGGCGGCGTTCTACCTTCTGGCGGTGGTGGTGGCGCCGCTGCTGGAGGAGTTCGCCTTTCGCGGCTGGATCCAGCGCCCGCTGGAGCGCCGGCTGAGCGCGCAGGCCGCCATCGGGGTGACGGCGGTGCTGTTCGCGCTGGCGCACATGGAGCCGCAGTACCTGCCGGTGCGCCTGGCCGGGGGGCTGGTGCTGGGGCACGCGGTGTACGCCACGCGCTCCATCTGGGCGGGCGTGGCGCTGCACCTTTCGTGGAACGCCGGCGTGCTGGCGTTCGGCACCGCGCTGCCGGACTTCGACCCCACCGGCAAGGGGTGGCGCTGGGCCGTGCCCGCCGCGGCCGTGGCGGTGCTGAGCCTGGTGTGGTGCGCCTGGACGGTAAAGCGAATGCAGGACGAGACGGGGCGGGCGCGCCCGGCGGGCCGCACGGAGGCGCGTAGCCTCCCCGTGGAATCGTCGTCCTGACCCTTCGCTACTCCGGCTGGTCCGTGCCGGCGAACCGCTGCTGCAGGTCCTGCATCCACGCGGGCCGCGCCTTGCCGCTCTGGTCGTAGCCGCGCCCCACGCACTCCAGCAGGCAGCCGGCGGTGTCGCGCCGGGGATCCGGCGGCAGGTCGTGCACCAGCACGTTCAGCGCGGCGTACGCGTCCTCCAGCCCCACGTTGCCGGTCTGCACGGCCGCGTACTGCACGTACCAGCTGCGCAGGCGCCGCAGCGTGGGCGAGTAGGGCGCCGTCCCCTGCAGGAACTTCTTCAGACCCGTGGGGCTCATCCCGATCTCGCGTGCCACGCTGCGGAGCGACGTGTTCTCCACGCGCGCCGCGGCGGTCTCGCGCAGGTGCTTGGTGGTGGCGCTCCGGGGATCGCTCGCGTTCATTTGATTTTCCTTCCCAAGGTGTACCGAAAGGTGCTGCCGGCGCCGTCCTACGGCAGAATAATAATACCGAACATTTCCCGAAGCAAGTGGCTGGCCACACCGCCTATAAGTGCACGGCGGGGGCACTTAGCCCTCCTGCCCGGCTTCGGCCGGCGCAGCTCCCACGGTAAATGCCGCCACTACAAGAAAATTCGCCAGAGTCGCAAACAGAGTGGACACGCAGGCTCCTCCTGCGGCGGCAGCAGTCCACTTTTACCCGCCTGTGGCGCTATCTGCGCGCACATGCACGCGCCGAATCTCTGGAATTCGCATGGTTGACGCAAGCTCCACGTGAAAACTTTCGCGCCCGGGGGCCGGAGTGCACCGGAAACGGGACTGAACCCGGAGACGCCCCCAAGGTTCCCTCGCCCGCCTTCGGGAGGCGCTTCGGCTTCGGTTTCGGTCTTCGGTTTCGACTTTCGGTTTTCGGGTCCGGCCTTTTCGGATTCCTCCGGTCCGGAGCCCTCCGCCGGATGACGTGTGGAGAGCCCCGCGCGTTTCAAGGGGCGTGGCTGAGGGCGGTTCGAAGGGTTTTCGAACTCGCGCGACGACGGGGGCCCCTCTCCCCCGCCAAGCCTTTCGCTCGTTCCCCGCGACGGCTGGCGACCCCTCCCCCAAACCGCGGGGGAGGGGTGAGGACTGAGGCTGGACGACGGACATCGAACTGGCGCCCGCCGGCGCCCCCCTCTCCCGGCCTCTCCCCCCTGAACTGCAGGGGGGAGAGGTGACGCGAGCCGAAACCTGCGGAGCGCGATCGAATTCTCCCCTCTCCGCGAGGAACGAGCGGGGAGGGGACGGGGAAGGGGAAGGGGCCCTCCCCAAACTGCGAAGAGGGGTGGGACTGAGGCTCGACGACGGATATCGAACTGGCGCCCGCCGGCGCCCCCCTCTCCCGGCCTCTCCCCCCTGAACTGCAGGGGGGAGAGGTGACGCGAGCCG
>NZ_DASWNM010000042.1:0-72049 GCF_036399255.1 Longimicrobium sp.
CGGCTACGACACGGGCGGACAGGGCCAGTGCCGGAGCGGTGCGGCGGGGCACCAGCAGCAGACAGTAGATTTCTCAGTCGGCGCGCCGGATTTCGTGCGAGCCGATGGTGCGGTGTGGCGCCTCCTTCGAAATGACAGACCAGCGCGACCGCAGGGATCTTAAACACACTCTCAGGCTCAGAATGACACCATTTGCCGGATTGGTATCTGTACTCCTTTGCGGATTCGCGCGCAAAAACATCGCCCCCGCGGGGCCCGGCTTTCGGGGCTCCCGCGGGGGCGATTAGATTGTGGGGCGTACGCCGGCTACAGCTCGGATTCGGCGATGCCGGCCGCGCCGGAGGCCTTGGCGCGGTGCTTGGCTTCGGCGACCCGCTCGCCCAGGTGCTCCATGCTGGTCCAGCGCGCCGGGTCCACGCGGATGACGGCGGCGGACAGGCGGGTAAGGCTGAACTCGCGCTCCACCCCCGCGCGGTCGGCGGCGCGGTACACCCCCGCGCGCACCGCGTCCTCGGGCACGTGTTTGGGAAGCGCCTGCGAAAAGCGCGCGCGGGCGATGCGGGCCTGCTCGCGCCCGTCGTCCGCGGGGCACACCAGGACGAAGTCGTCGCCGCCCACGTGGCCCACGAAGGTGTCGCTGCGCCCCTCGGCCGTGGCGGCGATGGAGCGGCCGGCCTCGCGGATGGCCTCGTCCGCCACCGCGAAGCCAAAGCGGTCGGCGAAGGGCTTGAAGTCGTCCAGATCGAAGTAGACCACGGAAAAGGGCGCCGCCTCCACCCGCCGCCGCTCGATCTCGCGCTGGATGGCCTCGCCGCCGGGAAGTCCCGTGGTGGGGTTGCGGTCCAGCGCGCGCTGGGCCTGGCGCAGCAGGGCGGTGACGCGGGCCAGCAGCTCGCGCGCGTCGAAGGGCTTGGCCAGGTAGTCGTCGGCCCCGGCCTCGAAGCCGCCCAGCCGGTCCTCGATGCGCGACTCGCCGGTCAGGATGAGGACCGGGACGTGCGCCACGCGCGGATCGTCCTTGATGGTGCGGCAGACGGTAAAGCCGTCCGGGTTGCCCATCCGGTAGTCCAGGATCACCAGGTCCGGCGCCGCGCGGCGCACCTCGGCCAGCGCGACGGTGCCGTTTTCGGCCACGCGCACCGAGTGCCCGGCGTGCCGAAGCAGGTCGCCGACCATCCGGCGCAGCTCGTCGTCGTCGTCCGCGAAAAGAATTTCGCTCATGCGGTCCCCACCCACCCCGATGACATCCGTGCCCATTCTCCGTCTGATGAATTCGCGCCGCGCCGGGGCCGCCCTGCTGGCCCTTGCGGCGATCGTGCCGCTCTCGGCGCAGGCGCCGCGCGGGGGCAATGTAGCAGCTTCACGCAGCTACGCCACTTCCGCGCCCGCGAATTCGCGGCTGGCCGCCCGCATCGACTCGGTGCTGGCGCGTCCGCACCTGGCGCGGGCGCACTGGGGCATCGAGGTGCGCGACGCATCCACCGGCCAGACGCTGTACGCGCGCAACGCCGAGCGGCTGTTCATCCCCGCCAGCAACCTCAAGCTCATCGTCTCCGCGGCGGCGGCGCACCACCTGGACCCGGAGCACCGCTTTCGCACCGGCCTGTACGCGGCGGGCACCGTGCGCGACGGCACGCTGGAGGGCGACCTGGTGCTCTACGGCCGCGGCGACCCCATGATCAGCGCGCGCTACTTTCCCAGCCGCACCGCGGTGTTCGACAGCCTGGCCGACTCGCTGCGGGCGCACGGCATCCGCCGCATCACGGGGGGGATCGTGGCGGACGAGAGCTGGATGGACGGCGAGTACGTGCGCGGCGACTGGGAGGCGTACGACCTGCGCTGGTGGTACGCGGCGCCGGTGGGGGCGCTGGGGTTCAACGACAACTCCATCGACTTCCGCATCGAGCCGGGCGCCGTAGCCGGGGCGCCGGCGCGGATCACGGGCTCGCCCGCCAGCGGCGCGTACACGCTGCAGAACGCGTCGCGCACCATTGCGTCGGGCGGGCGGCACACGTTCGACCTGGAGCGCGGACCGGGCCCTGGCGCCGTGCGCGCCTACGGGCAGATCCCGCTGGGCACGGGCGCCAGCAGCGAGTCGTTCGCGGTGGACAACCCGGCGCGGTGGACGGGCACGGTGTTCCGCGAGGTGCTGGAGCGCCGCGGGATCGAGGTGGGGCGCGACGCGGTGCGCATCGTCTCGGACCCGGCGTCGTCGACGATCGGCGGGCTGGCGCCGGTGGTGGAGTGGCGGTCGCCGCCGCTGCCGCAGGCCATTGGCCCGGTGCTGATGAACAGCCAGAACTGGTTCGCCGAGCTGCTGGTGAAGACGCTGGGGCGCGAGGTGCGCGGCGAGGGAAGCTGGAGCGCGGGGCTGGCGGTGGAGCGCGCGTTCCTGACGGACGTGGTGGGGATCGACTCGGCCGACTTCGTGCTGCGCGACGGGTCGGGCCTGTCCTCGGGCAACCTGGTGACGCCGCGGGCGCTGGTGCGGCTGCTGGACTACGTGCGCCGTACCCCGCGCCAGGCGGTCGTGCGCCGCGCGCTGCCGGTGTCGGGCGCGCAGGACGGCTCGCTGCGCAGCCGGCTTACGGACCTGCGCGGGCGGGTGGCGGCCAAGACGGGGTACATCGGCAACGTGGACTCGCTCAGCGGGTTCGTGACCATGCCGGACGGGCGCGAGGTGATCTTCTGCATCATCGCCAACGGAAGCGGCCAGCCGTCCGCGCGGATGAAGGCGGGGATCGATGACGTGGTGCGGGCGATCGCGGCGGCGGGGTGAAGGGGTGAAGGGGAACGCGATCTTACGCGGTTGCGCGACCCCACGCCACGGGCTAAAGCCCGCGGCTGGAAGGGCCATAAGCCCCGTCTCGGCGCCGCTCACGCGGCACCGAACGGGGCTTCAACCGCTCGTGATCCTCCGTCCACGCGCAACCCTCGCCCGTGGACGTGATCGAACCGCTCCGCCGGCACCTCCGCCCTTCGCCGCACCTCGGACGCCGCCCACGCGAGCGGGTGAAGCCCCGCCGGGCGAGCTCCGCGAGCCCAGGGCGGGGCTTATGGCATTTCCAGCCGCGGGCTTTAGCCCGTGGTCGGGGGGCGAGAACATCGCCCTCGGCACGACCATTCCCCGTTCACCCCTTCACCCCGTTCACCCGCCCACCCGCCCACCCGCCCACCCCTTCACCCGTTCACCCGTTCACCCGTTCACCGTCCCCCGCCTCGCCCTCCGACGCCGCGCGACATATCTTTCCGGCGCATCCCCACTCCCGCACTGACGCACTTCCGCACTCACGCACTCACGCACTCGCCCCTCCGTTGATCGAGTTCGACAACCTCTCCAAGTCCTACGGCGGGTTCGCGGCGGTGCGCGGGCTGTCGCTGCGCGTGGCGCCGGGAGAGGTGTACGCGCTCCTGGGCGCCAACGGGGCGGGGAAGA
This sequence comes from Longimicrobium sp., assembly GCF_036399255.1. Taxonomy (GTDB): domain Bacteria; phylum Gemmatimonadota; class Gemmatimonadetes; order Longimicrobiales; family Longimicrobiaceae; genus Longimicrobium. The sequence continues at coordinate 3,437 of NZ_DASWNM010000042.1, forward strand.
CCACCGCGCTGCGCTGCCTGGCCACGCTGCTGGCGCCCACCGACGGCACGGCGCGCATCGGGGGATTCGACGCGCGCACGCATCCGCTGGAGGTGCGGCGCCGGCTGGGCTTTCTCGCGGCGTCGATGGGGCTGTACGCGCGCCTCACCGCCCGCGAGCTGCTGCGCTACTTCGCGCGGCTGCAGGGGGTGGCGGAGGACCAGCTGGAGGAGCGGGTGGAGGATGCGGTGCGGCGGTTCGCCATCGGCGACTTCGCGGACCAGCTGTGCGGGCGGCTGTCCACGGGGCAGCGGCAGCGGGTGAGCATCGCCCGCGCGGCGGTGCACGACCCGCCCGCGCTGGTGCTGGACGAGCCCACGCTGGGGCTGGACGTGCTGAGCGGGCAGGCCATCTACGACTTCGTGGCCGATGCGCGCACCCGCGGACGGGCCGTCCTCTTCAGCACCCACCACATGAGCGAGGTGGAGCTGCTGGCGGACCGCGTGGGGATCCTGGCCGGCGGACGGCTGGTGGAGGAGGGGACGGCGGACGAGATCGTGGCCCGCAGCGGCGAGCCCAACCTGGCCCGCGCCTTCCTCACCATCGCGCGGGGGGCGGCGTGATGCGCTGGACGACGGTGCGCACGGTGCTGGCGAAGGAGCTGCGCGAGACCATCCGCGACCGCCGCACGCTGTTCATGATGCTGGTGCTGCCCACGCTGCTGTATCCGGCCATCCTGGTGCTGGTGCAGCAGCTGGCCATCTTCGGGCAGAAGCGGCTGAGCGCCGAGCCGGCGAAGGTCGCGATCGCGGGGGCCGATCCCGCGCTGGTGCGGTTCATGGACGGCGACAGCGCCATCCGCGTCTTCAGCGCCGAGAGCGCCACGGTGGCGGCGGTGCGCGAAGGGAAGGTGGAGGCCGCCGTCCTCGTCACCGCGGCGCCGGCGCAGGCGGACGGCTCGCGCCACGCGCGCATCCTCTTCGATGCGTCGGACGACCGCTCGCGGCGCGCGCAGGAGCTGGCGGACGCGCGGCTGGACGCCTGGAGCGACACGCTGCTCGCGGTGCGACTGCGAAGCGCCGGGCTGCCGCCGACCTTCGCCACGCCGCTGGCGGTGGCGGACTCGTCCGTGGCCACGGCGGAGGAGGCGGGCGGATACGCGCTGGGCCGCTTCCTGCCGTTGATCTTGGTGATGATGACGCTGCTGGGCGCCTTCTACCCCGCCATCGACCTGGCGGCGGGGGAAAAGGAGCGCGGCACGCTGGAAACGCTGCTGACCGCGCCCGTCCCCGCGCACGAGATCGTGGCGGGGAAGTTCGCCGCCGTGGCGCTGATCGGGATGGCGGCGGCGGCGGCCAACCTGGCCAGCATGCTGCTGACCTTTCAGTCCGGCATCTTTCGCTTCGGCACGGCGGCGCAGATCCGCTTTACCATGCCGGCCGGGTCCGCGCTGCTGGTGCTGCTGGCGCTGGTGCCGCTGGCGGTGCTCTTCGCCGCCGTCTTCCTGGGGCTGGCGGTGCGCGCGCAATCCTTCAAGGAGGCGCAGAACGCGCTGACGCCGGCGCAGCTGGGGGCCACGCTGCCGCTGTTCATCGTCACCCTGCCGGGGATCGACTTTACCCCCGCGCTGGCGCTGGTCCCCGTCGTCGGAGTCGCGATGTTCTTCCGCGAGCTGATGACGGGCGATCCGCCGCTGGTTCCGTCGATCCTCTCCGTCCTGGCGACGATCGGGTACGCGGCGCTGGCGCTGGTGTTCGCCGCGCGGGCGTTCGGGCGCGAGGAGGTGCTGTTCGGCGGCGGGTCGGGGCAGGCGGTGAAGGGCGGGGGATGGGGGGAGCGGATGCGCGGCTGGCGGACGGCGGAGCGCGGCATTCCCCTTCCCGCGGAGGCGATGGCCTTTATCGCCGGCATCGCCCTGCTGTACTTTCACCTGGGGACGCGGCTGCAGGGGTCGCTGGGCGAGCGGGGGCTGCTCGCCTCGCAGTGGCTGCTCCTGGCCCTCCCCGCCGTCGCCTTCGCCGCGCTGGGGCCGTACGACGTGCGCAGGACGCTGGCGATCCGCGCCCCGTCGGCGCGGACGCTGCTGGCGGCGGCGATGATCGCGCTGGGGGGCATTCCCGTCGGCTGGCTGATCGTCTGGCTGGAGATGCGGATGTTCGAGGGCGGGCTGGAAAGCCTGATGCCGCTGCAGGAGATGCTGACGGCGGCGGACACGCGGCGCGCCCTCTGGCTGTTCTTCATCGCCGCGCTCACGCCGGCGGTGTGCGAGGAGCTGGTGTTCCGCGGCGTGCTGCTGCAGTCGCTGGGGCGCGAGATGCGGGGATGGACGGCGGTGGCGCTCTCGGCGGCCGTGTTCGGCGCCTTTCACCTTTCGTTCGAGACGGCGCTGCGCTTTTTGCCCACGGCGTTCATCGGCCTGCTGATGGGGTGGGTGGTCTGGCACTCGCGATCGATTTTCGCGAGTATGCTGATGCACCTGCTGAACAACGCCTTCGTGGTGGCGCTGTTGTGGCAGCCGGCGCTGCAGAAGCTGGCGTTCCGGGACGAAGAGCTGGCCTGGCCCACGGTGGCGGGGGGCGCGCTGCTGCTGGCCGCGGGATTGTGGCTGCTGCCCCGGCGCGCGGGCCCGCCCGCCGAAGCACCATCCACCGAAGCACCATCCACCGAAGCACCATCCACCGAAGTACCCCGAACGGGAGGAGTCTGATGGTTGCCGCCGTCGTGCTGATCCGCGCCGTTCCCGGCGACGTTCCCGCCCTGGCCCGCCGCATCGCGGGGATCGGCGGCGTGGCCGAGGTCTACTCCGTCTCGGGCGACTGGGACCTGATCGCGGTGCTGCGGGTGAAGGAGTACGACCGCATCGCCGAGATCGTGACCGAAGAGATCGCCCAGGTGCAGGGAATCGAGCGCACCAACACGCTCACGGCCTTTCGCGTGTACTCGCGGCAGGACCTGGAGCGCGCCTGGGACATGTTCGACTGAGCGCGGGCGCGCCGCTTGCGGCGCGTCAGAACCGCGCCGGGCGGGCCGTTCCCCCTGTGGGGAGCGCCGCCCGCCGCGGTCCCCTCCGCCACCCGTCGCCGGGAGGTCCCCTCATGCGCGCCCCACGCGTGCTCCTGCTGGCCGCCGCCGCGGCCCTCGCCCTCCTTTTGTCTCCGCCGGCAGACGCGCAGACGCTGGTGCGCGGCACGCTGCTGGACGCCGGCGGCGGCGGACCCATCCCCCGGGGCACGGTGGTGATCTCGGCCAACCGCGGCCGCTGGCAGCGCGCGGTGCAGACGGACAGCGCGGGCGGCTTTGCGTTCCACGACGTGAGCCCCGGGCCGTACCGCATGCGCGCCAGCCGCGTGGGGTACCGCGAGGTGGTGGGGGCGCTGGCGCTGTCGGCGGACTCGGTGGTGGAGCTGGAGGTGCGGCTGGCGGCGGCCAGCGTGGTGCTGGCGCCGGTGACGGTGGTGTCGCGCTCCACCCGCGACGTAAGCCCGGTGCTGCGCGGCTACTACGCGCGGATGCAGAACGGGGCCGGCCGCTTCATCACGAGGGAGGAGATCGAGGCGCGGCACCCGGTGCGGGTCACCGACATGCTGCGCAACATCCCCAACCTGAACGCGGCGCCGCAGCGGATGGGGCGGTCGGGGTCATCGTTCTCGCAGGGAAGCAGCGGCGACCGCTGCAGCGTGGTGTTCTTCGTGGACGGAATGCGGATCAACGAGCCGGGGATGTTCGGCGCGCGCGGCCGCGACCACCCCATCGACGACTACGTGAACGCCGAAGAGGTGGAGGGGATCGAGGTGTACCGCGGCGAGTCGGACACGCCGGCGGAGTTCACGACGCGGTGGGTGCAGTGCGGGACGATCGTGATCTGGACGCGGCGGGGGTTTTCGGAGCGAGGGTGAGCGGGTGAGCGGGTGAAGGGGTGAAGGGGTGAAGGGGTGAAGGGGTGAAGGGGATTCGGCTCGACGAAAGGGATCGTGCTGCGTCGGAGGCGGGCCCCTCCCCCGGCCCCAATAGGCGTTAACTTTAGCTCACCAAGTGTTTGGGTGTTGGCCGCTCAATGGCGTTTTGAGCGTGATCTACGCCACCGCCTTTGCACAAAGTGAGGGTTGCGAGCGCTTCAAATTGCTTAAGTTAGCGCCTATGCCCCCGGCCCCTCCCCCCTCGTTCCTCGGGGAGAGGGGAGCATTCGATTTCGCTTCGACGGGCTGTCGGGCGCGTCCGCCGGCGCCCCCTCCGCTCGCTTAGGCTCGCCCCTCCCCCAAACTGCTGGGGGAGGTTGAACTTCGATCCCGCTCCGAAAACTCTTTCGGGCGCGTCACCCTCCCCCGCGCTGTTTGCGGGGGAGGGCCGGGGTGGGGGGCGCTGGCGGACGCAGTTCGATCTCCTTCGCACCGCCACCAGCCGGATGCACTCATCTCCCCTCGCATGCCTTTACCGCGGGGGGAAATCGGCGTAAGTTTATGTGAGACAGGTGTTCCCATCCTCCGGGCGCACGCTGGCATCGGCACGTCCCCCACAGCCCGTCCCCCGCGATGTTCCCCATCCTGTTCGAGATCGGCGGCTTTCAGGTCACCAGCTTTGGCGCCAGCATCGCGCTGTCGTTTCTCGCGGCGGCGTGGCTCGTCGCGCGCAACCTGAAGCGGCAGGGAGAGAACCCCGAGTACGCGTGGGACCTGGCGGGGTGGGCGGCCATCGGCGGCATCCTGGGGGCCAAGATCTACTACCTGTTCCTGCACTTTGGCGAAACGGCGGCGAACCCCTGGGGCGCGCTGCTCTCGCGGTCGGGGCTGGTGTGGTACGGCGGGTTCATCGGGGGGGCGCTGGCGGTGCTGTTCCGGCTGTGGCAGCTCAAGCTGCCCATCTGGAAGTATGCGGATGCCGTGGCGCCCGGGCTGGCGCTGGGGTACGCCATCGGCCGCGTGGGCTGCTTCCTGGTCGGCGACGACTACGGCGCCCCGACCGACGCGCCCTGGGCCGTGGCCTTTCCGCAGGGCGCGCCGCCCTCCACCGCCGGCAACCTGCGCGCCTTTGGCGTGGACGTGCCCGCGTCCGTCCCCGACGGCACGGTGCTGGCGGTGCATCCCACGCAGCTGTACGAGACGGGGATGACGCTCATCGTGCTGGCGATCCTCATCCAGCTGCGCCCGCGGCTGGCGGCCACGCCGGGGCGGCTGTTCTTTGCGTGGCTGGCGCTGGCGGGAGTGGAGCGGTTCATCGTCGAGATCTTCCGCGCCAAGGACGACCGCTTTCTGGGGATGTTCTCGGTGGCGCAGCTCATCAGCGTGCTGCTGATCGCCACGGCGGCGGCGTTCTGGTTCACGCTGCAGCGCGGCGAGCGGGTGCCGGCCAAGTTCTCGCGCGCCTGAGCTGCGGACGCGCGATGCGCCCCATCCCGATCAGCCGGCCGGCGGACCCGCTCCGCCGGCCGGCTTTTCCGTGCGGATGAACCGCCGCCGCTTTCTCGCTCTCGCCGGGGGCTCCGCGGCGGCGGCGCTGGCGGCGGACGCGTCCATCGTGGAGCCGCGGCGCGTGGAGTTCACGCACCACGCGGCCAACGCGCGCACCTCGCCGGACCAGCGCGCGGTGCGCTTCGTCCAGCTTACGGACCTGCACCTTCACGAGGTCGGGGGGATGCACCGGCGGATCGCGGCGGAGGTCGGGCGGCTGGCGCCGGACTTCATCCTGCTGACGGGCGACTCGGTGGACCGGGCGGACGGGCTGCGCGATCTGGCGGCGTTCCTGGCGCTGCTGGACCGCGCTGCGCCCAAGTACGCCATCCTGGGCAACTGGGAGCACTGGGGCCGGGTGGACCTGGACGCGCTCGCGGCCGTCTACCGCGCCGCCGGCTGCCGGCTGCTGGTCAACGACTTCGCCGTGCACCGGGCGGGAGGGCGGTCCATCCGGCTCACGGGGCTGGACGACCTGATCGGCGGAACGCCGGACGCGGGGAAGGCGCTGGGCGGGCCGTCACAGGCCGACGCGCACCTGGTGCTGGCGCACTGCCCCGAGCACCGCGACCTGCTTCTGCACGCCGCCGCGCCTTCGGTGCTGAAGCGGCCGGCGTCGCCGTCCGCCTCGTTCCAGGGCGCCACGCTGATGCTGAGCGGCCACACCCACGGCGGGCAGGTGAACGTCTTCGGCTGGACGCCCGTGCTGCCGCGGGGGAGCGGGCGCTACGTGCGCGGCTGGTTTCGCGATGCCGGCCAGGTGCCGCTGTACGTGTCGCGCGGGATCGGCACGTCGGTGGCGCCGGTGCGCTTTGGCGCGCGGCCGGAGGTGGCGGTGTTCACGATGTGGGTGTGATGCAGGCGATGCGGGCGGCTCCGGCGCGTTCCGCGGGTTCCGGGAGCGAATGATGCTCGTTGCGATGCTAATCCGGTAACTTTTCGTCCGCCCGCGGGAGCGAATGAATTCGCCGCTGGAAAATCGCAAAGTCCGCCTTCGCGGACTCGGCGGCCCGGCGATAGATGGTGTCCCGAGCACCTGCGCGTCCGCAACGGATTGCGGCCGCGGGCGTGGAGGTGCGGCGAATGTTTACGAGAATTCCGAAGGTAGATTCCTCGGTCGCGCGCTGGCCTCTGCGTGGCGGATGGTGTGGAGCGGGCGCTCCCTCGGAATGACAGATGGGGTGTCGTTCGAGAGGAGATGCCGTTTTTCACACGGTCTGCGAGAATCCCTGTCATAAAATCCGCGGGTTCAGTCGTTAAGGCTGCGACGCCAGCCGCCATCTCCGGGCGGGGCTCGCAATCCAGCCTATCGACACCACTCTCATGAACATCCTCCACAGGTTCCACCGCATCGTGCTGCCCACGATGCTGATCGTTGCCGCCACCGCGTGCGATTCCAATCCGGTCGCCGCGCCGCGTGAGGCGGCGCTGGCGGACGCTGCGCCCGCCGCCGCGCACCAGGTGCAGCTGCGCGAGGTGACGCTGCCCAGCGGCGTGCGGCTGCAGTACGCCGAGACGGGCCGGCCCGACGGCGAGCCGATCATCCTGCTGCACGGCTACACCGACTCGTGGTTCAGCTACAGCCGCGTGCTGCCGCTGCTGGCGCCCAGGTACCGCGCCATCTCCATCACCCAGCGCGGCCACGGCGACAGCGACCGTCCGGGCAGCTACACCGGCGGCGACTTCGCGGCGGACGTCGACGCGTTCATGCAGGCGCTCGGCATCGAGCAGGCGACGGTGGTGGGGCACTCGATGGGCAGCTTCATCGCGCAGACGGTGGCGATCCGGTATCCGGAGCGCGTGAAGAAGCTGGTGCTGGTGGGGTCCGGGACGGTGGCGGCCAACGAGGTGATCCTGGGCCTGCGCGACGTGGTGCAGACGCTCACCGATCCCGTTCCGTACGACTTCGCCTACGAGTTCCAGGCGAGCACCGTCTTTCAGCCCGTCCCGCAGGACTTCCTGCAGACCGCCACGGGCGAGAGCCTGAAGCTGCCGGCGCAGGTGTGGAAGGACGTGCTGGACGGCCTGATCGCCACCGACAACGCGGCCGATCTGGACGAGATCATCGCGCCGACGCTGGTGATCTGGGGCGAGCACGACGGCATCTTTCCCCGCGCGGAGCAGGACGCGCTGATCGCGGCGATCCCCAACGCCACCCTCTCCGTCTACGCCGAAACCGGCCACGCGCCGCACTGGGAGCATCCGCGGGATTTCGCGAAGGAGCTGGAGAAGTTCGTAAAGGTGGACTGAGCGGCGCACCCCCTTCCAGGAGCGAATGAATTCGCCGCTGGAAAGGCGCGAAATCCGCCTTCGCGGATTGTAGCCGCAGGCGCGTCTCGCCTCAGCCGGCTCCGAGCCGGCCGAGGCGAGCGCCGGGCCAGATGAGCCGGGCCAGATGAGCGGGGCCAGATGAGCGGGTAAACCCGCTGCTGGGACTGCGATAAGCCCCGTCTCGGTTCGCTGCGCTCACCGAACGGGGCTTCACCTGCTCGCGTGGGCACGGTCCGAGGCGCGTGGATGGCCCGTCGTGGTGCAGGCGAGGTCCTTCGGTCGCGCGCCGGGTCTGGTGTAGAGGAAGGTCCGGCGCGGAGCTCCCTCAGGAAGTCAGGGTTGCGCGTGGCCGGAAGATCACGAGCGGTTGAAGCCCCGTTCGGCGACGCGTCAGCGTCGTCGAGACGGGGCTTCTCGCTTTTCCAGCAGCGGGTTTATCCGCTCATCCTCTCGCGCTCATCCCTCCCGTTCACCCCTTCACCCCTTCACCCCTTCACCCCCCGGGTCGCAGCGTCATCCGGCTGACGGCGCGCGCTTCGGCCTTGCCGCGGTCCAGCGGGATCCGCCAGAGGCGGCCTTCGCGCCACAGGGGCGTCTGGTCGCGGTAGTGGCGGCTGAAAGGGATGCCGCTCTGGCCCGTCGGGATCACGAACCCGCCGCCGCCGTCCGGATCGGCCATGTCGACCACGTGGCGCTGGCTGGCGCCGTACGCGTTGGCAAACGGCGGCTTGCGGCTTCCCCATCCGCTCACGTTGACCGTGTAGTACGATCCCGCGTTGGGAAAGGGGCCGATGTTCAGCTGGAACGCGCGGTCCAGCGCGGCCACCACGCCCATGGGGTGGCCGATGGAGGTGGTGTGCATCTCCCCCCACCGCTTTGCGCCCACCGCCTGCACCGCGGTGCGCATGGCGTCGGCGGCGAGGCCGTCCAGCGTCTCCGTCTGGGCCGTCGTCACGTCGTCCACCCACGTGCCGCCGCCCTGCGCCAGGATGCGGTCCAGCGTGGTGCGCGGAAAGTACACGTTTTTGCCGCGGAATTCGTCCGCACCCACGCGGGTGCGCAGCTCGTCGAACCAGGTGTAGAAGAGCGCCGCGCCGCGCGAATCCACCCGCGCCTCGCCGTTCCACGCGCGCAGCTCGCGGGCGGCGTCCGCCAGGCCGGCGGCGTCGGCGGCCCGCACGGCGCGCGGGAGGTGGCGCAGGGCGAAGAGGTCGCGCACGTCCATCTGCTGGCGCGCCACGTCCGCCGCCGTCAGCCCGCGGCCGGCCTCCACCATCTGGCGGATGCGGGCGGCGCGCCACGGCTCGGCCCAGTTGCTGGTGATGAGGTGCGGATACTCATCGCCCACCTGCCGGTTGTTGGCGGTGACGACGAAGCCGTCCGCCGGGTTCAGCACGTGCGGATGCTGGTCGAACGAGAGCCATCCCGTCCAGTCCGCCGCGCCCGTCCACCCCGGCTGCGGCAGCACCCCGTCGCCGCTGCGGCGGATGGGGACGCGGCCCCCCATCCAGTACCCGAACCGCCCCTCGCGGTCGGCGAAGACCACGTTCTGGTGCGGGTTGTTGAAGCCGCGCAGCGCGGTGGTGAACTCGTCCGCGTTGCGTGCCGTGTTCATCCCCAGCAGCGCCACCACCTCCGTCGACGGCTCGTACGCCGTCCACTGCATGGCCAGCACGCGGCTGCCGCCCCGCTCGTCCGCGTCGCTGAGCACGGGCCCGTGGCGCGTCGTCCGCACGTTGTGCACGATCGGCTGCCCGCCCTTTACCTGGATGGTCTCGGGGCGGACGGTCATCTCGGCCCAGCCGCCGGGGGTGCGGTAGCGGCCGGGGTGGGTTGAATCCACCTGCTCGATGAAGAAGTCGACGTCGTCCACCATGGCGTTGGTGTAGCCCCACGCCACGCGGTCGCTGTGCCCGGCCACGACGACGGGGACGCCGGGGAGTGTCATCCCCGCCACGTTGAAGGCGCCGCCGTGCAGCGCGGCCAGGTACCAGATGGACGGCGCCCGCAGCCCCAGGTGCATGTCGTTGGCGAGGATGGGTTTTCCCGACCTGGTCCGCGATCCGCCGATGACCCACGAGTTGGAGGCGTTGGACGCGCTCACCGTCTCCAGCAGCTCCAGCGCGAGCTTCGGCACGTCGGGGAGGGGAACCTGGCCCACGCGCGGGGACGGGGCGGGGGAGAGCGGCCGCGGGGGCGCGCCGCGGCCCTGCCACTGCGCGTCGGCGCCCAGGATGGTGACGCCGGAGTCGGGGTAGAAGGGAAAGAGCTCGCGGGCCCGGTCGGCGCCCACGTTGTCCACGGCGCGCTGCAGGTTCAGCCCCAGCTCCCAGTCCGCCAGGTCCCACGCCATGATCTTGGCGATGGAAAGGGTGTTGCGGACGGTCCACGGCTCGGGCTTGAAGCGCAGGGTGACGAACTCCGGCGGCAGCGGACCGCCGTGGCCGCGCATCCACGCGTTCACGCCGTCCGCGTACGCCTGCAGCGCCCGCCGGTGCTCGGGGGCCAGCCGCGCCTCGTTCTGCGCCGCGCTGCGCCCCATCCCCACGGTGCGCAGGAACTTGTCGGTATCCACCAGGTCCGCGCCCAGGATCTCCGCCAGCCGCCCGTCGGCCACGCGCCGGAACATCTCCATCTGAAAGAGGCGGTCCTGCGCGTGCACGTAGCCCATGGCGCGGAACAGGTCTTCCTCGTTCCGGGCCCACACGTGCGGCACGGCCAGCGAGTCGCGCCACACCTCGACCGGCGCGCGCAGCCCCGCCAGCGCCGCCCCGCGCGAGGGGTCCGGCTGCGAGCGCCCCAGCCACCACCGCCCGCCCAGAACGGCGATCAGCAGCAACGCGAACAGCCCCGCGAGAACGTAGAGCAGCTTTCTGAGCATGGGATGCGGACGGACGTGGCGGGTGGGGCGGATGCGCGATGCGATGCGGATGATGGGGGAGAATGCGGTGCGCGGGCGGGTGCGGTCAAGGCGGGGGGCTCGCCATCTGGGCCGCCACGGGCTAAAGCCCGCGGCTAGAAATGCCATAAGCCCCGCCCTGGGCTCGCGGAGCTCGCCCGGCGGGGCTTCACCTGCTCGCGTGGGCGGTATCCGAGGCGCGGGCGAAGGCCGAAGTGCCGCCGGACCGTTCGATCGCGTCCGTGCGGAGGGACGCCGCGTGGATGGAGGATCACGAGCGGTTGAAGCCCCGTTCGGTGCCGCGTGAGCGGCGCCGAGACGGGGCTTATGGCCCTTCTAGCCACGGGCTTTAGCCCGTGGCGGTTCAACCGGTGGCGGCCTCAACCCGTGGCGGCCCGGTTCACAACGACCTACACCACCGCCGCCGCGCGCGGGATGGCCGCGGAGCCGGGCTCGTCGAGCAGCGGATAGCCCTCGGAGCGCGCGACGTAGGTGGCGATGGTGATGTCGCCGGCCACGTTCAGCGTGGTGCGGCACATGTCCAGGATGCGGTCCACGCCCAGGATGATGCCGATGAGCGCCGGGTTCACCCCGATGCCGGCCAGCACCACGATGATGAACGGAATGGACCCCGACGGCACCCCCGCCGTGCCGATGCCGCCGATGATGGCCATGTACGCCACCGTGATCTGCTGCGCCAGCGACAGGTCAACCCCCGCGACCTGCGCCAGGAACAGCACCGTGACCCCCTCGTACAGCGCCGTCCCGTTCTGGTTGGCCGTGGCGCCCACGGTGAGCACGAACGAGTTGATCTGCGGGGGCACGCCCAGGTTCTGCTCGCTCACCCGCAGCGCCGTGGGGAGCGTGGCGTTGCTGGAAGAGGTGCTGAACGCCGTCAGCATCACCGTCTTGATCCGCCGGAAGAACTCCACCGGGGAGATCTTCGACAGCAGCTTCACGGAGAGCGAGTACACGCCGAACATCTGGATGGCGAGCCCCAGCAGCACCGTGAGCATGAACCACGCAAGCGTGCCCAGAAGATCGAGCCCGAACCCCGCCGTGTTGGCGAACAGCAGGGCGAACACGGCGATGGGCGCCATCTTCATGATGATCTCGATGAGCTTTACCGAGATCTCGAAGAGCGACTCCATCACCTTGAGGAACGGCGCCACCACCGCCGCGCGCACCAGGGTGCACGCCACCCCCAGCGCCAGCGCGAAGAACATCAGGTGCAGCAGGTTGGGCGTGGGGCCCGCTACGGCGTGGATGGGATTGGCCGGGATCAGCGTCTCCACCACTGTGGTGAGCCGCGGGGTCGGCGCCGCGGGCTTGTCGGCGACGGTGGCCTCCACGCGCGCCTGCGCCTGCTCGCCGTAGCGGGCCTTCAGCGCGGCCTCCGTCGTCGCCGACACGCGGTCGCCCGGGCGGATGGTGTTGGCCAGCGTGATGCCGATGACCACCGAGATGGCGGAGACGACCAACGTGTAGCCGAACGCCTTGGCCCCCACGCGCCCCAGCTTGCGCACGTCCCCCACTCCCGCGACGCCCACCACGAGCGCGGAGAAGACCAGGGGGATGACGATCATCAGCAGCAGCCGCACGAACAGCCCGCCGATGGGCTGGGCAAGGTTGCGCACCACCCACGCCAGGGCGGGGTCGTCCGCGCCCATCACGGCGTTGGCGGCAAGGCCCAGCCCGGCGCCCGCCACCAGCCCGATCAGGATCTTGGTGTGCAGCGGCATTCCGCTCGGCTTGTCGTCCGTGCGGTCGTCCAGGTCCGTGTCCACCTCGCGCTCGAAGGCGTCGGGTGCCGGGCGCCGGGTGCCTCTCGTCTCGTCTTCCATCCGTCTGCGTATGTCGATTCCGGGAAAAAGCGCCCCGCGTGCCGGCGCACCGCCGCGCGTCCGCCGTCGCCATCAATCCTGATCCACCGCGCGTGAAGCGTGACAGATTCACCCCCGCGCGCTCTCCGCGCAAGCCGGACGGCGCTCGCCGATCCGCATCATCAACGCATTGAGGCGGCGAATGTACCGCCGCGGCATCGCGATAGGTCCACACTGGCGGGTTGATGCACGCGGGTTGATGCCCGTTGCGGGCGGGGCGATGCACGGGTTGTTCGCCAATGCCGGCGGGGCAATGCACGCGGGTTGAAGCCCCCGCCGGGCGAGCTCCGCGAGCCGCCACGGGCTAAAGCCCGCGGCTGGAAGGGCCATAAGCCCCGTCTCGGCGCCGCTCACGCGGCACCGAACGGGGCTTCAACCGCTCGTGATCCTCCGTCCACGCGCAACCCTCACCCGTGGACGCGCTCGAAGGAGTCCCGCGGCACCTGCCCGCTCGCCGCAACTCGGACCCTGCCCACGCGAGCAGGTGAAGCCCCGCCGGGCGAGCTCCGCGAGCCCAGGGCGGGGCTTATGGCATTTACAGCCGCGGGCTTCAGCCCGTGGCGGCGCCGCACCCCCCGTTCACCCCATCACCGCCGCCACACCTTGAGACGCACGCGCACCGCGCGTTATGTTATCCAGTTCCACGCCTTCGCAAGCCCGTACCTGACGGATACATGCGCGCCGACGAAATCCGCTCCCGGTTCCTGGACTACTTTGCCCGGCAGGGCCACGCCGTGCGCCCCTCGTCCACCCTGGTGCCCAAGGACGACCCCACCCTGCTGTTCACCAACGCGGGGATGGTGCAGTTCAAGAAGGTGTTCCTGGGGATGGAGCAGGTGCCCTTCAGCCGCGCGGCCACCAGCCAGAAGGTGGTGCGCGCGGGCGGCAAGCACAACGACCTGGAGGCGGTGGGGGTCACGGCCCGGCACCAGACCTTCTTCGAGATGCTGGGCAACTTCTCGTTCGGCGACTACTTCAAGCGCGACGCCATCCGCTTTGCCTGGGAGCTGATGACGGTGGACTACGGCATCGACCCCGACCGGCTGTGGGTCACCGTTCACCACACCGACGACGAGGCAAGGCGGCTGTGGCTGGAGATCGCCGGCATCAGGCCCGAGCGCATCTTTGGCCTGGGCGACAAGGACAACTTCTGGCAGATGGCCGACACGGGCCCCTGCGGCCCCTGCTCCGAGATCCACTACGACCGGCGGCCGGAGGGCACGCGCGGCACGGCGGTCACGCGCGAGGAGTTCGAGGAGCTTACCGAGAAGGGCGAGATCCTGGAGTTCTGGAACCTGGTCTTCATGCAGTACGACCGCGACGCGGACGGCGAGCTGCACCCGCTGCCGGCGCCGTGCGTCGACACGGGGATGGGGCTGGAGCGCCTGTGCAGCATCCTGCAGGGCGTGGACACCAACTACCAGACGGACCTGTTCACCGACGTCATCGCCCGCGCGGTCGAGGTGGTGGGCGTGCCGTACGACTACCACACGCCGCAGGGCGTTTCGTATCGCGTGCTGGCGGACCACGCGCGCGCCGCGGCGTTCCTGCTGGCGGACGGCGTGTTCCCGTCCAACGCGGGCCGCGGCTACGTGCTGCGCCGCATCCTGCGCCGCGGGGTGCGCCACGCCTGGCTGCTGGGCCGCCGCGAGCCCACGCTGGTGGAGATCGTGGAGACCGTCATCGACCAGATGGGCGTGGCGTATCCGGAGCTGATGGCGCGCCGCGAGTACATTACCCGCAACGTGCGGGGGGAGGAGCTGGCGTTCCTGGACCGCATCGACGCGGGCCTCAAGCTGTTCGACCAGCTGGCGCCGGTGGGCGGATCCGGGACGGTGGCGGGGGCGGACGCCTTCAAGCTGTACGACACCTTCGGCTTTCCCGTGGACCTGACGGAGCTGATGGCGCACGAGCGCGGCTACGAGGTGGACCTGGAGGGCTTCGACGCGGCGCTCGAGGCGCAGCGCGCCCGCAGCCGCGCCGACCGGGCGAAGGCCGGCATCGGCGTGGAGGCGGACGCGCTGGCCATGGGGTGGGAGGAAGTGCCCGAGGCGGAGGGCGCGGAGCAGGACTACGCGGCCTACCGGGCCACGGCGCTGGAGACGGACGTGCTGGCGTTCCGGCGGATGGAGGACGGCCGCATTGCCCTGCAGCTGCGCGAGAACCCGTTCTACGCCGAGAGCGGCGGCCAGGTGAGCGACCGCGGCCACGTGCGCGGCGACGGCTGGACGCTGGCGGTCACCGAGGTGCGCAAGGTCGCCGGCCGCATCGCCGTGGTGGGCGCGGTGGAGGGCGACTTCGTCCCCGGCACCGTGACGGCGGAGGTGGAGGAGCCGGTGCGGCGCGACACGGAGCGCAACCACACGGCCACGCACCTGCTGCACGCGGCCCTGCGCCGCGTGCTGGGCGACCACGTGCACCAGCAGGGATCGGTAGTGGAGCCCGGCCGCCTGCGCTTCGACTTCGCCCACACGGGGCCCATGACCCCGGACGAGATCGCCGAGGTGGAGGGGCTGGTGAACGAGGCCATCTGGGCCAACCAGGACGTCTGCACGCTCGAGATGGGCTACCAGGACGCCATCGGCCGCGGCGCCATGGCGCTGTTCAGCGACAAGTACGGCGACGTGGTGCGGGTGATCGAGATCCCCGGCGTGTCGATGGAGCTGTGCGGCGGCACCCACGTGCGCACCACGGGGCAGATCGGCCTTTTCCGCATCGCCGCCGAGACGGGCGTGGCGGCGGGGGTGCGGCGTATCGAGGCGGTGACGGGGCGTGCGGCGTTCGAGCGCGTCCGCCGCGACGAGGCCACGCTGCGCCAGGCCGCCGCCGTCCTCAAGACCAAGGAGGAAAACCTGCTGCCGCGCATTCAGCAGGTGGTGGAGCAGACGCGCGAGCTGCAGAAGCAGCTGGAAAAGGCGCGCGCCGGCGGCAGCGCCGACGCGGTGCAGACGCTGCTGGATTCCGCGGTTTCGGTGGATGGGGTGCGCGTGGTGGCGTCCGCCGGCGCCTTCGGCAGCGTGGACGAGACCAAGGCGCTGGGCGATCGCCTGCGCGAGAAGCTGGGGAGCGGCGTCGCGGTGCTGGCGTCGACGGACGGCGAAAAGCCGATGCTGGTGGCGGTGGTGACGGACGACCTGATCCAGCGCGGCATCCGCGCCGACGCCGTGGTTCGTGAGGTCGCGGCGATCGTGGGCGGCAAGGGAGGCGGCAAGCCTCACATGGCGCAGGCCGGCGTGGGCGACCCGTCGCGCGTCTCCGAGGCGCTGGCGGCGGTGGCCGACGTGGTGCGCCCGCTGCTTGGCGCCGGCGCGCCCGCGTGACGGCTGCGGAGGCGTGGGTGCGCGGGCGGCTGGCGGACACGCCGCCCGCGCTGCTGGAGGCCATGCTCGCCGCGCTCCCGGACGATCCCGATCGCCCGGTGGCGGACGCGCTGGCGGAGGGCGCGCTGGCGCTCTACGCGCGGCTGCTGGCGGGCGGCGCGGGCGCGCCGCGGGAGGATGCGCTGCCGCTATTGGCCGCGGACGCGCTCATCACGCACGCGCTTGAGGCCCAGGCGCAGGCCGATCCGGACGGCGTGTCCGCGCTGGCGGAGCGCATCGGCGCGGCGGGGGCGCTGGCGGGGCTGGGCGCGGGATGACGAGGGTACCCGATCCGCACGAACGATCTCTGTCATTTCATCCGCGAAAAGCGGGAAGGTACAGAGGAACAGACAAAAGCCAGAGGAGCAGAGGAAGACCCGTTGTCCTCTGTTCCTCTGGCTGTTCTCTGCCCCTCTGTACCCTCGCCGTTGCTTTACCGGACGCGTATGAGTAGCCGCGGCTCGATCATCTTCCTGATCTGGTTCGCGTCGCTGGCCGCGTTGCTGGTGTGGTTCTCGGGGCGGGAGCCGGAGTGGGCGGCGCCGCTGACGCTGATGCTGCTGGGCGTGCTGACGGCGGCCGGGGCCTGGTTCACGCCGGGGACGGAGCCGCGGCGCGTCCGGGGCGGGGTCCGCCTGCGTCTGGGCGTGGTGGCGGCGGTGCTGGGGCTGATGATGCTGCTGCGCGCGCTGGGCCGGCTGTAGCCCCGCGCGGACCGGACCGCCTTTACTCCCCCACCACGAAGCTGTTCGCCCCCAGGCAGGTCTGCCTGGGCAGCAGCGGCATGGTGCGCTGCACGGTGATGCGCGCGCCCACCAGCGGCGCGCCGTCCGCGCGCAGCTCCACGCCGTGCAGGCGGCCCGTCTCACTCATCTTCACCGGCGGTCCCACCCTGCCGTCCGCAAAGACGGGTGCCGCCAGCATCACCGCGCCCGGCGACCGGGCGACCCGCGCGACCATCACCTGCGCCGCCCCGCGCGCGGGAAAGCGCAGCCGGAGCGCCGCGCCCGCGTCGCAGTAGCGCCAGCCGGCGACCGCGGGCTCCACCTGGTGGGCCACGGCGCGCGCGGTGGCGTTCTCGTACAGCGAGACGGTAACGCCGCCGCCCCCCTCCCAGCGCGCACGGGCCAGCCGGAGCAGCGCGCCGTGCTGGTACAGCCAGGGCGCGGGGGATTCCGGCGGGCCGGCATCCAGGCACTCGTTCGTGTGCGCCACCACCACCCACCGGTGCCGGGGCAGCTCCTCGGCCCACCAGGGGGTGCGCACCATCCGCCCCTCGCACGGAACCGGGTGCAGCATCGTCTCGGGCTGCTGGAGCGCCGCCAGGACGTACGTGTTCCAGTAGCCGCCCAGCAGTGGCGCGCCGGGCGCCCGCACCTCCAGGCGGGCCGCCATCCTCACCGTTGCGTTGGGACGCGGTGGTTGCGCCGCCGGCACCCGCAGCGCACCCACCACCAGCCCCGCGGCGCCCGCCACCGCCAGCACCTGCCGCCGCCGGGGCGCCAACGGGGGCAAGCTCGCGGCAAGGCCCGCCAGCGTGAGCAGCCCCGCCAGCGCCCCGAAGACGAAGACGAGCGAAAAGTAGCGCTCGGCGAAGTGGTTCACGCGTACGTGGCGCACCAGCACGAACACCGGCAGCTGGGCGGCCGCCAGCGCCCAGCAGGCCAGCACCAGCGCCGCGCCCTCCACCCGCCACCCGGGCTCCCGCCCGCCGCGCGCCCGCCAGAGCACGGCCACGGCGGCGAACGCCCCGGCCGTCGCCACCAGCAGCAGGGGCATGGAGTCGGATTCGGCCAGCGTCTTCGCCACCCGCCGCGCGTTGTCCGCCAGGTGGCCCCGGTCCAGCACCAGGCCGGTGCGAAAGTACTCCCCGTACCGCGCGTAGGAGTACTGGTCGAAGGCGGCGCGCAGCACCCGCTCGCCGACCATGGCCGCGGCCACGGCCATCCCTCCCTCCCCCAGCCGCCGGAGCAGCGAGCGGCCCGGCGCGGCGTCCAGCACCCGCCCGCGGACGGCCTCGATGCCGGCGACGATCATCAGCAGCGGCCCGCTCAGCGGCGACATCCAGTGCGCCAGGAACGCGGCAAACGCGGTGGCGGCGCGCAGAATCCACCGGCCCCGCCCAGCGGATGCCGGCCGCTCGGCCAGCCTCCGCAGCCCCCACCACGCCAGCATCAGCGCCGTGATCTGCCAGGCGTAGGGATGCGCGGCGTCGAACAGCCAGAAGCGCGAATCGCGGCTCCCCACCAGGACGGCGGCCATCAGTCCCCCCGCCGCCCACCCCCAGGCCCCCGCCAGGCGCACCATCACCACGGCCGCCGCCAGCACCCAGGCCGTGCCCACCAGGTGCAGCGCCGCGTAGTCGAACGGGTGGCCACGGAGCTGGCCAATCCCCCGCATCAGCAGCACGTGCCACGCGCCCAGCCGGTCCTGGCCCCAGTAGTATACGTCGAACAGGCTCCACTCCCGGGCGCGCATCATCAGCACCGGGATGGCCAGGTCCGAGTTGAACGACGACGGGCGGGGAAAGATCGCGCGGCTGATCCACGGCGCGGCGAGCACCGGCAGGCACACCAGGACCGCGGCCCGCAGCAGCCGCATCCAGCCGCCCTCGCGAGCGGCCGCCGCGGGCGGTGCGTGCACCCGCCGGCGCGGCGTCTCGATCGCGTCCGCGGGCCTGCCGCTCGTCGTGGTTGAGTCCGTCATGGGTGTGGACAGGAAAGCCGGATCGTGACTTGATGCGAGCAATCAAAAAAAGGCTGGCAGCGGGACCGATAGATACACCCGCCGGGATCACCCGGCAAGAAACCCCCGGCGGCGGTGCGCGTCTCGCCGAGCCGGTTGCGGCAGTGGGATCCGGGGATGCAAAAGAGTGGCGGGGCGGGCGCCGATGCGCCCACCCCGCCTTTTCCTTCAACCTGCGTGCTGCGTCCGCGCGCGTGCGATCAGCAGGGCTCGACGGCGGTGCAGGCGATGCCGCAGCTGCCACAGTCGGTGTACTGCGCGCTGGGCACCGGGCAGTCGTACGTGCAGGCGATGCCGCAGGTGACGCACTCCGAGTAGTTCTTGCTGGGCTTCAGCGCGGCCGCGTACGAAAGGTCGCCGACGCCGTTGGTCTCGAAGGTCTCGACGGTCAGCGATTCCAGCGAAAGCTTGCTCATGGGATATACCCTTGTCCATGCAGTTCATATCAGTGGGCCGGGCGCGAGTCGCACGGCCGCAGCAAACCTATCGGCATCCCCTTGAATCGTCAATTTACTTGTCGTAAAATGATGCAAATAAATGAATTACAGCTCTGTTTCCGCTGAAATCTAAACGAGTTGAACGCGGTGGTGGGACATGTCTGCCCCACATCCTGGCGCCATGTGCGGGAGCTTCCGCGATCAGCGGATCTCCGCCAGCGCGGCCTGTACCGGCTGCAGCAGGAACATCTCCTCCGTCTTGCAGTGGTCGTCGTCGGGATCGTCCTTCGCGGGATCCGGCGGAAAGCGCAGGTCCGCGTCCGCCGCGGGCTGCGGCCCCCACGCGCCGCCGATCGCGCCCGCCAGGCCGCAGCTGGAGAGGCCCGGCCGGGAGCCCACGCGCACGTTGATCCACCGGCGCACCTCTCTCGGCCGCGGCACCGTCTGCCCTTCGCGGCGCGGGGAGACGGGATCCAGCGTCACCAGCAGGTGCACGTGCGCGCCCAGCGAGTCCGCCAGCTCGTACGCCGTGTCGCCGCCGTAGCTGTGGCCCACCAGCACGACCGGCGCGCCATCCGCGCTGTCCCGGATGGCGCGCATCATCCGGCCCCGGTCGGCG
This sequence comes from Longimicrobium sp., assembly GCF_036399255.1. Lineage (GTDB taxonomy): Bacteria > Gemmatimonadota > Gemmatimonadetes > Longimicrobiales > Longimicrobiaceae > Longimicrobium. Next base: position 23,073 of record NZ_DASWNM010000042.1, read on the forward strand.
TCGTAGGCAAAGTACAGCTTGCGCGTGTGCTCCCACGCCGCGTCGTAGGCGCAGAACACGCGCACCACGTTGCGGTTCAGCCCGTCCGCGAACCCGCCGACGAAGACGACGACCGGCCGCGGCTCAGGCGCGCAGGCGGCGTCGGTGCGGTAGTACGCGCTGGCGCGGCCGGTCCCGGTGCCCACCTCGATGCCGCAGCGGTCCGACAGCCGCGCCGTCCCGTCCGCCATCCTCCCGTCCGGCCGCGCGATGCGCACGGGGAACTCCGCCTGGCCGGGGACGGGCGGCAGGCCGCTCCAGCGCGTGCGTCCCGCCTGCGGGCAGTCCGCGTCCGCCTCGACGGTGGCCACGAGCTCCGCCCCCACGCGGCGGACGCGGATCGTCGCCGGCGCGCCGCAGACGAACTCGAACGGCGCGCGGTACGTGCCCTCCAAGTCGGGCGGCGCGTGGCGCAGCGAGGGGCGGATGTGCTGCACGGCGCGCTCCGGGCACCGCTGCGCATCCAGGTACGATCCCGACGCCGCCAGGGCGAGCAGGGCAAGGCTGAGGGCGCGCTGCATGCAATCACCGGGTGGAGACGAGCCGCCACGTCGTCTGGACGGCGGCAGACGCCCTCCCGCCGCGCAGGCACCGTGCCTTCGCCGTAGGCGGCGGCTTCACACAACGGATTCCAGGAAGATGATGCCCATCCGCACGCTCGTGCTCCTGACCGCCCTGTCCCTCTGCGCCGCCTGCGGCTCCGGCGGCGATGACGACCGGTCCGCCGCCGCAGACGGTGCCCCCGCGCTTCCCTCCGCCGAAGAGACCGTCCTGCCGCCCCCGTCCGATCCCGCCGCGCGGCCCGACACCGCGTGGGCGTTGCGGATGGACGGCATCGGCCCGCTGCGGGTGGGGATGACGCTGGACGAGGCGCGCGCCGCGCTGGGCGGCGACCTGCGGATGAGCGAGAACCCCGTCAGCATGGAGGCCGGGGCGGACCGCTGCGACCACCCGCGCTCCGCCCGCCTTCCCGCGGGGGTGATGATGATGGTGCAGGGGCAGCGCGTGGTGCGCCTGGAGGTGACCTCGGGCGCCACGCCCACGGCGGAGGGCGCGCGCATCGGCGACACGGAGGCACGGGTCCAGCAGCTGTACCCGGGCCGCGTGCAGGTGCAGCCGCACAAGTACACGGAGGGCCACTACCTGGTCGTGCGCCCCGCCGCCGCCGCCGACACCACCCACCTGCTGGTCTTCGAGACGGACGGCAGCGCGGTGCTCCGCTTTCGCGCCGGCCAGAAGCCGCACGTGGAGTACGTGGAGGGGTGCGCGTGAGGTCGGAGTGGCACGGCTCCCTGCGCACCAAACCGCCACGGGCGCCACCGGCGCGCCAACACGGTACAAATCAGTAGAAATTGCGGCGCACGAAGAGAAAGAGCCGCACGGCAATTATGCCGTGCGGCTCCTGCGTGTTCCTACGCGCGGATCAGGATGCGCGAAGCAGGTCCTGCGGAGCGGCGTCGGGTAAATTCACCGGATGGAAGAACTCCTGTGGGTACAGGTAGGCTTCGCCGGATTCGTCCACGATGCGCACGAGCCCGTGCCGTGTCGCCTGGGCATCCGGGATCATGGGATACGCCCTGTGCAGTTCCAGGGCGGCAGGATAGCCGTCGTTGCATACGCAGACGGCGAACCGGCTCTGGGCCAAAGGTGAGGTTCCGTGCATCATTCGAATATCCTGATCATCCGCATTTCATGCCTGCCAACGCCGTGGCACTCATACCAGTGGACCTCGGCCTGGACAGGCCTCCCACGCCAGTTAACGGTAGCGAAGCCCTTGAGCTTGCGCCAGCGTCTTCCGCCATATGCTTTCTTCAGGCGTGCCAGGTCACGAATCCCGTGGCCGTGCGCGATCGTTTCGATGTTCCGAATCTCGCTGATGACCTCAGCATACATGTGCGGGGCTGGCTCGCGATCATGGTTTGCGATTGGGCGTCGGGTTGCCGTGGCGCAACGTAAGGCACTCGACATTCCAGGCGTTAACCGCAATCCGCCAACTCACGGACCCACTTTCCGACCCGCATTTCCGCTCCCGGAGCCGCTGTCCGACCGCGGCCCGACAGGTAGCGGAGTCGATCAGGATTCATTCGGCCGCTCAGCATCCGCGGCACTCCCGGACGGCCGGAAGTACTTCGCCGGATACAGATAATCCTCCCCCGTCTCGTCCACGACGCGTATCCACCCGCTCCGCTCGGCGGACGGATCGGGGAGCACTTCGTACCGCCTGTGCAGCGCGAGGTCCAGCTCGTACCCGTCGTTCCGCACGCAGACGGCGAAGCGGGGCGGATGGCCGTTAGGAATCATCTGGTTCATGGGGCTCTTTTGGGTTGCGGGGATCACACGCTAAGTTGTGCGTCTCCCCGCGCCGATCAAGAGCGCCGGACCGCCACCAAGCGCACACGTCCATGGACCTGATCACAGAGCTGGAAGAGGCCCGCGCCGCCGAAAAGGACCAGGCGCACTTCTACCGCACGCTGGCGGCGGAGGCCGAGGACCGCGCCGACGAGGCGATGAGCGAGCGCTTCAACGAGCTGCACGCCGACGAGCAGCACCACGTAAGCCGCCTGACCGCGCGCCTGCTGGAGCTGGGCGCCAGCCTGGCCGAGCTGCAGCCGTCGGACTCGTCGTCCGCGCGCATGGACGGGTGGGAGGCGGCCGCCAGCATGCGCGAGGACGCCGAGGTGGAGCGCTACGAGCGGCTGCTTCAGGCGGAGGGGGTGGACGCCGGGACGCGCGCGCTGCTGGAGGAGATCCTGGACACCGAGCGCCACCACGCGACCGACCTGGGGGGCAAGTGGACGCAGGCGTGATGCTGGGGCTGCGGGGAAAGCGGGCGCTGGTGACCGGCGCCTCGCGCGGCGTGGGGCGCGCCACCGCGCTGCTGCTGGCGCGCGCGGGGGTGGACGTGGGCATCGGCTACCACAGCCGCGAGGCCGACGCGGCGCAGACCGTGGAGCAGGCGCGGGCGCTGGGGGTGCGCGCCTTTGCCCAGGCGGCGGACGTGGCCACCCCCTGGGGCGCCGAGATGCTCTTCGAGCGCTGCCTGGTGGAGCTGGGCGGCATCGACCTGTTCGTCGCCAACGCGGGGATCTGGATCCCCGACGAGGTGCCGGTGGCGGGGATGGCGGACGCGCAGTGGGAGCGCACGATGCTCGCCAACCTGTCGTCCGTCTTTCAGACCGTGCGCCTGGCCGCGCGCTTCGTGAGCGACGGCGGAAAGATCGTCATTGTCTCCTCCACCGCCGGGCAGCGCGGCGAGGCCTTCCACGCGGACTACGCGGCCAGCAAGGGCGCGCTCATCTCGTTCACCAAGTCCGTCGCGGTGGAGCTGGCGCCGCGCGACGTCACGGTGAACTGCGTGGCGCCGGGGTGGATCGACACCGAGATGGTGGAGCAGCCCATGGCGCAGGGGCGCGAGGCCATCGAGCGCGCCATCCCCCTGGGCCGCATCGCCAGCGCCGAGGACGTGGCGGGGCCCATCGTGTTCCTTTGCTCGGCCCTGGCGCGCCACGTGACGGGCGAAATCCTGAACGTCAACGGCGGGAGCGTGCTCTGTGGGTGAGGATGGCAACGCGGGTGAGGGCGGAACCCCGCCGCGGGTGCTGCTGCTGGCGACGGGCGGCACCATCAGCATGCAGCGCGACGCCGAGCGCGGCGGCGCCGTCCCGCGGCTGACCGGCGCCGAGATCCTGGCCACGCTGCCGGGGGTGGAGGAGGTGGCGCGGGTGGAGGTGCGCGAGTTCGGCCGCTTCCCGGGCCCGCACATGACCATCGGCCGGATGTGGGAGCTGCGCGCCGCCATCCTCCAGGCGCTGGCGGAGGACTACGCGGGCGTCGTCGTCACGCATGGGACGGATACGATCGAGGAGACGGCGTACCTGCTGGACAGGTCCATCGGGGATGGCAAGCCGGTGGTGATCACGGGCGCCATGCGCAACTCGTCGGAGCTGTCGTGGGACGGGCCGGCCAACCTGATGGCGGGGATCGAGGTGGCCGTGGCGCCCGAGTCGCGCGGCCGCGGCACCATGGTGGTGATGGACGACGAGATCGTGCAGGGCGCCGAGGTGGTCAAGACGCACACCGAGGCCGCCGGCACCTTTCGCTCGCCCAACTGGGGGCCGCTGGGGGTCACCGACAAGGGCCGCGTGCTCTTTTACCGCGAGTCGCGCCGCAAGCCCACGCTGGCGCCCGGCGCGCCCGCGCTGCCGGTGGACCTGGTGAAGGTCGTGGCCGGGATGGACGCGCGGCTGCTGGAGGCCAGCCTGGACACCGGCGCGCGCGGCATCGTCCTCGAGGCGCTGGGGCGGGGCAACGTGCCGCCGGACGTGGTTCCCGGCGTGCGCCGGTGGACGCAGGCGGGGCGGCCGGTGGTCATTACCTCGCGCTCGCTGCGGGGGCGGGTGCTGGACACCTACGCCTATCCCGGCGGCGGCCACGAGCTGCGCGAGATGGGCGCCATCTTCGCCGACCACATGACGGGCCAGCAGGCGCGCATCGAGCTCATGCTGGCCATCGGCGTGCACGGCGGCGACGTGGAAGCCATCCGCAACGTGGTGGAGGCCGGGCGCTACGACGGCTGATCCCCGCCGTGTCACGGCTGCACCGAGCAATTCGCGATTCTTCCGGATTCTTCCTCCGCGCCAGTCCGCATCCAGTGGGGCTGTACGGATGATGCAAGTGGTTGTATCTTAACCGCCTGCGTCTTCTGGACCTCCCGTTTCCGTCCGCCCTCGCCCGAGGTGCGGCGGCCTGTTTTTTCCAATCCTCATCCGGACCATCCCCATGCGTACCCTCCTGCACGTTGCCGTCCTGTCCCTTGTCTCCGCCATCGCCACGCCCGCGGCCGCCCAGCAGCCGGCCACCGCCCCCGCCGCCCAGCAGCCGGCTTCGCTCGGCGCGACCATCAACGCCTTCGTCGCCATCCGGCCGGGAATGACGGTGGATGACGTGGTGCGCGTGATCGGCCGTCCGGGGCGGGAAACCTCGCGCGTGGAGTCGGCGGGGATGAGCGCGGTGTCGTACCAGTGGACGAACGACGACATGAGCGCCATCATCGTGACCTTTCAGAACAACGCGGTGATCAGCGCCACGCAGATGGCGCTCAAGCCCACGTACCAGGTAAAGCCGGTGACGCTGGCCATGCACGGCCAACTGCGCCAGGGGATGACGGTGGACGAGGTGATGGCCGCGCTGGGCGGCGGTGGCGTTCCGGTGAGCTTTACCAGCATGATGGGAACGGTTTCGCTCTCCATCTCGTGGCCCGGCGAGGCGCTGGGCTCCACGCTGCTGGCCACGTTCACCAACGGCCGCCTTACCACCAGCATGCAGGCTGGCCTGCGCTGATCCCGCGCCCGCCGCGCATCATTCGCACCCGCTGCAGCCGCGGCTCGCCGGAGCGGGGCGGCCGTCCTCCAGTGCCGCGCTGCGGTGGCGTGCGCCCGCTCGGCCTGCACAGTGGCGACGCCGACGCCATCCGCAACGTGGTGGAGGCGGGGCGCTACGAGGATTGACGCGTCCGGGCGGATTCTCCGGGACCGCGAGTGCGAAACCGATCCCGTAATTCGTCGCACTTGATGGCGCTGCCGGGCGTGATCGCGAGCGTTTGTTCCCCCGGGGCCGCGCCTTCCGTTTCATAATCGCGGGAGATCCTCAATGATCGACTGGCTTCGTGGCCGCAGGCCCGCCGTCGCGCCGGACGAGGTCCGCGCCATCCGCCAGGAGGCGGGGTGGACGCAGGCGCAGGTCGCGGAAGAGCTGGGCGTGCTCCCGCTGGAGGTGTCGGCGTGGGAGGCGGGCGCCGTGCCCGTGGACCCGTACCAGGCCGCGCTGATCCGCTGGCAGATCGAGCAGGCGCAGTACGCCGCGCGCCTGCCGCGCCCGGACTGCGACTGGACGCGGGCCAACCAGGCGCGCCTGGAGCGCATGGATGAGCAGGGGCTGTTCGCCGGCCAGCGCGCCAAGCGCGAGGTGGCGGAGCACACGCGGAAGTGCGCGGAGTGCATGCGGGTGGAGATGCTGCTGAAGGAGATGCCCGCGGCGCCCGAGCCGCCGGTGAAGCCCGGGCCGCGCGGCTGGATGGATTCGGTGCGCCGCCGCATCGATCGGCTGCCCGCCTGGCTGCGCCTGCCGCTCGTGACGGCGGAATTGCTGCTGGGGCTGGTTCCCGCGTACCTGTTCTACCGGCTGGTGCGCTGGGGCAAGGGAGGCGAGGCCAGCGTGTCGCCTCTGGGGATGCTCGCCATCGGCGCGGGACTCCTGTGGATCCTGGTCCTGGGCTGGCGGCTGCTGCCCCTGGCCACGCGGCGCCCGCACCTGGCCGGCCAGCTGTTCGCCGCGGGCATCGTCCTCCCGGCGCTCCTGCTCGTGGGCACGGTGGGCAGCTGGGACCTGACCACGGTGGGGCCGTGGATCTTTGCCGGCGTGGTGAGCTTGCTGATGGGCGTGGCGATCGGCGCATCGGCGGCCGACGACCTGCGCCACGCAGAGGCGGCGGACTGAATCGAGCGCCGCGATTCCCGTAGGCTCGGTGTCAGGGCCGAGCCTGCCCAACCCGATGCTGTGGATCTGCGCGTTGCTGGCCGCCGGGGTGTGCAGCTTTTTCCCTGGTGAGGTGGAGGACGACGCGCGTGACGAAGAGCGTCGGGCGCTCGGCAGGCGGCAAGGCGTCGCGGTGGATCACTCACGGCGGGAGGGTTGATGGCGAAGGCGATTGTCCGCGGGGCCGGCACGGAGATGCGGCCGGACGAGGTACGTGCGGCGCGCCAGGCGAACGGATGGAACGTGGAGGAGCTCGCCGACGCGCTGTGGGTCACTCCGCTGGAGGCGGAAGCGTGGGAGGCCGGGTCCGTCGCTCCCTCGCCGCGGGAGGCGCGGTGGATCCGGTGGCACGCCCAGATGGGCGTCCGCGACCGTGCTCTGGCCGATGCGGGGCTGAATCCCTGCGCGTGGGTGCGGGAGAGGCTGGCGCAGCGTCCGCCGGAGCGGCGCGGCAATCACCTCTCCGATCCACCGGGTCCCGAGATCGCGCTGCACGTGGAGCAGTGTTCCGCCTGTTGTGCACGGCCGCTCCCGGACCTCTGGCGTTCGCCCGTGCCCGAGCCTCCCCGCTCTGATACCGAAGGCATTGCGGACTGGCTGATCCGCAGGTGGCGGTCCGCCGGGCAGCTGTCTCTCTGGCCACGTCTGCTCGCGCGTGTAATCGTGCCGGCGGGGCTGCTTGGTGCGGGATTGCTGCTGATGGAGAACTACGGGTGGGCCGATGACGGCTTCAACCTGCCGCTCGAGGCCTTCCTTGCGTACTTCGCCGGCTATCTGGCCCTTCTGGTGTCGGGCCGTCCGCTGCGGAATTTCGCGAAGGATCACCCGTACCTGGCGTGGCAGGTGCGCACCGCGGCGGTGCTGTACTCCATGCTGGTCGTCTGCGGTTCGGTTGCGGAGAGCCTCACACTGAATGATCCAGGTGTCTGGGTGCTTACCGGGATTTTCTCGCTGATGATCGGAGGTGTCGCGGGTGCAGTCGCGGCCGACGCTCAGCAAAGGAACGAGTACCTGGAGAAGTGCGTTGCGCTCACTCTGCAGCCCATGGCTCCACTCCCCGAGTCCGGTGGCGAAGCCGCCGTTCTGCCTTCCCCGGGCGGCGCAGGGCAATCCCGGCCCCGCCCCGGGCCGCCTGACTGAGATCATCCTCATACGTGTGTGACCATACGAAGCGCCCCGCGGTGTGTGCAGCCGCGGGGCGCGCTCCGTATGAATAATCCATCACATGAGAATGGCCTTCTTGCGGGGCGGAAGGTGCGGCAACAAGCACCTCGGCGGCGTCTGCGCGAGTCCTCCATTCCGTCAATGGTGCATGTGACCCGCTTGCGAGCTTGTCAGAATCTGATGCCGGGAATGCTGGGAGGCTCCCATTCCCCAGGTGGGACGAGTACGTCCCAGAACGCGGCTTCTCCGGCTCGATCGTCCGCTGTCAGCCAAGTCGTTGGACAAAAATGCATTTGCGTCGGCTCGGCACGGCCGTGCCGCGGCTGGTCCCGTCCCTGCCTTGTCCCGGAGCGTGCCGCGGTTGAGTGGACGCCCGGCGCTGACCCCATACATCATCCACACGACGACCGGAGCACTTCCGTGAAGATTCGCGCTTTCGCCCTGCTGCTTTCCCTTGCCGCCGCCGCGTGCGACGAAGCCCCGACGCTCGCCTCGGCGCGCGGCACCGCGCCGGCCGCCATCTCGTACACCGCGCCTGTGACCGCCGAGGGCCACCTGACCGGCGCGGACGGCATGCAGCTGTTCTACCGCGTCTACGGCGGCGGGCCCGACACCACCGTGGTGCTGGCCGGCGGCCCGGGGCTGCCCATCAGCTATCTCGACAAGGACCTGGCCCCGCTGGCGCACGGCCGCACCCTCATCTTCTTCGACGCGCGCGGCGCGGGGTACTCGCAGCTCACCACGGATCCGGCGCTGCTCTCCATCCATCGGCACGTGGCGGACGTGGAGGCGGTGCGCCAGCATTTCGGGATCGGGAAGCTGCAGCTGATCGGGCACTCGTGGGGGGCGATGGTGGCCGGCTTCTACGCCGCCGCGCATCCGCAGAACGTCGACCGGATGGTGCTGGTGACCCCCGGTCCGCTACAGGCCCAGCACGACGCGCAGTTCGAGGCCGAGCGCCAGTTGCGCACCTCGCCGCAGGTGCTGCAGCAGCAGGGCGAGCTGATCGGCCTGCTGCTGAGCGGCCAGTCGCCGGACCCGCTGGCCACCTGCGAGCAGCTGTTCTCCATCTACTTTCCCGCGTACTTCCACGACGCGGCCAACGTGGCCAACCTGCGCGGCTCGTGGTGCGACATGACGCCGGCCGCCGCCAGCCTGCTGCCGTTCACCATGTTCGCGGGACGCGCGTCGCTGGGCGCGGACTGGAACCTGGCGCCCATGCTGTCCGGCGTGCAGACGCCCGCACTGGTGATCCACGGCGCCGGCGACCCCATCCCCTTCGCCAGCACGTCGGGGTACGCGCAGGCGCTGCCCAACGGCGAGCTGCGGGTAATCCAGGGAGCCGGCCACTTCCCCTGGCTCGAGGAGCCGGCCGAGTTCTTCACCGCGGTGAACACCTTCCTGCGCCGCGGCAACCTGTAGGCATCATCTCCCAAGCGTCCCTCGCTGTTCGGGGGACGCGGCACGACCCGAGGAGCCCGCACGCCGGGCCATGGACATAGACCGAATCCCCGCCTCCGCAGTCCGGAGGCGGGGATTCGCGCGTCCAGACCCTCGGCAAAGGCTGGCAAGGGCTGGCAAGGCTGGCAAGGGCTGGCAAGGGCGAATGAATTCGCTGCAACAACCACACGAAGTCCGCCTTCGCGGGCTGGCGGCTGTGGGGGCAGGGGCGAGTGCCTGCCACGTGGCGGGTGAGTGAAAGCGACCAAGGGATTGCTGGCCGGAGCGCGATCGAATTCTCCCCTCTCCGTGAGGAACGAACGGGGAGGGGCCGGGGGAGGGGCACCCCGCTGGCGCAGTGCGAACCCTCCGCAGCACGATCGAATTCTCCCCTTTCTCCCGCTCCGCGGGGGAGAGGGGCCGGGGGAGAGGGGGCCCCTTGGGCGCCAGCTCGCTCCCGTTCGTCGCGCCTCCCTCCTTCCATCCCTCCGTTGATCCGACGAATTGGTCGTTCCCGTTGGTAAGCCTCTTGCATGGGAGCCGACCGCCTGTTATTGTTGCGAAAATTACGCGACGACGGACAGAGACTTAAAAAAGTAAAGTGACCGGACCCGCGCGCCTGGACGACATCGACATCCGCCTGCTGGAGCTGCTGCAGGAGCACGGACGCACCTCGCAGCACGACCTGGCGCAGGCCGTGGGGCTTTCGTCGCCCGCGGTGGCGGAGCGGCTGCGCAAGCTGGAGGAGCGCGGCATCATCCGGCAGTTCACCGTGCTGGTGGACCCGCGCCGCGTGGGGCGCGACGTCACGGCGTTCATCTTCGTGGGGATCAACGGGTCGCACCACTACCCGCAGTTCCGGGCCCACGTGGCGCACCACCCCGAAGTGCTGGAGTGCCACAGCGTCACCGGCCAGGGCAGCCACCTGCTGAAGATCCGCACCGACAGCACCAGCACGCTCGAAGGGCTGCTGGCCGAGATCCAGGCGTGGCCCGGCGTGCAGTGGACCACCACCAGCATCGTGCTTTCGACGGTGAAGGAAACCAGCGCCCTGGCGCTGGGGCCGCGCCCCACGGGGGCGGACGCGGCAGCGACGGACGGGGCGGCGGTCGCCCCGGAGCGGTAACCCTTTTCGTCCAGAAACCCGTACAGAGGTCGCATGCCAAGGATCACCGCCCGTTTCGACACGCTGGCCGCCGCCAAGGGGTGGGACGGGGACGCGCGCAGCGGCGCCGCGGGGGCCCGCGCGGTCCCCGAGTCGATGGACATCGAGACGCTGTTCGGCCAGCACACCTTTGGCCTGGCCGAGATGCGCGCCCGGCTCCCCAAGCAGGTGTACAAGGCGCTGTGCCGCACCATGGACCACGGCGAGCCGCTGGACCCGTCCATGGCCGACGTGGTGGCGCTGGCCATGAAGGAGTGGGCGCTGGAGAAGGGCGCCAGCCACTACACGCACTGGTTCCAGCCCCTTACCGGCAGCACCGCCGAGAAGCACGACAGCTTCATCACGCCCAACGCGGGCGGCGGCGCCGTGGCCGAGTTCAACGGCAAGGAGCTCATCCAGGGCGAGCCCGACGCCTCGTCGTTCCCCTCGGGCGGCCTGCGCGCCACCTTCGAGGCGCGCGGCTACACCGCGTGGGACCCCACGTCGCCGGCGTTCGTGGTCGAGACCAACGCGGGGTGCTACCTGAGCATTCCCACGGCGTTCGCGTCGTGGACGGGCGAGGCGCTCGACACCAAGATCCCGCTGCTGCGGTCGATGTCGGCGCTGGACGGGCAGGCCAGCCGCGCGCTCAAGCTGTTCGGCGTGGACTCGCGGGTGACGGCCACCTGCGGGCCCGAGCAGGAGTTCTTTCTGATCGACCAGGAGTTCTTCTACCGCCGGCCCGACCTGATGACCACGGGGCGCACGCTGCTGGGCGCCAAGCCGCCGCGCGGGCAGGAGCTCGAGGACCACTACTTCGGCAGCATTCCCGACCGGGTGCTGGCCTTCATGATGGAGGTGGAGCGGACGCTGTACAGGCTGGGCGTGCCGGTAAAGACGCGGCACAACGAGGTGGCGCCGGGGCAGTTCGAGATGGCGCCCATCTACGAGAACGCCAACCTGGCGGCGGACCACCAGCAGCTGATGATGATCACGCTGCGCAAGGTGGCGCGGAACTACGGGATGGCGTGCCTGCTGCACGAAAAGCCCTTCGCGGGCGTCAACGGCAGCGGCAAGCACCTCAACTGGTCGCTGGGCACCGACAGCGCCAACCTGCTGGAGCCGGGCGACACGCCGCACGACAACATGCAGTTCCTGTTCTTCTGCACGGCCGTGCTGCGCGCGGTCGAGCGGCACCAGGACCTGCTGCGTGCCTCGGTGGCGCACGCGGGCAACGACCACCGCCTGGGGGCCAACGAGGCGCCGCCGGCCATCATCTCGGTCTTCCTGGGCGACCAGCTGACGGACGTGCTTGAGCAGATCGAGCGTGCGGGAACGGCCACCGAGAGCAAGCAGGGCGGCCTGCTGGGGCTGGGCTCGCCGGTGCTGCCCAACCTTCCGCAGCATGCGGGCGACCGCAACCGCACCAGCCCGTTCGCCTTCACGGGCAACAAGTTCGAGTTCCGGGCGCCGGGCTCGTCGCAGTCCGTCAGCTTTGCGGCCACGGTGCTCAACACCATCATGGCCGAGTCGCTGGACGAGATGACCACGGCGCTCGAGGCCGAGCTGGCGGGCGGCGCCAGCTTCGAGGACGCGCTGTCGGGGCTGATCGCGGCCGAGGTGCGGCGGGTCAAGCGCATCGTCTTCAACGGCGACGGCTACAGCCAGGACTGGCAGGACGAGGCCGAGCGCCGCGGGCTGCTGAACCTGCGCACCACGCTGGACGCGCTCGAGACGCTGCCGGGCGAAAAGAACCGGGCGCTGTTCGAGAAGTACGGCGTGCTGACGCACCGCGAGCTGGAAAGCCGGCACGAGGTGGCGCTGGACCAGTACTTCAAGACGGTGAACATCGAGGGCGAGACCACGGCCGACATGGCGGGCACCATGGTGCTGCCGGCGGCGGTGCGCTACCTGAACGACCTGGTGGCGGCGGCGGACCGCACGCGCACGCTGGGCGTGGAGACGCGCGGCCTTACCCGCACGGTGCAGATCGTCAACGAGCTGGTGGACGAGCTGCGCGACGCCCTGGACGCGCTGGTGGCGCAGAACGCCGAGCTGGGCGGCGAGGACGTGCACAGCAAGGCCTATCACGTGCGCGACAACGTGATCCCGGCCATGGCCCAGGTCCGCAGCGCCGCCGACCGCCTGGAAAAGGTGGTCCCCGACGACTACTGGCCGCTGCCCACCTACCGCGACATGCTGTTCGTGAAGTAGCGGGCGGCGGGCGGATCGTAGAAGTCGGATGCGGAAAGGCCGTCCTCCTCGCGGGGGACGGCCTTTCCTCGAATCCGCTGGATGCAGGCTGACCCGCCAGTCTGTCATTCCGAAGGAGGCGCCACGCGGAGCCGTCCCCTCGCTGAATCCTCTGGCGCCGACTGAGGAATCTACTCTCGGGTTGCTCGTGGTTCGTCGGAGAGCCGCGTTCCCGGCGGTGACAGGAGTTGCTGATGGGGTGAGATGGCCGTGGTGGATGCCCGTCCAGCGGAGCAGGCGGGCAGTGGGTGATCCCGAATCCACACAGAGGTTGTTCCTCCGCTTCCTCTGCAGAATACCGAATCCGGGAAAACAACACCTTTATGGGGTACAGAGGAACAGAGTCAGACAGAGGAAGCAAGATGATATTTCGGCTCGCTTTCTCTGTCTGGCTCTGTTCCTCTGTACGATTATTCTTTTTCAGGATCTGGGATAAGCATAAGAATCTGTTTTGCCGGGGAGCTGGTGGAATGCGGAACGGCAGCTTCTCACGATGAGAGGCTGCCGTTTCGTCGATCAGCGCGGTGGATCGCGGTCAGCCCGCCGGCTGGCGGACCTCCACATCCACCCGGAACCAGTCCTTGAGCTCGGCAGCCATGCCGGGGCCGGCGTAGCGCAGGACGCCGCGGTGCCACCAGGGGACGTCTTCGGGGCCCACCTGCACGCCGGGCTGCAGCAGCGCGCGGAACCGGCCGTCGATCTCCGCCACCTGCGCCGCGTCACCGGCCTCCATCTCGGGAAGGCAGGTTTCCAGCCGGTCGCGCACGGACAGGTCGTTGTGGTACTCGTACACGTTCCAGCCGTAGCCGGCTTCACACTCCAGGACGAAGTCGCGCCAATCGTCCAGCAGCACCTCGGTACGCTCGTGGAGAACTTCTTCTTGCGTGGCCGGTCCATGCGCCGCAAAGCATGGAGATCGGGACCTGCTTCAGCCGCCGCCGCCATCCGCCAGCGCCAAGCGTGCCGTGGACACGGGTTCGGGCTCACGCAGCAGAAGCCGCGACTCGATCGGCCGCATCCCATCCTCTGAGTAGACATACAGTTCAATCGAGCCGTCGCAGTCGCGCACGAAGAACGCGACTGCATCACCCCACTGCTCGCCGCCGCCGCTGCCACCCGCCGCGAACCGTGCGGGATCCTCCGGGCCCGCGGGAGCCGCCGTGATCTCCGGCCGGCACTTGTGGTCCCCGCAGGCGCAGGACTCGCCGTTGCAGTCTGTGAAGCAGCCTCCGCGAGCCGACGACACGCCGCAGGTGCTGGAACTGGTGCAAGCCTTGCACTGCGCAGCCAGAGGCACGGCCACCAAGGCGGACCAGAACACGAGCGCCGCACACGTTGCACTCCACGTTACGATCCTCTTCATGCATCACCTCTTTGGTTGAAGTGTCCGGCTTACGGGCATTCCGGCATGCATCACCGCACGGCCCGTTCGATGCGGTAACGAAAGAGCGCCACCTGTGGAACGTCACCACCCACCCGCGCGGCCAGCAGGTCACCGCGCCGATCTCGAAAACCGAGCACCCCGTCGTGCACCCGGCGATGCGCCAGCGCACAATCGGCACGCACCAGGTCCAGAGTGGTGGATTCGCCACCGGGGTCCAGGACCTCGTTCAGGTAGTATCCGCCCCCCAGTGAGATCGCGCCTGACGAGTGGACAAAACGCTGCCACTCCAGCGCCTCCTGGCCGTTCCCCACCCGGACTACGGTTTGCGGAGGCGTAGTCCACCGCGCATCGCCCCGGCAGCTTCTCAGCCGCCGCCCCGTACGGTCATGAAAAACCAGCTCGTACGGACTGCGCCGCGAAAACAGGATTCCCTCGTCGCTCTCAGCGACGCTCCCGCCGAGCAGGCTGGACGCAAAGCCCGCGGGAATTCCGGCCGCATCCGCTGACGGACCAAAGCTCCGCAGCACGCGGCCCTCACGGTTCAGCACGTGGATCATTCCCGCAACTCCAGAGGCGAATGCCCCGACGAGCAGCGTGCCGTCCGTACGCACCGAGAACCCGCTCACCGTCCACCGGCCCGGCGCGGGAAAGCTGCGGGCGAAGCGGAAGTCCGGCCCGAACACGGAGATCCTCTCGAGCGCGCCATCCCAGACGAACAGCGAATCGTTCCGGTCAACGGCGAGATTCCACGGCCTCTGGAACTCCCCCGGACCCTGGCCGCGGCGCCCCACCCGCCGCAGCAGCCGTCCCGCGCCATCGAACACCACGATGTTCCATCTCAGATCGTCAGCCACGTAGATGCGCCCCGTGGGGCCCAGTTCGACGTCCATGACCCGCCCGAACGCGTCATCCCCGAACGCGCTTCCCAGCCGCAGCACTTCCGTCAGCACCAGCCGGGCTCCGGGCCCCTGCGCGCGCACCACGCCGTCACGCTGCGCGCACGACGGCAGCGGCGCGAGCAGCGCAATCAGCACCAAAAGCCGCCAAATCGGGCCTGGGGGGCGGGAGAGCGGGAGGAGGGGCATCGGTCCGCGGGCGTAGGAGGGATCAGCACCGGCCAATCCTAGACTATCTGCCGTGGCATTACGAGTCAAGAATCTCAAAATGCGCCGGCCCATGCAGATGTTCGTGCAGCTCAACGCGCGCGGCCTGCCGGCGGAGGGCGCGCGGGCCCTGGGGGCCTGCTGCAATTCTTCTACTGCACCGGCACTGACCCCGGAGTGCGAGACGGATTGCGAGGCTGGGCGCCGGGAGCCCGTAGCACGCTCCTTCGCCTGATTCCGGGCGACGACATGGCTGGCGGCGCGGCGGCACCACCCTTCCCGGAGTCGTTCACCGCGAAGCGGATCACCGGGTAGTCGGAGAGCGCTGCCGCCCAGCGTAGAAATTCTTCGGTCGGCGCCAGGCTTTCCAGCCAAAAGAGAGCGCCGCGCGGCGCCTTCCGCAGAATGACAGCGATCGTCCGGACCTGCTGTGTTGCAGATTCGAAGGTATGGCGGGATGAAACGCGAAACGGCAGCCTCTCGCGATCGAGGGGGCTGCCGTTTCATGTCTGCGCGTCGAGCGTCAGGTCTGCGGCTGGCGGACCTCCACATCCACCCGGAACCAGTCCTTGAGCTCGGCGGCCATGTCGGGGCCGGCGTAGCGAAGGACGCCGCGGTGCCACCAGGGGCCGTCTTCCGGGCCCACCTGCACGCCCGGCTGCAGCAGCGCCCGGAAGCGGTCGTCGATCTCCGCCACCTGCGCCGCGTCGCCGGGCTCCATCTCGTGCAGGCAGGTTTCCAGCCGGTCGCGGACGGACAGGTCGTTGTGGTACTCGTACACGTTCCAGCCGTAGCCGGCTTCACACTCCAGGACGAAGTCGCGCCATTCGTCCAGCAGCACCTCGGTACGCTCGTGAAGCGCTTCCGCCTGCGTGTTCATGGGCCGATCCGTGTGTACATTCGCGTGAAAACCACCCCCGTGCAGAGAACATAACACGCGTGCAGGTTGAGTGCCGCCCCGCGCGTTGCCAGAGGGCATCGTCCGGTGCCATCTTGGGCCGAACGGAAATCGATGTCCGGCGTCGTACGAGAGACCAGGCGAGGGAGGCGAAGAGATGGCTGAAGGGCTTTTGCCGGTGGGGAGCGAGGCGCCGGTGTTCACGGCGAAGACCACGGACGGCGAGCGGATCTCGCTGCCGGACTTTCGCGGCACGCAGTCCGTGCTCCTGATGTTCTATCCGATGGACGACACCCCCGGCTGCACCCGGCAGATGTGCCTGGCGCGCGACGAGGGCGCGCGGTACACCGAGGCGGGCGTGGCGCGCTTCGGGGTGAACCCGGGGAACCTGGAAAGCCACACGGAGTTCCGCGACAAGTACTCGCTGGACTTTCCCCTGATCGTGGACGACAACGCCGAGATCGCGTCGGCGTACGGGGTGCTGGGCGGGCAGGGCGTGTCGCGCGCCACGTACCTCATCGACCGCGACGGCCGCATCGCCTACGCGCAGCCGGGGACGCACGGCGCCGACGAGGTGCTGGGGGCGCTCGGTGGCTGAGGCGCGCGGCGCGGGCGAGGTGACGGTCCGCTCGTTCACCGGCGGCGTATTCGCCCAGAACACGTACCTGGTGGCGTGCGCGCGCACCGGCGCCGGCATCCTGGTGGATCCGGGCGCGGCGGCCGGGGACGCCCTCGGCGCGGCGCGCGCGGCGGGCGTCACCATCGAGAAGATCGTGCTGACGCACGCCCACGTGGACCACGTGGAAGGCATTCCGCTGGTCAGGCGCGAGCTGGACGTTCCCATCCTGCTTCATCCCGCCGACCAGCCGGTGTACGCCATTGCGCCCATGCAGGCGCAGATGTTCGGGATGCGGATCGAGAAGCTTCCGCCGGTGGACGGCGAGCTGGCGGCGGGCGAGGCGGTGCGCTTTGGCGAGTGCGCGCTGGAGGTGCGCTTTGCGCCCGGGCACGCGCCGGGGCACGTGATCCTGGTGGGCGACGGCGTGGCGCTGGTGGGCGACGTGATCTTCGCGAACTCCATCGGGCGCACGGACCTGCCGGGCGGCGACTTCGCCACGCTGATGCGCTCCATCCGCTCCGAAGTGCTCACGCTGCCGGACGAGACCACGCTGCACACGGGGCACGGCCCGGATACCACGGTGGGCCACGAGCGCGTCAGCAACCCGTTCGTCACGGGCGTCTACGGCGGCGGCGGGCTCGCGTGACCGTACGCCGGATCCTGCTCGCGGCGCTCCTCCTGCTCCCCGCCGGCCTCCGCGCGCAGGCCGCCGCGCCCGACACGCTGTCCGCCGCCGCGGCGCCAGCGGACAGCGCCGCGCGGGACCCGGTGCGCAGCTTCGTGCACGAGCTGGCGGATCCGCTGGCGCTGGCCAACGCGCTGGCGCTGGGGCTGTACGACCACGCGCGCACCGAGCCGTACGAGTGGGGCGGGGGGCTGGATGCCCTCACGCAGCGCATCGCGTCGCGGGCGGGCGGCCACGTGATCGGCACGTCGGTGCGGCACGGGCTGGCGGCGGTGCTGGGGCGATCGACGGACGTAGAGCCGTGCCACGGCTGCGTGACCGCGGAGGACCGCGCCGCCCACGCACTGACGGAGACGTTTACCGACCGCGACGCCAGCGGCCGCCGGGTGATCTCGGAGCCGTTCCTGGCCGGCACGTACGCGGGGGCGATGGCGCCCACGCTCTGGCACCCGGACAGCAACCTGGTCGACGGGCTGAAGTCCGGCACGGTGTCCGTCCTGTTCACCGTCGTGAGCCGCGTGCTGTTCGCGGTGCTGGAGCCGCTGGTGCCGGTGGACGGGCTGTAGGCGTGCCCGGCCTGGCGTAAGCGGGTAAACCCGCCGCTGGGAAAGCGAGAAGCCCGGTCTTGGCTCGTTCCTCGCCAAACCGGGCTTCAACCGCATGAGACCAGACGGCCTGTCGCCTGAAAGATTTCGCCTGCATACGGCGAATCGTCCGCACAACCGCGGGGCCAGCCGGCCCGAGCCGTTGAAGCCCCGTTCGGTGACGCGTCAGCGGCGCCGAGACGGGGCTTGTCGCTGTCCTAGCAGCGGGTTCACCCGCTCATCCCGCGGGGCTGGGCGGGCAAGGCGGATAATCGTGAATCCGTCCGGACGATGAATCGGTCGGGGCGGATTGTAACCCGCGCCATCGGCCCGGAATCCGGTTGACGCTCCCCGGCGGCGGGTCTATCTTCGCCCCTCTTTTCCACCGCCCACCCCGCGGAACGCTTGAGCACACCGGTGCGCGTCGCCGTCCTCGCCAGCGGCGGGGGCACCAACCTGCAGGCGCTGATCGACCGCTTCAACGCGGAACCGTCGGCGCCCGCGCGCGTGGAGCTGGTGGTGGGCTCGCGCCCGGGGATCGGCGCGCTGCAGCGGGCGGAGCGCGCGGGGATCCACGCCCTCGCGCTGGAGGCGCGGGCGCTGGGGCCCGAGGCGTTCGGGCAGGCGCTGGCCGAGGCGCTGCAGACACACCGCATCGGCCTGGTCGTGCTGGCGGGATGGCTGCAGCTGGTGCCGGCGGAGGTGGTGCGCGGCTATCACGGGCGGATGATCAACATCCACCCCGCGCTCCTCCCCGCGTTCGGGGGCCACGGGATGTACGGGATGCGCGTGCACCGTGCCGTCATCGAATCGGGCGCGCGCGTCTCCGGCGCCACCGTGCACTTCGTGGACGAGCGGTACGACGAGGGCGCCATCATCGCGCAGTGGCCCGTCCCCGTGCTCCCCGGCGACACGCCGGAGTCGCTGGCGGCGCGCGTGCTGGCCGTGGAGCACCGCATCCTCCCCCTCGCCGTGGAAGCGCTGGCCCGCGAGCCGGCCACGGCGGCGCGAAGGGAGGACGCGCCGCTCGCGTTCGACCTGGTCGAGGCACCGGCCCCCGCGGACGCATCCATCCACCGCACCATGCGCCTGGCCCACGCGGCGGGTGAAGCGGATGGAGGCGAGCCTTCGGAGCCGGTTTCCAGGAGCGAATGAATTCGCCGCTGGAAAGGCGCAAAATCCGCCTGCACGGATTGCGTCCGCCGGCCTCGCGCGCCACGGCCGGCCATGAGAATTCCGACGGTAGATTCCTCAGTCGGCGCCCGGGTATTCGGTAGGGGCGGGTTGTCGAGCGGCGCCTCCTTCGGAATGACAGATTCGAGTCCGGTCTAAAAAGTCCGGAGCGGCGGCGGATGCCGCGGATTTGGGGGTCCTCCGCAGTATCCCCACGTCGAGATCGTGCGTCTGAGCGCATCCTCCGAAGTCGACTTCTCCACACCTGTGTGGATCAAGCGGCATGGGCGACTTCTTGGACCGGACTCACATCTGTCATTCCGAAGGAGCGCCGCGGTGAACCCTGACGAGTCCACCGCACCCTGCGCGCGACTGAGGAATCTACCGTCCGAACCTCGAAGTCCGTCCCGCGCGCAGGACTCGCGGACGCGAGATGTTGAAGCCGTTCCGCTACACCTTTATCTTCTCATCCCAAATCCTGGTAAAGATGGGCCTCACACGGAGTCAACGGAGTTAACGGAGGGCCGGACTCCGTTGACTCCGTTAACTCCGTGTGAGGCAAAACCACGGTCTGCATACGCGGACGTGCCTGACAGAATCCCCCCATCCTCCATCCCCGGAGAACCGACGTGCGCATCCTCCGCCTGACATCCATCCTGCTTCCGCTTGCACTGTCCGCCGCCTGTGCGTCCGCGGGAGCCCGCCCGCGGCCGGAGCCGGGGCCGGTGATCGAGCGGTCCGAGATCCTGTGGGACACGTGGGGCGTACCGCACGTCTACGGGCGCACGGTGGAAGACGTGGGATGGGGATACGGCTGGGCGCAGGCGCAGCTGCACGGCGACGCCATCCTGCGGCTGTACGGGCTGGCCCGCGGCCGCGGCGCCGAGTACTGGGGGCCGCGGAACGCCGACAGCGACCGCCTGGTCCGCGCGATGGGCATTCCGGAGGCGGGACGCGAGGGATACGAGGCGCAGGAGGGGGAGTTCCGGCGCTACCTGGACGCGTTCGCGGCCGGCATCAACGCCTACGCGCAGGCCCACCCGGACGCCGTCGCGGACTCGCTGCGGGCGGTGCTGCCGGTCACCGGCGCGGACATCTTTGCGCACGGGCAGCGGATGATGTTCACCTTCCTGGCCATCACCGGGGGCAATCCACCGCTCGTCGGGATGAACGGAATGCCGGCGGGCGCCGCGCCCGGCTCCAACGCGTGGGCCATCGCGCCGCGCCGCTCGGCGTCGGGGAACGCGATGCTGCTGGCCAATCCCCACCTGCCGTGGAACGAGGACCTGATGCGCTTTACCGAGGCGCACCTCGTGGGACCGGGGATGGACCTGTCCGGCGTGACGCTGATCGGGCTGCCGGTGATCGCCATCGGCTTCAACGACCGGCTGGGATGGTCGCACACGGTCAACACCATCGACGCGTTCGACGCCTTTACCCTGCGGCTGGCGGAGGGCGGCTACCGCATGGACGGGCAGGTGCGGCCGTTCGAGACGCGCGTCGACAGCATGCGCATCCGCCAGGCGGACGGGACGCTGCGGGTGGAGGAGCTGGTGATCCGCGGCAGCGTGCACGGGCCCGTGGTCTCGGCCGACGACACGACGGCGGTGGCCATCGCGGTGCAGGGGATCGACCAGCACGGCGCGCTTCGGCAGTGGTGGGAGATGGGGCGCGCCCGCTCGCTGGCGGAGTTCGAGAATGCGCTGCGGCGGCTGCAGGTCCCCATGTTCAACGTGATCTACGCGGACCGCGCGGGGCACATCCTCTACGTCTTCAACGGCCGCGTTCCCGTGCGGGGGCAGACGTCGTTCGCGCAGGCGCAGGGCTTCGTCCAGGGCGACACCAGCGCCACTCTCTGGCGCGGCGTGCACGGCTACGACGACCTGCCGCGCCTGCTGGACCCCGCGCCGGGCTTCGTGCAGAACTCCAACTCGCCCCCCTGGTTCGCCACGCGCCCCACGCCGCTGGACACGGCGCGCTACCCCGCCTACCTGGCGCCGCGCTGGGTGGGGATGCGCGAGCAGCGCGCGCTGCAGATGCTGGCCTCCGACAGCAGCATCAGCTTCGACGAGCTGCTGGCGATGCGGCACGACAGCCACATGCTGCTGGCGGACCGCATCCTGGACGACCTGATCCCCGCGGCGCGCGCCAGCGGCCGGCCCCTGGCCGCGCAGGCCGCGGACGTGCTGGAGCGCTGGGACCGCGCGGCCGAGCCGGAAAGCCGCGGCGCCATGCTGTTCATGCTGTGGGCCTACCGCGTGCTGGAAGCCATCCCGGAGACCGGCCGCGGGTACGCGCGGCCGTGGAGCGCGGCGGACCCGGTGCGCACGCCGGACGGGCTGGCGAACCCCGCCGCGGCGGTGGCGGCGCTGGAGCAGGTGGCGGACCTGATGAACCGGCGGATGGGCGGGATGGACGCGCCCTGGGGCCAGCTGAATCGCATCGGCGGGCTGCCGGGGAACGGCGCACCCGGCGACCCGCTGGGTGTATTCCACGTGATCGCGTACGCGCCCGGCCGCGACGCGTCGGAGGCGGTGTTCGGTGACACGTACGTGGCGGCGGTGGAGTTCACGCCCGCCGGGCCGCGCGCGGTGGCGGTGCTCAGCTACGGCAACGCCAGCCAGCCCGGCGCGCCGCACAACGGCGACCAGCTGCGGCTGATCGCCGAAAAGCGGATGCGCCCCTCCTGGCGCACCCGCGCGGACGTCGAGGCCAACCTGGAGTCGCGCACGCCCATCGAGCGTGCGCCGTGATGGAATGAACTTGACCGGCGGTGGATGACCATCGCCGGTCCGAAGGGAAGGACGTGCAGGAATGGCGTTGAGGTTTCCGCGAAAGTTCGTGGGCGCATCGGCCAACGGCAACATCGATGCGCTGCAGTACGAGATCGCGCAGGAAAAGGCGGGCGTCCTGGCGCGGCTGGGACGAAAGGTGCAGGCCGCGCTGCAGGCGCTGGCCGCGTTCGATGCCGCCGCGCCGTCCGGCTCCCCCGCCGATCCGGCGGAGCGGGACGCCCTCGTGGGCGCGGCGGGCGAGGCGCTGTGGTACTTCGTTGTCCAGCGCGAGGTGCTGGGGATGAACGACAGCGACGCGGTGATGCGCGAGTTGCGCGTCCCCCGCGAGGTGCGGCTGCGGATGGGCCTCAACCGCCGCCCCGCCGGGGGCTGATGGATGACGGTCTACCGGTAATCCCAGCAATTGACTTCCTGAGGGAGGCGCCGCTCCGCACCCGCTGGTACGATGGGCTCTGGCGCCGACCGAAGGATCTCGCCGGCATAACCGGGGGACTGGCATCCACGCCCGAATGCCAACCCCTTGCAGGCCGAGAGTAGATCCTTCGGTCGCGCGCAATCTGCTGTGTGGATTCGGGTTACACGCGGTGCGCTCCCTCAGGAAGTCAAGCTCCTGTGTGATTCTCCGATTCGGCCGCACCCTTTCCGAAAGCAGTCTCCACGCAGTGCTTGGAAAGACAGATCGCACCCTCTCCAGCACCCTGGCGAGGGTGCTTCGTTTCCATGCTGCGCGGGTGGGGATGGATGATACGCACCGGGTTGATGTCTGGCCTGTTTCTCGCGAAACAGATGCCGCCCGAAAGCGGGGCCACGATGCTCGGAACGCACAGCAGGAAGGTGCTCCATGACCATGCCCGTTCGGACCTTTGCCACGGCGCTGGCGCTCTCGCTCGCTGTCCTCTCCGCCTGCGACCGGCAGCCGGTGAGTCCCTCGGAAGCTGGCGCCGCGCAGGCGGGCGCACCGGCGCGCAACGGCCTGCCGCAGAGCCCTCCGGGGCGCGAGGATGCCGGCTTCCTCTCCTTTACCTACTCCGGCGATGAGAGCGGCCGCTTCTTCGCCTTTGGCGAGCCGGACTCGGTAGCCGGCACCACGCCCATGGGGGCGGACTTCGCCGCGGCCACACACTACTACTTGGGGACGGAGCCGCGGCAGGAGTTTGGGACCGCGATCACGAGCACGGCGCGCGGGCGGGCGGGGCTCAGCGACCTGATCCACATCCAGTTCCCCGGCGCGCTGCAGACGGGCACGTATCCCATCCGCACCTGTGGGCGCGGCGGCGGGCCGTTCTGCCCGCTCATCACCCTGGTGTTTGACGTGGACAACGGCGTGGAGGGCGGCGGCACCCAGGCGCGCTACTACGAGTTCAGCAGCGGCAGCATCACCATCACGTCGGTGGATGACGGACGTGTCGCCGGCACCTTCCAGGGAACGGCCGTATCCACCGACTGGACGACGGGTGAGACCAGCACGATCGTCATCACAGACGGCCGCTTCGACGTCCCCGTGACCGAGCGCGACCTCGCCACGGGCGGCTGAGCGGGACAGGGGCGATTCGGACGGATCGCACTACGTCCGCCGGCTCCCCCACCCGGCCCTCCCCGCAAATGCGCGGGGGAGGGTGACGCGACCCGTAAGCCGGCTGGAGCGGGATCGAATTCTCCCCTTTCTCCCGCGCAGCGGGGGAGAGGGGCCGGGGGAGGGGCTCCGTCGGGCGCAGTGCGATGCCAGCCGTAGTGCCGATCCGCCCTCGGCAACGGCCGTAACGGGAGAGCATCCGGAGCGCGATCGAATTCTCCCCTCTCCGTGAGGAACGAACGGGGAGGGGCCGGGGGAGGGGCACCCCCGCGGCCGCAGACCGACGTCTGCCTCTGTGCCGCCATCGATTGCCTCCGCCGCCGACGATCCGCATCCCGCCCGCAGTCCGTCATCATCCCCCATCCATCCAATCCGCGCCTGTCCGGAAAACGGCTTGACCGCCCTGATAGCTTGGGGTAGGTTCCGCGCGTCTGGATCAAGCCCAGTCTGGAGACGATAAAGGGATGGCAGAGCCGCTTCCGCCGCAGTACAGCCCGCAGGAAAACGAAGACCCGCTCTACCGCTGGTGGGAAGAGCAGGGGTACTTTCGCGCGGACGCAGACAGCGGCCGCGAGCCGTACGTCATCGTCATCCCCCCGCCCAACGTGACGGCCGTGCTGCACATGGGGCACGGGCTCAACAACACCATCCAGGACGTGCTGGTGCGCTGGCGGCGCATGCAGGGTCGCGAGGCGCTGTGGATGCCCGGCACCGACCACGCCGGCATCGCCACGCAGAACGTCGTCGAGCGCATCCTCGCGAAAGAGGGCAAGACGCGCTTCGACCTGGGGCGCGACGCCTTCGTGGCGCGCGTGTGGGAGTTCGTGCACGAGACGGGCGGCAAGATCCTGGAGCAGCTGCGCGCCATCGGCTGCTCGCTTGACTGGAGCCGCACGCGCTTCACGCTCGATCCCGAGCTCTCCACCGCCGTTCGCGAAGTCTTTGTCCGGCTGCACGAAAAGGGGCTGGTCTACCGCGGCAACCGCATCATCAACTGGTGCCCGCGCTGCCTTACCGCGCTCAGCGACGAAGAAGCGGAGCCGGCGGAGCACCCCGGCAAGCTGTGGCACCTGCGCTACCCGCTCGCCCAAGGCGTGGACGCGCCCGGCCTGCCGCGCCTGCCGGACGGCCGCCCGTACCTCGTGGTCGCCACCACGCGCCCCGAGACCATGCTGGGCGACACCGGCGTGGCCGTGCACCCGGAGGACGAGCGCTACATGGGAATCGTCGGCGCGGAGATCGACCTGCCGCTGGCGGGCCGCCGCATTCCCATCGTCGCCGACACGTACGTGGACCCGGAGTTCGGCTCGGGCGCGGTGAAGATGACGCCCGCGCACGACCCCAACGACTTCGACGTCGCGCAGCGCACGGGGCTTCCCGCGCTGAACGTCATGACGCCCGAAGCGTCGATGAACGACGAGGTGCCCGAGGCGTACCGGGGGATGGACCGCTCCGAGGCCCGCCGCGCCGTGGTCGCCGCGTTCGACGCGCTGGGGCTGCTTGAAAAGACCGAGGAGCACACCCACGCCGTTCCGCACTGCTACCGCTGCGACACGGTCGTCGAGCCGCGGCTGAGCGAGCAGTGGTTCGTCAGCATGAAGCCGCTGGCCCAGCCGGCGCTGCAGGCGTGGAAGGACGGCGAGCTGCGCTTTCACCCGGAGCGCTTTGGCAAGGTGTACGAGCACTGGATGGAGAACATCCGGGACTGGTGCATCAGCCGCCAGCTGTGGTGGGGCCACCGCATTCCCGTCTGGTACTGCCAGGCGGAGGGATGCGCGGAGACGGTCGTCGCCCGTGAAGATCCCACCAGCTGCCCGAAGTGCGGCGGCACGGCGCTGGAGCAGGACCCGGACGTGCTCGACACCTGGTTCAGCTCGTGGCTGTGGCCGTTCAGCACCATGGGGTGGCCGGCGGAGACGGACGACCTGCGCGCCTTCTATCCCGGCCACACACTGGTGACGGCGCCGGAGATCCTGTTCTTCTGGGTGGCGCGCATGGTGATGGCGGGAATCGAGTTCCGCGGCGCCATCCCCTTCCGCGACGTGTACCTGACGGGCACCGTCCGGGACCATCTCGGCAGGAAGATGTCGAAGTCGCTGGGCAACGGCATCGACCCGCTGGTGGTGAAGGAGCGGTTTGGCGCCGATGCCATGCGCTACACCGTGATCAGCGGCAGCGGCGCGGCCACGGACCAGTACCTGAACTTCGAGAACCTGGAAGAAGCGTTCGGCCCGGGGCGCAACTTCGCCAACAAGCTGTGGAACGCCGGCCGCTTTGCCCTGATGAACCTGGGCGACGAGCCGCGCGTTTCCGTGGACGAGGTGCGGGACCACCTGGAGCCGATGGACCGGTGGATCCTGTCGCGCCTGTCGCGGGCGGCGCGCGAGGTGACGGACGCGCTGGAGAAGTTCCGCCTGCAGGAGTGCGCGCTGCGCGGCTACGAGTTCTTCTGGGGCGAGCTGGCCGACTGGTACCTGGAGCTGGTGAAGCCCCGCCTGCGGGGCGACATGGGCCCGGAGAGCCGCCGCGCGGCCATGGCCACGCTGGCCCAGGCGCTGGATGGCGCCATGCGCCTGCTGCACCCGGTGATGCCCTTCATCACCGAGGCGGTGTGGCAAAAGCTGCCGCGCGCGGCCGACGCCGAGGCGTCGCTGATCGTGGCGCGCTGGCCCGAGCCGCGCCCGGAATGGGAGGACGAGGCCGCCGAGCGCGCCATCGCCGAGCTGCAGGCGGTGATCGGCGCCGTGCGCACGCTGCGCGGCGAGTACGGCGTGCAGCCGGCGGCACGGGTGCCGCTGCGCGTGCAGGGGACGGACGAGGTGCACGCGGTGCTGCGGGCCAGCCTGCGCGCCCTGCGCGACATGGCGCGGGTCGAGGAATTGTCGTTCGGCAGCGGCAACGGCGAGGTGGGCGCCAGCGCGGTGCTGCGCTCGGGGACGGAGCTGTTCATCCCGCTGGCGGGGGTCATCGACCTGGACCGCGAGCGCGCCCGCCTGCGCGACGAGCTGGGCCGGCTGGACGGGCAGATCGCCGGCGGCGAAAAGAAGCTGTCCAACGAGAGCTTCGTGTCGCGCGCGCCGGAGAACGTGGTGGCGTACGAACGCGACAAGCTGGCCTCGTTCCGCGAGCAGCGCACCAAGCTGGCCGACAAGCTGGCGGCGCTGGAGGGCGCGGCTTGATCCGTCCCCTGGCGGCGCTGGGAACGCTGCTTCTCGGCGCGGCGATGTTCGGTGCGCCGGGGTGCGCGCACATCGAGGCGCCCACCGGCGGCCCGGTGGACAGCATCGCCCCGGTGCTGGTTTCCATGCGCCCCGACACCAACGCGGTGGTGCCGGGGTGGATCGGGCCCGCCATCATCGAGTACGACGAGCCGCTCTCGGAAGAGGGGGTGGAGGAGTCGGTGACGCTCAGCCCCCGCCTGGGCCCCGTGGCGCTGGACAAGGAGGGGCGGCAGATCCGCGTCAAGCCGCGGCGCGGCTGGCGGCCGGGGATCATCTACCAGGTAGAGGTGGCGGCGGGGCTGCAGGACCGGTTCAACAACCGGACGACGGAGGCCGTGCGCCTGGTGTTCAGCACCGGGCCGGCGATCCCCGACACGCGCGCGGGGGGCACGGTGACGGAGCGGCTGACCGGCGAGCCGTCGGTGCAGGCGCGGGTGGACGCGCGGCGGCTGGCGGACTCGCTGGTCTACACCACCCAGGCCGACAGCTCCGGCCGCTTCACCTTCCTGCAGATCCCCGAGGGCGAGTACCGGCTGACGGCGTACCGCGACAACAACCGCAACCGCCGGCCGGACCCCTTCGAGCCGCGCGACTCCGCCGCGGTCACGCTGACCGTGGGGCAGGCGCCCACGGCGGAGCTGGCGGTGCTCCTTCCCGACACCACGCCGCCGCGTCCCGGCTCGGCGCGGATCACGGACGGGTGGGTGGAGATCCGCTTCGACGACTACCTGGACCCGGAGCAGACGCTGGCGGCGGACCAGGTGCTGGTGATCGGGCCGGACGGCGCGGCCGTGGCCCTGGCCGAGGTGCGCATCGGCGCGCCGCCGCAGGCGCGCGACACGGCGGGCGGCGACTCGGTGCCGCCCGCGGCGGCGCAGCCGGCCCGGCCGGCGCCGCGGGACACGGTCCGGGGGGACACGGCGGGCGCGGACTCGCTGCGGCCCCGCCGTCCGCTGCCGGCGCAGGCGCTGTTCGCGCGCCCCGCGGCGCCGCTGCTGCCGGACACCATCTATACGGTCCGCGTGCGCGACGTCCGCAACGTGAACGGCCTGGTCGGCGGCGGCGAGGTGCCGCTGCGTACGCCCAGGCCCGCGCCCCCGCGCCGCGAAACCCCGGCGGACAGCGCCGCGGCGGACACGTCGGGTGCGGAAGCGGTGGATGCCGCCGCGCAGCCGCCCGCGCCCTCCACCCCGGTGCCGACGCCCCCCGCGCCGGGCCAGCCCCGCGCACGGGCGATGGCCGCACCGCCGGGCGTGCGGCGCGGAGGCTGACGCCCGGTCGCCTCCGGATCGTCCCGGGCGCCGTGTGTTACGGCGGATGGAGAGGGAGGCACGTAGATTCTCCCTCGCTCCGAGTCTTGCCGGCCCTTGAACGGGCGTGACGGAGCGCGATCGAATTCTCCTCTTCCCCACGGGTCTGTGGGGAGAGGCCGGGAGAGGGGGGCGGCGCGGGTCGCGGGGAGCCGCCCGTAGGGCCGATCAGAATGCGGTTCACTGAAAATCCAACGCAGCCAACGGAAGCCATGTCCGAGAATTCGCCGCTCGCCGGTCTGCTGGCGGGGAAGAAGGGCCTCGTCGTCGGCGTCGCCAACCAGAACTCCATTGCCTGGGGGTGCGCGCAGGCGCTGCGCAGCGCGGGGATGGAGCTCGCCTTTACCTACCAGGGCGAGGTGATGCGCGACCGCGTCACCCGCACCGTCGCCGAGATGGGCGACGTGCCGCTGTACGACCTCGACGTGCGCGACGACGCGCAGATCGCCTCGGTGTTCGACACGCTGCGCGAGAAGTGGGGGCGGCTGGACTTTCTGCTGCACTCGGTGGCGTTCGCGCCCAAGGCGGCCATGGCCAACGCCTTCATCCAGACGGAGCGCGAAGACTTCCTGATGGCGCAGGACGTGAGCGCGTACTCGCTGGTGGCGCTGAGCCGTGCCGCGCAGCCGCTGATGGCCGAGGGCAGCAGCATCGTCACTATGACGTACTACGGGTCGCAGAAGGCGGTGCCGGGGTACAACGTGATGGGCGTGGCCAAGGCGTCGCTGGAGGCGTGCGTGCGCTACCTGGCCGTCGACCTGGGGCAGCACGGCATTCGCGTGAACGCCGTCTCGGCGGGCGCCATCAACACGCTGGCGGCGCGCGGCGTGGCGCACTTCCGCGACCTCATGCGCATCACCGCCGAGCGCTCGCCCCTCAAGCGCACCGTGGAGACGGAAGAGGTGGGGCGCACCTGCCTGTTCCTGGCCTCGGACCTCTCCACCGGCATCACCGGCGAGACGATGTACGTGGACGCCGGCTTCAACATCACGGCGGGGTGAAGTGAACAAAGCGTCCAAAGGGGCTTGACAGCCCACGCCCGCGATGTAGATTTCGCTGCGCGAACAAGGACGGGCCCACTCCCTTCGGGGTACTGGGTACGCAACTCCGGGGGGTTGTGCACTGAGTGCACAACCCCTCGTTATTTTGCCCGCAATCCTTTTCGCCGGATGCAGCGATGAGCGAATCGCAGCGCAAGCCACGCGTGGAGATCTTTGTCGACGGCACCAACTTTCGCATCGCCCAGCTCAACGCGGGCATCGCGGATGTAGACCTTCCGGCATTGGCCCGCCAACTCGCCAGAGGGTACGTTCTGGTGAAAATGCGCTACTACACCGCCCCGCTGCCTCGTAACCAGTCCGACACCTATGCAAGGCAGCAGCGTTTCTTCGAGCGGCTTCGGAAGGCGAGGGCTGTCGAGCTCGTGCTCGGCCGCAACGAGCCGCGGCGCGAGAACATCCGGTGCCCCCAATGCGGAGAGGTCACCACCCACAGGCACCACGTCGAGAAGGAGACGGACGTGAACCTCGCGATCGACATGGCGGTCGGCGCCCACACGGATCGGTATGACGTGGCGATTCTGGTTGCTGGGGATACCGATTACGTTCATGCGGTCGAGGCCGTGCAGGCGACCGGCCGCAAGGTGATCTGGTGCCACTTTCCCGCGCAGGCGCATACCGACCGCTTGCGGCAGGTGAGCGACGAGCAGATCCTGCTGGACGAGAAATTCCTTCGGACGTGCCGCTAGCACAGGATCATCTGAATGTCCCACTCCCTTCGCCCGGCGGTGTTCCTGGACCGTGACGGCACGGTGATCTTCGACCGGCACTACCTGGCGGACCCGGAGGGCGTGGAGCTGCTGCCGGGGGCTGGCGAGGCGGTGGCGCGGCTGAACGCGGCGGGGTTCGCCGCGGTGCTGGCCACCAACCAGTCGGGGATCGCGCGCGGCTACTTCACCGAGGCGCAGTACGCGGCTGTGCACGCGCGGCTGGTGGACGAGCTGGCGCGGCACGGGGCGCGGCTGGACGCGGAGTACCACAGCCCGGACCTGCGGGACGGCGGGCCCGACGGGGACCGCAAGCCGGGGGCGGGGATGTTCCTGCGCGCGGCGCGCGAGCACGGGCTGGACCTGGCGCGCTCGTGGTGGGTGGGCGACCGGCGCCGCGACGTGGAGGCGGCGGGGCGCTTCGGGGCACGCGGATTCCTGGTCTGCAGCCCCGAAACGGAGGCCGAGGCCACGGCGGGAATGCCCTTCGTAAAACCCGTGCGCTCCCTTGCGCAGGCGGCCGATCTCATCCTGTCGGAAACGGAAAGCTAGTCGGACCTTGCGCGGTTGATTATCTTGAGACTGGAGCACCTGTTTCCGCCCGTGGGCCGGCGCGAAACCTGCAGGTTGGGGACGGGTACTAAGTCCTTTGGCAAGAGCAAGTTGCGCGCACGCCGCGCTTACACCCTGAGAGCGGGGGAGAACATGCAGGCAGAGACCGCCACCACCCAGACCGAAGCCCCGGCCGTTCCCGTGCTTCTTACGCCCACCGCCGCGTCCGAGGTGCGGCGCTACATCGAGGAGCAGGGCGCCGCCGAGAGCGCCGGCCTTCGCGTGGGCGTACTGCCGGGCGGTTGCTCGGGCTTTCAGTACGGGCTGAACATCGAGGACGAGCCGGGCGAGGACGACATCATCCTTGAGGCCGAGGGCATCCGCATGTTCGTGGACCCCTTCAGCCTGCAGTACCTGAACGGCACCGAGATCGACTACGTGTCGACCTTCCAGGGCTCGGGATTCACGTTCAACAATCCCAACGCCAGCGGCGGCTGCGGCTGCGGAAGCTCGTTCACGGTCTGACGCACGCGCCGGTCCGGTGACGTCGAAGGCCTGCGGGATCATCCCGCGGGCCTTTGTGCGTCCAGCAGGATCGTGCTTGGCGCCTGGTACCTGTTGATTGCCCAATCCGCGGAAACGCCTGTCATTCTGAGGGAGCGCCACGCCGAGCGCTCGGGAACACCGCGGAGCCAGTGGCGCGACCGAAGAATCTCCCTCCCCCTCGCGCGGAACCCTTCCCCGGGCATCGCCCGGGAACACATCGTGACGGAAAGATCCTGCCGTTCCCGACAAAGATTCTTCGGTCGGCGCCACGCTCCTGAGCAGAAGGAAGGTACTGCGCGGCGCCTCCCTCAGAATGACAGGTTTTGTCTGGTCTGGTATAACGAAATCACGGAAACGCCTGTCATTCTGAGGAGGCGCCCACCCCAAGGGAGAGCATTGCGCGGCGCCTCCTTCAGAATGACAGCGTCTCCAGATCAGGTATGAAACTTCTGTACTTGATTTTTCGTCACGATCTCGCGATATTCTCGTCTTGAGAATCGTCCCCCTCTGCCGGAGGCCGCCGTTGATCCAGATCGTCGATACGCTGCGCTCGCCGCTGGAGTACGCGCGGCTTTCCCGCGAAGAGCTCGCCGAGCGCATCCGGCGCCGCAAGACCGAGCTGAACGCGGTGATCCTGGGGCACAACTACCAGCGCGTGGAGATCCAGGAGGTCAGCGACTACCTGGGCGACTCGCTGGGGCTGTCGCAGGAGGCCGCGCGCACCGACGCCGACGTCATCGTCTTTTGCGGCGTGCACTTCATGGCCGAGACGGCCAAGATCCTGTCGCCCGACAAGCAGGTGCTGATGCCCGACCTGCGCGCGGGCTGCCCCATGGCCGACTTCGTGACCGGCGACGCGCTGCGCAAGCTCAAGGCGCAGTACCCGGGCGCGGTGGTGGTGTCGTACGTGAACTCCACCGCCGAGGTCAAGGCCGAGAGCGACATCTGCTGCACCAGCGCCAACGCGGTGCAGGTGGTGAACACCATTCCCGCGGACCGTACCATCCTCTTCGTTCCCGACCGCAACCTGGCGCGGTACGCGGCCGAAAAGAGCGGACGTCCGTACGTGATCGCCGGCCGCGAGGGCGGGGCGGTGCAGCCGGGGAGCATCGTGGCCTGGGACGGCTACTGCTACGTGCACGACGACCTGGTGATGGACGAGCTTGCCGCCGCGAAGAAGAAGCATCCGCGCGCGCTGGTCGTCATTCACCCCGAAGCCCGCGCCGACCTGCTGGCCCAGGCCGACGTGGTGGCCTCCACGGCGAAGATGGTGGACATCGCCGAGCAGAACGACGAGGTGATCTTCGGCACGGAGCGCGGCATCGTGGACCGCATGAAGGCGCGCTTCCCGGAAAAGACGCTGGTGCCGCTGTCGGGCGCGGCCATCTGCGGCAACATGAAGGTGAACACGCTGGCCAAGCTGGCCTGGTGCCTGGACCACCGGCAGCACGAGCTGGTGCTTGACGAGGACGTGCGCATCCGCGCCGAGCGCTCCCTGCGCCGCATGCTGGAGCTGTCCGGCGGCTGGGTGGGCCAGACCGACGAACAGGCCGCGCTGGAGCTGCAGAGCCTGCGCAGGCCCGGCTGCGGCTGCGCGTGAGCGCGTAGATCGGAAGCGTTGCTGTCTTACACACCGGCTCCGGCAAAGACGAGTCTCACACAGAGTCAACAGGGTCAACAGAGTAAACGCTCCGGCAGGTGGCCGGCTTTCACCGCCATGGACGTCAGGATCGAGCAGATGAGATCGAGGGCTCGTCGCGCGGCACGAGAAAACTCTGCTCACTCTGCTGACTCTGTGTGAGCCCATTCTGTTCGCGGATTCGGCCTGACCGGGAGATCCGGTGGATGAGAAGCGGCGGCACCCTCGCGAAGGGGTGCCGCCGTTTTTGTGCGGGCGGATGATGGCGCGCCGAGCTGACCCGGCTCAGCGGATCAGCACGCGCGCGCCGACGGGCACCCGCTCGTACAGCGTGCGCAGGGCCTCGTCGGGAACGCGGATGCAGCCGTGCGTCACCGCGTTGCCGAATGAGTCCTCGTGAGGCGTGCCGTGCAGCAGGTAGCCGTCCCCCAGGTCCAGCTTGTAGGCGCCCAGCTCGCCGCGAACCCGCCGGTTCTCCGTGCCCAGCGGCGGGACGAAGAGGGTGCCGTGGATGACCACCTCCTGTCCCGGCTCCCACGGGATCCACGCCCCGTTCGCCAGGCGGTGCCCCACGACGTTGGAGCGCACCTCAACCCGGCTGCCGTCGGGAAAGCGGTGGGGCCGGCCCGCCCGTAGCTCCACCAGCGGGCGGCCCGTCGCCCGCGCCCGCTCCACGAAATGCCAGAGCGGCGGCACCCACACCGGGTCCGCCTCCTTGCGCAGCACCCGCCGTTCCCCCGGCGGGGTGCGAAAGGTCCAGCGGCGCCGCTGGTGGCTCAGCGTGTCGCCCGAGCCCACAGCCACCGGCGTGGCGAGCACGGTGTCGCCGTCCTCCACCAGCCAGAGCATGCGCTCCGCCACGGAAACCACCACCACCGGCGCGCTTCCCCGCTGCGCGCCGGCGGGGGTGGGGGACGCCGCCAGGACCAGCGCGGCGGCCCCGAGAGCCAGCCTCACTTGTTCATCGCCTCGGGCGGCATGAGCACGCCGTCGATGGCGTGGATCACGCCGTTGCTGGCGTCCACGTCCGCCTGCACCACGGTGGCGTTGCCCACCATCACCATGCCGTTCATCACCCGCACGGGGATGCGGTCCCCGTTCAGCGCCGTCACGTAGCTGCGCCCCTGCAGCGCCGCCGCCGTCAGCTCGCCCTGCACCACGTGGTAGGTAAGCACGTTGCGCAGCTGCGACTGGTTGGCCAGCAACCCGTCCAGCGCCCCGTCCGGCAGCTTGTCGAACGCCGCGTCGGTCGGCGCGAAGACGGTGAAGGGGCCGGCGCCGCTGAGCGCGCCCGCAAGGTTGCCCGCCTGCACCGCCTGCACCAGCGTTTCGAAGTTGGTGTTGCCGCTCGCCACCTGTACAATGTTCTGCTGCGCGGCCGCCGGCGCCGCCAGTGCGACCGCCGCGGCCAGCGCGGTGATTGTCGCCCGGATCTTCATGCTGTTGCTCCCGTCCAGAGGGTATCACGCCCGGTCCGCATCCGCGCTCCGGGTGCGCCGCGCCCTGCGCAAGAGGCGTACCGTTGTACAATGTTTGTCTAATGTTCAGGGTCATTCGCTTCCACAGGACGACGCTCTGCCGGAGACGACTTCCCCGCCATCACCCGTCCCCTGCAACCCGTCCCCCGTCCCCTGTAACCTGTCCCCCTGTTCGTTTGAAAGATGAAAAACGGCGGCACCCTCGAGAGGGTGCCGCCGTTTCGATCGATCCCGAACGCGGTTGCTACCGCCCGCCGAACTGCTGTACCACGCTGAGCGTCACGGGCCGGCAGTTGGACTGCGCGACGGAGAAGCGCGCGCGCAGCAGCCCGGCCTGCACCGCGTCGTTCATGGCGCGGTCGCCGCCCTCCAGCACCTCGATGCTGCGGGGGATGACGCGCCCCTCGGTGTCCACGTCGTACTTCACGGTAACGGGAAGAGGCGGGCCCGCGCGCTGCGGATCGGTGGGGCGGGCCACGTCGAGCGTTCCCGGCACCACGGTCAGCGGCGTCTGCTGCGTGGCGAAGCGCACCGCCTGCGCCCCCGCGTCCGGCGCAAGGCCGAACCCCACCGCCAGCCGCACGGAATCCAGCCCCGCGGGAAGGTCCGGAAGGTCCGGGCTCCCCGGCGCGGGGTTGCGGAACAGCTCCGGGAGCGTGCGGTCGAAGGCGCGGTCGCCCGAGGGCACCGCAACGGACGCCTCGCCCGGGCGGGCGCCGCGGTGCAGGGTAACCTCCACGCGCGCCACGTGGCTGGCGGAGGGCGTCCAATCGTCGGGCCAGCGCGGCTCGGGCGGCAGCACGCGGCCCTGCAGGCGGTTCAGGGCGGCCAGCCTGACACGCCGGCGGCTGGGCGGCTCCCACCGCCGCGCCACCGCGTCCGCCGCGGCGCGCGTCCACGCGGAGTCGAGCGCCGCGCCGTCCGCGGCCTTTACCCACACGGGGTAGCCCGCAACGTCCGCGGGCAGCGGGCACGTGCGCGTCTGGAAGGGTGACGCGCTCTGCGCACCCAGCGGAGCCGCGGCGAGTGCGGCCGCGGCGCAGGCGAACGCGGCGAGGGGCCGCAGGCGGTGGATCGAGTGCATCGGCTGGATGGAAAGGGGAGTGGCGGGCGTACCCGGGAGCACGGAAGGTCGCGGATGCCGCGATGCGCCGCAACTCGGGGGATGCAGAACGGCGGCACTCCTCACACGGGTGCCGCCGTTCTGCATCCGGATTCCCGGACGGGCGATGGCCCGGGCGGGCGCTCCCGGGGTCAGCGTTCCTGCAGCAGGATCGTCACGTCCTTGGAGTACCCCGTCCCGGTGAGGCGCAGCGGGGCGGTGATGCCGCCGACGGTGGTGTAGCTTCCCCCAAACGTGCCCTGGACGGGGCGGCCCTCGTAGTTCATCCCGCTGATGGTGAGCGAAAGCTGCGGACGCTGATAGGTGCCGGTCACGGTGATGGGGACCGTGCCGGCCACGGACGACTCCTTCATGGTGCCGCTGCCCGACACGGCGCCGCCGGCGCCCTCCTGCAGCTGAAAGCTCAGCGTGAGCGTGGGCGAGGTCCCCTCCCACGGCCCGGCGACGGAGCGAATCTGCCGTTCCAGCTCGCCCTCGATGTCCTCGGCGGTGGGAAGGCAGGAGGCCGCGGCCAGGGTGAGGACCAGGGCAAGCAGCCGGCGGGGATGGGGAAGACGCATTGAATACCTCTCTGGTGGGACGGCACGTCGCGCGGTCGCGCTCCGCATGGTAGCCGCACATGCCGCGCCGGACAAGAAACGCGTGCATCCGTTCCCCCATGATACCGAAATCCCGCAGCCCATCGTGCACCCGGATGATCGTTCAGCTCGCTTTCTCTGTCTGACTCTGTTCCTCTGTACGACCATTCTTTTTCAGGATCTGGCCATGAGGATGAGACGGCCCGTGGGGGAATGCACAATCAGGCCGAGAATCGGATATCCCGATGAAAAACGGCCGCCCCCGCGATGGGAGGCGGCCGTCTTCGATCCGTCGGATCCGCGGTGCGTCAGGCCAGGACGGCCTCGGCTTCACCCGCGCCGATGATGGTGGCGGTGTCGATGGCGACGGAGATGGGGCTCACCTCTTCCTCGGTCCAGGCGCGGAAGCAGTCCCAGCCGAACTCCCGCGCCGCGCGGCCCTGGTCGGGAAAGCCGAACCAGTCCGTCCACCCTTCCTGCTCCGCGCGCCACTTGCAGTCCCAGTGAAACGCCACGCGCCGCTCTTCCGTCGCCGTGCGCACGAACAGCCGGCCGCGAAAGTACTCGCACCCCGACGCGCCGCGCACTTCGATTGATTCGATGGGAAGGCCGGGATATTCTACCAGAACCTTGGTGAGCGCACGCTCTACCTTGATGCCCGGGCACCCGTGTCCAAAAGCGATGCGCTCGCTGGAGCGTCCGTCGCGCAGAAATCGGGTCACCGCCTCGTGAAACGAGTCGGTGGCGGCGGAACGGTCCAGCAGGTCGGCAGTCGTCATTCGGCGGCGCCCAGAGGAGGGTGGCGGGGTGGAGGAAGGAAACAAGATAACCCAAGATGACGATTTCGCCAAGTCGTTGCCGCGCGACACGTTGCGCGGCGGCTCCGCGCCTGCTCCCGCATCCTCCGTGACCCGGGTGTTTACGGGCTCCGAAGCCGTGGACCTGCATCCGCCGCCGGACGTGCTGCGCATAGCGCGTACGCTGCGGGACGCCGGCTTCGACACGTGGACGGTGGGCGGCGCCGTGCGCGACGCGCTCTCGGGCGGCCGGCCGGGCGACTGGGACCTGACCACCGCCGCCCGCCCCGGCGACGTGCGCCGCCTCTTTCGGCGCACGGTGCCCGTGGGCATTGCGCACGGCACGGTGGGCGTGCTGGGCAAGGACGGCCACCTGTACGAGGTCACCACCTTTCGCCGCGACGTCGAGACGGACGGCCGCCACGCCCGCGTCATCTTCGCCGACCGGGTGGACGACGACCTGCAGCGCCGCGACTTCACCATCAACGCCGTCGCCTGGCATCCGCTCACGCACGAGCTGCGCGACCCGCACGGCGGCGTCCCCGACCTGCGCGACGGCATCCTGCGCACCGTGGGCGACCCGGCGGAGCGCTTTCGCGAGGACCGGCTGCGTGTTCTCCGCGCACTGCGCTTTGCCGGGCGCTTCGGGATGCGCATCGACGACGCCACGTGGCGGGCCGCCCGGGAGGCCGCGCCGGAGCTGGTGCACCTGTCCGCCGAGCGCGTGCGCGAAGAGTTGCTGAAGGTGCTGCGGCAGGTGGAGCCGCCCTCCGTCTCGCTGCGACTGTACGCGGACTGCGGCGCGCTGGCGCACCTCTATCCCGAGCTGCAGGCGTGCGTGGGGGTGGCGGATGGGGACGGGGACGTGTGGACGCACCTGCTGCGCACCGCCGACCAGGTATCGAAGCACCGCGCCGGGCTGCGCATTCCCGCGCTGCTGCACGACGCAGGCAAGGCGGCCGATCCATCGGACCACGCCTCGGCCGGGGCCGCGCTCGCGCACCGGCTGATGAAGCGGCTCAAGTTCAGCAACGCCGAGATCGACCGCGCGGTGCACCTGGTGGCGCAGCACGCCGGCTTTCCCGCGCCCGACGCGGCGGAGCCGGATCTGCGCCGCTGGCTGCGCCGCATCGGCCGCGAATACGTGAACGACCTGTTCCGCCTGCGCATCGCCGACCTGCGCGCGCGGTCGGAGGCCGATCCGCGGCTGGCGGAGACGCGCGCGCTGTGGAGCCGCGCGCGGCGGGAGCTGGCACGCGAGGCGCCGCTGGAGATCGGCGGCTTGGCGATCGGCGGGGCGGAGCTGCGGGCGCTGGGCATTCCCCCCGGCCCGCTGTACGGCGAGATCCTGCGCGACCTGCTGGAGCGCGTCACCGACGACCCGTCGCTCAACGACCGCGAAACGCTGATGGGGATGATCGCGGAGCGCGTCTCGGACGGGGACGAGTGATTCCGAACGAAAGCAGCTTCAACGCACCGGGGATGAAGATGCGCGCCACGCAAGCCCAGAAAGCCGAGCGGTTCCAGGCCCTGCACGCCCAGCCGGGCGCGTTCGTCATCCCCAACCCGTGGGACGCGGGCACGGCGCGCATCCTGGCGGCGCTGGGCTTTTCGGCGCTCACCACCACCAGCGCCGGGCTGGCCTTTGCCCTGGGCCGCCGCGACGGCGAGGCGGGGCGGGATGCGACGCTCGCGAACGCGAAGGCCATCGTGGAGGCGACGGAGCTGCCGGTCGCGGCGGACCTGGAGAACGGCTTCGGACACACGCCGGAAGCGGCGGCCGAGACCATCCGCCTGGCCGGGGAGGCGGGGCTGGTCGGCGGGTCCATCGAGGACGCCTCGGGCGATCCGGAGCGTCCCATCTACGATTTGCACCACGCCGTGGAGCGGATGGCCGCGGCGGTCGAGGCGGCGCGTGCCTTTCCGTTCCCCTTCGTCCTGGTGGGCCGGGCGGAAAACTTTCTGCACGGGCGCCCGGACCTGGACGACACCATCCGCCGCCTGCAGGCGTTCGAGGCCGTGGGCGCCGACGCCCTGTTCGCGCCGGGGATCACCCGCCCCGAGGACATCCGCACCGTCTGCGCGTCCGTCGCCCGGCCGGTGAACGTGGTGATGGGGCTCAAGGGCGGCACGCTGAGCGTGGACGCGCTGGCGGAGCTGGGCGTAAAGCGCATCAGCCTGGGGTCGGCGCTGAGCCGCGCGGCGCTCGGCGGCCTGGTCCGCGCCGCCCGCGAAATCCGCGAGCACGGCACCTTCCGCTTCGCCGACGAAGCCATTCCCTACGCCGAGGTGAACGAGTGGATGTCGGGAGATTGAGCGGGGCGGGATGAGTCGCCGGATGCGCAGGTGGATGAGCGGGTGAACCCGCTGCTGGGAAAGCGACAAGCCCCGTCTCCGCTCGCTGGCGCTCGCGGAACGGGGCTTTCGAGTGCCGGGAGCCGCGCGGGTTCCATCGGTCCGACGCTGCACATCCAGGCAGATCTGCCAGCGCTGTCATTCCGAGGCCCGGCCACGCCGCAGCCTGCCTTCACACCAGAGGCTGCAGGGCCGAGGAATCCCCTGTCGGATTGCTGGAGGGCAGACGCGGTAGCCGTGCCTGCTTCGCGGCTACGACACGGGCGGACAGGGCCAGTGCCGGAGCGGTGCAGCGGGGCACCAGCGGCAGACAGTAGATTTCTAAGTCGGCGCGCAGGATTTCGTGCGAGCCGATGATGCGGTGTGGCGCCTCCTTCGAAATGACATACGGGCGCGAGCGCAGGGGATTCTTGAACACACTCTCGCGAACATGAGGTTTCCGCACTCTCTCCGGGTGGACAACGGGAATGCTTGCCCCGCGCAACGGGCAAAAGTAGCTTGCTTGCGGACAAGGCTGTCCCTCCCGGGCCTCCCGGCCCCCTCGTATCCGCTCGTCGTCTTCCTCAACTCCACTCCCTCGATTTCGCGGAGAGCATCATGCGAGCATTGTACATTGCCGCCACTTCATTTTTCGCCATCCTGCTGGCGGGCTGCGAGCCGTCGCGCGTCACACGCCCCGAAAACGCCACGCTCTCCATCCAGGTGAGCGTCACCAGCGCAACGATCTCCGCGCTCACGCTGCAGGTGACCGGGCCCGGGATCGCGGAGCCCCTGATGGCCAACCTCACGCTGTCGGGCGCGACGGCCACGGGGAGCATCGAGGTTCCCGCGGGCGCCGACCGCCGCTTCGTGGTGCGGGGTTACGACGCCGCGGGAATCCTGATCTACCAGGGCGAAAAGACGGCCTCCGTGCAGTCCGGACAGGCACTGTCGCTGGCCGTCACCCTGTCGGCGCTCACCAGCGCCGCGACGGTCACCGTGACTGTGGGCGCCGTGACCGTCACGCTTACGCCGGGGCCGGCGACGCTGCCGGTGGGCGGAACCAGCCTCTACGCCGCGGCGGCCAGCGACAACGGCGTCGCCGTCCCCAATCCCCAGATCACCTGGGCGTCGAGCGTGCCCACCATCGCGTCGGTAAGCGCCACCGGCACCGTTACCGCGCACGCCCCCGGCACCGCCCGCATCGTGGCGACCTTCCGCGGCGTCGCGGCCGGGGCCGAGCTCACGGTGCAGGAGTAGGTTGATGCGAAGAAACCTCTTTGCGCGCGTCCTGGCCGGCGCGCTGCTGCTGCTGGCCGGCTGCACGGACACGCCCGTCGAGCCGGGCGGCGTTCCCGAGGGGCACGCCCGGCTGCTGCTGAACGCCACGGCGTCCGTATCGGCGGCGACGCTCGTGGTACAGGTGACCGGCCCCGGCATCGGCGAGCCGCTGGTCTTCAACCTTCCCGTGGTGGACGGCGTGGCCAGCGGCAGCGTGGACGTGCCCGTGGGATCCAGCCGCGTGTTCTCGGGGCACCTGTACGACGCCGGGGGAACGGAGACGCACCGGGGCCAGGTGGCGACGGCGGTGCGCCCGGGGACCAACGCCGCCATTTCGCTGCGGCTGGAGCCGCTCAACGGCTCGCAGGCCATCGACATCGTCATCTCCAGCTACACCATCGAGATCGTGCCGCTCGCCGCGCCGCCCATCGTGGGGCGCACGGTCCAGGTGCGCGCCATCGTGCGCGACGCCGACGGCGACGAGGTGCCGGACCCCCAGGTCATCTGGGGCGTAACGGCCCCCACCGTGGCCCGGATCGGACCCGGGGGCCTGCTCGAGGTTTCCGCCGAGGGGGCCTTCACCATCGTGGGCGTTTACGGCGGGGTCGCCGCGACCATGGAGACGGAAGGGCTTTCGGTGGAGCGGTTCGCGGAGGACCGGCTGCGGGAGTCGTACCGGCGCTGGTGGAACACCGAGACGCAGGTGGGCTCGGTGGGGATGATTCTGAGCGTGCAGTCGTTTCAGCACAGCGCGTGGGCCACCAACTGGGGGATGTACCAGTACTCGGAGTACCCGCGCACCGCCATCCAGAACGATGCGGCCCAGCAGTACTACCTCAACTGGGCACACGCCTGGACGGGGAGCTACGACGGCATCGCCGCGCTGCGCGAGGGGTACGAGGCGGCGGGATCCTGGCCGGACCTGCGCGCACGGGCATTCTCCAGGTTCATGCTGGGGCTGCACCTGGGGAACGTGGCGCTGCTCTATGACCAGGGGCTGATCCTGGACGAAACACAGGATCCCGCCACGGCGCAGCTCCACTCCTACCACCAGGTGATGAACGCCGCGCTGGCGTACCTGGACGAGGCCATTCTGCTCACGCAGCAGGGCAGCTTCGAAATCCCGTCCACGTGGACGTCCAACCCGCTGTCCAGCCAGGACCTGCGCCGGCTGGCGTACTCGTTCAAGGCGCGGCTGCGCGCCAACGTGGCCCGCACCCCCGCCGAGCGGGCGGCGGTGAACTGGAGCCAGGTCATCGCGGACGCCGGCAACGGGATCGTCAGCGATTACGACATGCAGATCGACTGGTTCGACTGGGAGCACAACGCCGGCTTCTACCTGACGCTGCCGCCCAGCTGGTCGCAGCTGCACTACCAGTACCTGGGAATGGCCGACCAGTCCGGGAAGTACCAGACGTGGATCAGCCTGCCCGTCGCGGACCGGCATCCGCTGCTTCCCGGCGGCGTGTCCTTCACCATCGTCACGCCGGACAACCGCTTTCCGCAGGGCGCTACGCTGGCGGAGCAGCGGGTCCAGCCGGGACGGTACTTCTATGCCCCGAACAGCCCCCCCGTCTGGGGGCAGCCCGCCCGGGGCAGCCATCGCTGGTCGTACTACGCCGACCAGCGCTTCCGTGCCTGGCGCTCCAGCGCCGTCGGTCCGTACACCTGGTTCCCCGTGGAGGAGCTCAACCTGCTGCGGGCCGAGGGCCACCTGCGCACAGGCAACCTTGCGCAGGCAGCCAACCTCATCAACCTCACCCGCGTCGGGGCCGGACTGAACCAGACGAATGCCGCCGGGCTCAACACCAGCTGCGTGCCCAAGCTGCCCAACGGCGCGTGCGGCAACCTGTTCGAGATGCTGAAGTGGGAGTTTCGCCTGGAAACGCAGTTCCAGGGGATGTTCGGCGCTCCCTGGTACTTCCTGGCGCGGGGCTGGAGCGACCACTATCGCGGCACGCAGCTGCAGCTTCCCGTGCCGTGCGGGGTGGCGCAGGCGCGCGGGATTGCGTGCTACACCTTTGGCGGGGTCGGCGGGAACAGCGCGTCGCTGGGCAGCTCCTACGCCTGGCCGTTCGAGTGACCGCCGGCTGAACGCGCCGTACGAAGCAGCCCGCCCCGCCACGCGTCCCCGAGCGTGGCGGGGCGGGTTCTTTCATGGGATTTCCGATTCCCCGCGCCGCGCCTGTTCCGGGGACGCCGTGCCCCATCTTTCATGAGTACAGAGGAACAGAGTCAGACAGAGCAACCCGCTTTCTCTGTCTGACTCTGTTCCTCTGTACGATCATTCTTTTTCAGGATCTGGTCTGAGGAGGATATCATGCCGATCCGCCAAAAGAATGGGCTCACACAGAGTCAGCAGGGTCAGCAGAGTTTTCTCGTGCCCCGTGACGGGCCCTGGAACGTGTTCGCTCGACCAGACGTCTACGGCGCGCGAAGGGCGATCCGCCTCGCCAGGACTTTACTCTGCTGACTCTGCTGACTCTGCTGACTCTGTGTGAGACCACTTTCCGAAGTTTGTATCACCATCACCCGTACTTGATGGCATCGAGCGGGCGCTGGCCGGGAAGGGGAAGGATGACGCCGGGGTTCAGGATGCCGCGCGGATCGAACGCGTCCTTTACCGCGCGGAAGCTTGCGGTGATCTCGGGGCCCCAGATGGTCTCGAGGAGGGGCGCGCGCAGGCGGCCGTCGCCGTGCTCACCGGCCATGGTGCCGCCCAGCCGCGCCACGCCCTCCGCCACCTCGTAGACGATGGACTCCGCCTCCGCGCGCCAGCCGGGCTTCGCGATGTCCACCAGCGGGTTCACGTGCAGGTTGCCGTCGCCCGCGTGGCCAAAGATGACGGCGGGAAGGCCGTGGCGCGCCAGGACCTCGCGCAGCAGGCGGATGTAGTCGGCCAGCCGGTCCACGGGCACCACGCCGTCCTCGATGAACTGCATCGACACCCGCGCGCCCGCCATCCGGGCGATCAGCGGGCTGGCGGCGTGGCGCACGTGCCAGAACCGCTCCTGCTCATGTGGATCGGCGGCCAGCGAAACGCGGTCCGCCACCCCCGCCATCGCCGCGCGCACCGCCTCCAGCTTCCCCGCGACCTCGGCGTCCGAGTCGCCCTCCATCTCCACGAACAGGATGGCTTCCAGGCCGGCGCGCAGCGGGTAGCCGGGGTCCTCTCCGCTTTCGCGCACCAGGTCGATGAAGGTGCGGTCGATCATCTCGCAGGTGGCCGGCTGCAGGGGCAGGATGCGGTGCACCGCCGCGCCCGCCGCCTCCAGCGCGGTGAACTCCAGCAGCGCCAGCCCGCGCGCCGCCGGCACCG
This sequence comes from Longimicrobium sp., assembly GCF_036399255.1. GTDB lineage: Bacteria > Gemmatimonadota > Gemmatimonadetes > Longimicrobiales > Longimicrobiaceae > Longimicrobium. The sequence goes on from NZ_DASWNM010000042.1 coordinate 66,404, forward strand.
GCGCCAGCCGCACTGTGGCGCCCGTCAGCATTCCCAGCGTTCCCTCGCTGCCGACGAACAGGTCCACCGCGTCGCCGGAGCGCAGGTACTCGCGCAGCGCGTAGCCCGACGAGTTCTTTCGCACCCTGGGCCAGCGCGCCTCCAGCCGCACCGGGTCCTCGGCCAGGATGGCGTCCACCTGGTCCAGGATCTCGCGCAGCCGCGGATGCTCGCCGCGCGCGCCGCGGGTGGTGGTCACGGGCGTCCCGTCCGCCAGCACCACGTCCACCGACTGGATCCACCCGCGCGCCGAGCCGTAGCGGACCGTGTGCGCCCCGCCGGAGTTGTTGGCGATGATGCCGCCCATCGACGCCCGCTCCGCGCTGGACGGATCCACCGGAAACTGCAGCCCGTCCGCCGCCGCCGCGCGGTTCAGCGCGCCCAGCGTGGCGCCGGGCTGAACGCGCGCGGTCCGCCGCTCCGCATCCACCGTCCCCACCCGGCCGAAGTGCGTCCGGAGGTCCACCGCCACGCCGGGGCCCACGTTGCCGCCCGGCATCCCCGTCCCCGCCGCGCGGGGGATGAGGGCGACGCCGTGCTCCGCCGCCCACCGCGCCAGCCCCGCCACGTCGTCCGCATCGGCCGGCACCGCCACGGCCACCGGCAGCGCGCGCAGGATGCCGGCGTGCTCGGAAAAGGCGCCGCGGCGCGCCTCGTCCACCGTCCACTCGCCGCGAAAGCCGCGCGGCGGGTCGGCGGGAAGGGTGACCGGGGGCGCCGGACCGCGTGCGTCAGGGTTCATCCATCCTCCTGAAAACGAAAAACGCTCTCCGGGGGGAGAGCGTCCATCATCCATCGTGCCGGGCCGGGCGTCAGTCCGCGCAGCCGGGGCACAGGCCGATGACCTCCACGCGGTAGCCCTGTACGCGGAACCCGTTGCCCGGGTCGATCTGCGGCAGCAGCTCGGGCACCTGGCCGTGCACGTCGCGCACCTGGCCGCAGCGCACACAGCGCGAGTGGTAGTGGTCGTCGGTGCGCGCGTCGTAGCGGGCGCTGTCGTCGCCGTACGACAGCTTGACCGCCAGGTTGCAGCTCACCAGCGTCTCCAGCGCCTTGTACACCGTCGCCAGCGAGATGTCGGTGATGTCGCCGCGGACGGCGGTGAACACCTCGTCGGCGGTGGGATGGTCGGTGGTGCCCAGAAGAAACCGGTACACGGCCGCACGCTGGTCCGTAAAGCGCTGGCCGTTGGCTTCCAGCGCGTCACGCAGCAGGGCGTCCGCCTGTTCCGGGCGCATGGGGGCGGTCAGGGGCATGGGCGGTACGGTGGGATGGGGCCCAGAGTGAACGAAAAACGCAGGAGCCATGCGGCATTCCTGGCCTGGAAGGTACGGATGGCGCCAGGGGATGTCAACGGGCCGCGTCCACGCTAACTTGAAGGAAATCTGGTTGCGGGCACGGAGGATGCGACGCACCGGCGCGCGGATGGATGCCGGCGACAATCACGGGACGGGGAGCAAGGTGCGAGTACGGCTGACGGCGGTGCTGGCCTGCGTGGTGCTGGCCGCGAGTGCGTGTGACGAGGCGTCGGGGAAGGTGCAGCCGCTGCCGCCCCTGACGCGGCCCACGGCGGAGCAGCGCGCGGGGCTCCCCGAGGTGCGCGGCATCTGGCGCTTCGCGGGGTTCGAGATTCGCCCGCAGGACACCACGCTGGTGCGCGAGCAGGCGTACCAGCTCACGGCGCCCGACGAGATGCGCATCATCACCCAGCGGCTGGACTCCATCGCCGGGCAGATCGTGCGCGGCGGCGTGGGCTTTCCGTTCACGGGCGAGGTGCGGCGCGACAGCGCGATGGCGCTGGTCACCTTCAGCGACGGCGTGGGCCAGTTCGCCGCGGGGCGGGTGGTGCGCGACACCTTCTGGATCGAGCTGGCCTCGCTGACGGTGGCGCAGGGGTGGCCGCCCGCCGCCCGCGCCGCGATGGTGCGGCGCGTGGGCGGTCCGCCGTTCCGGCGGCTGCTGGGTGGCCTGCCCATCTCCGTGCCGGTGGACTCCGCGGCGATCCGCGACAGCGTGCGCATGGACTCGCTGCGCCGCGCGGGCGTCGCCGTGCCGCCCGCCACCGGCGTGCAGCCGCCCGGGGCCCAGCCCGTGCCGGGGCAGCCGCTTCCCGCGCAGCCCGGCGCGCGTCCGGGCCTGCCCCCGGCCGCGCAGCCGCAGGTCCAGGGGCAGCCCCAGCGCCCGCCGGTGGCGCAGCCGCAGCGTCCGCCCGTGCAGGCGCAGCCCCGTCCGCAGCCCCAGCGCCCGACGGTGACGCAGCCGCAGCGACCGCCGGCGCAGACGCAGCCGCCCGTGGTGAACCAGCCGACGCCGACGCCGACGCCGCCCGCCGCGCAGCCGCCGAATCCGAACGCGCCGCGCGATACCCTCCGGTTCGGGAGCCCGCCGGTGCGGTGAACGGGTGAACGGGTGAACGGGTGCATCCGCGGGATCGGGGCGCTCCGGCGGGGCGCCCCCTCCGGGCTCGCATTACTCGCCCACCTCCCCCAAAACTGCTGGGGGAGGTTGATGTGGCCGAACGTTTGCGCTGAGGCTCGGACCTTCTGACCCGAGAAGGTGAAGCCCCGCCTGGCTCGCTTTGCGAGCCTTGGGCGGGGCTTATGGCATTTCTAGCCGCGGGCTTTCGCCCGTGGCGGTGGCGGCGGCCGTGTCCCCGCGAACCCGTGCGGCGGCCCACCCGCATCGCCCCTCGCCGTGGGACAATCCCCTCCGAACGCCCCTTACCCCGCCCGCCAGTCCGGATTCAGCTTGCTGGTGAGGATGTGGTCCTCCCACCGCCCGTTCAGCAGCAGGTAGTCGCGCGCGAACCCCTCCACCGTGAACCCCAGCCGCCGCAGCAGCCCGCCGCTGCGCTCGTTGCGGGGCACGTAGTTGGCCTGGATGCGGTGCAGGTTCTGCTCGGCGAACATGTACCCGATGGCCGCCTCCAGCGCCTCGCGCATCATCCCGCGCCCCTCGTACTCCCCGTCCAGCCCGTACCCCAGCATGCAGTAGTGCGCCGGCGCGCGAAAGATCTGCGTGAAGTTGGCGTTGCCCACCACCCGCTCCGGCCGGGCACGGTCGAAGATGAACAGCCGCACGCTCCTGCCCTCGCGGAACTCCGCCAGGTTGGCGTGCACCTGCGCGTTCCAGAACCCGTGCGTAAAGAACTCCGGCCCCACCAGCGGGCGCGAGGGCGCCAGCCGCTCGCGGTTGTCGTCGAAGTAGCGCACGATGTGCGGCACGTCCTCCGTCTGCGCCGGGCGCACGATCACCTGCGGGGTTTCCAGATACGGCGTCTTCCAAGGCATGGTCGTCGGCGAAATCGATCGGGATGGATGGATGCGGCACGCCGGCAAAGGTAGCGCGCCGCCGCACGGGAGCAAGCCGGGCATGCGCGTTGCGAGTTCCCCCGCCCGATCGTCGATCGCCATCCACCCGTGCCCGATCCCCAGGGGAAGACCGCCGTGGCCGAAGACCGCAAGGAGCCGCCGTTCGACGGAGGCTCGCAGCCCGTCCCGCACCAGAAGGAGCCCGTTCCCGGCCCCGGGCGCAGCGCGGCGCAGGTGGTGACGCTGGTGCTGTGCCTCCTCGTCGTGGCCGCCATCGCCGTGTACATCTTCGGGCGCTGACCGCGGCATCCGCACGGTGGCGGCTGGCGGGTGTGGCTTGCCCGTCCGGCGGCGCGCGTACAACTTTGTGCGCATGCCGTCCCTGCTTGCCGCCGCACGCCGCTGGGTCTTTCCCCCCGCGCCCGACCACGCCGCCGTAGAACGCCTGTGCCGCGAGCTGCGCCTGCCGCCCACGCTGTGCCGGCTGCTGGTGCACCGCGGCTACGGGCAGTCCGACGCCGCGCGCGGCTTTCTGCGTCCCACCGAGGGGCACATCCACGCCCCCGCCCAGCTGGCCGGCATGGCCCACGCCGTCGCGCGGCTGCGCCAGGCCATCGCCGCCGGCGAGACGGTGCTGGTGCACGGCGACTACGACGTGGACGGCATCTGCTCCACCGCCCTGTACGTCCGCGCGCTGCGGATGATGGGCGCCAGGGCCGAGCCCTTCGTCCCCCGGCGGCTGGTGGACGGCTACGACCTGTCCGAGGCGGGGGTGCGCGCGGCGGTCGAGATCGGCGCCAAGCTGATCCTGACCTGCGACTGCGGGATCGTGGCGCACGACGCGGTGCGGCAGGCGCGCGCGGCGGGCATCGACGTCATCGTCACCGACCACCACACGCCGGGGCCGGACCTCCCCGACGCCGTCGCCGTCGTCAACCCCAACCGGCACGACTGCGCGTATCCCGACAAGGGGCTGGCGGGCGTGGGCGTGGCGTGGAAGGTGTGCTGCGCGCTGGCGGAAGAGATCGGCTTTCCGCGCGAGCGCCTGTTCAGCTTCCTTGACCTGGTCGCCGTCGCCACCATCGCCGACATCGCGCCGCTCCGGGGCGAGAACCGCGCGATGGTGCGCTGGGGCCTCAAGGTGCTGCGCGAGACGCCCAACGTGGGCCTTCGCGCGCTCCTTCGCGTCACCGGGCTGGCGGACAAGGCCGAGATCACCGCCGCGCAGGTGGGATTCGTCCTGGCGCCGCGCATCAACGCCGTGGGGCGGATGGGCGAGGCGCTGCGCGGCGTGCGCCTGCTGCTGACCGACGACCCGCGCGAGGCGGAGGACATCGCCCACACGCTGGAGGCCGAGAACCGCTGGCGGCAGACGGTGGAGGGGCAGACGGTCAAGGAAGCCCTCGCGGACCTGGAGCAGACGTACGATCCGGACCGCGACTACGGGCTGGTGCTGGCGTCGGAGGGGTGGCACCCCGGGGTGATCGGGATCGTCGCCTCGCGGCTGGTGGAGCGGCTGCATCGCCCCACGGTGATGATCGCGCTGGACGCCGCCACGGGGGAGGGGAAGGGGAGCGCGCGGTCGATTCCCGGCTTTCACCTGTACGACGCCATCCGCGACTGCTCGGAGCACCTCGTCCGCTTTGGCGGGCACCGGATGGCGGCGGGGTGCTCCATCCGCGCGGACCGGGTGGATGGCTTTCGCGAGGCGTTCAACGCCCGCGCGCGCTCCGTGCTCTCCGAGGACGACCTGGTCCCCGAGGTGCGCATCGACCTGGAGATGGAGCTGCGGCACGCAGACCACGAGCTGGTGCGGATGCTGCGGCACGCCGGCCCCTTTGGCGCGGGGAACGCCACGCCGGTGTTCATGGCGCGCAGCGTGGCCATCGCGCAGCACAGGATCGTGGGGCAGGGGCACCTGAAGATGACGCTGGCCGCGTACGGCTCCACGCTCGAGGCCATCGGCTTCGGAATGGGCGAGCGCGCGCAGGAGCCCGGCTTTGGGGGCGGACTGATGGACGTGGCGTTCAAGCTGGAAGAGAACCACTACAACGGCCGCACCACCGTCCAGGCGCGGCTGGTGGACTTCCGCCCGGCGGAGGAGTAGGCGGCGCATCGAAGGTTCGGCGCGAGGGGCGGGCGCCCCCTCCGGGCTCGCATGACTCGCCCACCTCCCCCAAAACTGCTGGGGGAGGTTGGGTGTGGGGCGGACGGCGGTGTGCTTCGGACGGTTTTGCGCGAGCGGCCGGCGCCCCCCTCCCCGGCCCTCCCCCGCAAACAGCGCGGGGGAGGGTGA
>NZ_DASWNM010000043.1:0-11907 GCF_036399255.1 Longimicrobium sp.
GCTCGCACGAAATCCTGCGCGCCGACTGAGAAATCTACTGTCTGCTGCTGGTGCCCCGCTGCACCGCTCCGGCACTGGCCCTGTCCGCCCGTGTCGTAGCCGCAAGGTAAGCACGGGCTACCGCGTCTGCCCTCCAGCAAACCGACAGGGGATTCCTCGGCCCTGCAACCTCAGGTGTGAAAGCAGGCTACGGCGTGGCCGGGCCTCGGAATGACAGCGCTAGTAGATCTGCCTGGATGCGCAGCGTCCGATTCTTAAACACGCTCTCAGGAAGTCACCGCTTCGTGGCGAGCTTGAAGGTTTGGCAACACCCTCCTAGACGATCCGCCCATCGTCATCCCTCCCGAAAAAACGCGGATGGCTCCCTCCCGCATTCCATCCCTCGCCCGTTCCCGGACGCCCACGCCGGCTCGTGCTTCGCCGACAGGCGCGCCATGCCTCCGCTCACCTCCACCAGACGCCGACCCGCGAGAGCCGCGGAACGGCACGAGAAAACTCCGTCGACGCCGTGTGAGTTCCCCCCTGCTGCGCAGACCCTTGCTCACCGAACCTGGGCCAGCACCAGCGGCATCCGGCCCGCCGTTGCCGGCTGTCCCCTGTAACCTATTCCCTATTCCCTATTCCCTGTCAGGGCCCCGGCTCGACCGAAAAAGAATCCCGCGGCGGATCGCTCCGCCACGGGATTCCCTGCGCGTGGTGCCCGGCCCGGGGATCCGCTCCCGGGCCGGGGACCGTCCGCCGTCAGCTGGCCGGCGTGCTGACGATGGCGCTGGTGGCGAAGACCGAGCAGCCGGAGACGTTGCACGCGCGCACCTGATAGCGGTACGCCCGGCCCGCCAGCAGCCCGGTGTCGGTGTGGAGCACCGCGTTGGCCGCCGGCGTGGCGACCACGGCGAACACGGGCCAGGTGCCGTCGGGGTTGCGCAGGGCGCGATACACCTGGAACGACGTCTCCACCGCGCCCGGGTCCGTCCACGTCAGCCGGAGCTGGCTGGCGCTGAGCGGGGTGGCCGCCAGGCTTCCGGGTGCCGCCGGCACCGGCGGAATGGTCAGCGTGGCGCTGACGGTGCCCGCCGAGCAGCCCGCCGCGTTGCAGGCGCGGATGCGGTAGCGGTACGCGCCCACGGCCAGCCCGGTGTTGTTGAACAGCACCTGGTTGGGCGCCAGCGTGGCGATGTCGGTGAACGCCCCCACCACCCCCGCGCTGCTCACCGGCGCGCGCGAGACCACGAACGAGGCCTCGTTGGCGCTGGCGTCCGTCCACTGCACGCGAATGCTGCTGCCGGAGGTCACCGTCCCCGTCACCGCCGGCGGGGCGGCCGGCAGGGTGGGCGGGGTGACGATGTTGCTGGTGGCCCAGGGGGAGCAGCCCGCCGGGTTGCAGGCCCGCACGATGTAGCGGTAGGCCTGCCCCGCCACCAGCCCCGTGCTGTTGAAGCTGGTGGCGTTGGCCGCCACCGACGTCAGGGGGGTGTAGGCGGGCCAGGTGCCGTCCGCGTTGCGCTGCGCGCGGCTGATGTTGAAGAGCGTCTCGTCACCGCTCCCGTCCGTCCAGGTGAGCGCGGCGCTGGTCCCCGACGTAACGGCGGCCACCAGGTTGAACGGCGCCGACGGCGGCGCGGTGGCGATGGACACCGTGGGCGTCTGCAGCCAGGCCGAGCAGCCCGCGGCGTTGCAGGCGCGCACCTGGTACTGGTAGGTGACCCCCGCCGTGGCGCCCGTGTTCAGGTAGACCACGGCGTTGGCCGCCGTCGTGCCCACGTCCGTCCACCCGCTCCACACGCCGTTGGACGACAGCATGCGGCGCCACACGTTGAAGCTGGTCTCGTTCACGCTGCCGTCCGCCCAGCCCACGCGGATGGCGCTGGTGGAGGCGGCCAACACCGTCGGGTTCAGCGGCGCGGCCGGCGGGCCGCCGCTGGTGGCCGCCAGCGTGGCGCCCGAGTACGCGCTGAACCCGTACACCATCACGTAGTACGTCCCCGGCAGCGGCGACGTCACCTCGCAGCTCTCGTCATTGTAGGCGGCGCCCGACGCGCAGTCGAACGTGCTCGTGGTGGGGATGGCGCCATAGCGCACGAACAGGTCGGCGTCACCCGTGCCGCCCGTGGTGGCGATGCGCAGGCTGGTGGCCCCCGTGGGCACCTGCACCGCGTAGAACTGCTGGCTGCCGGCCGCGCCCGCCAGCCCGGTGCGCGGCGTGCCCACGGCCAGGAGGGTGGGCGACACGATGTTCACCGTCACCGCCACCTGCGCCGAGGGGGTGGGGGCCGCCGGGTCCGTTACCGTCAGGGTGGCCGTGTGGGTGCCCGCCGCCAGCGCGGCCGAGTTCACGTTGGCGCTCAGCCGGGCGGTAAAGCCCTCGGTCAGGCGGCCGTTGGACGGGTCCATCGCCAGCCAGGGCTGGCTCCCGGCGGCCGTCCAGTTGAGCGCCGTGGTCCCCGTGTTCGACAGCGTCACCCCGCCGGAAAGCACGGTGCTGCTGCCCACCTGCTGGCCCTCGGCCCCCGACGGGGTGCCGGCCTTCTTGGACGGCGCCGTGCCCGCGGACTGGAACGGCTGCGCGGGGGCGTCCGCCGACACGCCCGCCGCGGCCGTCGCGCTGGCCACCGGCCGCACGAAGGTGAACGAGAGCGACGAGGGGTTCAGCTCGATGGCGGCCCCCGGCGCCGGAAGGGTGAGCAGCGAGAACAGCAGCCGGTTGGGCGAGCCCACCGGGTCGGTCACCCGCCCCGAGGTGCTGCTGGCCAGGATCTGCGCGGCCACGGTGGCCGGGGTGGCGGTGGGGCTGCCCTGCAGGTACAGCGCGGCCACGCCCGCCACGTGCGGCGAGGCCATCGAGGTGCCGCTGATCGTGTTCGTGGCCGTGGTGCCGCTGTGCCAGGTGCTGGTGATGTTGCTTCCGGGCGCGAACAGGTCCACGCAGCTGCCCCAGTTGGAGAACGACGACCGCACGTCGGTGCTGGTGGTGGAGCCCACCGTGATGGCGTTGGGCGTGCTGGCCGGCGACACGCCGCAGGCGTCGGAGCTCTCGTTGCCCGCCGCCACGGCGTACACCACGCCCGAGGCGATGGACGTCTGCACGGCCGTGTTCAGCGGCGCGTACAGGCCGCCGCCCAGCGACATGTTGGCTACCGCCGGCTTCTGCGCGTTGGCGGTCACCCAGTCCACGCCCGCGATCACGCCGGACCACGTGCCGTCGCCATAGCAGTCCAGCACGCGCACCGCCACCAGCTGCGCGGCCTTGGCCACGCCGTAGGTGGTGCTGCCGATGGTGCCGGCCACGTGCGTGCCGTGCCCGTCGCAGTCCTGCCCGTTGTAGCCGTCGCCGATGAAGTCGGCGCCCACGCTGGCGCGCCCGCCGAACTGCGTGTGCGCGGTAAGGATGCCGGTGTCGAGCACGTACACGCGCACGCCCGCGCCGGTGGGGGTGTAGGTGTACGTGGTGTTCAGGGGAAGCGTGCGCTGGTCGATGCGGTCCAGCCCCCAGGTGGCCCCGGTCTGCGTGGTGCTCTTGCGCACCTTGCCGTCCTGCGCCACGTACGCCACCCGCGGGTTGCGCCGCAGCTCCTCGACCGCCGCCGCCGGCAGCGTGGCGGCAAAGCCGCTCAGCGCGGTGCCGTAGGTGTGGTGCACCTTGCCGCCGTGCGCCGCCACCACCTCGCGGGCCACCGCGTTGGCGGTGCTCACCTGGCTGCCGTGCAGCACGACCACGTAGCGGCCGGGCACCGCGTCCGCTCCCGCCGCGATCAGGGGCGCCAGCTCCACCCCGCCCGCGCTGGCGCGGGCATTGGTGGGAAGCTCGGCGCCGCGCTGGTCGCACGCCGCGAGCGCGGCCGCCAGCGCCAGGGGGACCAACGGAAGGAATCTTTGTGGCTGACCCATGTGGTGGTGCTCCGGATCAAGGATGGGGATGCGCCTGCGGCCGGGGGGTGCGGTCCGTCGAGGGGACAACGGGGAACGGCGCCGGACACGGAAACCCGTGCCGTATTCGCGTGTTTTCAGGAAAAAGCCGACGGAGCTGCGCAGGCGGGGGCGGCACCTGGACCGGTGCCGCGGGGAGAATAATCAATCGGTCCCATTTCGGCAATGGAACTGCCTCACCGGAACGTAGCAGCCGCTTCGGGGAGTGAGGGGGACGGGGCAAACACCGGGACGGGGCGGGCACGCAAGCGCGTGACTTCCGGAGGATCTACTCTCACACCAGATTCCCGGCTCGATTGTGCATTCCCCCACAGGCCGTCTCATCCTCATACCAGATCCAGAAAAAGAAATTAATCGTACAGAGGAACAGAGTCAGACAGAGGAGCAAGATGATATTTCAGCTCGCTTTCTCTGTCTGACTCTGTTCCTCTGTACTTCATGAAGGTTCTGTTTCCGCGGCTTCGGTATCACGATTACACGGAGGACACCGGAGAAGACAGGAGGACCGCCTTCCTATCTCTTCCGCAGGTCGCGCCCCGTCATGGCCGCCGGCTGGGGGACGCCGATCAGCCCCAGGATGGTGGGCGCCACGTCGCACAGCGCGCCGTCGTCCATCCCCGACGCCGTCCCGCGCCCCTCCGGCTCCACCAGGACGATGCCCACGGGGTTGGTGGTGTGGGCGGTGTGGGGGCCGTTGGTCTGCGGGTCCCACATCTGCTCGCAGTTGCCGTGGTCCGCCGTGACCAGCAGCGTGGTCCCCGTGTCGCGGCACGCCTGCAGCACCTGCCCCACCCCCGCGTCCACCGCCTCCACTGCCCGCACCGCCGCCTCCATCACCCCCGTGTGCCCCACCATGTCGGGGTTGGCAAAGTTGCAGACCAGCACGTCGTACTTCAGGGAGCGGATCGCCTCGACCAGCCCTCGGGTCACGTCGGGCGCGCTCATCTCCGGCTGCTGGTCGTACGTGGGCACGCGGGGCGAGGGAACCAGGCGGCGGTCCTCGCCGGCGGGCGGGTCCTCGATGCCGCCGTTGAAGAAGTAGGTGACGTGCGGGTACTTTTCCGTTTCCGCCGTGCGAAAGCTGGCCAGGCCGTGCGCGGCCAGCACGTCGCTCAGCTTGTCGTTCAGCGGCTGCGGCGGAAAGGCGGCGGGGAGGGAAAAGTCCTCGTCGTACTGCGTCATGGTGGCCAGGCGAATGCGCGGGCGGTCCGGGCCGCGGTCAAAGCCGTCGAACGCGTCCGCCGCCAGCGCGCGCGAAAGCTGGCGCGCGCGGTCCGAACGAAAGTTGAAGAAGATCACCGCGTCGCCGTCCCGCATGGTTCCCAGCGGCGTGCCCGCTTCGTCCACCACCACCCGCGGCTGAAAGAACTCGTCCGTCTCGCCCGCGGCGTACCCGCCGGCAATGGCCTGCGCCGCGTCGCGCACGGGCTGGCCCTCGCCGCGCACCAGGGCGCGGTACGCCTTTTCGGTGCGGTCCCACCGCTGGTCGCGGTCCATGGCCCAGTACCGCCCCATCACCGTGGCCACCCCGCACCCCTCGCCCCCCGCGCAGCGCCCCAGCAGCTCCGACAGGTAGCCGTGCGCGGAGCGCGGCGGCGTGTCGCGGCCGTCCAGAAAGACGTGCAGGCGCACGCGGGGAACGCGGTGCGCGGCGGCCAACTCGGTAAGCGCCAGCAGGTGCGTGTCCACCGCGTGCACCCCGCCGGGGCCGATGAGCCCCATCAGGTGCAGCGTGCCGCCGCGCTCCACGGTGCCGCGCAGCAGATCGGTGAAGACGGGGTTCTCGGCGAACTCGCCGGACTGGATGGAGGTGGCGATGCGCTGCAGCGACTGCATCACCACGCGCCCCGCGCCCAGGTTCATGTGGCCCACTTCCGAGTTGCCCATCTGCCCCTCCGGCAGCCCCACGGCGGGGCCGTGCGTGGTCAGGCGGGCGCGGGGGTAGCGCCCCTCTTCCCACAGGTGCTTCCAGGTGGGGGCATTCGCCGAAGTGACGGCGTTGTCGGGGGTGGGCTCGCGCAGCCCCCAGCCGTCCAGGATCACCAGGCAGACGCGCGGCCGGCCGGCGGGGGGCGTGGGATCAGGCATGTTGCAGTATGGGCGGCGGATAAGTGTATTGACACGATCGACCGGATGGACCTATCTTGGCGCCATCCCGTTGCACGCACGAGCAAACTAGGCCGCGCCAGGAGTGTTTCGCCACCCCGGCGCACCCGTGCATTGCGGCGCAGGACCCAGTTTTCGCCGCACCCGACCGCCGCGCAGCCATCGCGCCCGCGCGGCCCTGCCGGACCCCCGCGTCTGCAATGACGCACCGGCCGCAACGCCGGCGCCGGTCCGCTGAACATCCCTGATCCTGAAACCGACATTCGCTCCGGGCGCTTGCGCACCCGGTTTTGTCCGCAGTTCCGCACGTCCGCAGCACAGGAGTTTGCATGCAGCCCGCCCGCCGCACCGCCGCCACGCTCGCCGCTCTCGCCATTGCGGGAGGAACCCTGGGTGCCTACGTCCCCAGCCCCGCCCTTCCGCCTCTTACGTGGTCGAACGAGTCGCCCGGGCGGGTGGTGCGGCACGGCGCCGAGGACGCGGTGCGGCTGGCCAGCGGCGCATTCGGCACCAGCGGCAAGCTGCGCGCGGTGGTCACCGACCCCAACCGCCCGCTGGAGCTTCCGCTGGAGTGGGCCGACGTCAACACCAGCCCGCTGGACGTGGCCTACCGCTGGGAGCCGTTCGCGGGCACGTCCATGCGCTCGCTGCTGGGCGAGGGGCAGCTGATGCACGGGTTGCGCGCGCCGGCGCAGGCGGGGATCTGGCGGCTGCGGCTGCGGGCGCCGGGGTGGAGCGAGGACCTGAACGACCTGGCCGTCATCACCCGCGTTCCCTTCAGCGAAAAGCGCAACGGCTACCTGAACGGCTACCGCATCGGCACCTACAGCACCGAGAGCTCCGGCCGCTTCGACCGCTACGCGCCCCCCGCCGGCTTCATCGAGGTCACCCCCGAAAACCAGGACCTGCAGGTCAGCGAGCACTTTCGCCTGCGCAACTTCCTCACGAAGGACCAGTTCAGCGTGTGGCCCAAGTACCTGGCGCTTGACCTCAAGCTCATCGACAAGCTCGAGCTGGTGATCCAGGAGCTCAACGCCATGGGCATCCGCGCCGAGCACATCGCGGTGATGAGCGGTTTTCGCACCCCGGCGTACAACGACCAGGGGGTGGGCGAGGGCGGCCGCGCGCAGCTCAGCCGCCACACCTACGGCGACGCCAGCGACGTGTGGATCGACAACGACCGCGACGGCTACATGGACGACCTGAACGGCGACGGCCGCCGCGACACCGAGGACGCGCGGGTCATCCTGCGCGCCGTCGACCGCATCGAGCGCCGCCACCCGGAGCTTACCGGCGGCGCCGGCATCTACCGCGACAACGGCGCCCACGGCCCGTTCATCCACATCGACGTCCGCGGCAACCCGGCCCGGTGGTAGCGGACGGAAGTGCGGAAGTGCGGAAGTGCGGAAGTGCGGGAGTGCGGGAGTAACGGCGGTGTGAAAGGGGCCGGCTTCCCAGGCGGGGGCCGGCCTCGCTTCGTCCCCGGTCCGTTGCCACACGAGGAGATCCACCGCATCGTCCCCGTATGCACTCACGCACTCACGCACTCACGCACTCACGCACTCACGCACTCACGCACTCACGCACTCACGCACTCACGCACTCCATGACGGCCGAGTCCGCCCGCGCCTCCGACTTCCCCGCGATCGTCCGCCTGCTCACCGACGCCGCGCTCCCGCACGACGACCTGACGCCGGAGCACCTGCGGCACTTCCTGGTGCTGCGGGACGGGGATGGGATCGCGGGGGTGGTGGGGATGGAGGTGGCGGATGATGCGGGGCTGCTGCGCTCGCTGGCGGTATCGGAAGGCCGGCGGGGCGGGGGATTGGCGGCGCGGCTGGTGGATGCGCTCGAGGCGCGGGCCGCGTCCGCCGGCATCCGCACGCTCTACCTGCTGACGACGACGGCGGAGGACTTCTTTGCGCGCCGCGGATACGCCCGCGCCGATCGCGCGGCGGTGCCGGACGCGATCGCCGCTACGCCGGAGTTCCGCGGCATCTGCCCCGCGAGCGCCGCCTGCATGTCGAAGGCGCTGGTTCCGGCGGCGGTGTAGGTGGGAGACTCCGATCCTTCTCCCTGAACGCCCACATCTGTCATTCCGAGGGAGGCTCCGCGAGGAGGCTGGGCACTCGCACGGTACCGTGGCGCCGACCGAGGAATCTACTGTCGGGCTGCTCGTGGCTGGCGTCGGCGCGCCACACCCGCGGCCGGCTGTGTCCGGCTCCGTCGTGGCCGCGAAGCCGGTGCGGGGCTGCCGCGACTGCCCTCCAAGCGGCCGAGGCTGGATTCCTCGGCCCTGCGACCTGCGGCGCGGGGGACGGTCCGGAGTGGCCGGGCCTCGGAATGACAGACTTTGTACGGCGCCGAAACTACAGGGGTTCGGCAGCCGCGGCTGCAATCCACGAAGGCGGATCTGGTGATGCTGCAGCCGCGGTTTATGCCCATTGCGGATCGGAATTCGGCGATCGCCGGGTTGCGGACGCGCAGGTGCTTCGGATGCCGGATATGGCCGGGCCGCCGAGTCCGCGCAGGCGGACTTTGCGATTTTCCCGCGGCGAATTCATTCGCTCCAGCGGGCGGACGCACGTTGCCGGATTGGAATCGCAACGGGCATCAACCGCCGAGACAAGGCCTGCCGTCGCTGCCTCCCGCTACTGCGTGGCCGCACCCGCCGGGGCCGCGCCGGCCGGAGTCGCCGCGGGGGCCGCGCGGTACGCCTGCGCCACGGGGCGGCCTTCCCAGCGCGCGGGGACGGGGACGCCCAGCAGCCAGAGGGCGGTGGCGGCGGTGTCCATGGTGCGGATGCCGGTGGGCAGCTCGCCCGGCTGCACGGCGGCGCCCCAGGTAATCCAGGGAATGCGTACGTCCTCCAGCGCGTCGGTGCCGTGGTCGCGGCCGCGGCCCCCGTGGTCCGCCGTAATGATCATCACCACGTCCCCGCCAAACCGCTCCACCGCCGCGCGCCGGATCTGCTCCACGGCCGCGTCGGCGCGGCGCACGGCCCAGCGGTACGGCGTGCCCATCCACCCCGTGCTGTGGCCCGCGATGTCGGGGTCCGGAATGTGGACGAACAGCAGGTCCGGCTGGTGAAAGCGCAGGTAGTGGATGACGTTCTGGGTCATCTGCGGGGCCAGCACGATCTCCAGCCCGCGCGGCGCCTCTGCCTCGTCGGGCGCGTCGGGGTGGATCAGGTGGCGGAACTTGGCCTTGCCGAAGAACGCCGCCGTCCGCAGGTGCGCGCTGTCGGCCATGTCGAACATGGTGGAAACCCGCACGCGCCCCTGCGCATCCACCTGCTCGTCGTTCCAGGTGATGCCGTGCACCTCGGGCGAGACGCCGGTGATCATGCTGGTGTGCGAGGGCAGCGTGCGGCTGGGCATGATGGTGCGCGCGTCCAGCGAGTACGCGCCCTCGCGCATCATCCGCTGCAGGTTGGTGGCGCCGGACGCCTCGATGGCGTCGGCCCGCAGCCCGTCGATGGAGATGACGATGACGTGCCGCGTGGGCGCCGCGGCCCGCTCCGGCGCGTACGCCGGAATGCTGGACGGCGCGCAGCGCGCCAGCAGGGGGATCAAGGCGAGCAGCGCGGCCGTGCGCCGCGCCCGGTTCATCCGCATGGTTCCGCAACGTCAGGGTTGAAGGTCGTATCGTCTTGCGCTACACTCTTGTAGCCAGCCGTGTGCCGCGTGGCAAAAAGCCTGCGCGCGCGAGCGTGAATCTTTCGCGGGCCGGTCCGCGTATCATCGCCCTGAACCGGCGAAGTTCGCTCGATTGGACGATTCCGCCGCTCCTCCCGGGGCGGCGTGGAGGGAATCAAGGGGATGTATTGCTCCACCTGTGGGTCCAAGGTGCCCGATGGCCGCACGCGCTGCGACACGTGCGGCGCGCCCGTGCAGCAGCCGGCCAACTACGGCGTCACCGCCACCACCACCGTCAGCTTTTCCGCGCCTTCGGGTGCCGGCCTGGCGCCGCTCGCCCACCTTACCTGCCCCAACTGCGGCTTCCAGGGCGAGGGGGTCAGCTACTTTTCGCGCGGCGGGCCGGTGCTGGGCGCGCTGCTGCTGGCGCTGATGACGCTGCCCTTCATGGGCGCGGGCGGGCTGGTGTACTACTGGATGCGCCACGACTACCGCGTGTGCCCGCGGTGCGGCGTGTCGTGGGGCAAGCGCAGCGAGCGCGTGCGCGCCCTGGCGGCGTCGTCGGAGCGCACGGGCGTTCCCGTGCACGCCGGCCCGGAGCGTGAGGTGTCGGAGGACGCGCGGGGAATGCGCATCGGGGCCTACATCCTGTTCGCCTTTGCCTTCATTCTGATGATGGTGGGCCTGGGCGAGGGCGAGCCCGGGGCGTTCATGACCGGCGTGGTGTCGGCGGTGGGCGGCGCGGCGATGTGGCGCGGCGCCAACAGCGCCCGCGAGGAGCGCCGCGCGGCGCTGCTGGTGGCGCTGCAGCAGCCGGTGCTGCGCCTGGCGTCCGGCCGCAACGGCGTGCTGACGGTGACGGACGTGGCCGCGGCGCTCAACTGGCCCATGCCCCGCGCCGAAAAGGTGCTCAACTCGCTGGAAGACGGCCTGCGCGTGGCCAGCAGCGTGACGGACGAAGGGGTGATCGTCTACGAGTTCCGCGAGCTGATGCACGCCCCGCGCGTGTCCGCGGCGCAGATGGACACCCTGCTGAGCTCCGGTGCCGCGCCCCCCCAGGCGCAGCACGCGGCCATGCCGCTTCCCCACGACGGCACCCTGAGCGCGTAACGCGCCGACGCCAGGCTTGCGTCGCGGCCGGGCGAGCACTACATCGTTTCGTGTTTCGTGTGCCACAAACCTTCCGAACGGCGGTGAGCCCCATGAAGCGAAGCGGCGGTCTGGTATTGGGATCCGGCAACCGCACCGGCGGAACCCTTGGCGGTTCCGGCAACCGCAGCGGTGGATATCTCGGCGGATCCGGCAACCGCACCGGCCTTGGCCTGGGGTCCGGCAACCGCAGTGGCGGATTTCTCGGCGGATCGGGGAACCGCGCTGGTGGCGGCACGTACGGGTCCGGTGGCTTCGTCGGAGGCGGACGATGATCGGCGGCGGCTACCGCGGCAGCGGCCACCAGCGCGCCCCCCGGCCCAGCGAGCGATCGGGTCTGATGTTCGGCAGCGGCCACCAGCGCCGGCCCAGCGGGAGGTCCGGCCTGATGCTGGGCAGCGGCCATCGGGTCAGCGGATGGGTCGCGATCGGAGGATGAGCCGAGCGACACCCAGGTACGTGAGCCGCTGATTCCACCTGCCGTCGTTTGCTTCGCGATCCATTCCATCATCATCAACGCCAGGCTGTGTCGATCCCGCGCATCTGCCCGGGGAAGACGTGGCTGATCGCGCTTCATACGCTCTCGTAGCGCCGGAAATCAGGCGCGAAAAAACATCGCCCCCGCGGACCCCGGCTTCCGGGGCGCCCGCGGGGGCGACTGACTTCATACCGAAGCCGCAAGACAGTGGGTGCGGACGATCACTGTCCTTCTGAGGAAGGCGTCGCTCCGGGCCGTCCGGGACGCGCAGCGGCTCTGTGCGCCGACCGAAGAATCTCCGTCGGAAACGGGCGGGCCTCTCGCGCGAACCCGGCGTAGCCGACGCGATGCTGCGCCCATCCGGCAGATTCTTCGGCCGGCCTTCAGGCTGGGGTGCATCCGGACAGGACCGGGGGTGCGCCTCCCTCAGAGCGTGTTCAAGAATCCGACGTTGCGCATCCAGGCAGATCTACCAGCGCTGTCATTCCGAGGCCCGGCCACGCCGTAGCCTGCTTTCACACCAGAGGTTGCAGGGCCGAGGAATCTACTGTCGGATTGCTGGAGGTCAGACGCGGCAGCCCGTACTTACCTTGCGGCTACGACACGGGCGGA
>NZ_DASWNM010000044.1:0-32553 GCF_036399255.1 Longimicrobium sp.
GGCCAGCAGCTGCAGCACGCTCAGCGAGTGCCCGCCCAGGTCGAAGAAGCGCTCGTGCACGCCGATCGGGCCCGTCTTCAGCACCTCGCTCCAGATCTCGCACAGCAGCGACTCCACCGGCGAGCGGGGCGGCACGTACCCTTCGCGGGCCGCGAAGCCGGCGGCCGCGGCGCGCGGCGCGGGGAGCGCCTTGCGGTCCACCTTGCCGCTGGCCGTGCGGGGAAGCTCCGGCAGGAGCACGAACGCGGCGGGGACCATGTACTCCGGCAGCCGCTCGCCCAGGTGGGCGCGCAGCTCGGCGGCCGTGGGCGCCGCGGCCGCGGCGGCGGCGGCGACCACGTACGCCACGAGGGCGTCGCCGCCCGGCCCGTCGGCGCGGACGGCCACCACCGCCGTCTCCACCGCGTCGTGCTGCGCCAGGAGCGCCTCGATCTCGCCCGGCTCGATGCGCAGGCCGCGCAGCTTGACCTGCTGGTCGGTGCGGCCCAGGAACTCCACCGCCCCGTCGCCGCGCCGCCGCCCCACGTCGCCGGTGCGGTACAGCCGGCCCCCGCCCTGCCCCGCGAACGGGTCCGGGACGAACTTCTCGGCCGTGAGCCCCGCGCGGTTCAGGTATCCCCGCGCCAGCCCCGGGCCCCCGGCGTACACCTCGCCGGGGACGCCGACCGGCACCGGCTCCATCCGATCGTCCAGCAGGTACAGCCGCGTGCCGTTGACCGGGCGGCCGATGGGCAGCAGCGCGCCCGGCTCGTCGCCGCGGAACTCCCAGGCGCTCACGTCGATGGAGGCCTCGGTGGGCCCGTACAGGTTCACCACCCGGGCCCCGAAGGTCTCCGCCGCGCGCCGCGCCACCTCTGCCGGGAACGCCTCGCCCCCGCAGAAGAGCAGGCGCAGGCCGGTGCACCGCTCCGCCTCGGGGTGCGAGAGCAGCACCTGGAGCATGGAGGGAACCAGCTGCAGCACGGTCACGCCCCGCTCGCGCAGCGCCCGCGCCAGGTAGGCGGCGTCCTGGTGCCCGGCGGGGGGCGCCACCACCACGCGCGCGCCGCTCCACAGCGGAAGGAACAGCTCCCAGATGGAGGCGTCGAAGGTCAGCGGCGTCTTCAGCAGCACCACGTCCGAGGGATCCAGGGGATACTGGTCGTGCGCCCACATCACCCGGTTGCGGATGGAACGGTGCCCGATCATCACCCCCTTGGGCCGCCCGGTAGAGCCCGAGGTGTAGATGACGTACGCCAGGCGCGACCCGCCCGTCTCCACGGCGAGCCGGCCGCCGGCTTCGTCCCCCCCCGCCGCGAGCACGTCCTCGCCCAGCTCCAGCACCGGGCCGTCGAAGGGGGGAAGCGCGGCGCGCGCGGCGGGATGGGCCAGCAGCACGCGCGGCCGGGCGTCACCCAGCATGTACGCCAGGCGGTCGGCCGGGTGCGCCGGGTCCAGCGGCAGGTACGCGCCGCCGGCCTTGAGCACGGCCAGCAGCGCCACGACCACCTGCGGCGAGCGCTCGCCGCAGATTCCCACCACCACGTCGGTTCCCACGCCCAGCGCGCGAAGCCGCCGCGCCAGGCGCCCGGCGCACGCGTCCAGCTGGCCATACGTCAGCGCGCCCCCCTCGAACTCCAGCGCCACGGCGTCCGGCGCGGCCGCGGCCCGGCGCTCGAAGGGCGCGTGGAGCCCCTCCTCGCCGGGATCGGTGCCGCCGACGGCGTTCCAGCGGCCCAGCACCTCGGCGCGCTCGCCCGCGTCCAGCAGCGTCAGCGCGTCCAGGCGGCGGTCCCCCCCCTGGACCATCCCCTCCAGCAGCACCGCGTAGTGCCGCGCCAGGCGCTCCACCGTCCCGGCCTCGTAGAGCTGGGCCGCGTACTGCACCACCCCCCGCACCCCGCCGGCCTCCTCGACCAGGGTGACGCTGAGGTCGAACTCGGCCTCGCCGCTGCGCAGGGGAACGGGGGTGGCCTCCACCCCGGCGAAGCGGGGCGCCTCGGCGGGCGCGCCCTGCCAGGTGAACATCACCTGGAACAGGGGCCGGTGGCCGCGCTCCCGCTCCGGCACCACCGCGCCCACCACGCGCTCCAGCGGCACCTCCTGGCGCGCGAACGCCTCCAGCGTTCCC
Source organism: Longimicrobium sp. (assembly GCF_036399255.1). Lineage (GTDB taxonomy): Bacteria > Gemmatimonadota > Gemmatimonadetes > Longimicrobiales > Longimicrobiaceae > Longimicrobium. Next base: position 2,111 of record NZ_DASWNM010000044.1, read on the forward strand.
TCGCGCACCCGCTCCAGCAGCTCCGCGACGGTGGGGTTGCCCGACAGGTCGGCCCGCATGGCGAGCGCGTTGACGAAGCAGCCCACCAGCCCCTCCACCTCGGGCCGGGCGCGCCCCGCCACGGCGGTGCCCACCACCACGTCGTCGGTGCGGGCGTAGCGCCCCAGCAGCGCCTGGAAGGCACCCAGCAGGAGCATGAAGGGCGTGGCTCCCGCCGCGCGCGCCGTGGCCTGCACCCGCTGCCACAGCACGGGCGGCAGGTCGAAGAGGTGCGCTCCGCCCCGCGGGTCCTCCCCGGCGCCGCGGGCGCGGTCGGTGGGCAGCTCCAGCCGGGCCGGCGCGCCCGCCAGGCGCTCCCGCCACCATCCCAGCTTCTCCGCCACCACCGCCTCCACCGCCGGCGAACGCTGCCAGCGCGCGTAGTCGCCGTACTGGACGGCCGGCTCGGGGAGCGGCGAGGCTTCGCCGCGCGCGAAGGCGGCGTACAGCGCCTCCAGCTCACGGTACAGCACACCGATGGACCCGCCGTCGGTGACGATGTGGTGCATGCAGAGCACCAGCAGGTGCTCCTCCGGACCCACCCGCAGCAGCGCCGCCCGGAGCAGCGGCCCGCGCGCCAGGTCGAACGGCTCCTCCGCCACCCGCCGCATCCACGCCGCGGCGGCGGCCTCGCGCCCGGCGAAGTCGCCCGCGCCCAGGTCCACCGAAAGCTCCACCGGCGGGGCGGGAAGCACGTGCTGCCACAGCTCCCCGCCGGTCTCGGCGAAGACGGTGCGCAGCACCTCGTGGCGGGCCACCACCTCGCCCAGCGCGCGGCCCAGCGCGTCCACCTGCAGCGGCCCGTGCAGGCGCAGCGCGCGCGGCACGTTGTGCACCCCGGTGCCCGGCCGCACGCGCTCGGAGAGCCACAGCCCCCGCTGGGCGGACGAGGCCGGCACGGGCCCCGGCTCCGCCGCGCGGACCACGGGCGGGAGCGCGGCCACACCCTGGTGCCGGCCCGACGTCTCGATCCACCCGGCCAGCTCGGCCACCGTGGAGGCCTCGAACACCCGGCGCAGGGGCACCTCCACCCCCGACACCGCGCGGACCCGCGCGGCGATCCGCACCGCCAGGAGCGAGTGCCCGCCCAGGCCCAGGAAGCCGTCATGCACCCCCACGGACTCCACGCCCAGGACCTCGGCCCACAGCGCGCACAGCGCCCGCTCCAGCTCCGTCCGCGGCGCACCGCCCGCGGCCCCGCCGGCGTCCGGCGCGTCCTCCGCCGCCTGGCGGGCCAGCTCGCCCGCGGCCAGCATGCGGCGCAGCTCGGCCCGCCGGATCTTGCCCACCGACGTGCGGGGGATCGCGGCCGGATCCAGCAGGATCACGTGCGCCACCGGCACGGCGAAGCGCGAGGCCACGGCGACGCGCACCGCCCGCCGCAGGGCCGACCGCCCGGCGGACCCGACGCAGGGGGTGTGCAGGAAGACGGCGACCGCCTCCTGCTCGCGGCCGGGCACGCGCACCGCGCACACCGCCGTGTGCCCCCGGGCCACGCCGTCCACCTCCTCCACGGCCGCCTCCACCTCCCTGCCCTGCAGGTTCAGGCCGTTCACGATCAGCACGTCGTCGCGGCGGCCGGTAAGGGTCAGCGCCCCCGCGCGCAGAAAGCCTGCGTCGCCGGTGTCCAGCCATCCGTCGGGCGTAAAGCTCTCGATGGTGAGCTCCGGCGCGCGGGCGTACCCGGGGGTGACCGTCTCGCCCGACACCTGGACGCGCCCCTCGCGTCCCTCGGGGAGCACCCGCCCCTCGGCGTCCACCACGCGGAGCGAGATCCCGGGGTACGGCGTCCCCACCGACAGGAACCCGTCCGTGTGCGCGGCGTCTTCGGGCCGCAAGGTGCCCAGGAGGGTGATGGAGCCCGCCTCGGACATGCCGTAGGCCGAGCAGAGCACGCCGGGGCGCAGCCCGTGGGGCGCCATCCGCTCCAGGAAGGTGCTGGCGGCGCGCGCCGCCACCGGCTCGGCGGAGAGGGTGACGCGCTCCACGCGCGAGAAGTCCCAGCCCCGCTCGCCCGCCGCGGCCAGGGACGCGTTCAGGAGCCCGAGCAGGTAGCCCGTCGCCCCCGTGTGGGTGCACCCGTGGCGGTGCAGGGCCTCCAGCCAGCGCTCCGGGTCCTCGAGCACGTCGCGGGTGGCCAGGTGCACCTGGCGCGCGCCCGCCACCAGGAAGGCCAGGGTGGACATGATCCCCGCGTTGTGGTCCAGCGGGTACCAGCTGAGCATGGTGGCCCGGCGCTGCGCCAGCGCGGCCGACGACGCGGCGACCTGGCAGGCGCGGAACAGGTTGTGGTGGGTGCGCTGCACCAGCTTGGGCCGGCCCGTGGTCCCCGAGCTCAGGAGGATGAGGCCGACCGCGTCCCCGCCGCTGGGGTGCCACGCCCCGTCCGGCGCGTGCGACGCGACGGCGTCGGGCGACGCCACCCGCGCGTCGCCGCCCAGGAGGGCGCGCGCACCCTCCCGGGACGCCCCGGCCGCGAGCACCCGCGGGCGGTCCAGGGCCTCCCAGGCTTCGCGGAGCCGCGTGCCCGGGCCCTGCGGGGCGTCGGGGACGCCCACGGGGACGGCCACGAAACCGCCCGCAAGGCACGCCCAGAGCGCCGGGACGACGTCGCGCACGTCGTCCAGCAGAAGCACGAGCTCCTCACCGGGCTTCATCCCCCACGCCCGCAGGCCGGCGAGGGTGCGCCCGGCGCGGTCGCGCAGCGCGGCGTAGCCGAGCACCTGCGGCTCGCCGTCCCGGTCCACCCGCACCAGCGCCCCGGCGTCCGGGCCGGTGCCCACGGGGCGCAGCAGGTCGAGCAGCGTTCCCGCCCCCCCCTGGGTGGAGGGGAGCGCGGGACCGGCGGCCACGGAGAGCGGTGCGGAGGGGGTCGGCCTGGTGATGGTCTTCAACATCTGTCCTGTCGGTGTCTCGGCTTCATGAGGCCCGTGAAGGCCCGCCTGGTTGCGGACGTCTTCCCCGGCCGCGCCCGCCCGATCGCCGGGGGGCGGCGCCGGAGCGCTTTCTCATCCACCGGAGCCCATGGCCGGCTCCGCGGATCGTCATTGTCGTCTTCGTCGCGGGAACGCGCGCCGCTCCACCCCCGCGGGGGCGGGACGCGCGGCGCCGCTCCGGCTCAGCGGCCGTGCGGCGCGCCGGACGGAGCGGGCGCGAGGGCATCGGCCAGCACGGCCGCGAGCGCCCGTACGTGCGGCTCCCGGACCAGGGCGAAGTGGTCCCCGGCCACGGTGGCGGTGCGCACCGTCCCGGTGGTGAGCGCCCGCCACCCCGCCGCCGCCGCGCCGGGCGCGGCGCGGTCCCCGGCAAGGACCAGCAGGATGTCGGACGCGCCGGGGCCCGGCCGGTAGGCGGACGCCGCGGCCACGTTGGCGCGGAACACGCTCCACAGCCCCTCGAATCGGGCGAGCTCCAGGTCGGCGGGGACCGCGTCGGCCTCCCGCGCGGCCTCCCACGCGCGCCGCAGCCGCCCGGCGGGGGCCTCGGCGTCCACGGCGCGGGAGATCCGCTCCGGGTCCAGCCCCAGGTGCCGCGCGAAGCCCGCCAGCAGCGCGGGGTCGTCCGGGTCCATGGCGGCGGCGGCGCCCACGGGGGCGCGGGAGTCCACCAGCGCCAGCAGCTCCACCGCCTCCCCCGCCGCCGCCAGGACGCGCGCCATCTCGAAGGCGACCACTCCGCCCATGGACCATCCGCCCAGGCGGTACGGTCCCTCCGGCTGCATGGCCCGCAGCTCGGCCAGGTAGGCGGCGGCCATCTCCTCCACGCGGACGCGGGGAAGCCCGTCGCCGTCCAGCCCCCGCGACTGAAGGCCGTAGAAGGGCTGCCCGGCGCCCAGGTGCCGGGCCAGCGCGGCGTACGAGACCACGTTTCCGCCGGCCGCGTGCACGAAGAAGAGCGGCCGCGCGTCGCCGGACGCCCGCAGCGGCACCAGCGCCCCCGCCGCGGGGAGCGCGTCGCCGCGCAGCGCCCGGGCCAGGTGCTCCACCGTGGGTGCCGCCAGGAGCCCCGCCATGGAAAGCCGGCGCCCGGTGACGCGCTCCACCGTGGCCAGCAGCCGCAGCGCGGCCAGCGAGTGCCCGCCCAGCGCGAAGAAGTCGTCGCGCACGCCGACCTGCTCCACCCCCAGCAGCTCTTCCCACACCCGGGCCAGGCGCAGCTCCAGCGCGTCGCGCGGCGCCACCCCCGCGTCCCCGTCCCGCTCCGCGCCGGGCGCGTCCGGCGCCGGGAGCGCGCGCCGGTCCAGCTTGCCGTTGGGCGTCAGGGGAAAGGCGTCCAGCCAGGTGAAGGTGGACGGCACCATGTACTCCGGAAGCCGCTCCCGCAGCCGCGCGCGCAGCTCGGCCACGGGGGGGGCGTCCGCGCCCGGCGCGGCGACCAGGTACGCCGCCAGCCGCCGTCCGCCGCCGCCCGCGTCACGCGGGACCACGGCGGCCTCGCGCACCGCCGGGTGCAGCGCCAGCGCGGCCTCGATCTCCCCCGGCTCGATGCGGTAGCCGCGCACCTTGACCTGCGCGTCCAGCCGGCCCAGGAACTCCAGCGCGCCGGACGGCAGCCACCGCGCCCGGTCGCCGGTGCGGTACAGCCGCGCCCCCGGCCGGTCGGAGAAGGGATCGGGGACGAAGCGCTCCGCGGTGAGGCGCGGCTGGCCCAGGTACCCCCGCGCCAGCAGCCCGCCCAGGTACAGCTCTCCCGGCACCCCGGGCGCGGCCGGGGCCCCGAAGGCGTCCAGCACCCGCGCGGCGCGCCCCGGCAGCGGCGACCCGATGGGGACCACGGCCCCGGCGAACGCGCCGGGCCACGCCTCCGGAAGCCGGAAGGTGGTGGCGGTGACCACCGTCTCCGTGGGCCCGTAGGCGTTCCGGAGACGCGCGCCGCTCCGCACCGCGTTGCGCCAGCCGTCCACCGCGCCGGCGGGCATGGCGTCCGCCCCGACGATCAGCAGGCGCAGCGCGGGAAGCGCGGTGCCGCCGCCGGCCGCGATCACCTCCAGCCAGTAGGCGGGCGGCAGGTTGGCCACGGTGATCCCCAGGCCGCGGGCGCGCTCCGCCCACTCCGCCGGGCTCCACGGGTCTCCCTCCACCAGCACCGCCGTGGCTCCGCCCGCCAGCGGGGCAAAGAGCTGCTCCACCGCGACGTCGAAGCCCAGCGGGGCGAAGTGCAGCACCCGGTCGGCCGGTGAGAGCCCCAGCTCGCCCGCGAAGGCGGCCACGTGCGCCGCGGCCGCGCCGTGCTCGACCACCACGCCCTTGGGCGTGCCGGTAGACCCCGAGGTGTAGATGACGTACGCGGCGCCGGCCGGGCCGGCGGCCGGCGCGCGCTCCTCCGCCCCGCCCCCCTCCGCGTCGCGCAGGGCCTCGTCCACCCGCAGCGCCGCCACCGCCGCCCCCGTCTCCACGCCGGCCGTGGACGCGTCGGTGAGCAGGAGCCGCACGCCGGCGTCGGCCAGGATGAACGACGTCCGCGCGGCCGGATGCGACGGGTCCAGCGGGACCACGGCGCCCCCGGCCCGCAGCACGGCCAGCCAGGCGACCACCATCTCCGGAGAGCGCGAGCAGCAGATCCCCACCCGCGCCTCGGGCCCCACGCCCCGCCCGCGAAGGACGCGCGCCAGCCGGGCCGCCCCGCGCTCCAGCCCGGCAAAGGTCAGCGTACGGCCGCCCTGCTCCACCGCCACCGCGCCGGGGGTGCGCGCGGCGCGGTCCGCCACCAGCCCGTGCAGCGTCGCCGCCGCGGCCCGGGGCTCCGCCGCGCCCCATCCCGCCACGCGGGCGCGCTCGGCGGGCGACATCAGGTCGCAGGCGCCGGAGCGCCCGCGCGGATCCGCGGCGATCGCCTCGACCGCGGCCAGGTACCGGTCGAACACCGCGTCGGCCTCGGCGTCGGAGTAGCGCGCGGCGTCGTACTCCATGAAGAGCAGGAGGTCGTCGCCCACCGCCTCGAACGAGACGCCGAAGGGAAAGCTGGTGCCGCCCACCCCGCTCAGCCGGGCGGACGCGCTGACCTCGCGCTCCACCCGGAGCGCCCGCAGCGCCGGCGCGGCGTTGTGGAAGTGGATGAAGTTGAAGAGCGACGCGAAGGGCGGCTGCCCGCCGCGCATCCGCTGCAGCTCCGCCACGGGATAGCGCCGGTAGGGAAGCACCGTCCGCTCCCAGGCGAAGACGTCGCGCGCCAGCTCCAGCCAGCTCCCCCCGGACAGGCGCAGCCGGCAGGGGATGGTGTTCAGGAACAGGCCCAGGGCCCGCTCCCCCTGGCCGCCTTCGGGGCGCCCGTTCACCACCACGCCGGTGGTGACGTCGTCCGTGCCGGCGGCGGCGGAAAGGACGCGCAGGTGCGCGGCCAGCAGCAGGCTCTTGAGGGGCAGCCCCTCGCGCCGCGCGGACGCGGCCAGGGCGGCCGACACCCCCGCGGGAACGGAGCCGCGCCGCAGGCGGCTCCCCTCGCCGCCGGCGATGCCCAGCGCCGCGGGAACGGTGGGCTCGGCACCCTCCAGCACCCCCGCCCAGAAGGCGCCGGCCTCGGCCGACGCCAGCACCTCGCGCTCCAGCGCCACGAAGTCGGGGAGCACCGAAGCGGGCGCGGGGTCGTTCGCGGCGCCCTCGTCCGCGTAGAGCGCGAAGAGGTCGGCCAGCAGCCCGGCCACGCTCCACCCGTCCAGGATGGCGTGGTGCTCCGTGAAGCCCAGCCGGAAAAGGTCCGGCCCCAGGGTGTGGACGTGGAAGCGGATCAGCGGGGCCGTGCGCCAGTCGAACGCCGCGGCGCGCTCGGCCGCGAACCACGCGCGCAGCTCCGCGTCGACGGCCTGCGCCGGAACGCCGTCCAGCGAGGTGACGGCCAGGGGAAGCGCCACGCGCCCGTGCACCAGCTGCACCGGCTCGGAAAAGCCGGCCAGGTCGAACGAGGTGCGGAGGACGGGGTGCCGCTCGGCCAGCGCGGCCAGGACCCCCCGCAGCCGTGCCTCGTCGAACGGCGCGCGGACGCGGTACGCCTGCACGTTGTGGTAGACGGCGTGATCGGGGCTCTGCTCGGAGTGGAAGAGCATCCCCAGCTGCAGGCGCGTCATCGGATACGCATCCACCACGCCCCCCGGCACCCCCGCGCGGTCGTCCGGGGCCAGCAGGGAGAAGGGCGCCGCGCCGGCCCCGGCCCCGCCCTCCGCCGCCGCGCCGGGGGAAACCCCGGCCGCCAGCTCGGCCACCGTCTGGTGGCGGAAGAGCTCCGCGAGCGAGAAGGGGACGCCGCGGGCGCGGGCCAGCGCCAGCAGCCGGATCGCCCGCATGGAGTCGCCGCCCAGGGCGAAGTAGTTGTCGTGTGCGCCCACGCGCTCCACGCCCAGCGCCTCGGCCCACGCGGCCGCCAGTGCCTCCTCGACCGGCCCGCGGGGGGCCGCGTACTCCGCCCCGGCCAGCCCGCGCCCGTCCGGCGCGGGAAGGGCGCGGCGGTCCACCTTGCCGTGCGGCGTCAGCGGGATGGCGTCCAGCCGCACGAACGCCGCGGGGACCATGTAGTCCGGAAGGCGCTCGGCCAGGGCGGCGCGCAGCGTCTCCGGCGCGGCGCCTTCGTCCCCGCCGCTGGGAACCACGTAGGCCACGAGGCGGCGGACCCCCGGTTCGTCCTCGCGCGCCAGCACCACGGCCTCGCGCACCCCGGGGTGGGCCGCCAGCGCGGCCTCGATCTCCCCCGGCTCGATGCGGAAGCCCCGCACCTTCACCTGCATGTCGGCGCGGCCCAGGTACTCGTTGTCGCCGTCCGCGCGGCCGCGGGCGCGGTCGCCGGAGCGGTACATCCGCGCCCCCGGCACCCCCGCGAAGGGATCGGGGACGAAGCGCTCCGCCGTGAGCGCCGGGCGTCCCAGGTACCCGCGCGCCGGCCCGGCCCCGCCCACGAAGATCTCGCCGGGAACGCCGGGGGGCACGGGCTCCATTCCCCCGTCGAGCAGGTACACGCCCAGGTCGGGGATCGGCTCGCCGATCATGCTTCCGCCGGCCTCGGCGTCCGCGCGTGACAGGGCGCGGAAGGTGACGTGCACGGTGGTCTCGGTGATCCCGTACATGTTCACCAGCCGCGGCCGGCGGTCGCCGTGCCGGTCGTACCAGGGCGCCAGCGAGCGCGGCTCCAGCGCCTCGCCGCCGAACACCACCCAGCGCAGCGCCAGCGCGCCCTCCGCCTCCCGGTCCGCGTGCACCAGCTGGCGGAAGGCGGACGGGGTCTGGTTGAGCACCGTCACGCCCTCGCGGGCCAGCAGCCCCCGGAACGCCGCCGGGTCGCGGCTCACCGCGAAGGGGACCACCACCAGGCGCCCGCCGTACAGCAGCGCGCCCCAGATCTCCCAGACGGAGAAGTCGAAGGCGTACGAGTGGAAGAAGGTCCACACGTCGTCGGCGCCGAACCCGAACCACGGGTCCGTGGCGCCGAACAGGCGCAGCACGTTGGCGTGCGTGACCACGACGCCCTTCGGCCGGCCCGTGGAGCCGGAGGTGTAGATGACGTACGCCGCGGTGTCGGGGTGCACGTCCGCCGGCGGCTCTGCGCCGTCATCGTCTCCGTCCGCCAGCAGGTCGTCCAGCAGCAGCACCCGCGCGGCCGAGGCGGAGACGGCGTTCGCCGTGCCCTCCCGCGCCACGACGACGGGGACGCCGGAATCCTCCACCAGGTAGGCGATGCGGTCCTCGGGATAGGCGGGGTCGATGGGGACGTAGGCGCCGCCCGCCTTCAGCACCCCCAGGATGGCCACGGCGATCTCGGGCGAGCGCTCCAGGCACAGCCCCACGCGCACCTCCGGCCCCACCCCCAGCGCCCGCAGGCGCCGGGCGACGCGGTCCGCGCGCGCGTCGAGCTCCCCGTAGGCAAGGCTCTCCCCCTCGCCGGTGACCGCCACCGCGCCCGGCGTGCGCCGCGCCTGCGCCTCGAAGCGGCCGTGGAGGCTTCCCTCCGGGGCCGGCGCGGCGGCCCGCGGACGCCACGCCTCGACCCGCCGCGCGCGCTCCTCCGCCCCCATCAGCGCCAGGGCGGAAAGGCGAACGCCGCCGCCGTCCGCGGCCTGCTCCAGCACCTGGCGGACGTGGGCCGCCATGCGCCCGGCGGTGGCGCGGTCGAACAGGTCGGCGGCGTAGGTCAGCACGCCGCGCAGGCCGTCCGCGGTTTCTTCGAAGGTGAGGGAGAGGTCGTACTTGGCCGTGCCGGCGCCCGCGTGCACGGGGCGCACCTCCAGCCCGGGGAGGGCCGGACCGCGCCCGCCGCCCGCCTGCAGGGCGAGCGTCGCCTGGAAGAGGGGCGCGTAGCTCAGGGTGCGCTCCGGGCGCAGCTCCGCCACCAGCCGGTCGAACGGCAGCTGCTGGTGCTCGTAGGCGCCCAGCGTGGCCTCGCGCACCCGCCGCAGCAGCGCGCCGAAGGTGGGGTCGCCCCCGAGGTCGGTGCGCAGGGGAAGGGTGTTGACGAAGTAGCCGATCAGCCCCTCCACCTCGCGGCGCGCGCGCCCGGCCAGCGGGGTGCCCACCACCACGTCCTCGCTGCCGGCGTAGCGCCCCAGCACCACCTGGAAGGCGGCCATGAGCACCATGTACGGCGTGGCGCCCTCGGCGCGCCCCAGCGCCCGCAGCCGAGCCGCCAGCGCCGCGGGGACCTCCAGCGCCACGGTCCCGCCGCGATACGACGGCGCCGCGGGGCGCGGGCGGTCGGTGGGGAGCTCCAGCAGCGGGGGAGCGCCCCGCATCCGCTCCTTCCAGTACGCCAGCTGCCGCGCCATCCCCTCACCAGGCAGCTGCCCGCGCTCCCACGCCGCGTGGTCGGCGTACTGCACCGCCGGCTCCGCGAGCGGCGACCCGCCCCCGTCGCGGTACGCGCCGTACAGCGCCGACAGCTCGCCGAAGAGCACGTCCACGCTCCACCCGTCCACCACGATGTGGTGCATGCACATCAGCAGCAGGTGCTCCCCCGCGTCCAGCCGCAGCAGCGCCGCGCGGAAGAGCGGGCCTTCGGCCAGGTCGAACGGCCGGGCGGCCTCGTCGGCCGCGCGCCGGCCGGCCTCCGCCTCGCGCGCCTCCGGCTCCAGCGCCGACAGCTCCTCCACCGGCAGCGCGAAGCCGGCGAACGGCGCGATCACCTGCACCGGCGCCCCGTCCGCCTGGGCGAACACCGTCCGCAGCGTCTCGTGGCGGCGGACGACCTCGCCCAGCGCGCGCTCCAGCGCCGCCACGTCCAGCGCGCCCGACAGGCGCAGGAACACGGGGACGTTGTAGGCCGCGCCCCGCGGCGCCAGCCGGTGCAGGAACCACAGCCCCTCCTGCGCCGAGGAGAGCGGCGGCGGCGACGTCCGCTCCACCGGGACCACGGGGGCAGGCACGGGGCGCCCGTCGCGGCGCAGCGCCTCGACCCGCTCCGCCAGCTCGGCCACGGTGGGCGCCTCGAAGAGCGCGCGCACCGGCACCTCCACCCCCAGCGCCTCGCGCACCCGCGACGCCACCCGCGTGGCCAGCAGCGAGTGGCCCCCCAGGTCGAAGAAGCTTTCCTCGACGCCCACCCGCTCCAGCCGCAGCACCGCGGCCCACACCTCCGCCAGCACCTCCTCCACCGGGGTCCGCGGCGCGACGTAGCGCCCCCGCGCGGGCCCGAACTCCGGCGCCGGCAGGGCCCGGCTGTCCAGCTTGCCGTTGCGCGTCGTCGGCAGCGACGGCAGGGCCACGAAGGCGGCGGGGACCATGTGGTCCGGCAGGCTTTCCCGCAGGTGGGCGCGCAGCGCCTCCGCGCCCGCATCGCCCACCACGTACGCCACCAGGCGCTTTTCCCCCGCGTCCTCGCGCGCCACCACCGCCGCCGCGCGCACCCCGGCGTGGCGGCACAGCACGGCCTCGATCTCGCCCGGCTCGATGCGGACGCCGCGGATCTTCACCTGCTCGTCCACCCGCCCCAGGTACTCCAGCACCCCCGAAGCCAGCCACCGCGCCCGGTCGCCCGTGCGGTAGAGGCGCGCGCCCGGGCCGGCCCCCAGCGGGTCGGGGACGAAGCGCTCCGCCGTCAGCGCCGGCCGGCCCAGGTATCCCCGCGCCAGCTGCGCGCCGGCCAGGTACAGCTCACCCGGCACGCCGGCCGGCACCGGCTCGCCGCCGGCGTCCAGCACGTACGCGCGCACGTTGTCCACCGGGACGCCGATCGGCACCGTCGCCGCGCGGTCCGCGGCGCCGTGCACGGCGAAGGTGGCGTCGATGCACACCTCGGTGGGGCCGTACAGGTTCACCACCTCGGCGCCCAGCGCCGCGCGGGCGCGCCGCGCCAGCTCCGCCGGAAGCGCCTCGCCGCCGCAGAACAGGCGGCGCAGCGCGGTGCGCCGCTCCCCGCCGGCCTCGTCCAGCACCGCCGCCAGCAGCGAGGGGACGAGCTGGAGGACCGTGATCCCCCGCCCGGCGACCGCGCGCAGGATCCGCGCGGGGTCGCCGTGCTCCTCGGCGCCGGCCAGCACCAGGGTGGCGCCCGCCAGCAGCGGCGCCCAGAACTCCCAGACGGAGGCATCGAAGCCCACCGGGGTCCGCTGCAGCACGCGGTCGGCCGCGTCCAGCGGAAAGGCGCGCTGCATCCAGGCCATGTGGCTGGCGAGCGCCCCGTGCGGAACGCCCACGCCCTTGGGCCGCCCCGTCGATCCGGAGGTGTAGATGACGTAGGCCAGCGCCTGCATCCCGGCGCCCGCGTCCGCCAGCGGCGCCGCGTCTTCGCCCTCCGCCTCCACCTCGTCGACGGCGATGCGCCGGGCCCCGGCCGGCGGGATGCGCCCGGCGAGGCGGGAGTGCGTCAGCACGAAGTCGGCGGCGGAGTCCTCCAGGACGTAGGCGATGCGATCGGCGGGGTGGCCGGGGTCCACGGGGACGTACGCCCCGCCGGCCCTGAGCACCGCCAGCAGCGAGACGACGAGCTCGGCCGAGCGGTCCAGGCACACCCCCACCCGCACCTCCGGCCCCACGCCCAGCGCGCGCAGCCGGCGCGCCAGGCGGTTGGCGCGCAGGTCGAGCTCCCGGTACGTCAGCGAGCCCCCGCCGGACTCGACCGCCACCGCGCCGGGCGTGCGCTCCGCCTGGGCCGCGAAGCGCGCGTGGACACTCCGGTCCGGGCCGGGCACCGTCCTTCCGCTCCACTCCCCCACCACCCGCGCCCGCTCCGCCCCGCCCATCAGCCGCAGGCCGGAAAGGCGGACCTCCGCGTCGCCGGCCACCTGCCGGAGCACCGCCTCCAGGTGCCCCGCCATCCGCCGGATGGTGGGCCGCTCGAACAGGTCCGTGCTGTAGGCCAGCCTGCCGTGCAGGCCGTCCGTGCCCGCCTCCAGGCTCAGGGCCAGGTCGAACTTGGCGGTGCCGGAGTGCGTCTCCACCTCCTCCACGCGCAGCCCTTCCAGGCCGCCGTCCCCCTGCCCGCCGTCCTGCAGCACGAACGAAACCTGGACGATCGGGGCGTGCCCCAGGGAGCGCTCCGGCCGCAGCTCCGCCACCAGCCGCTCGAAGGGCACGTCCTGGTGCTCGAAGGCGCCCAGCGTTCCCTCGCGCACCCGCCGCAGCAGCTCCGCGAACGAGGGATCGCCCGACAGGTCCGTCCGCATCGCCAGCGTGTTGACGAAGAGGCCGATCACGTCCTCCACCTCCTTCCGCGTCCGCCCCGCCACCGGGCTCCCCACCACCACGTCCCCGCTTCCCGTGTACCGGGAGAGCAGGGCCTGGAAGGCGCCCAGCAGCACCATGTAGAGCGTCGCGCCCTGGCGCCGGCCCACGGCCTCCAGCCGCGCCAGCAGCCCGCCGTCCAGCTCGATGCGCTCGTACGCGCCGCGGTGGGTGCGCGCCGCCGGCCGGGGCCGGTCCGTGGGCAGCTCCAGCAGCTCCGGGGCGCCCGCCAGCCGCTCGCGCCACCAGGCCAGCTGCCGCTCCAGCAGGGGCCCGGAGAGCACGCGGCGGTGCCACGCGGCGTAGTCGGCGTACTGCACCGCCGGCGGGGGGAGCGAGGGCTCCCCGCCGTCGCGGCAGGCGCCGTAGAGCGCCGACAGCTCGCGGAACAGCACGCCCATGCTCCACCCGTCCGTCACCGCGTGGTGCATGCAGAGCAGCAGCAGGTGGTCGCCGCTCCCCAGCCGCAGCAGGGTGGCGCGAAAGAGCGGGCCCGCGTGCAGGTCGAACGGCCGCGCCGCGTCGTCCGCCGTGCGCCGGGCCGCCTCCGCCTCGCGTTCCTCCCCGCCCAGCCCCGACAGGTCCGCCACCGGCAGCACGAAGCCGCCGTACGGGGCGATCACCTGCACCGGCAGGCCGTCCACCTCGCGGAAGGTGGTGCGCAGCGCCTCGTGCCGGCGTACGATCCCCCCCAGGGCCCGCTCCAGCGCCGCCGCGTCCAGCGCGCCGGAAAGCCGCCGCGCGACGGGGACGTTGTACAGCGCGCTCGCGCCCTCCAGCCGGTCCAGGAACCACAGCCGCTCCTGCGCGAACGAGAGCGGCGGCGGCTCCGTGCGCGCCACCGGCGCCACGGGCGGAAGCCCGGGCGCCGCCGAGCGGCGCATCTCCTCCACCCGCTCCGCCATCGCCGCCACCGTGGCGCCGTCGAACATCGCGCGCACCGGCAGCTCCACCCCGAACAGCTCCCGCACGCGGGAAAGCACCCGCATGGCCAGCAGCGAGTGGCCGCCCAGCTCGAAGAAGCGCTCCTCCACGCCCACGCGGTCCATGCCCAGCACCGCGGCCCACACCCCCGCCAGCACCTCCTCCACCGGGGTGCGCGGCGCGGTGCGCCGCTCGTCGCCGGGCCCGCGCTCCGGCGCCGGGAGGGCCCTGCGGTCCACCTTTCCGTTGGCGTTCAGGGGAAGCCGGTCCAGCCGGACGAACGCCCCGGGAACCATGTACTCCGGCAGCCGCCCGCGCAGCGAGGCGCGCAGCGCCTCCGCGTCGGCGCCGCCCGTGACGTACGCCGCCAGCCGCTTCTCGCCCGGCGCGTCCTCGCGCACGGCCACCACGCACTCGCCCACGCCGGGAAGCCCGCGCAGCGCCGCCTCGATCTCTCCCGTCTCGATGCGCAGCCCGCGGATCTTCACCTGCCCGTCGCGGCGGCCCAGGAACTCTGCCGCGCCGTCGGGCCGCCAGCGCGCGCGGTCGCCCGTGCGGTACATGCGCGCACCCGGTACGCCCGCGAACGGATCGGGGACGAAGCGCTCCGCCGTGGTCCCGGGGCGGGCCACGTAGCCGCGGGCCACCCCCGTGCCGCCCGCGTACAGCTCGCCCGGCACCCCCACCGGGACCGGCCGCAGCACGTCGTCCAGCAGGTAGACGCGGGTGCCGCCGATGGGGGCGCCGATGGGGATCGGCCCCCCGCTCCATTCCGCGGGAACCGTGTGGCAGCAGGTGAAGGTGGTGTTCTCGGTGGGTCCGTATCCGTTGATCAGCCGCAGCCCGGGAAAGCGCGCGCGGATCCTGGCCGCCTGCGTCACGGGGACCACGTCGCCGCCGGTCAGCAGCTGCCGCACCCCCGCGAACGCCTCCAGCTGCTCGTCCACCATCACCTGGAACAGGCCGGCCGTCAGCCACAGCGTGGTCACGCCGTGCTGGACGACGGCGCGTCCCAACGCCTCCAGCGACAGCGTCCCGGCCGGCGGCAGCACCAGCCGGCCGCCGTTCAGCAGCGCGCCCCAGATCTCCAGCGTGGACGCGTCGAACGAGACGGGCGCCGCCTGCAGGATCACCTCGTCCGGGCCCAGCGCCGCGTAGGCCGCGCCGCGCACCAGGCGCACGACGCCGCGGTGCTCCACGGCCACCCCCTTGGGTGTGCCGGTGCTCCCGGAGGTGTACATCACGTACGCCAGCGCGTGCGAAGGCACCCGTCCGCCCACCGGCTCCGCGCTCTCCCCCGCGGCCTGCGCCCACCCCGGCTCCGCGACCAGGCGGGGGGGGCCGTCCGCCGGCAGCCGCTCGGCCAGCTGCGCGTTGCACAGGAGGAGCGAGACGCCCGCGTCGCGAAGCACGAAGGCCAGGCGGTCGCGCGGGTTCTCGGGGTCCAGTGGCACGAAGGCGCCCCCGGCCTTGAGGATGGCGGCCAGGGCGATCACCAGCTCCGGCGACCGCTCCATGCACACCCCGACTCGCGTTTCCAGTCCTGCGCCGTGGCGCGCGAGGAGGCGCGCCAGCTGGTTGGAGCGCCACTCCAGCTCGCCGTAGGTAAGCGATCCGCCGCCGAAGACGAGGGCGGCCGCGTCCGGCGTGCGCTCCGCCTGCGCCCGCAGCAGGACGTGGATCGGCGCGCACTCCGCGGTGGCCCGGGCGGGCGGGTTCAGCCCGTCCAGCAGGTGGCGCCGCTCCCCGTGAGACAGGATTCCGATGCGCCCCAGCGGCTGCCCGGCGTCCTCGGCGAAGGCGCGCAGGATCCGGGAGAAGTGTCCCTCCATCCGCAGGATGGCCTCGCGGGTGAAGAGGGCGGGGTCGTACACCACCTCCACCGAGATGCGCTCCCCGCCGTGCGCCACCACCGCCAGCGGGTATCCGGTCCACTGCAGCAGGTCGAAGCCGCGGCGCCACCACCCCTCGCCCAGGCGGTGCAGCCCCTCCTGCGCCGTCTCGCTCTCGAAGCCGAAGACGGACTGAAAGAGCGGCGCCCCGCCGGCGGACCCGCGCCACTCCTGGATGCGGGCCAGGTGCGTGCGCTCGTGCGGGCGCATACGCACCCACAGGGCCCGCACCTGGTCCAGGTAGTCGCGTACGGGCCTGGCCCGGTCCAGGCGCACCCGCACCGGGACGGTGTTGACGAGCAGCCCCACGACCTCCTCCAGCCCCGGAAAGCCGCCCCGCCGGCACATCCGCGTGGCCCCGAACATCACGTCGTCGTCACCGGTGTAGTGGCCCAGCAGGAGGGCCCAGCCCCCCTGCAGCACGGTGTTGAGGGTGATCTCCTCGCGCTGCGCCAGCAGCCGCAGCCCGATCGCAAGCCCGTCCGGGAGCTCGAAGCGGTAGCGCTCCCGCTCGAGCCCGCCGCCGCCCCCGTCCCGCACGAGCTCGTTGGGGCCCTCGAAGCCGCGCAGCTCCTCTTCCCAGAACGCCCGCGAGTCTGCCGGCTCCGCCTCGCGCAGCCACCGGACGTACCCGCCGAAGGGCGTTCGCGCGGCGGGCGCGAGCTCCCGCCCGCCGAGCGCCGCCTCGTACGCTTCGAACACCTCGCGCAGCAGGATGCGCCGCGAGCGGCCGTCGATCAGCGCGTGGTGCGACGTCCACACCAGCACGTACACCTCGTCTTCCATCCGGAAGAGGGCAAAGCGCGACAGGGGTGCCTCCTCCGGGCGGAACGGCGTGGCGCGGTCGTCCCGCAGAAACGCCCGCATCGCCTCGTCCTGCTCCTCCTCCGTCCGATCGCGCCAGTCGTGCTCGCTCCAGGGCACGTCCACCTCCCCGTGCACCACCTGCAGGGGCTCGGGCGCGGCGTCCGGGTGAAAGGAGGTGCGCAGGATGGGATGACGGGCCGCCAGGCGCTGCCAGGCGGCGCGGAACTCCGCGGCGCGCAGCGGCTCGCGCAGGGTGCAGAGGTACTGCTGCAGGTACAGCCCCGGGTCGCGCCGGCCGTGCAGCAGCATCGCCTGCTGCATCCACGTGAGCGGATACGCGTCTTCCACGGTGTCCGCGCCGCGCCCTACGATCTTCACGCCCGCCGCAAGCTGGATGGCCGGACTCCAGGAAAGATTGCTCATCGGATCAGTGGTCGGTCGTGTGGTGCGGAAGGTGGGTCCGCCCGGATCGCGGGACACGGCACGGGCGGCCCTGTCCAGCCAGCGGAACGCGTCCCGGGGCCGTTTCAGGCACCCGGGCAGAACGGGTCCCCCCCGCCGTCGTGCAGCCGACGGAAGGCAGGCTCGGGATCGGGGTCCAGCGGAAGCCGGGCGATAAACGAGGATCCCGCCCCCGGTGGACGTGGACCGATGAAAGGGGGCCGCTTCGGGCTTCGTCGTGGGCACGACGGCGCGGCGGAAGGGGTCTGCGCGGGGCGTGCGCCCTCCCGTTTCGAAAAAGAGCTACGGTTCAGCGAGCCCCGGCGGCCAGACGAGCGCCTGAGAGGGTGTTCAAGAATCCCTGCGCTCGCGCCGGTCTGTCATTTCGAGGGAGGCGCCACACCGCACCATCGGCTCGCACGAAATCCGGCGCGCCGACCGAGAAATCTACTGTCTGCTGCTGGTGCCCCGCTGCACCGCTCCGGCACTGGCCCTGTCCGCCCGTGTCGTAGCCGCGAAGCAGGCACGGGCTACCGCGTCTGCCCTCCAGCAATCCGACAGTAGATTCCTCGGCCCTGCAGCCTCTGGTGTGAAAGCAGGCTATGGCGTGGCCGGGCCTCGGAATGACAGCGCTGGTAGATCTGCCTGGATGTGCAGCGTCGGATTCTTAAACACACTCTCAGGCTCAGGGAGCGCGCGAGAACGAGCCATCCGCACCACCTGATGCGCGATCTTGAGAACCATCCATCCACTCCACGTTCAAGGTGAGCGGAGCCAGGGGTTCATGGGGGATGACGAGGAAGCTCCCGGAGTCCCAACGAACGTCGCCGGGGCGCTGTACTGTGGAGATGACGCCGCTCGGCGGTGTCGCATCCATCGACGTTCCCACCCTGGAGAGGCTCCCATGAAGGCCCACTGGATGTTCGCCCTGGCGCTCGCCGCCGCGCCCGCGCCGCTGCTGGCGCAGGTGGTGGCCCCGCCCGCCGCCACCGTAGAGCAGCGCGCCGTCCGCGAGCGCGCCGAGCACGCCCGCCACCGCGTTCAGCACGCGCGCCGCCACGTGGTGCGGGCCCGCGAGCGCGCGGTGCACGCGCGGCACCCCGCCGCCTCCGCCCGCCGCCACGCCCGGACCGCGGTCCGCCGCCACGTCGTGGTGGCCAGGCGCCATGCCCAGCACGCCCGCCGCCACGCCGTGGTTGCGCGCTCCGAGCACGCCCGCCGTCACGCCGTGATCGCGGCGCGGCGGGTTGTCCGCCATCGCGACCGGATGGAGGACGTGCGTGATCGCCGCGAGGACGTGCGCGACCGCCGCGAAGACGTGCGTGACCGGCGCGAGGACCGCCGCGACCGGCGCTACCAGGGCGGCATCCGCGACCGTCGTGAGGACCGTCGCGACCGCCGGGAAGACGTGCGCGACCGGCGCGAGGACCGCCGCGACCGCCGTGAGGACCGCCGCGACGATCGCACGCCCTGAGCTCCGCGGACAGCCCCGGCCCCTCGACGGGCGCCGGGGCTCGCACCGTTCATGGGCAGATGATTAGGAAAAATCGGGACGGGCAAACCATCCCGGCGGGCAGAAGCAACTAACGGACGACACCCATGGGCGTTGGAGCCCGCAACGGTGTCTCGCGGACACGATACCCTTGATGGAGGCTTACTGATGAAGTCCTACTGGATCCTTTCTCTGGCGCTTGCCGCCGCGCCCGCGTCCCTCGCCGCGCAGGTCGCGCCGCCGGCCACACAGCGGGATGCGGAGCACGCCCGCGCCGATGCCGCCCGCGCCCGTGCCGAAGCGCGCCGCCACGTGGCCGAGGCCCACGAGCACGCCGCCCGTGCCCGCGCCGAGGCGCACCGCCACGCGGACGCGGCGCATGCGCACGCCGAGCGTGCCCGCGCCGAGGTCCACGCCCACCGTGCCGAGGCGGACCGCGCCCGCGCCGAAGCGCACGCCCACGTCAACAGCGCGGAAGTCCGCGCCGAAGTGGACCGCGCCCGCGCCGAAGCCCACTGCCACGCGGCGGAGGCGCACGCCCACGCCGGGCGTGCTCGCGCCGAAGCCCACGCCCACGGCGCGGAAGTCCGCGCCGAGGTGGACCGTGCCCGCGTCGAGGCGCATCGCCACGCGGCGGAAGCACACGGCCACGCCGAGCGGGCTCGCGCCGAGGCCCACGCCCACCGTGCCGAGGCGGATCGTGCCCGCGCCGAAGCGCACCGCCACGGCGCCGAAGCCCACGCCGAGGCGGCCCGCGCCCGCACCGAGGCCGCGCGTGCCCGTGCCGAAGCGGCCCGCGCCCGCGCCGAAGCCGACCGCGAGCGCGACAACTGATCCGCGGACGGCGTACAGCAGGCAGGTACGATGCAGCCCCGGCGCAATGGCGCGCCGGGGCTGCATCGTTTTCCATCCGGTGTCCATCCTCGATCCCGAACCCGCCCAACGCCCTGGCTCGCGCAAGGGAAGCGGAGCGGATCTCTGCTTCCCCTGCTCCGTCCGCGTGATGATGTTCTTGCCGAATTGGGTGATCCCAAGTTGATCGAACCGCGGGTGCGAAGACCGGAGCCACCGTCGGGTGTTGACGTTGTTTCGGCTCGAGTGATAACTCCTCCTCGTCCTGACCCCCAAACCTCCTCTCCGCGCACCGCATGCCTCACCTGCCCGTCACCCGCCGCGTTCCGCTGCCGGAGCCCCTGACCAGCGCCCACGCCTGCGTCCGGCGCGACGGGCGGCGCATCGTGGCCATCGCGGAGCGCTCCGGAAGCCTGTGGCGGCTGGAGATCGACCCCGGGCGGCGCACGTGCGACGCGAGGCCCGTCCCCATCACGGTCCCGCGGCGTGCGGACGGGAAAGGGTGGGACCTGCACGACCTGTCCGGCTCGGCGTCGCTGGACCGGCTGCTGGTGTGGACGGACCAGGCGCGGGTGCACGCGGTTCCCTCCGGCGATGTGCTGGCGGAGCTCTGGGTGCTTCGGGAAGGGGCGATGTGCCTGAGCCCGGGCGGGCGCTGGGTCATCCGGCTGGAACAGGAGCGGGGCACGGCCATGGACCTGGATGCTACGATTCCATCGTGGCGCGAGACGCCCTCGTTCCACCTCGCGGACAACGCGTCGGGCGAGGTGGAGTGGGTCTACCTGGACCACGTGGACGGCATCGCCGTGCATCCGCGTGAGGGCGAGACGCTGCTGGAGGGGGAGGAGACGTTCTGGCTGGCGGCGGCGCTGTACGGCGAAGTGCTGACGCACCTCGTCGAGTCCGACGTCGACGTCCGCCGCTGCCGAGGCGAAACGCGCAGGTTTGGGCCGATGGTGTACGATCCCACGTACCTGGTGCGGCCGTGGGGGCACCAGCACCTGTTCGTGCTGCACGGCTACGGCATGGGGCTGGTGGCGCTGGATCCCGCGACCGGCGCGCGGCACGACTGCCTGATGCGCCCGCCGCACCGGCGGACGTACGCCTTCTTTTCCGGCGTGGTACCCTGCGGCCAGGCGCCGCTGGCGTGGGGGACGAGCGTGGACGGCTCCTTCCTGTGGCGCGTGGGGGAGGATCCGGTGCTGATGCCCCATGCGCCCGGCGCCGTGCTCGCCCTCTACCCGGACGCGCTCCTGTGCCTTGCGCCGGATGGCACGGAACTGCTGTGGTGCGATCTGCCGCGTGCTGCGGACGGCTGATTGCCGGACTTCAGCAGAGCGCCTCACGCGGAGGGCACGGCGGGCACGGAGTTCTTGTTCCTCTGTGCCCTCTGTGTGAGAACAAGTCTGTTTCAGGATTTCGTACAAAGGCCAGGACCGTTCAGGAACACTCCACGTCGCTGATGGGGCACACCTCGTAGACGGACGGCACCTGGCAGAACGGGTTGTTGGTGTTGCAGTTGCGCGTGGGGTCGGCCTCGCGCGCGTGGATGGTCCCGCGCAACGCAGCGTCCGCGTGGCCCGTTTCGAACGAATCCACCGACAGCATCTCCAGGTTCAGCTCGATCTTCATCGTGCGCCTCGTAAGTGACGGTGTGGGTACCGGGGATAGGTCGCCTGGTTTGAGCGTACCGCGGCACGCAATGTTGGAAACCGCCAAAAGAGGTGCATCCATGGAAAGGATGATTGCTTGCCCTGCCAGGGGCGCTTACTCTCACTCCTGATCCAGGCACCTGCAGCATCTAATCGCGGAAGGGGAGGGGACCCATGAGGCTCGAGCACCGCGTGTTCGCCCGCCGTATCTTTGGATCGCTGATGGCGGGTGCCATCGGGTTTGGCGCCACTCAGGCGTTCGCCGCTCCCACCAGCAATCCGGGGTGCTCGATGAATGATCCCGAGTTCTGTGAGGCGCCGTACTGCACATGGGAGAATGACTTCTGGTGCGCGGAGGGCTGCCGGGACGCGTGGGGGGAAGGCTACACGGGAGCCTGCGACTACTGGTACGGGATGAAGACGTGCGCGTGCTGGGGAGGACCCGCAACCGCCGACTGAGCCCGGTCAGAGAGCCGGTCCCTGGACGAACCGGGGCCGGCTCCCTTGTCCCCCGGCGTCCTTGCGTCAATCCCTGTATTCTCCCGCCGTTTCTCCCGTCGTGTCCCTTCGCCGTGCTCCGCCGCACCCGCCGCCCCTTGCGCGATCCGGGCAAGGCGATAGATTGGCACCTGCACGCACCAAGTCCGCGTGCCGAGGGGATTTGCGCGACCGCTTGCGCCTCGTTAAAAACGCTAAAGAGTCGGGATGGACCGGAGCCCGATCATCGGACAGCCGATCCAGCGAGTTTTCGCCCCGCACTCCGAACCCGAGCGCGGGGTTTTTTCGTTTATGCACCAGTCGAGACCGATGGACAGCAGCCGCTCGCCGTACCTTGCCGCGCTCCAGGACCGCGTGCTGGTGTTCGATGGCGCCATGGGCACCAGCATTCAGCGCTACGACCTTACCCCCGACGACTTCGGGGGGCAGGCGCTGGAGGGGTGCAACGACTACCTGGTCATCACCCGCCCCGACGTGATCGGCGAGATCCACGCGTCGTTCATGGAGGCCGGGTGCGACGTGCTGGAGACGGACACCTTTCGCTCCAACCGCCTGACCCTGCGCGAGTACGCGCTGCAGGACCGCGTCCGCGAGATCAACGTGGCCGCCGCCAGCCTGGCCCGCTCCGTCGCCGACCGCTTCGCCGCGCGGGACGGGCGGCCGCGCTTCGTCGCCGGCTCCATCGGCCCCAGCGGCTACCTGCCGTCGGCCAGCGATCCCACCCTGGGCAACGTCAGCTTCGGCGAGCTGGTGCCGGTGTTCGCCGAGCAGGCGGCGGCGCTGGTGGAGGGCGGGGTGGACGTGCTGCTGATCGAGACCTCGCAGGACATCCTCGAGGTCAAGGCCGCCATCTTCGGCTGCCGAGAGGCCATCGCCGCGGCGGGGCGGCCCGTCGCGCTGCAGGTGCAGGTGACGCTGGACACGTCCGGGCGGATGCTGCTGGGGACCGACATCGCGGCGGCCATGGTGACGCTGGAGTCGCTGCGGGCCGACGTCATCGGCCTCAACTGCAGCACCGGCCCCGAGCACATGCGGCAGGCCATCCGCTACCTGGGCGAGAACAGCCGGCTTCCCATCAGCTGCATTCCCAACGCGGGGATCCCGCACAACGAGGGCGGCTGCGCGGTCTATCCGCTGCAGTCCACCCCCTTCGCGGACCAGATGGAGGAGTTCGTCCGCGAGCACGGCGTCTCCATCGTGGGCGGGTGCTGCGGGACCACGGCGGAGCACATCCGCGAGCTGGTGGAGCGCATCCGCACCGTGAAACCGAAGGAGCGCACGGTGGAGTACGTGCCGCGCCTGTCCTCCGGCATCCGCGCCACCGACCTGGTCCAGGTGCCGGCACCCACGATGATCGGCGAGCGGGTGAACGCGCAGGGTAGCCGCAAGGTCAAGCGCCTGCTGCTGGCGGACGACTACGACGGCATCCTGGACGTGGCGCGCGAGCAGACGGAGAGCGGCGCGCACGTGCTGGACGTGTGCGTGGCGCTGACGGAGCGGCAGGACGAGGGGGCGCAGATGCGCACCGTGGTCAAGCTGCTGTCGCAGGGGGTCGAGGCGCCGCTGTGCATCGACAGCACCGAGGCCGACGTCATCCGCACGGCGCTGGAGCAGTCGCCGGGGCGCGCCATCGTCAACTCCATCAACCTCGAGAACGGCCGCGAGCGCATCGACGCGGTGCTCCCCGCGGTGGCGGCGCACGGGGCGGCGGTGGTGGCGCTGACCATCGACCGCGACCTGGGGGGGATGACCAAGACGGCCGAGACCAAACTGGAAGCGGCGCGAAAGATCCACGACATCGCCGTCCGCGAGTTCGGCCTGGCGCCCGACGCGCTGATCTTCGATGCCCTCACCTTCACCCTCGCGACCGGCGACGAGGAGTTCCGCCGGTCCGCCGTGGAGACGATCGAGGGGATCCGCGCCATCAAGCGCGAGCTTCCCGGCGTGCTGACCACGCTGGGCGTATCGAACGTCTCGTTCGGCCTCTCCCCGCACGCGCGGGCGGTGCTGAACTCGGTGTTCCTGCACTACTGCGTCGAGGCGGGGCTGGACACGGCCATCATCAACCCCGCGCACGTAAAGCCGTATTTCGAGATCGACGAGACCGAGCGCAGGCTGGCGGACGACCTGATCTTCGACCGCCGCACCGAGGAGCACGACCCGCTGGCGGCGTTCATCGCCCACTACGAGGGCAAGAGCGGCGAGATCGAGTCCGCCGCCGATCCCACCGCGGACATGACGCCCGAGGCCGCGCTGCACTGGAAGATCCTGCACCGCAAGAAGGACGGGCTCGAGGAGCTGATCGACGCGGCGGTGAAGAACCAGGGCGCGGTGCCGGTGCTGAACCAGGTGCTGCTGCCGGCGATGAAGGAAGTGGGCGACAAGTTCGGCGCGGGCGAGCTCATCCTTCCCTTCGTGCTGCAGAGCGCCGAGGTGATGAAGAAGGCCGTGGCGCGGCTGGAGCAGTACCTGGAAAAGGCCGAGGGGCAGACCAAGGGCAAGGTGGTGCTGGCCACCGTGTACGGCGACGTGCACGACATCGGCAAGTCGCTGGTGAACACCATCCTCACCAACAACGGCTACACGGTGTTCGACCTGGGCAAGCAGGTGCCCGTCAACACCATCCTCGAAAAGGCGGAGGAGGTGGGCGCCGACGCCATCGGCCTGAGCGCGCTTCTGGTCTCGACCTCCAAGCAGATGCCGCTGGCGGCGCAGGAGCTCTTTCGCCGCGGATTGAAGTATCCGCTGCTCGTCGGCGGCGCGGCCATCAACCCCAGCTTCGTCCGCTCCGCGGCGCTGGTGGGGGCGGCGGAGCCGTATCCCAGCGGGATGTTCTATTGCAAGGACGCCTTCGAGGGGCTGGACACGATGGACCGCCTGGTCGCGGAGGACGGCGAGGCGTTCATCCGCGCCCACAACGAGGAGATGCTGCGGCGCCAGGCGGAGTACGAGGCGCGCAAGGCAAGCGCCGGCGGGATGCGCCCGGCCAGCCGCGCGAACCCCGCGGTGGCGCCCGCGGACGTGCCCACGCCGCCGTTCTGGGGATGGAAGACGCTGCTGGGCATTCCGCTGGACGACGTGGTGGAGTGCATCGACCGCAACACGCTGTACCGCATGCAGTGGGGCGCCCGCAACCTCAAGGGCGACGAGTGGGACCGCATCGTCCGCGAGGACTTCGAGCCGCGGCTGGCGCGCTACACCCGCGAGGCGCGCACGCAGCGCTGGCTGAGCCCCAAGGCCGTGTACGGCTACTTCCCGGCGGGGCGCGACGGCGACGCGGTGGTGGTGTTCGACCCGGCGGACCGGAGCAAGGAGATCGGCCGCTTCGAGTTTCCGCGGCAGGAGGACCGCGAGGAGCTGTGCCTGGCGGACTACTTCCGTCCGCTGAACGGCGACGGGCCGCAGGACGTGCTGCCGCTGCAGGTGGTGACCAGCGGTGACCGCGCGGCGGAGTTCATCGAGCGCCGCAACCAGGGCGGCGACTACAGCGAAGGCTACTTCCTGCACGGCTTCAGCGTGCAGACGGCGGAGGGCACGGCCGAGTACGTGAACCGCCGGGTGCGTCAGGAACTGGGGCTGGAGGGCGAGCGCGGACTGCGCTACAGCTGGGGATACCCCGCGTGCCCGGACGTGGAGCAGCACGAGACGCTGTTCCGCATCCTGCCCGTGAAGGAGACCATTGGGGTGGGGCTGACGGCGGGGTTCCAGCTGGACCCGGAGCAATCGACGGCCGCGCTGGTGGTGCATCATCCGGCGGCGAAGTACTTCAGCACGTGAAGGGTGAAGGGGTGAAGGGGTGAGGTAGGGAGGTAGGGGGGGCTCGGTGCGACCCGCGGGCGCCCCCTCCGCTCGCTTTGGCTCGCACCTGCCCCTAGTTTGGGGGAGGTTGGTTGTGGGGCAGGGGCGGGGTGCTTCGGAAGGGGTGGAGCGGGATGGTGGGCGGCCCCCTCTCCCGGCCTCTCCCCCGCAAACTGCGCGGGGGAGAGGTGACGCGCTCGAAAGGCTCTTCGGAGGGGGATCGAATTCTCCCCTCTCCGTGAGGAACGAACGGGGAGGGGCCGGGGAAGGGGCACCCCGCCGGCGCCAGTTCGATGCAATTCGTCGAGCCACGTATCCGTCGGCACCCCCAACCTCCCCCAGCTGTTTTGGGGGAGGTGGCGAGCCTACGCGAGCCGGTGGGGGCGCCCGCGGACGCAGCCCGAACCCATCCGGAGGGGGATCGAATTCTCCCCTCTCCGTGAGGAACGCACGCGGAGGGGCCGGGGGAGGGGCACCCCTGTCGGGCGCAGTGCGATGCCTTTCGTCGAGCCACGTACCCGTCGGCACCCCCAACCTCCCCCAGCAGTTTTGGGGGAGGTGGCGAGCCTAAGCGAGCCGGAGGGGGCGCCCGCCGGCGCAGCCCGAACCCATCCGGAGCGGGATCGAATTCTCCCCTCTCCGTGAGGAACGAACGGGGAGGGGCCGGGGGAGGGGCACCCCGGCGGGCGCGGTTCGATGCAATTCGTCGAGCCCGTTCCCGAGCCCGTCCCCGGCCCGCGATGCGGGCGGCAGGCGGGGCTTGAGCGCAGGCGGGGCGCCGTGCGGCAGGAAACATGCAGACACGCAACCGTTTGCATCGGATTTCACACCGCCGCACGCCGGCTCCGCCGCAGGAGGACCGTATCGCCAACCCGTACGACGCGTATGACGCCCGGATCGACCAGGCGCTGCGCACGCACAAACGCAAGTCGCGCATGGTGAGCCTCGCCATCCTCGCCATCGGGCTGCTGGTGGTGCTGGGAGCACTTCTGTTCGGGGGAAGCCGGCGCGAGGGAAGGGCCACGCAGGTCGCCGTGGGCGACGACTCGGCGTCGGTGGCAAAGCTGCTGGGCGCGCCGCCGCACCGCTGCCAGGCAAGCAACCTGGCGCACCTCGAGGCGCAGTTCGAGTCCGGCACGCCGCGCCCCACGATGGACGAGGAGCTGAACCGGCTGCGGCGCGCCACGGTGGCGCGCTGGGTGTATCCCAGGGGCCAGGGGTGCGTCCCCGACGACGGGGCCACCGAGATCGGGCTGGACCGGCAGGGCCACGTGCTGTGGGTGGTGCCCACCCACGACAAGCGGCCGCTGGTGTACTAGGGGGGCCCTTGGGTGACGGGGGCGCCCGTCAAACGTGAAAGAAGACCGATGCGCGACTTTCGCCGGCTGCTGGCGGACGGCCGTCCCCACCTGTTCGACGGGGCCATGGGGACGATGCTGTACGCCAGGGGCGTATACATCAACCGCTGCTACGACGAGCTTTCGCTCACCCAGCCCGACCTGGTGCGCGACGTTCACCGCGCCTACGTAAAGGCGGGCGCGGAGATCATCGAGACCAACACCTACGGCGCCAGCCGCCCCAAGCTGGCCCGCCACGGCCTGGACGACCGCCTGCACGAGATCAACGTGGCCGCCGCCCGCCTTGCCCGCGACGCGGCGGGCGAGCGCGTGTACGTGGCGGGCGCCATCGGGCCGCTGGGGCTGCGCATCGAGCCCTACGGCCCCACGGCGCGCGACGAGGCCCGCGGCATCTTTCGCGAGCAGGCGGCGGCGCTGGCGGACGGGGGCGTGGACCTCTTCATCCTGGAAACCTTCGCGGACCTCGAAGAGATCCACCAGGCCATCCTGGGCGTGCGCGACGCGTCGCAGCTCCCCATCGTGGCGCAGATGGTGATTCGCGAGGACGGCCGCACGGCGTACGGCAGCGACGCGGCGCTCATCTCGGAGCGGCTGGCCGAGTGGGGCGCGGACGTGGTGGGCCTCAACTGCAGCGTGGGGCCCAGCGCCATGCTGAACGCGGCGGACCGGCTGCTGGGGACCACCGACCGGCCGGTGTCCATGCAGCCCAACGCGGGGCTCCCGCGCGAGGTGGAGGGGCGCACCATGTACATGGCCTCGCCCGAGTACATGGCCAGCTACGCGGCGCGGATGATCCGCAAAGGCGTGCGCTTCGTGGGCGGGTGCTGCGGCACCACGCCGGAGCACGTGGCGGCCATGGCGGGCGCGGTGCGCATGCTCTCGCCCGCGTCGGAGCCGCGCATCGCGGTGGAGGCGGGGGACGGCGAGGGGGCCGTCACCCGCGAGCCGGCGCCGCTGGCCGAGCGATCCAGCTGGGGGCGCAAGCTGGCCGCGGGCGAGTTCCTGACCACGGTGGAGATCGTCCCGCCGCGCGGCAGCAATCCCGACGCCATGCTGGACGGCGTGCGGCTGCTGAAGGCGGCGGGGGTGGACGGCGTGAACGTGCCCGACGGGCCGCGGGCGCAGTCGCGCATGGGCGCGCTGGCCACGGCGGTGCTCATCCAGCAGCGGGTGGGGATCGAGGCGGTGGTGCACTACTGCTGCCGCGACCGCAACCTGCTGGGGATGCTGTCGGACCTGCTGGGCGCGCAGGCGCTGGGGCTGCGCAACCTGCTGCTGATCACCGGCGACCCGCCCAAGATGGGGCCGTACCCGGACGCCACGGCGGTCTTCGACATCGACGCCATCGGCCTGACCAACCTGGTCTCGCGGCTGAACCGGGGGCTGGACCCCGGCGGCAACGCGCTGGGCGAGCCCACGCAGTTCGTCGTCGGGGTCGGCGTGAACCCGGGGGCCGAGGACTTCGAGAACGAGATGCGGCGCTTCTACTGGAAGGTGGAGGCGGGGGCGGAGTACTGCATCACCCAGCCGGTGTTCGACCTGGCGCAGCTGGAGCGCTTCGTCCGCCGCATCGAAAAGGACGGGCTGCGCATTCCGGTGATCGCGGGGGTGTGGCCGCTGGTCTCCGCCCGCAACGCCGAGTTCCTGGCCAACGAGGTGCCCGGCGTGGTGGTGCCCGAGCCGGTGCTGGCGCGCATGCGCATCGCCAGCGCCGAGGGCAAGGATCGCGGCACCGACGAGGGGACGCGCATCGCCCAGGAGATGCTGGCCGAGGCGCTGCCCATGATCCAGGGGGTGCAGGTGAGCGCGCCCTTCGGCAAGGTGCAGCTGGCGCTGCGGGTGTTCGAGGCCATCCCCGGCTGGCGGGGCGAGGCGTCGGATGTCGAGGTGCGGCAGGCGGTGGCGGCGGGGGCCTGAAAAGGCCTGTCTCATCCCGAATCCCGCAATCCATCGTGCACCCAGGCTTGTATGGGTACAGAGGAACAGGGTCAGACAGGGAAAGCGAGCCGAAGTGTCATCCCGGTTCCTCTGTCTGACTCTGTTCCCCTGTACGACCATTCTTTTTCAGGACCCGGGATGAGGACGAGACGGCCAGGGGGGAATGCACGATCGGGCCGAGAATCTGGTCTCGCGCGGAGGGCGCGGAAGAAAAGAAAGAGGACGCGGAGATTCGATCTTCGCGTCCTCTCTCTTTTGCTTCCGTGCGGTTTTTCCTGGAGTGTGTTCAGAATCCCTGCGCTCGCGCCCGTATGTCATTTCGAAGGAGGCGCCACACCGCACCATCGGCTCGCACGAACTCCTGCGCGCCGACCGAGAAATCTACTGTCTGCCGCTGGTGCCCCGCCGCACCGCCCCGGCACTGGCCCTGTCCGCCCGTGTCGTAGCCGCGAGTTCAGCACGGGTGACCGCGTCTGCCCTCCAGCAATCCGACAGGGGATTCCTCGGCCCTGCAACTTCTGGTGTGAAAGCAGGCTGCGGCGTGGCCGGGCCTCGGAATGACAGCGCTGGTGGATCTGCCTGGATGCGCAGCGTCGGATTCTTGAACACGCTCTAGGGGACGATCAGGGTGTAGACCGCGCTGGCGGCGAGCTGCCGGTCGGTAACCTGGATGCGCACGGTGTGGGGGCCGGTTCCGGCGTGGACGTGCGGAAGCACGAGCGAATGGGGAGACGGGGTGCTCACGCTCAGCGTCGACTGCGTGCCGTCGCCCCACCGCACCACCCAGGTCCACGGCCCATCCTCGGCTCCCGCGTCGGTGAAGCCCGCGACGAGCAGGTGGCTGGACATGGTGGCCCCGGTGACCACGGGGCGTGCGTTGCGCGTAACGAGGGTGCGGGTGTACTGGCGCACCGCGCCGTCCTTGTCGCGGATGCGGGCGCGCACGACGTGGGTGCCGTCGTCGGCCCGCGAGTGGCAGGTGGTGGCGGAGGCGCCGTACGCACCGTAGCCGCTTCCCGCGCCGCAGTCGAAGCTGTAGGTGAACCCCGCCCGCCGGTCGGCGCTGGACGAATCGGTCGCGCTGTTCAGCGCCACCGTGAAGTCCGCGTTCTCGTACACGGTGGTCGGCACGTAGAGAACGGCCGTCGGGGCCGTGTTCTGCACCACCACCCCGACGGTCGCGGTGTCGGAGCGTCCGGCGGCGTCCCAGACGATCAGGCGCGCCGTGTAGGTGCCACCGTCGGCGTAGGCCCTGGTCCAGTTGAACGGGGTGGCCTGAAAGCGGCTCTGCGCAAACGTGCCGTCGCCGAACTCCCACCGGTAGAGGAGGGGCCCGCCGTTCTCGCCCGCGCTTCCCTCGCTGCTCAGCCCCACCAGGCTTCCCTCGCCAGCGGTGTACTGGCCGTGCCGCGGCGACGCGATGACCGCTCGCGGCCAGGACGGCGGCCCGCTGGTGACGGTGACCGCTGCGTCGTCCGACCGGGTGACGCCCACCTCGTCGGTGACGAAAAGGCGGACGCTGTACGAGCCGGCGGCCCCGTACGCAAAGCCCACCTGCATGCCGGTGGAGTCCGGCACGCCGTCGCCGGTGAAGTCCCACGCAAAGACCAGGGCATCGTTGTCGGGGTTGGCGGTTCTGCTGCCGTCGAAGAGGATCACGTGGCCCTGACTGCCCACGTAGGGGCCGCCCGCGTCCGCCGCGGGGCCCACGCAGAGGACGATGTCGTGCCAGAAGCGGCCCCTGTGTGCCAGGCCGACGGGCTCGGTGGGATGCGCGGATCCCCCGGCCACCTGGCGGTGGTTGTTGATCACCTTCCCGTAGCCGTCGCCCAGGATCTGAAATCCGCCTGCCTGGTTCCAGACGAAGGCGTACGGCACGGGATAGCCGGCGCGCGAAAAGCCGGTCGCCTCGCCTGCGTCGTTGATGTCCAGCGCTTCGCTGCTGGAGAGGGCGGGATTGGGGGCGCCGCGCCGCACGTCGGGGACCACGGGGAGCGTGCCCATGTCCACCATCCCCGCGCCGGGGGTCCACAGAAAGGCGTGCCGGGCGCCGCTCGCCGTCTGGGCCCACCCCACCACCTGGCCGTGCGCGTTGATGGCGTTGGCGCGGCTGCTGG